>NZ_LLKN01000001.1 GCF_002900095.1 Salegentibacter mishustinae | reverse complement strand
AACTCAAAGACTTAAGGTGGTTATGGCAACGGGGCTCACCTCTTCCCATTCCGAACAGAGAAGTTAAGCCCGTTAGCGCAGATGGTACTGCTATTTGTGGGAGAGTATGTCACCGCCTTTCTTTTAAACCCTTCATCATTCATTTGGTGAAGGGTTTTTTTATGCCCGAAAAATAAATCTAAGTTAATTATAATTTAGCTAAAGGTTTGGCTGAAGGGACTACATTATCTACTGGTTCAAGACTTTTAAGATACATATACATAGCTCTTAAGTCTTCTTCCTCTATATTTTTAAAATTTTGCCATGGCATAGGTGGTAATAAAGAACGGCCATCTGCCTGTCCTTTGTATTTTCCTTCTACCATGGCTCTTTTAAATTGTTTAAAATTCCAGGAGCCTAGTCCTGTCTCGTGAGGTGTGAGATTCGATGAATAGGAAACTCCCCAAGGACCTATAAAGGCTGTTAAATCTGGATTCATTAAAATCCAGCCGTTTTTAAGTGTTTCTTTATTCAGCTCCGGTAAACTTTTGTTAGACTGGTAACCTGAGAAAGCCAATTCAGATATTAATTCTGGACCTTGTTCACCCATTTTTTTGGGAGAATGGCAATCGTGGCACCCAATAATTTCTACCAGGTACTTGCCACGATCTTCATATTCCTTTTTACTTAATTTCGATTCTTTCTTTGTATCTGAAATAACTTCTTTCTCTATATTATCTTCATCCTTCTTTTTACACGAGGTAAGGAAAATTATTAAAAGGATAATCAAGCTAGTGAGACGAACAGGTAAGACCTGTGAATTTAATGATTTCATGATGCTGATATTTATAACTATCTAAATTATAAAATCAGTAAGATGTATGATATAGGGAAAACCTTGCTTTATAAGTTTAAATCTCACGGTTTATACTTACAACCGGCAACTCGTAATTATTAATAATTTCTTCAGTAATACTGGGGCTAAAAATGGTGTCAAACCCAGTACGCTGGTGAGTGATGCTTGTAAATAGATCTGGGTATAATTTATTTAGGGCCATTCCTATTCCCCTGGCTTCATTATTGGCATTTAAACATCGCAGTTTTAATTCTTTAATTTCAGTTTTGGCTAGGAATTCAGCTGCCATATCATCTATTTGGTCAGTCTCTCTAAAATTATATGGTGTATTTATATAAACCAGTTCAACTTTAGTCCTTAACTTTTCTAAAATTCCGTAGACTTTTTTAAACGCTTTTTGAGATTCTTCTTTTAGATCGGTTGCAATTAGGATGCTCTTTAATTGATTGAAATCGAATTTATGTTTTATCGCTACTACCGGCACCTTTGAGTGACGAATAAGTTTTTGCGTATTTGAACCCATTATTTTTTCAAATCCCTTTGCGCCGTGAGTTCCCATAATAACTAATTCATAATTTTCGGGCTTAACATAATTTACAAGTTCATCCATTCCTGTGTTGTAAATTATGCTATGCTCTGCATCAACTCCTTTTTCAGTCGCTTTTTGCTCCCATATTTTTAATTGATCTTTTGCAGAGTTTATTCGTTCTTTAGTTTCAGGGTATTTCTTTTCGTCCTGAATATTTAATTTAGACCATTCTACCGGTGTTTGTACACTATGTAAAAAACGTATGGGAAATTGTAGCGATTTAGCCATTTGAATCGCAAATTCCGAAGCATTATTGGCAGATTCAGAGAAATCGGTTGGTACGAGTATATATTTCATGACGCTTATTTTCTATAAAGTTAAACTCCATTCATATATTTTAAAATGATAAATATCAGGTTTAATCCCGGAGGAATTCCGCAGAAAGATTAATTCTATTATTTTTGAACCACTTATGAAATTAGATAATTTAGAACAGGGTTTTTTTGGAATTGGAATACAAAACGGGAAAACTCCGGAAAATTTAGGCGTGCTTTGGCGTTCAGCGCAAAATATGAGCGCAAGTTTTATTTATACTATTGGAAATCGCTATGCTAAACAGGCTTGTGATACTCATAAAGCTGTAGGAGCAATGCCTTATTTTCATTACGAAACTTTTGAAGATTTTTATGAGCATTTACCAAAAGGTGCCATGCTTGTAGGTGTTGAGCTTACTGAAAATGCTGAGGCTTTAGAAACCTTTACCCATCCAAGACGTTGTGTTTATTTACTGGGAGCAGAAGATCACGGACTTTCAAAAGAGGCGATTGAAAAATCTCATTTTCTGGTTAAATTTCAATCAACTTTAAGCTTAAACGTTTCTGTTGCCGGAAGTATTATTATGTATGATCGCAGCAGTAAATCAAAATTTTCTACCTGATTCCCATTTCTATGGATTTATAAGCTCCGTTTTATCAGGAATTTTTAATCAGTTTGGTTAAATTAGCGCCAATTACAATAAAAACTTAAAAGAATGAGATACTTATCCAGAGCTATGCTTGGCCTGGCCGTTGCTGGTTTATTTTCTACCGGCGTTAAAGCACAGGAGGTTGTGGAAAACAACCAAAAAGATTTTAATGAATTTATGAATCGCAGTGGTAATATGTACCGTGCAGCTTCAGGAAAACCGGGCCCGGAATACTGGCAAAATGAAACCGATTACAAGATTGAAGCAACCTTGAATGATGAAGATCACACCATAAAAGGTCAAATAGAACTAACTTATACCAATAATAGTCCCCAGGAATTAGAATTCATCTGGATGCATTTGGAACAAAATCGTTTTACCGAAGATTCCCGTGGAACTTTAACCACTCCAATTCAGGGAAATCGTTATAACGGTGATATAGATGGCGGGTATACTATTTCTAACCTGGAAGCAAAAGTAAAAAGAAGTTCTTCTTCAGATTATCTAATAACAGATACAAGAATGCAGGTTTTCTTCGAAGACCCAATACCTGCTAATGGGGGAGAAGCAACTGTTTCTATGAATTTTGAGTATAAAATTCCTGTAGATGGGATGGACCGTATGGGAAGGCTTGATGTAGAGGACGGGACTATTTATGCTTTAGCGCAATGGTTTCCAAGAGCAGCGGTTTTTGATGATGTAGAAGGCTGGAATATTGAGCCCTACCTTGGTGCGGGTGAATTCTATTTAGATTATGGCGACTACGATTTTAAAATTACGGCTCCCGCTAGCCATATTGTCGTATCCTCAGGAGAATTGCAGAACCCAAGACAGGTGTTATCTTCTACGGTGAGAGAAAGAATGGATAGAGCTTCTAAAAGTGACTCTACCGTTTATCTAATCAAGCCTGAAGAAGTAAACGATATGTCTTTGCGTGCAAAACAGGAAGGAACCCTTACCTGGCATTTTAAGATGGAGAACACTCGTGATGTAGCTTTTGGTTCTTCAAAAGCATTTATATGGGATGCCGCAAAAATAGATTTACCTGGCGGAAAGAAAGCTATGGCACAATCTGCTTATCCTAAAGAAAGTGATGGCCAGGGCGCCTGGAGCCGTTCTACTGAATATTCCAAAGCTTCTGTAGAACATTATTCCGAAAAATGGTTTGCTTATCCTTACCCGGTTGCCGTAAATGTGGCTGCAGATATAGGCGGAATGGAATATCCAGGTTTAAATTTTTGTAGTTGGAAAAGCGAAGGAGCTTCACTTTGGGGCGTTACAGATCACGAATTTGGCCACAACTGGTTCCCAATGATTGTTGGAACTAACGAAAGAAGATATGCCTGGATGGATGAAGGTTTCAATACTTTTATCAACTATTACAGTACTTTAGATTTTAATGACGGTGAATATCCTGCGAGGTTAAATAAAACAAGGAATATGACGGGTTGGTTCACCAGTGAGCAGCGCGAGGGAATTGATACTTATCCAGATGTTTCTAACCTAAGAAACCTTGGAATGATCGCTTACTACAAGCCTGCTATTGGCTTATTATTGCTTAGAGAGTATATCTTAGGAGAAGAACGTTTTGATAATGCTTTTAAATCTTATATTGAAACCTGGGCTTACAAGCACCCGCAACCTGCAGATTTCTTTAACCATATGGAAAATGTTTCTGGAGAAAATCTATCCTGGTTTTTTAGCAAATGGTTCTATGGTACCAGTAATATTGACTTAGGTATAGATGGCGTAAGACAATATGAAGGGAATTATATAATTTCAGTTTCCAATGCCGGAGATATTCCTATGCCGGTTAAAATGGAAATTACTTACGAAGATGGTTCTTCTGAAGAAGTTACACTTCCGGTAGAGATTTGGCAGCGTGGTGATTCCTGGAATTACCAGCATCGAACAGATAAATCTATTGAAAGCGTAGAATTAGATCCTAATAAGATCTTACCAGATGTGAATTCAGGTAACGATGCCTGGCCTAACTCTTTCTACGAAGATTAAATAAATAATGCTAAAATTGAAAAAGCCGTTTGAATTTGATCTCAAACGGCTTTTTTTATTCTTATTCTTTTCCTTTAAAAAGTGATTTTTCTTTAATCATTTTCGTGGTGCTTTCAGGAAGCATAGATTCCCAGCCACTTTTTCCCTCTTTAATCAATTCATGAACCTGCCTGGAATGAATTTCCAAAGTTTCTGGATCATAATCTTTAATGTCTACTACCCGGCCATTATCTTTAAAATACTGGTAAAGCTCCTGCATGCGAGGATGTACTTTTAAATTCTCGCTGGTAATAATTTCGCCAGTTTCTTCATCTTTTAAAGGATATAAATAGATCTTCAGGCTTTTAAAGAACAATTTCCCAAAAGCTTCTAAAATTCCACCACTTAGATGGCGATAATATCTTTCATCAAAAATATCCTTTAGAGTGCTTACACCCATAGTAAGACCCATTCTTTCATTAGTGTGCTGTCCAAAATATTCTACAACCTTATAATATTCCTGAAAGTTAGAGATCATTACCGTTTGTCCAAGAGAGCCTAGCAAATCTGCTCTATCTAGAAAGTCCCGTTCATCTATTTCTCCTTCGCCTTTAAGGTTAGACAGAGTGATTTCAAAAATAACTACCGTTTTATCTTTATCTACCTTTTTTTCATTTAGAAAAAGCTTTAGCGACTTTTCGTACATCGCCATATTTACTTTGGTAACAGGTCTAAAACTTCCGCGAAGCGTTAAGATGTTTCTTTTATAAAGAATGCTGGCAGGCAATACATTATTGCCATCTGGCGAAAACATAATGGCTTCGGTAATTCCGTTTTTCACCAATTCTAAACTCATTACACGATTATCTACATTTTTAAAGGCAGGTCCTGTGAAATTTATAGCATCAATTTCAATCTTATCGGTAGTAAGATGATCAAATAAATGTTTAAGTAAGTTTTTAGGATTATCGTGGTAATAAAATGCGCCATAAATAAGGTTAACACCCATAGTTCCTAAACTAATTTGCTGGTGTGCCGCATTATTCTCGTGAAATTGAACGTGTAAAACAATTTCGTTATAGTCTGCTCCCGGCTCATTTTGAAATCTAATTCCCAACCAGCCGTGACCTTTGTATTTTTTTGCCCAGTCTATAGTTGCCACGGTATTCGCGTAACTAAAAAATAGTTTATTTGGATGTTTTAGTCGGGAAATTCGCTCTTCTATAAGTCCCGTTTCGTAACGCATCATACTGGTTAAGCGCTGCTCGGTAACATAGCGCCCATCGTCTTCAATGCCATAAATAGCGTCGCTAAAATCCTTATCGTAAGCGCTTAAAGTTTTAGCAACCGTTCCCGAAGCATTCCCAGCTCTAAAAAAATGACGCACGGTTTCCTGCCCGGCGCCAATTTCAGCAAAGGTTCCGTAAATATTCTCGTTAAGGTTAAGGCGCATGGCCTTATTTTGTACGGAAGTTATTTCTTCAAACTCCTTTTCTCCTTCAGCAATTATAGACATCGTGTGAATTTTTGGTTGAAGTATAAAGTTAAGAAACTTAAGTTTTATCTACAGCAAGTTTGTAGGTTGGATCTTCAAGAATATTTACTTCAATAATTGCATCAGCATTACTCAATAATCTTCTGCAATCTTCACTTAAATATCTTAAATGAAGTTTTTTACCTTCTTTGTGATACCTTTCGGTAAGCTTATTTAAGGCTTCAATTCCAGACATATCTACCACGCGACTTTCAGAGAAATCTATGATTACTTCTTCAGGATCGTTTAAAACATCGAATTTATCATTAAAAGCCTGTACAGATCCGAAGAAAAGTGGCCCATAAATCTCGTAATGCTTTATACCTTCTTCATCTATGCGTTTTCTGGCACGAATACGTTTAGCATTGTCCCAGGCAAATACTAATGCTGAAATGATTACCCCTATAAGTACAGCCAATGCAAGGTTATGTAGTAGAATAGTTACCAGCGTAACAAGAACCATAACCAAAACATCGGATTTTGGCATCCTGCGAAAGGTTCTGAAACTAGTCCACTCGAAAGTACCAACCGCTACCATGATCATAACACCGGTTAATGCAGCCATTGGTAATAATTCGATTACCGGTGCTCCAACGAGAATTATTGCTAAAATGGTAAACGCGGCTATAATCCCAGAAAGCCGTGCGCGAGATCCAGAAGATAAATTTACCAGTGTTTGTGCTAACATTGGGCAGCCACCCATTCCGTAAAAGAAGCCGTTGGCAATGTTTGCGGTTCCTTGGGCTACACACTCTTTATTACTGCGACCACGTGTCCCGGTAATTTCATCAACGAGATTTAAGGTTAATAGACCTTCAGTTAAACCTACTGCAGCCATTATTAGTCCATATGGAAAAATTACCTGTAGCATTTCCCAGGTAAAGGGTACCTGTGGAATATGGAAAGGCGGCAAGCTACCACTAACGGAAGCAATATCTTTTACCTGTCTGGTTTCAATTCCGAAGAAATAAACAATAGCGAAAACAACCAATATGGCTACTAAAGATGGTGGTACTGTTTTGGTTATTTTGGGAAGAATAAGAATAATACCAATAGTTAACGCTACCAGTACCGTCATGATTAACAAGGCATCTCCGCTTAACCATTGTACCTGGCCATTAATTATCTCTTTAAATTGTTCTAATTGGGCAGTGAAAATGATTACTGCCAAACCATTTACAAATCCGAACATTACAGGTTGCGGTACTAGCCGTATAAATTTACCCAGTTTAAAGACCCCAACTGCAATTTGAATAATTCCAGCCATGGCCACGGCCGCAAAAACATATTCTAATCCATGAGAATTCATTAAAGCGATTAAAACCACTACGGTAGCACCGGCACCGCCAGAAACCATGCCTGGACGTCCCCCAAGTACGGCGGTAATAATCCCCATAATAAAGGCAGCATACAAACCTACTAGAGGAGGAAAACCTGCTAGAATAGCAAAAGATAATGATTCTGGAATCATTGTCATCGCTACGGTAAGTCCTGCAAGGACTTCGTTTTTATAATCAACTTTTTGTGAAAAATCAAACAGGTTGAAGATTTTTTGCATCAGAATATAATTTTAATAGATATTGGAACGCGGAATTTTTTCCGCAGAAAATAAATTTCGGAATATAATAGAGATGAAATCTTAACTACCTAGGGCGGAGTAAGTGGAGACCAATATATGTTTCTTCTTTGCTTCATAAGAGCCGGCAAAATTAGCCAATTATTTTTAATAGAAAAGTTTAGCGTAACTTAAGTGGTAATTTTTAATGCTTTGACAATATGAACGTGCCTGATTATCAAATTAATAATTAATTTTGCAGTAGAATTACAACAAATATAATTTCAGAAATAAATTCAAAGTAAAAGAAGATAACTGTTAGCTAATCCTCTTACCTTTGCATAAAATTTATTAGCATGGCACATAAAGCAGGATTTGTAAATATTATTGGAAACCCTAATGTTGGGAAATCTACTTTAATGAATGCTTTTGTAGGCGAAAAGTTGTCTATAATCACCTCTAAAGCGCAAACTACCCGCCACCGTATTCTTGGAATTGTAAATGGTGAAGATTTCCAGATGCTTCTTAGTGATACCCCGGGAATTATAAAACCGGCGTACGAGTTGCAGGAATCTATGATGGGTTTCGTTAAATCTGCTTTTGAGGATGCCGATGTGTTGGTATATATGGTGGAAATTGGTGAAAAGGAACTTAAAGATGAAGCCTTTTTCAACAAAATAATTGGAACCGACATCCCCGTTATTTTACTACTGAATAAAATTGATAAATCTAACCAGGAAGAATTGGAGAGTCAGGTGCAGATGTGGACTGAGAAAGTGCCTAATGCTGAAATTTTTCCGATTTCTGCTTTGGAAGGTTTTAATGTCGCCGAAGTTTTTAACCGAATTATAGAACTACTTCCAGAATCTCCCGCGTTTTATCCAAAAGATACGCTTACCGATAAACCTGAACGTTTCTTTGTAAATGAGATTATTCGCGAAAAGATCTTAATGCATTACAAAAAGGAAATTCCTTACGCCGTAGAAATTGATACCCAGGAATTTTTTGAAGAAGAGCAAATTATTAGAATGCGAAGCGTGATCATGGTAGAACGTGAGACTCAAAAAGGTATTATTATAGGACATAAAGGTGCGGCTTTGAAAAGGGTTGGGGTAGAAGCCAGGAAAGACCTTGAAAAATTCTTCGGAAAACAGGTTCATTTAGAACTTTATGTAAAAGTGAATAAAAACTGGAGAAGCGACCAGCGCCAATTGAAGCGTTTTGGATATAATGAATAATTTCTGAATTAAAATTTTAAAGTTTATTACAGGAAATTCAATTCAAAAATCTTCAATTTCCTGCCCTGGAAACTTCCGTTTTCTAAGTTTCGGGTAAACCCGAATTTTTACACTAATTTTGCAAACAATTAAATTCTCTGAATAAATTTAGGGATTAAAACCTCAATGAGGGATTAAAGAATAATATTATGGGCAATATTGTAGCCATTGTAGGAAGGCCAAACGTTGGGAAATCTACCTTTTTCAATAGATTAATTCAACGCCGTGAGGCGATTGTAGATTCGGTTAGTGGGGTTACCCGCGACCGTCATTATGGAAAATCTGATTGGAATGGTCGTAATTTCTCCCTTATAGATACGGGTGGTTATGTAGTTGGAAGCGACGATGTTTTTGAAGCCGAAATAGACAAGCAGGTAGAACTTGCCATAGATGAAGCCGATGCTATTATTTTTATGGTAGATGTTGAAAGTGGCGTGACTCCAATGGACGAGGATGTTGCACAACTGCTTAGAAAAATAGATAAGCCTGTGCTTTTAGCGGTAAATAAGGTAGATAATAATAAAAGGCTGGAGAATGCAGTAGAATTTTATTCTTTAGGTCTTGGCGAATACTTTCCTATTGCCAGTACAAATGGTAGTGGGACAGGAGATTTGCTAGATGCTCTAATTGAAGCCCTGCCGGTCAATGAAGCCGTAGAAGAAACAGAATTGCCAAGATTTGCCGTAGTAGGTCGTCCTAATGCGGGCAAATCTTCTTTTATAAATGCTTTAATAGGCGAAGAACGTTATATTGT
This sequence comes from Salegentibacter mishustinae, assembly GCF_002900095.1. Classification (NCBI taxonomy): domain Bacteria; kingdom Pseudomonadati; phylum Bacteroidota; class Flavobacteriia; order Flavobacteriales; family Flavobacteriaceae; genus Salegentibacter; species Salegentibacter mishustinae. The sequence continues at coordinate 630,000 of NZ_LLKN01000001.1, read as the reverse complement.
AACAGACATTGCAGGAACTACCCGCGATGCTATGGATACCAAGTATAACAGATTCGGATTTGAATTTAACCTTGTAGACACTGCCGGGATTAGAAGAAAATCGAAGGTTAAAGAAGACCTCGAATTTTACTCGGTAATGCGTTCGGTGCGTGCCATAGAAAACTGTGATGTTTGCCTGTTGATCTTAGATGCTACTCGAGGATTTGATGGGCAGGTGCAGAATATTTTCTGGCTGGCGCAAAGAAACCGAAAAGGAATCGTGATCCTGGTTAATAAATGGGATTTGGTTGAAAATAAAGAGACCAATAGCATGCGCGATTATGAAGCAATGATAAGACGTGAAATTGAGCCTTTTACCGATGTGCCAATTGTTTTTATGTCTGTATTAACCAAGCAACGTATTTTTAAAGCTATTGAAACCGCAGTTACTGTTTTTGAAAATCGTAGTAAAAAAATTAAAACCCGGGAGCTTAACGATATAATGCTTCCAATAATAGAGCAGAATCCGCCGCCGGCCTATAAAGGGAAATATTTGAAAATCAAGTTTTGCACGCAATTACCTACACCACAGCCGCAATTTGCGTTTTTCTGTAATCTTCCGCAGTACGTTAGAGATCCATACAAACGATTTATAGAGAATAGGTTAAGAAAGGAATTTGACTTAACCGGAGTACCAATTTCAGTATATTTCAGGAAAAAATAAGTTTCTTGTTAAACTTTGTAACAAATCGAGAGTCTAACTACCAATATAGTTAGTAAGGCATTTCTTTGTCTTGATTTATTCAACGTTTAACACCTATACTCTAAATGAGAATTTTACTTAGTCTTGCCTTGCTTTTCCTGGCAGGAAATTTAACTGCCCAAAATTTTGAAATAAATGGTAAAGTAACGGGCCCGCAGGGGGAACCGCTTGAATCAGCCACGGTTTACCTGGAAAAACCTGCAGACAGTAGTTTGGTTACTTATACTATTTCAGATAATTCCGGGGCATTCCAACTTGCCGGTAATGGCGGCCTTGAAGTAGCTAATTTACTTATCTCCTATACCGGATTTAAAACCTATAGCCAGAAATTAGAAATTGATGAAAAACTCAATTTAGGTACGATAAAAATGCAGGTGGCCGATAATGCTTTAGATGAAATAACCATTACTTCTTCTCGAGCTCCGGTAACGATAAAAAAAGATACCCTTGAATTTAATGCGGCTTCTTTTAAAACGCGTAAAGATGCGAACCTGGAAGAATTACTAGAAGAACTTCCCGGGGTAGAAGTAGCTACCGACGGGAGCATAACGGTAAACGGTACCCCGGTTTCTCAAATTAAAGTAAACGGAAAAGAATTCTTTGGTGATGATCCTAAAATTGCTACTAAAAACCTCCCAAAGGAGTTAATTAATAAACTCCAGGTGGTAGATAGTAAAACCAAATCTGAAGAATTTACCGGAAAAGAAGGTGATGCTGAAAATAAGACGATCAATATCACCATAGATGAAGATAAAAACCGCGGATTTTTCTCGAGGCTTACTGCCGGCGGCGGAACCGATGATCGTTATGAATTGAGCGGAATTGGAAATTATTTTAAAAATGATTTCCGTGTTAGTCTTTTAGCGAGTTCAAACAACATTAATTCCTCCGGATTTTCATTTGATGAAGTCTACGATGCTATGGGCCGTAATGCCTATTCCATAACCAGGAGTCGTGGCGGGAACTTTAGTATAAACGGTAATAGTTTCGGCTCTGGAAATGGGATTACAAAATCTGATAATGCCGGCTTTAGTTTAGTAAACGAATGGCCGCAGGAAACCGAACTTTCTTCTAATTATTTTTATAGCCGGGCCGATAATATCACCGAAACCAAAACCCAAAGAGAAAATATTCTACCCAATAGAAGGTTCTTTAACAATTCAGAATCCAGTAGCAATAGACTTAATAACAATCACCGTTTTAGTTTAGGTTTTGAAATTCAGCCTGATACTTTAACCAGAATTTCGGTTAGACCAAATATTAATACCAACAGCGGTCGCTCTTCTAACCAGTCTTTTACAGAATCTGTTGAAGAAGATGGTACACCAATAAACACGGCTTTAACCGATAATTATTCTGAAGTACATAGCGTGAATTTTTCTAACCGATTAAATTTTACACGTAAATTCGGTGAAAATGGAGGCTATTACAGCCTTGGTTTTAATAATGAAAATAATACCCGTTCTCAGGATGATAATTTCTTTTCAGAAAGGGAGATCTATAACCAGGAAGGAGAACTGGTAAATACCGATGTTCAGGATCAGTTAATTTCCGAAGAAAATAAGGATAACAATTATGGTATTGATCTAGGTGCCCGTTTTCCTATTACTGAAAAATTAATGCTAGATGTAAGCTATAATTTTGATAAGGAGGACGGTCGAAATGAGCGACTGGTTTATGATGTAGACGAGGAAGGTGATTATACTTTGCTTGACGATGAATTAAGCAATGATTTTGTTTCTGAATCTTTTGAACATCGCCCAAGCTTAGGTCTTGTTTATAATGATGAAAAATTAAGAGCCAGTTTTTCTGGAGGTTTTCAAAGTCTCCGATTAAAAAACAGGGATCTTTTTACGGAAACCAGTATAGATAATACTTACGAAAATGTATTTGCCAATGCCTATTTTAGGTATAGTTTATCACAGGGGAAATCTATTTATTTTAATTATAATAATTCCTGGGATACACCTTCGCTTACGCAATTACAGCCGGTTACCAATACTATAAATCCGCTAAACATTATTACCGGTAATCCAGATCTTAGACCGGCTTTAAGACATAGGTTTTATATCAACTTTAATAATTTCGATTTTAAAACGCGTTCAGGCTTTTACGCTTATTTAGGTGGGAACTTCACTAATGACCAGGTGGTAACTCGTAGTACTGTAGATGAGGATTTGGTGAGAACTACTACTTACACGAATGTAGACGGCGCTTATAATTACTTTGGTGGTGGAAGTATGGATAAAACCTTTAAACTGGAAAACGAAAGTTCTATAAAAATTAGAGGTGGAATTTATGGTAATTTCAATAAAAATATAGGTTTCACTAACGAGCAACGCTATTTCTCCAAAAGTTTAAACTTAACCCCGAGTTTAAGTGTAGAATATAATTTTAGAGATCTGGTGACTTTAGAGCCTTTTTATAGCGTGGAATTTGTAGATGCTGAATACAGTTTTAATAACAGGGAAGAGAATTATAAGAATCAGAATATTTCTTTGGCGCTTACCTCCTTCTGGCCAGAGAAATTTGTGATAGGAAGTGATATCGCCTACCAGTCTATCGGGAATGCTTCGCCAGGATTTCAGAATTCTTTCTACTTATGGAACGCCAGTTTAGGCTATGAAATCCTTGGAGATAATGGAACGTTGAAAGTTAAAGTCTTCGACTTGCTGGATCAAAATATTGCAACCAGAAGGTTTACCGGAGACGATTTTATCCAGGATACACAAGAGCTTGTTTTAGAGCAATATTTTATGCTGAGTTTTACTTATAAAATCAGCAAGTTTGGCGGAAAAGATCCTAATAATAAGAGAGGGAGAAGGTAGAACATAGCTCTGAAAATAGAAAAGACTGTTTGAGAATTTCGTTTAAATCGTCATCCTGAACTTGTTTCAGGATCTAAGTTGTTGGTAATCTAAACAAGTTAGAAGCTGAAACAAGTTCAGCTTGACGGAACTAAAACATCCCAAACAGTCTTTATTTATATAGATTTTTCAGTTAAAAATACTACCCACAGCCTACTAAAACCTGCGCACTGAATTTACCAGCTTCCACCGGCACCGCCTCCTCCGAAGCCGCCGCCGCCGAAACCGCCCCCAAAGCCGCCTCCGCCGCCAAAGCCTCCACCAGAGCTGCCTCCGCCAAAAGTTCCACGTCCAAGAGAGCTTAAGATAATAGCGTCAAGAAAAGTATCTCCTGCGCTTCTTCGGCCACCATTACGGCCACCGCCACCACGTCGTTTAAAAAATGAAATAATAATGACCACAAAAATTATAAGCATAACAATTCCCTGGAGAGGAAAGCCTCTTTCTGAATTTCGGGATTGTGGTGTGCCTTCAAAAGTGCCTGATAATACCTGGAAAATAGCGGTAGTTCCGGCATCAAGGCCATTGTAATAGCTCCCGTTTCTAAATTCAGGGAGAATTACCTGTTCAATTATTTGACGGGTACGGGCATCAGTCATATACTCTTCAAGCCCATAACCATTAGTGATCCAAATCTTTTTATCTTCTTCAGCTACAATAACCAGTAAGCCATTATCTTCAGCACTTTGACCAATTCCCCATTCGTGGGCCCATTTAACTGCATAATCACTCTGATTTTCTCCTTGAAAGGAATTTATACTCGCGACTACAATTTGGGTTGAAGTGGTATCGGCATAGTTGATCAACTTCTGTTCTAACTGCTTTTCTTCCGAAGAAGTTAAAATATCGGCTTCATCATAAACACTGGTTTCCTCCGATGGTTTGGGTGGGACATCGCGCTGTGCATATATAAACCCCGAAAAAACGAGGAAAAACAGAAATAGTAATTTGAATCTTCTAGTGAATTGTGGCATTTATCCTTTTGAAATTTCGTTGGAGAGTTCGTCTCGTGTGTCTTCACTCCAGGGGAAGTGCTTTTTGAGCTGCTGGCCGGCGGTTAAAATACCGTTTACCAGGCCTTGTTTGAATTCTCCTTTTTTAAATTTTTCTACAATAGCATCTTTGGTGCTTTCCCAAAAATCATCTGGAACTACATCATTAATACCTTTATCACCATAGATCACAAAATTATGATCTTCTACAGCAACATAAATAAGCACTCCGTTATCATGCTTGGTGTTATCCATCTTTAGCATATGAAAAACCTCCATCGCGCGATCAAAAATATCTTTTTCGCCGGTAGTTTTTTCCAGGTGTACCCTCACCTCGCCAGAGGTGTGGCTTTCTGCTTTCCTAATGGCTTCAATGATCTCCTCTTCGTCTTTTTTGCTTAAAAAATCTTCAACTTTGCTCATCTCTCTTAAAAATCAAATTCAACATCAGGGGCGTTTTCCGCACCTTCTTCTGCTTCAAATGGCGCCTTTCTTTCAAATCCGAACATTCCGGCAAAAATATTATTAGGGAATTTTCTAATATAAGTATTGTACTGTCTCACCGCTTCATTATAGCGATTTCTAGCTACACTAATACGGTTTTCTGTTCCTTCTAATTGTGATTGTAATTGGAGAAAGTTTTGATTCGATTTTATATCGGGATATCTTTCAACAGAGACTAAAAGTCTTGATAATGCAGAAGATAGTCCGCCCTGAGCCTGCTGGAATTGCTGAATTTGCTCCTGATTTAAATTCCCGGCATCAACGTTAACCGAAGTAGCTTTAGCACGAGCTTCAATAACATCGGTAAGCGTTCCACGCTCAAAATCGGCTGAACCTTCTACTGTACTAACCAAATTAGGGATAAGATCACTTCTACGCTGATAGGCATTTTCAACATCGGCCCAATTCTTTAAAACGCTTTCTTCGTATTCTACTGCGGTGTTATTTACTCCTGCCGTAAGGCTGTAAACTATAATACCCAGAACTACAATAACTATTACAGGGATTAACCATTTTTTCATTTCTACAACTGATTTTTTAGATTGATTAGTTTTGCTTTCACTCCTTCCAACTTACGAATTATTTCGAAGTTGCTAAGGGTTTTGTGTTTTTCTTCTTTTAAATGTGTTTTTGCACCTTCAAGGGTGAATCCGCGTTCTTTAACCAGGTGATAAATAAGCTCTAAATTCTTAATATCTTCTGGAGTAAATTTGCGATTTCCCTTGGCGTTTTTCTTTGGCTGAATTACATCGAATTCCTTTTCCCAAAAACGAATTAAGGAAGTGTTTACCTTAAAGGCTTCAGCAACTTCGCCAATTCCGTAATATCTTTTATCTGGTAAATTGAGGTGCATTAATCCAGCGATTGGTTTTCTTGTTGTGCTTTTTCCAGAACCTTATCAAACTCTTCGGGAGAAAGATGGCCATAGTAAAAATTGATCGGGTTAATTCGGTTGTCATCCTTAAAGATCTCATAGTGTAAATGTGGGCCTTGAGATCTTCCCGTGCTGCCTACATAGCCTATAATATCACCACGCTGTACCCGCTGGCCAACTCGTACATTGTATTTATATAAATGGGCATAAAGGCTGGTATAACCATACCCGTGATCTATTCTTATATGATTTCCATACCCGGTAGATCTATTATCGGCCCTTTTAATGCGGCCATTTCCGGTAGCATAAACCGGTGTGCCACGAGGAGCGCTAAAGTCCATACCGTGATGAAATTTTCTTACTTTGGTAAACGGATCGGTTCTCCAACCGTAACCAGAGGCAATCCTGCTTAGATCTTCATTTTTAACAGGTTGTATCGCAGGAACGGCAGATAACAAACTCTCTTTCTCTTTCGCCAAATTGGCAATTTCATCAAGCGATTTAGATTGTACCACCAACTGCTTGGTAAGAATATCCATTCGTTTGCTGGTTTCAATAATCAGTTTAGAATTATCAAATCCTTCCAGGTCTTTATAGCGGTTTATACCACCAAATCCAGCAAGTCTTTGCTCCTCAGGAATAGGGTTAGCTTCAAAATAAACCCGGTAAATATTATTGTCTCTATCTTCAATATTTGCCAGTACATTTTGTATCTGGCTCATTTTTTTATTGAGTAAGCCATATTGTAACTCCATGTTTTGAAGTTCGCGTTTTAGCGCTTTTTCTTTAGGGGTTTCAATCTGTGGAATGTTCAAATAAATAACCAGTAAGATAAAACCGGCCAGGAAAGATCCTAAGATACTAAGCAATACAATCCCTGTACGGCGGCCTTTTCGGCGCTCGATTTTTCTATAGGATTGCGTCTCGCTATCGTAATGATATTTAACCTTCGACATGAGTCAAATTTATGCTATTTTTGCCAACAATACTAAGCAATTACCGTGCTAAGTTTAGTTTGGTAAACGAACAAATATAGGAAATTGTTTCAGCACCAACACAATTAATAATTTTAGATTAGATTAAGTAGATGAAATCTCAGGAAATAAGAAACCAGTTTTTAGAATTTTTTAAGTCCAAATCTCATAAAATCGTTCCTTCGGCGCCCATGGTGCTAAAAGACGATCCCACACTTATGTTCACCAATGCGGGGATGGTTCAATTTAAGGAGTATTTTTTAGGAAATAGTGAGCCTTCCAGCTCCCGTATTACTGATAGCCAAAAATGCCTTCGCGTAAGCGGAAAACATAACGATTTGGAAGAGGTGGGAATGGATACCTACCATCACACGATGTTCGAGATGTTAGGGAATTGGAGCTTTGGGGATTACTTTAAAGAAGAAGCCATAAACTGGGCCTGGGAATTGCTTACCGAGGTTTTTAAAATTGCTCCTGAAAATCTTTATGTTTCTGTTTTTGAAGGAAGCAAAGAAGATAAATTAGGATTGGATACCGAAGCCCTGGAACTTTGGAAAAAAATTGTTCCTGAAGATCGCATCGTTTACGGTGATAAAAAAGATAATTTCTGGGAAATGGGAGACCAGGGACCTTGCGGACCTTGTTCTGAAATTCATATTGATATTCGTTCTGAAGCTGAAAAAGCTAAAAAACCCGGAAAAGAACTGGTAAATGCAGATCACCCGCAGGTAGTAGAGATCTGGAACCTGGTTTTTATGCAGTATAACCGTAAAGCCGATGGTTCTTTAGTTGAACTTCCGGCAAAACATATCGATACCGGGATGGGTTTTGAACGTCTTTGTATGGTGTTACAGGGAAAACAATCTAATTACGATACCGATGTTTTTACGCCGCTAATTGCTGAACTGGAAAAAATCACCAATTCTCCTTACGGAAAATCTGAAAAAACCGATATCGCGATTCGGGTAATTGCAGATCACGTAAGAGCGGTAACTTTTTCTATAGCCGATGGGCAATTGCCTTCAAACACCGGTGCTGGTTATGTGATTAGAAGAATTTTAAGACGTGCCATTCGCTACGGATTTACGTTTTTAGATACCAAAGAGCCTTTTATTTATAAGTTGGTAGCAGTGCTAAGCAAACAAATGGGTGAAGCATTTCCTGAACTTAAGTCTCAAAAAACTTTATGTGAAAATGTGATTAGGGAAGAAGAACAATCTTTCTTAAGAACTTTGGATCAGGGCTTGATTTTGCTGGAAAATATAATTTCAGAAACCAAAGGAAAAACTGTTTCAGGGAAAAAGGCTTTTGAGCTTTACGATACTTTTGGTTTTCCTATAGATTTAACTGCACTAATTTTACGCGAACGCGGATTCGATCTTGATCAAAAAGAATTTGAAGCTCAACTTAAGGAGCAAAAAGACAGGTCTCGTGCGGCAACTCAGGTTACTGCCGGCGACTGGGAAGAAATAAACCCGGTAAGTGCCGAAGCATTTGTGGGTTACGATCATTTAGAAGCTGAAACTCAAATTGCCCGATACCGAAAAGTAGAAAGTAAAAAAGGCGCTTTATATCAAATTGTGCTTGCTCAAACTCCGTTTTACCCTGAAGGTGGTGGACAGGTTGGAGATAAAGGTTTTCTTGTAGATAGTGAAAACAACAAAATAGAAATTACCGATACAAAAAAGGAAAATAACTTAATTGTTCATTTTGCTAAATCGCTGCCTAAGAATCCAAAAGATAGATTTAAGGCGGTTGTAAACTCAAAAAAACGTGCGGCTACTGCGGCTAACCATACCGCCACGCACTTATTGCACCAGGCGCTTCGGGAAGTTTTGGGAACTCACGTAGAACAAAAAGGTTCTCTGGTTAAAGGTGATTACTTGCGTTTTGATTTTTCTCATTTCAGCAAAGTAAATAAAGAGGAATTAGAGCAGGTTGAAAAACTGGTAAATCAGCGTATTAACGAGCATTTGCCTTTAGAAGAGCAACGAAGTATTCCGTTTAAGGAAGCTGTGAACCAGGGCGCTTTAGCGCTTTTTGGTGAAAAATATGGAGATGCTGTTCGTGCTATTCGTTTTGGAGAATCTATGGAGCTTTGCGGGGGAATCCACGTTAAGAATACTTCAGAAATATGGCATTTTAAAATCACTTCTGAAGCTGCTGTTGCTTCTGGAATCAGAAGAATTGAAGCAATTACCGGGGAAGCTGTAAAAGAATATTTTGCTAACCAGGATGAGGTTTTGGAGCAAATAAAGGCCGAATTGAAGAATGCAAAAGATCCGGTAAAAGCGGTGAATACCTTGCAGGACGAAAATGCAACTTTAAAAAAGCAGGTGGAAGCTTTGCTAAAGGATAAAGCCAAAAACCTGAAAACCGAATTAAAGGCTGAAATTTCTGAAATAAACGGAGTGAATTTCCTGGCTAAGAAAGTAGATCTTGATGCCGGTGGAATAAAAGACCTTGCTTTTCAATTAGGGGATGAATTTGAAAACTTATTTTTATTATTCGGAACCGAACAAAATGGAAAAGCACTTTTAAGCTGCTATATTTCTAAAGAACTCGCAAAAGAAAAAGACCTGCACGCAGGGAAAATCGTAAAAGACCTGGGTAAATATATTCAGGGCGGTGGCGGTGGCCAGCCGTTTTTCGCAACTGCCGGCGGTAAAAAACCGGAAGGGATTACCGAGGCTCTGCAAGAAGCACAGGCTTATCTAAAGTAAAGCACGAGGCTGGCTGAAAAGTCTATTTTTATTACTCTGAACTAGTTTCAGCTTCTAACATATTTTTGGATTTCCAATGCGTTAGATATTGAAATAAATTCAAGGTGACGTTTTAAAATCTTTTTAGACAGCTTTTATATAATGCTATGGAATTCAGGACCAAAATACCTATAAAAGAGACTGAACCCAAGATAGATTATGAATCTAAGATCTTTCTTATTGGTTCCTGTTTTGTAGAAAATATAGGTGAAAAACTTGATTTCTATAAGCTGCAAACTTTACAGAATCCCTTCGGAATTCTTTTCCATCCTTTAGCCATTGCAACGTTTTTTCGAAAACTTAAGGAAGAAAAGATGTATGCCGAGAAGGATGTTTTTCAGCACCAAGAGCGCTGGCATTGTTTTGATGCACATTCTGCATTGAGTAATCCCGATGCTGAGGGTTTACTCAAAAACCTGAATTCAGCATTACAAAAGGCTCGTGAGTTTCTTCAGCAAAGCTCACATTTGGTGATCACATTAGGTACAGCCTGGAGTTATTATCATTTGGAAAGTGAACAGAGCGTAGCGAACTGTCATAAAGTTCCTCAGAAATCTTTCAGGAAAGAATTACAATCTACAGAAGAAATTGAGCGAGCTTTAAATGAGATTGTAGAGGTTGTACACCAAATAAACTCTGATGCTGTAGTTATTTTTACCGTTTCTCCGGTTCGGCATATCAAGGACGGGTTTGTTGAAAATCAGCGTAGTAAAGCGCATTTAATTACCGCAATTCATAATGTATTGGAGAATAGAAAATCAATTTCCTCTTTGGGAGTTAGGGGGCTTTATTTCCCATCTTATGAATTGATGATGGACGAGCTTCGTGATTATCGGTTTTATGGTGAAGATATGTTACATCCTTCCCAAACAGCCATAAATTATATTTGGAAAAGATTTAAAGAAGCCTGGTTTTCAGAAGCCTCTCTTTTGGTTTTAAATGAAGTAGAAAATATTCAAAAAGGATTAGCGCATCGCCCGTTTAATCCCGATTCTGAAGCGCATTTGCGATTTTTAGAAAAGCTGAAATCTCAAATTTCAGCACTCAAAAAGCAATATCCGCATTTGGAATTCTAGATTAAATTTGAGTAAAAAATCTTTAATATAATTTTTCTCTTGACTTTATATATAAATATTTTGTATTTTTATTTTAGAATTCGAGATATAAGTCGTTGAAAACGAAAGGCTGAAAAGCCCAAAGGTTTTGACAAATGTCTTAATTCGTTTTCTAAAATTTGTTGGGGTAGATTTTAGAAATTTTAAAAGCTTATGGACGGGTGGGGCCGTCCATAAGTATTTTATAACGCCAGTGTTTTCTTCAAAAAACCTCAAAACTCACAATCTTTGTACCTTTAGAAAAAATTGAAGAATGAGAAATTTCCTTATTGGAGCCTTTTTGGTATTACTGGTTGTTTTTGGAGTGCGTTACTGTGAAAATAGAAACCAGGAACAGGATAAATTAGAAGAAAGTACCGCTTTACTACAACAACAAATAAAAAATGTAGGTAAGCTTGTGGTTACCGAAGGCACTTTTTCCCAGGTTTATTCTTATAAAAATTCAAAGAAGTTTTATCTCGATATATTTTTGGCAAGAAAGAAAGCGCTTATCATTGTAAATGCTACGGCAACGGTGGCTTACGACTTAAGTAAATTGGAAACCGAAATTGATGAAGAAAATAAAATTGTACGCATTATCTCTATTCCAAAAGAGGAAATAACGATAAATCCCGAGATAAAATATTACGATGTTACCCAGGATTATTTAAACCAGTTTGATGCTGAAGATCATAATAAAATTAAAGGCCGCATAGAGAAATCTATTAGAGAAAAGGTAGAAGCCTCTTCGCTCAAGTCTAATGCTGAAAATAGACTAATTAGCGAATTGCAAAAGATCTATATTCTTACCAATTCCATGGGCTGGACGCTACAATACAACAACCAGAATTTTAATGATTCCGAAGAATTTGAAAAAATAAAACTCTAGTTTTCTTTTTCGCAATTTTAAATTTCATTCCTATATTAACTAACCAATTGGCCGTTTATAAGGCTTATTCCGCCATCAATTAAATGTGAGATATCAGGTCTTCGAAATTTTACATCTTCTAAATTGCTGAGAGCTTCTTTAGCGAGTTTTTCATCTTTTCCTACTGCTAGCTCATATATTTCTACGGAAAGCAACCAGTCTTGCGGGTGATGTTTTTTTACAAGTTCTAGAGCAGCGTCTAATGAAAATTTGGCATTTTTTCCTTCTCTTATATTTCTAACTGAAGCATAAAGAGACGCAAGTTCTTCCCGTTCTGGCGTACTTTTACTTTTTATTGTAGTAGTTGAAGTTTTGTGGGTAATTAGATCGAAAGAAAGATTATCTGCCGGGCCGGCAAATGCTGAAATAACTTCTTTACCTATTGCCATATCATATTTGCCCCATTCAGGTTTGAATAAAATTTCTTCCCCATAACTAACCGTGCAATCTTTTAGGCTAATAATTATTATTTTCCCCTGGAGATTCCTGGTGCCGGTAATGATCTCACCTTTTACTTTTATTCCACCTTCAAATTCAAATTCAATCTTTTCACCTTCATAGATATCGTAAGCCCTAAGATCACGCGGACTCATATCTTCAATCGCTAAATTGATTCCTTTTAAAGAGCCAATTGGCGAGCCAAATCCCTCAGGATGATTTTTCACACCGTGACCTACCAGTTCTTTTTCCCGATGGGAAAGGGCAGTTTTACCTGAAGTTTGAATATAAATTGGTTTACCATCGTGTTCAATAACTTTTGAAAAGTCTCCTGAGATCTGTAAACCGGTACTTAATTCTATAGTCCCAAGATTTTTAGAATCTATCAATTTCTGAATTCCTTCTAACCCGCCTTTTCTTAAAGCCATTTTATTAGCAAATTCTTCTAAAACTGAACTTAAATGGGCAAAATCTGGGGTTACATAAAGCTGAGGCTGGGGTTTGGTAATATCAAATTCCTGTTTGCAAGCTTCAATAGAATATGGAATCTTCTTCACTTTGTCTGTCATACACCAGGCGCTTTCTCCAATTGAAGAAAGTAAACCGGCGCCGTATATTTTGGGATCTTCCAGGCTTCCTATCAACCCATACTCAACGGTCCACCAGTGTAAATTTCTAATTTGGGCCATTTCACTGGGTTTCCCCATATTATTTTGCAGGTAATCTACTTTCTTTTCAGCTTCTTCAATTTCTTGCTGAGGTGTATCTTCAGCTTCTTTAATAATAGAAAGGTGCCTTATGGCTTCGTACATCTCATAATCTTTAGCGCTGGAAATCGCTTTACAGCCAATTTCGCCAAAGCGTCTAAGATATTCTGCATATTCTGGATTAGCGATAATAGGTGCGTGGCCGGCACCTTCGTGAATAATATCTGGGGCAGGAGTGTATTCTATATGCTCGAGCTGGCGAATATCACTGGCAATAACTAATACATTAAAAGCCTGGAATTCCATAAAAGCCGCCGGTGGTATAAAGCCGTCTACAGCTACAGCAGCCCATCCAATTTCTTTTAAAATTCGGTTCATCCCATACATATTGGGAATGTGATCTATAGAAATGCCGGTTTGCTTTAAACCATCAAGGTAAGACTCGTGCGCAACTTTGCTTAGATAATCTACATTTTTACGCATTACATAGCGCCAAACCGCGTGGTTTACCGGGGAATAATCGTCGTAATTCTGTGGTTTTATATATTGCTGAAGATGGGCCGGCAAGCGGTCTAAAATCGCATTAGATTCAACTTTATCGAGCATAATTGTGATTAACTAAAATTCAATATAAAGATAAGAAATTAAGCTGAAATTCATAAAATGATAACTAAAGCCGTATAAAAATAAAAATGCTCCTGCAAGAGGAGCATTTTAGTTGAAAAATTTGTTGGGTTAATTCTTTATTTCTGGCGGATACTTTTCAAGTATTTCAGAAACAATTTCGTTGATCCTTTCCTGTTTCTTATCTACTTTTTCAGCTAGTGCAGCGGTTCCCATTCCCTGCCATACTAATTCTTTTCCTTCAGCATCTATTAGATCTATATACAGCGTGCCTTCGCTGGTGCGGTTTACCGTATTAAAGCCTGAACCCCAATACCACGGGTGCCAACCCCAGCCGTATCCCCAGCCCATCATATTGTTCTGGTAGATATTAATATTTTCATTGGTTTTCGTGAAAATGCTTACTAAAAGATCTGGATCCTCAGATTTTGTAAAACCTTTACGTTGCATTTCTGTTTCTATAGCTCTAAGGATTCGTTTTTTATCTAGATCTGATATTTCAGCTTTATCTATTCCGGGTTTAAAAAACGCGTAACTTTCATATTGGTTAAAGTTAACTTCCCTGTCGTAATCTGAAGCAACTCTTACGCTGCTGCAAGACGTTACCAGGATAGCTAGTAGTAAGAGAACCGGTGTAATTTTTAAGACTTTCATAAAATATTATTTTAGGTGTTAGTGTCAAAAAGAGCCGGATCTACCAGGTTTGGGATAGTTACTTTTAGTTTTGGTTCCATTTGCATAGCCCTTTTTGCAGCGAAAACCGCTTCTTTGTTTCGGGCCCAGCTTCGGCGGGCAATTCCATTATTAACATCCCAGAAAAGCATAGATTTTAAACGCTCCTCCGATGCTTTATTTCCTTCAAGAATCATACCAAATCCGCCGTTAATTACCTCTCCCCAGCCAACTCCACCGCCGTTATGAATGCTAACCCAGGTGGCGCCTCTAAAGCTATCTCCAATTACATTTTGTATCGCCATATCAGCCGTAAATTGTGAACCATCGTAAATATTTGAAGTTTCCCGGTAAGGGGAGTCTGTGCCGGAAACATCGTGATGATCACGCCCTAAAATAACCGTTCCTATTTCACCATTTCCAATGGCATCATTAAAGGCTTTGGCAATTTTCATTCGGCCTTCGGCATCAGCATAGAGAATCCTGGCTTTAGATCCTACTACCAGTTTATTTTCCCTTGCGCCCTTTATCCACTGAATATTATCAGCCATTTGCTGCTGAATTTCCTCCGGGGAATTCTTTTTGAGTTCTTCTAAAACCTGAGTCGCGATCTTATCGGTTTTGTCAAGATCGTCTTCTTTTCCCGAAGCGCAAACCCACCTAAAAGGCCCAAAACCATAATCAAAACACATAGGTCCCATAATATCCTGCACATAACTTGGATATTTGAAATTTTTGCCGTTTTCAGCAAGAATATCGGCTCCGGCCCTTGAAGCCTCTAATAAGAAAGCGTTTCCATAATCGAAGAAATAGGTGCCTTTAGCGGTATGTTTATTAATTGCCGCGGTTTGTCTTTTTAAACTTTCCTGTACTTTTTTCTTGAATTTTTCAGGTTCCTCAGCCATCATCGTATTGGCTTCTTCTAAACTCAAGCCTACCGGGTAATAACCGCCGGCCCAGGGATTGTGTAAAGAAGTCTGGTCACTTCCCAAATCGATATAAATATTCTCTTTTTCAAAATATTCCCAAACATCTACAATATTTCCCTGGAAAGCGATAGAAACTATCTCCTTTTTAGCTTTGGCTTCCTGCACTCTTTTAGCAAGTTTCTCTAGATCAGAAATTACTTCGTCTACCCAGCCCTGGCTATGGCGCGTTTCGGTTGCTTTGGGATTTACCTCTGCACAAACGGTAATGCAGCCTGCAATATTCCCGGCTTTAGGTTGCGCGCCGCTCATTCCTCCAAGACCGGAAGTCACGAATAATTTACCTTCCAGACCTTCTCCAGATTTTGATATTTTTCTTCCAGCGTTTAAAACTGTGATCGTGGTACCATGAACAATTCCTTGCGGACCAATGTACATATAACTTCCAGCCGTCATTTGACCATATTGAGTTACACCAAGGGCATTAAATTTTTCCCAGTCATCGGGTTTCGAATAATTTGGGATCATCATTCCGTTAGTAACTACTACTCTTGGGGCATTTTCATGGGAAGGAAATACGCCCATAGGATGGCCAGAATACATTACCAAAGTCTGGTCGTTTTCCATTTCGGCTAAATATTGCATAGTGAGCAGGTATTGTGCCCAGTTTTGAAAAACTGCCCCGTTGCCACCGTAAGTAATCAATTCATCGGGATGCTGTGCTACTTTAGGATCCAGGTTGTTTTGAATCATTAGCATGATTCCTTTTGCTTGCGTGCTATTTCCAGGATATTCTTCAATATTGCGGGCATACATATCATAGTCTGGCTTCAGGCGATACATATAAATTCTTCCGTATTTCTCTAATTCCTCCTTAAATTCAGGTAGCAATTCCTGGTGATGTTTTTCTTCAAAATAACGCAGGGCATTTTGAAGTGCTAATTGTTTTTCTTCGGCGTTTAGAATAGCCTTTCGTTTAGGAGCGTGATTTACCGAAGTATCGTATTCTTTTTTAGGTGGAAGTTCACTGGGAATTCCCTGTAGTATTTTCGCTTTAAAGTCCATTGATTTTCTGTTTGCAATAGGTTTCAATAATAGGAAGAAATGTTAAATTAAAGAGTTTTAAATTTCATTTTCTATAAATTTAGCGCTCTTTTAAAGAAATAAATTATGAAATCTATTATAATTCTTCTCGCGCTTGTTTGTCTAATTTCCTGTAAAGATCAGGAGAAAACAGCAGAAAGTAATTCGTTAGAAAGTTCTACGGAAGAAATAAGTACTAAGCCAGGCAATGCTCATAATTCTCGAAATTCTTTGGATTGGGACGGGGTCTATGAAGGGGTGTTGCCTTGCGAAGATTGCGAAGGAATTGAAACCAGTATCAGGTTAAAGAAAAATTTAGATTATGTGCTCTCGCAACATTATTTGGGAAGAACAGAAGCTGAAGAAAACAATCTTAACGAAACCGGTAAATTTGAGTGGAATAAGCAGGGGAATACCATTAGTTTAGGAGAACAGCAAAAGCTTTATTTTCAGGTAAGTGAAAATTATCTGTTACAGGTTTTTAAGGACGAATCTAAAGTTATGGGCGATTCTGCTATAAAATATAGGCTTACTAAAACCAATAATTTATGATTGTTTGCCGGTTTTTTTATCATAACCATAAGGGCAATGCCGGCAACCGCTCTCACAGCAGTAACCACGTTTTAAGTGATATTGCTCGGTAAAACAACGATAACCTTCGGGAGTGGTGTAGTAATCTCCTTCTTCTAACGGAATTCTTTTTTTGAAAAAACTCATAGAGCAAAAATACAATTTCTTAACTTCCACACGTGATTCTAATCGTTAACAAATATCTCCTGGGGAAATCTTTTAAAGGGGTGAGTTTATGGCCTTTTGTGATTTTAAAAAGCCCGGAACTTAAGAAAGATGAAACTTTTATTAATCACGAAAAGATTCATCTTAGACAACAAATAGAATTGCTTATTCTCCCATTTTATATCTGGTATTTATTGGAGTATCTGCTGCGCTTAGTTCAGTATAAAGACCGTTTTTTAGCTTACAAAAATATTAGTTTTGAGCGGGAAGCCTACACCCAGGAAATGAAAGAGAATTATGTAAAGGAACGTAAATTCTGGGCATTTTTGCAATTTATATAGGTGGTTAATCTCAGAATTAAGACCTTTGTGCTATGCCTAATCCTTTAAATTTTTATGCTGAAATTTCTTCGGAAAATCAATTTATAGCCGAATTTTCTAATGAAATTTCTCTTCACTTAAAGCGGGAAGATTTACTGCATCCAGAAGTTTCCGGGAATAAATTTAGGAAGCTTAAATACAATATTCTTGAAGCTCAAAAACACAAAAAGAAGACCTTGTTAACTCTTGGCGGTGCTTATTCTAACCATATTGCTGCAACTGCAGCGGCTGGAAAACTTTCGGGTTTAAAAACTATAGGGATTATTAGGGGAGAAGAATTAGGAGAAAATCTCGAGAAAACTTTGGCTCAAAACAGAACTTTAAATTTTGCTCATTCCTGCGGAATGCATTTCCGCTTTGTTTCCAGAAAAGACTATCGGCAAAAAGAAACATTGGAGTTTCAGCAGAGACTTAATGAAGAATTCGATGAATTTTATTTAGTTCCAGAAGGCGGCACTAACCAATTAGCGATAAAAGGTTGTGAAGAAATTTTAAGCGAGAAAGATAAAGAATTTGACTTTATATCCGCTTCGGTAGGAACAGGAGGAACACTTTCGGGCTTGATAAATGCCTCTGCCAAAAATCAGAAAATACTTGGTTTTCCGGCTTTAAAAGGGGATTTTCTTTCCGAAGAAATTAAAAATTACGCATTTAAGAATAATTGGGAATTAATACTAAAGTATCATTTTGGCGGTTATGCTAAGGTAGATTCGCAATTGATAAATTTTATTAATAAATTCAAAGAAAAATATCAAATTCAGTTAGATCCGGTATATACGGGAAAATTAGTTTTTGGTATTTTTGACCTTATAAAAACCGGATATTTTCCTTCCGGAAGTAAGATCCTGGCAATACATACAGGAGGTTTACAGGGAATCCCGGGAATGAACAGCGTTTTAACAAAGAAAAATTTGCCCTTAATAAATTACTAAGATGAAATTTAACCGGTTTTTTATTTTGATATTCTGCGCATTATTTGCGGTTTCCTGCGGAAGCAAGAAAAAAGTGATCACCACTAAAAAGGATTCAGATAGAGAAGGCGTGATTACTGAATCTTCGGGAAATAGAGAGATTGAAGGAGTGAAACCTCTAGAAGGGACACCAAAATTACCACCGGTAAATCCAAGGCTTTATACTGTAGAAGATTATATCAGGGATTTTGCCGCAGTGGCCATGGAAGAAATGCGACTTTATAATATACCTGCAAGTGTTACCCTGGCACAGGGAATATTAGAATCTGGCGGGGGAAAGGGTGATCTTACTATGCGAGCCAATAATCACTTTGGAATAAAATGTCACGACTGGCAGGGAGCTCGGGTTTATCACGATGATGATGCCCGTGGTGAGTGTTTTAGAAAATATAAAGATGCTCGTTATTCATACAGAGACCATTCACTTTTCCTAACCGAAAGAAAACGTTATGCCGAACTTTTTGATCTTGATAAAGATGATTATAAAGGATGGGCAAGAGGTTTAAGAAAAGCAGGTTATGCTACAGACAGGCGTTACCCAGATAAATTAATTGGTTTAATAGAAAGGTACAAGCTTTATCAATTTGATGCAGATGTACTTAAAAGACCATCTCCTAGTTACACTTACACTCCCGAAGAGCCGGAATCGGTTACTTATAGGGTTAAAAAAGGAGATACCTTATATGCTATTGCCAAAAAACACAACACAACTGTAGAAGATTTACAGCGATTTAATAATTTAAGAGATACCAATATAGCAGTTGGGCAAACTTTGGTAATAATCTCTCCAGAATAAAAAAATATGATCTATAAGAGAAGTAGCGAATTGTTCGCTTCGGCACAAAAAGTAATTCCTGGCGGAGTGAATTCCCCGGTAAGAGCATTTAAAGCAGTGGGAGGTGATCCCATTTTTATAAAGAAAGCCGAAGGACCTTATTTATATGATGAAGACGGAAATAAATTAATAGACTATATAAATTCGTGGGGGCCGTTAATTTTAGGTCACGCCCATAAACCGGTAATTGATGCGGTAATTGATATCGCAAAAAAAGGGACATCGTTTGGAACTCCTACCGAAATTGAAACCAAAATCGCTGAATTGGCGATAAAAATGGT
Source organism: Salegentibacter mishustinae (assembly GCF_002900095.1). Taxonomy (NCBI): domain Bacteria; kingdom Pseudomonadati; phylum Bacteroidota; class Flavobacteriia; order Flavobacteriales; family Flavobacteriaceae; genus Salegentibacter; species Salegentibacter mishustinae. The sequence continues at coordinate 610,611 of NZ_LLKN01000001.1, read as the reverse complement.
ACCGAATATCGATAAGATAAGAATGGTAAATTCTGGTACCGAAGCAACGATGAGTGCAGTAAGGCTAGCCCGCGGATTTACCGGGAAAGAAAAGATCATAAAATTTGCCGGGTGTTATCACGGGCATAGCGATTCTTTTCTAATCCAGGCCGGTAGTGGTGCGGTTACTTTTGGTACACCAAACAGTCCCGGGGTTACACAGGGAACCGCAAAAGATACCTTGCTTGCTAAATACAACGATCTTGATAATGTAAAGGAGCTGGTAGAAGCGAATAAGGATGAGATTTCCTGTATTATTCTTGAGCCTGTCGCCGGAAATATGGGATGTATCCCGCCTGCTAAAGGTTTCCTGGAGGGATTAAGAAAGATCTGTGATGAAACAGGGATTCTACTTGTTTTTGATGAGGTAATGACCGGATTTAGACTTGCGCCGGGAGGAGTGCAGGAAAGAATGGGAGTGAATGCCGATATTACTTGCTTCGGAAAAGTGATTGGTGGTGGCCTGCCGGTTGGAGCTTTTGCAGCCAGGAATGAAATTATGGATTACCTGGCGCCGGTTGGGCCGGTTTATCAGGCCGGAACCCTGAGTGGAAATCCGCTGGCGATGGCTGCAGGTTTGGCCATGCTTACTGAACTGGATAGCAAAAGAGAGATTTTTGAAAGCATAGATAAAAAGACTGCATACCTTCACGAAGGAATGGAAAAAGTGCTGACTCAAAACAATATTGATTTCACTATAAATAGAGTAGGCTCTATGATCTCGGTTCACTTTGGAAAAGAACCCGTAACCGATTTCGCTTCCGCGGCAACTTCTGCAAATCTTGGAACGTTCAATAAATTCTTCCACGGAATGCTGGAAAATGGAATTTATATCGCACCAAGCGCCTATGAAACTTGGTTTATAAGCGATGCGCTTTCTTATGATGATTTAGATAAGACCATTGAAACTGTAGATAAAGTTTCTAAGACATTGTAATGCAAATTATAAACCTCACAAGTTTTCAGGACTTGTGAGGTTATTTTCGTCATTGGGAGAAGGCGATAGCCCACATGGCAATCTATATATTTTGTGATTTTACTTTGCTTAGGAATTCATTCCAAGCAATTCTTCCACATAATTCCGGGAGTTAGATAGTCTGGGGATTTTATGTTGTCCGCCAAGTTTATCATTTTTCTTAAGCCAGTCGTAAAAAAGCTTCTCTCTTGCCTGGTGAATTTTCGGCATATTTAGCGTCATATTATTATAACGTTTGGCTTCATAATCACTATTTACCTGTTGTAAAGCCAAATCGAGTTCATACCTGAATTTCTCAAAATCCTTCGGCGGATTTTTAAATTCTATAATCCATTCGTGCGCGCCTTTTTCTTTTCCTTCCATAAAAATAGGTGCTGCGGTATAATCCACAATTTCACAATTAGTTACCAGGGAAGTCTTTTTTAAAGCTTCTTCAGCATTTTCAATAATTAATTCTTCTCCAAATGCGTTTATGTGATGTTTTGTTCTCCCGGTAACTTTTATACGGTAAGGACTCGTAGAGGTAAACTTAACGGTGTCGCCTATTTTATAGCGCCAAAGTCCAGCGTTTGTGGTAATTACCACCGCATAATTTTTCCCGGTTTCAACTTCAGCCAGGGGAATTGCTTTTTCTTGTTCACTTCCGTAGCTATCCATAGGAATAAACTCGTAGTAAATTCCGTAATCCAGCATTAGTAAAAGTTCTTTGGAATCATTTTGATCCTGGCAGGCGAAAAATCCTTCCGAAGCATTATAGATCTCGTAAAACCTGAAATCTTCTTTGGGTAAAATCTTTTGATATTGCGGCGCGTAAGGATCAAAACTTACCCCGCCGTGAAAATAAACTTCCAGGTTTGGCCATACCTCAAACAGGTTTTCTTTTCCGCTGGTTTCTAAAATATTATTGAGGAGAACAAGCATCCAACTGGGAACACCGGCCAGGCTGGTTACATTTTCTTTAATAGTTTCGTTGACGATCGCCTGCATTTTTACTTCCCAATCGTTCATTAGGGAAACCTCGTTGCTTGGCGTGCTACTAAACTCTGCCCAAAAAGGCATGTTCGCAATTAAGATCGCTGAAAGATCACCGTAAGCAGTGCCGTTATTTTTATAAATTTCCTTACTTCCGCCCAGTCTTAAGCTCTTTCCGGTAAAAAGTTGTGATTGCGGATTATTATTCAAATACATGCATAACAGGTCTTTCCCTGCATTATAGTGGCAATCCTCAAGGGAGTCTTCACTTACCGGGATAAATTTACTTTTTGCACTGGTGGTTCCGCTAGATTTTGCAAACCATTTTATAGGCGTTGGCCAAAAAATATTGGTTTCTCCCTGCCGGCTGCGTTCAATACAAGCTTCGTAATCCTCATATTTTTGAATAGGAACCCTGCTCGAAAACTGACTGTGATTTTTAATTTCTGAAAAATTATATTTCTTGCCAATTTCAGTGTTTTTAGCTTTGGAAAGCAAGTTTCTAAGCAACTCATGCTGAACCTCGTGAGGATACTTTATAAACAACTCCATTTGGTGAATTCGCTTTTTGAGGAACCAGGAGGCCACGGAGTTTACTAATGGAATTGGCATTATTCTTTATATCTTTATACGCTGACAATGCTTCAGCTGGTTGGCTGGATAAAAATAATTTAAACTTCGAAGCTTGCAAATCAACTTCGGTTAAAAATAGAGAAAAAAAGATGAGATACGAAGGAGTGTTTAGGAAAATGAGAACCGAGATCACCGATAAAGTTCAGTATTATATGATTTTTGAGGATGATTTTATAAATATGAATCAAATTCTCGGTAAAAAAATAAGCCTTAATTTTCTTCGTTTTCAATGTTTGAACTGCGGACTACAAAAGAAAATATTCCGCCAGGGTTATTGTTACGATTGTTTTACTTCTATTCCTCAAGCCGGAGATTGGATTATGAAACCAGAACTAAGTAAAGCTCACTTAGATGAAGAAGATCGCGACCTTGATTTTGAAAAACAAGCACAATTACAGCCACACGTAGTTTATTTGGCGAATTCCAGTAATGTAAAAGTTGGGGTAACCCGAAAAACACAAATTCCTACACGGTGGATAGACCAGGGAGCGCACGAAGCTATTGAAATAGTTGAGGTGCCTAACCGGTATTTAGCAGGAATAACGGAAGTTGCACTAAAAGATCACGTTTCAGATAAAACCAATTGGCGAAAAATGTTGACCAACGAGGTTTTGGATCTTAATCTAGCAGATGAAAGAGATAAGCTTAAAGAGTTTATTCCCGACGAAGCGAAAGAATATTACCTGGGCGATAGAAAAGAATTAGAAATAGAATTCCCTGTTTTGGAGTTTCCGAAGAAAATAAAAACCCTTAACCTTGGTAAAAACCCATTCTACGAAGGAGTTTTAAAAGGAATTAAAGGCCAGTATTTAATTTTTGAAGATGGCACTGTTTTCAACGTTCGTGCTCACGAAGGTTTTGTAGTAGAATTGGGAGTGAAATAGAATTATTTAGAATTTTATACTTCATTACGATCCCGATTTTTATCGGGAGAAGTAATCTATACGTCGGTTAGCTTTAATTTACAGATTGCCGCGTTGATTATAGTCTCCTCGCAATTGCGAGAAATTATAAACCCTAACAGTTTCCAGTATTTTTTTTGGAAACTGTTAGGGTTTTATTTTAGTTGCTGGTAGTATCTTTTTTCTTCTTACTTTTTCCCAAAATACCTCCTAAAATATCTTTGGCTGCATCTTTAACTTGCTCTTCCTGGCTTCTATGTTTTTCTTCGGTTTTAGGAGTTTGGGTTTGCGTAGAATCCTGAGAAGTGATGGTATCATTTTGTGGTTTTTGATTTCCACCGGTTTGCTTATTAATGATATCTCTAATTGCATCCTGCCCACGTTCTTTAAGCTTGTCTTTTTGCTTTGCAACTATTCTTTGAGTAAGATTAGTTACCGCTTGCTGCATATTTACATTCACCTGCGGATTTTGGAAAGTACCCTGCAAACCTATTGGCAATGCCACCGTCATATTTTGCAGTTCGTCACCGCTTAATTGGCTTAGCGCACTGCCTACCTGGCTACCTAACATTTTAGCTGGCACATCTAAATTTAAAGTGTAATCCATATTCATGTCAAATCCGTGGCTACCGGAAACCTGAACATCTACCCCTTTTACATTAAAGTTAAAGGGTTCAATTTGTACCATTCCATTTTTAAAGGTTAAGCGAGTTTTTAGTTTATCAAGATCAATATCGTTTAAGTCTATAAAATTCAATTGCTGGTCAAGACTTGAAAGTAATGGTAGTTTCTCCGGGTCTATATCTGCAGTCAGAATTTCTGCTAGCGCGTTACCGGCAAGAGTTGATAATTGCGGTGTGAGATCTTCGTTTAGATTTCCTGTTAACTGAAGATTGGTTTGTAATTTACCTTCTAGTGCTTTAGCTACCGGTGCTAATGCCTGCAACATTTCTAAACTGGTAAAAGATTCGGCTATTTTTAGAGAATTCAGTGCCAAATCCATCTCAAAAGTTGGAGTGCTTCCTTTAGTAGAAACATTTCCTGCCAGATTGATATTTCCGCCAAAGATATCGGTAGTGATATTTTGTAGAGTGGCTGTTTCATCCTTTAAAATAATAGTTCCTTTGGCATTTTTAAGCTCCAGGTTATCATAGATTACGGTGTTTACATTAAAAGCTAGTTCAGTATCTAAAAATGAAGGTATTTTAACCGCCTCGCTTGTACTTGGTGTAGAACTTTGGCTTGTGGTTTCTCCAGTTCCGGTTTCAGCGATCATAAAATCATTGATAGCAAAGACATTAGAGTCTACATTGAAACTTCCCTTTAGTTTTTGATCAGTAAACAAAAAACCTATCAGGTTTTCAATATTTCCCGAAGCCGTAATATCGGTTTGCCCGGTAGTAAGTTTTAATTCAGGTACACGAACATTACCCTGATTGAAATTCAATCTCGCATTAGCGATCTTTACCTCGTTAGGAATTTCTGGAGATTTATAACTGAAGTTCTTAATACTCGCTGTACCGTTACTTTTCACATTTTGATATTGTTCTTTTTCAATAGAATTCATATCAAATTGTGTAGTAACATCGGCAGTTAAAATTCCGTTTAGATCCTGTTCAAGATCTAACGGATAAGCCTGGTCCAGGTTTGCTAAGTTTAAAGTTCCCTGCAGCGCCATATCAACTAGCATATTTCCCATTAGGTTTTTTATGCTTCCGTTGGTGGCAAATTTATCCTGGTCTATTCTAAAGGTTACATTGTCAAAAGTGAGGTAAGTATCCTCTAGTATCCCGGTTTCGTTTAATATCTGGAGGTCTATGTTGATGTCCTGAACACTTTTTGGTAGATCTGGATATTTAAAGGAAGCATTATCAGAACTCACTTTAATATCCATTTTAGGAATGTAAGGCTCGTCTACAATTCCCTGTATTTTCCCGTTAACAACGAAATCTCCGCTAGTTTCTACATTTTCAATGTTTTTTGCATAGGTCGCAGGAATTACCGCTAGAAAGTTTTTGAAGTCTGAAGAAGGCGTTTGGAAACTTAAATCTATCTCGTTATTATCTTCATTTACCTGCACAAATCCTTCAAAAGTTAAGGGCAACTGATTGATCATTGCTTCGTTCTCAAGGAAGGTATAGCGCATATTTTCCAAATCCATCTGGATCACGGCATCAAGAGAAACCTTGTTTCTGTTCAGATAGTTGGTACCATCATAATCTAGAGAAACTAGCGCATTAGATTTGGTGTCCAGTTCGCTTTCTGCTAAAGAAAAATCTCCGGTTCCTTCGTGATGAAGCTCTTCTACATCTAACAATAATTTTTGTCCTTCATCCAGATATTTCACCCGGGAATTATTGATCTCGTAATGTTTTAAATCGAAACTGAATCCGGTTGAAGCCGAATCTTTAGCTGTCGCAGTGGTATCTTCAATTGCGATATCGTAATTGGCATTGTCAAGAGAGTCTACCTTAATATTAAGATAAGTATTGCTAACTTTTATATTGTCTAAAATTTTTGGCTCATCGGCTCCTTTAAACAATTCTTTAATAGACATTTCCAGTTGAGCTTCCTCCCCAATGGCGAGTGTGTCGCCTTTAAAAGGTTCATTATTGATCACGCTAAAATTCTCAATTACCACCGTAGCTTGTGGAAAACTTCTAAAAAAGCTAAGGCTTATATCGCTAAATTCAACTTGCGCATCTACACTCTCATTGGCGGTTTTTCGCACATAATCCTTTATTTGTGATTCAAATAAAAATGGTGCGGCAACCAGTATTACTACAATTACCAGCAATACAATTCCAATTATTTTTAATGCTTTTTTCATTTCTTAAAAATTTTTATTCCAATTTTAGATTAAACACAAGCTTTAAATTTCATCCTGTGTATTACTAATTTTTGGGTCCAGCAGCATGCTGGTTTCATTTTTATTCTATTTATTCATATTCAAGTTCTTCGCCCTGCTTCAGATTAAATCGCTTTCTAAAAGCAAAAACCGAAGCGTAGAGCAGGGGCGTATCTAAGGCGGCAACGATTACTTTAAACAAAAATCCGCTAAGTAAAAGTCCGCCAAATAAGTCCCATTCAATTTTATTAAAACTACAGAGCAAAAACAAGACCGAAAACGTATCTACAAACTGCGAGAGAAAGGTAGAAAAGTTATTCCGTAGCCATAAATGTTTTCCTTTGGTCAATCTTTTCCAAAAATGGAATAATTGAATATCTATATACTGCGCCAATAAATAGGCAACCATAGAGGCGAAAACTGCAATGGTGGTGGCACCAAAAACCCTGGTAAATAATTCGTCACCAATTGGCGACCATTCAGTAGCCGGTACTGCATCTGCGGTGTAAATTATCAACAAAGAAAAGAACGATGCAAAAATCCCAGTAGTTACTACCTGGTTGGCTTTTTTCTTACCGTAGATCTCGCTTATAATATCGGTGATCAAAAAAGTAACCGGATACGGTAAAATTCCCACAGAAATTTCAAACGTATAGAGTCCAAAAAAATCCCAGCTAAAGAATTTCTGAAATATTAGGTTCGAAACCACCAGGGAGGCGATAAAAAGCCCGGCCAATATTAAATATACGCGCTGTGCCGCGAGTTTGTCTTTCAGTAAAAGTTTAGCCAAATTTATTTTTTAAGTCTTCCTACAAAATTAGGGGTATGTGATTTTGTTTTACTTAATTTGCTGTGAAATTTACAGGATAAGCTTTAATAATTTTCTTCAGTTAGTTTGAATTCCCCAAAAATAGTACATATAGCCCTGGGAAGCAATGTGGGTAACCGCTTTGAGCTTCTGCAAAATGCATTGCATAAAATATACTTAGAAATTGGCGAGGTGCAACAGGTATCGCAGGTTTACGAAACACCGGCCTGGGGTTTTGAGGGTAATGCTTTTTTAAATGCCTGTATTGCCGTTTCTACGAGATTTTCTGCGGAAGAAATTCTTCGGAAATTATTAAAGATCGAAGCTGATGCCGGGCGAGTACGCTCTGATGCTAAAAATTACCAAAACCGAAGCCTTGATCTGGATATTCTTCTTTTTGAAGATGAAGTTTTAGAAACCTCAGATTTGATAGTGCCGCATCCTGCAATGCAAAATCGAAAATTCGTGTTGTTACCGTTGGCCGATATCGCCGCTAAGGAAAATCATCCCGTTTTTAAAGTTTCTATTGAAAAATTGCTGAAGCAGGTGGAAGATAATTCCGAGATAAAAGCAATTCTTGAAAAGTTGGAAATTCCTAAGAAAGCATTCAATTTAAATAAACTGAATTATATCGCGGTTGAAGGAAATATTGGAGCCGGGAAAACGAGCTTTTCAACGATGGTTTCCGAAGATTTTAACGCGAAACTTATTTTAGAAAGGTTTAAAGACAACCCGTTTTTACCAAAATTCTATGAGAACAAAGAGCGATATGCTTTTCCGTTAGAAATGTCTTTTTTGGCCGATCGCTACCAACAGTTATCAGACGATCTTGCGCAATATGATCTTTTTAAAGATTTTGTGATCTCAGACTACGATGTTTTTAAGTCGCTTATTTTTGCTAAAATCACGCTACACGAAGATGAATATGCCTTATATCACAAGCTTTTTCATTTAATGTACAAGGAATTGGTAAAGCCAGATCTTTACATTTATCTCTACCAAAATACAGATCGATTGCTGGAAAATATCAAGGCTCGCGGTCGTGATTACGAGCAAAATATTCAGCCCGATTATTTAGTGGAAATCAATAAAAGTTACCTGAATTTTATAAAGACCCAAACCAATATGAAGGTGCAGATTATAGATATTTCAGGTAAAGACTTTGTGAATAATCGCGCCGATTATCTTTCAATTCTGGAAGAGATCAAAGCCTGATAATTTCCTAGAAGTAGGAAGTGTCTTTAGTGACTCATATAAGATTGCTCTCTGTTATTTTGAGAAATTTTAGAAAACAAATCCCAGAGCACAACTCCTACACTAACCGCAATATTTAGCGAATGTTTACTTCCCAATTGTGGGATTTCAATAATCCCATCACTCGCCGAAACCACTTCTTGCTGTACGCCTTTTACCTCGTTACCAAAAACCACGGCGATTTTTTCACCGGGCTGGGCTTTAAAATCATTTAGCATCACCGAGCCTTCGGCCTGTTCAATTGAAAAAACTTTTGTTTTCTCTTGTTGAAGCTTTTCCACCAACTCTAGCGTATTCTCTACATATTCCCAGGCTACGGTTTCGGTTGCGCCTAAAGCGGTTTTCTGTATATCTTTATGAGGTGGTTGTGCGGTAATGCCGCAGAGATAGATTTTTTCAATTAGAAAAGCATCGGCACTACGAAAAACCGAACCAATATTATTTAGGCTTCTAATATTGTCTAAAATCACAATAATAGGTGTCTTCTCAGCTTCCTTAAATTCTTGAATTGATTTTCGATCAAGTTCGCTGTTTTTTAATTTTCGGTTTTCCATAACGGCAAAATTAATAAGAATACGAGGAAATCAATTAATTTATGTTAAAAAAGACTGGTGTTGATTAGTAGAGATTTTTAATTCGAATATTTCGTAATCGCAGGTTTCATAGGTTATTTACATTTTAGTTTTATATTAGTAAATGATAAAATATTCCTCTAATATGATACATAAAATTACTTCCCTGTTACTTTTTTTCTTCCTGTCTTTTACTCTTACAGCCCAGGATATTAATAAAGAAGATACCCGTTTACTTTCCACACCCGCGATGAGTGATTCTCAAATCGCTTTTATTTATGCCGAAGATCTTTGGGTGGTAAATAAAGATGGCTCTTCACCAAAACGACTCACGGTAGATGATGGTATTGAGTCTAATCCAGTTTTCTCTCCAGATGGAAGCCTTATAGCTTTTAACGCGGAATATGATGGCAATACCGATGTGTATGTGGTTTCTGCAAATGGTGGCGTGCCGGAGCGTCTTAGTTGGCATCCCGGAAGCGACTGGGTTCGTGGTTTTACACCAGATGGTTCTGCAGTTCTTTTCATTTCTCAGCGAAATGTTTTTACCAGGCGATTTGCAGAGCTCTTTGAGGTTTCAGTAAATGGTGGCCAGGTTAAGCAATTGGAAATTCCAAATGCATTTTGGGCAGATTATTCAGATGATGGAAAATATATCGCTTACACGCCGCTTTACGAAGCTTTTAATCAGTGGAAGTATTATCGTGGTGGTATGGCCTCCCGAATCTGGATCTACGACACCAATGACCACTCTGTAACCGAGATTCCAAAACCGAAAAGCGGAAGTAACGACGCCAGACCTCAATGGCTGGGAGATAAGGTTTATTTCAGGAGTGATAGAAATGGAGAATTCAATTTATACAGTTATGATATGAATTCCCAGGAGGTTTCTCAACATACCAATTTTAAAGATTTTCCGGTTTTAGATCTTTCCGCAGGAAAAGAGGAAATAATTTTTGAGCAGGCCGGGTATTTGCATACCTATAATCCAGAAAGTGATACTACCGAAAAAATCGAGGTAGGGATCGCAACAGACCTTCTTGAACTGCGCCCACGTTTTGTAAAGGGAGATGAATATATTCGTAGCGCTTCTGTTTCGCCCACCGGTGCAAGGGTGGTAATGGATTTTAGAGGAGAAATTGTTACAGTGCCCGCTGAAAAAGGAGATGTGGTTAATATAACTGAAACTCCAGGAGTACATGAACAAGATCCTGTTTGGTCTCCAAATGGAAAATTCATAGCCTATTTTAGCGATGAGAGTGGGGAATATGCCCTTCATGTGCACGATCAAAGTGAACAAAAAGAGGCCAGGAAATTTAAACTTGAAGGTGCAGGTTTTTATGCTTATCCAAAGTGGTCTCCAGATAGTAAGAAAATAAGTTTTGTAGATAATGGGCGTAATCTATATGTGTTAAACATAGATTCTGGAAAAGTGACCAAAGTTTCCCAGGACAAAAGATATATCCCGGGAGTTTTTAGAGATCTTTTTGGTAGCTGGTCTCACGATTCTAATTGGATTAGTTATACCATAGTAACAGGCACCAGTTTTGAACAAGCCTATGTGTATTCGCTTTCAGAGGATAAATCCTATGCAATTTCCGATGGCTTTTCCAGCGTTTCAAGTCCGGTTTTTGATCCCAGCGGAAAATATCTATATATGCTAGCTTCTACAGATGCCGGGCCGGTGGTGAATTGGTTTGATCAGTCTAATCAGGATATGGAAATGAGCAGTTCGATTTATCTTGTCACTTTACAGAAGGATGTAGAATCTCCATTTGCCAGAGAAAATGATGTTGAAAAGATAGAGAAAGCTGAAAAAGAAGAAGAAAAAAAGAAAAAGGCTGAAGAAGAGGATAAAGAAGTGAAAGTTCCCGACCTAAAAATAGATTTCGAGGGAATAGAAAACAGGATAGTAGATGTGCCGCTTCCGGCCGGTAAATATGCGAACCTAAGTTCGCCAAAGGAAGGAACACTCTATTATTTAGCTTATCCTCCTCACGAGCAGAATAAAGGAACGCTAAATTTATATGATCTTAAAGAAAGAGAGAATAAGGAGATAATGCCCGCTACTTCTTACGAGCTCTCAGCCAATGGAAAAAAGATTCTTTATAAGGCAGAAGAAAAATGGGGTGTCGCTGAAGTTGATAAAATTGAAGAAAAGCGAACGCTTAATACCGGCGAGATTCAGGTTAAAATTGACCCGGTAGCCGAGTGGCCAAATATCTTTGATGAGGCCTGGCGGGTTAACCGGGACTACTTTTATGATCCCGGAATGCACGGCGTAGACTGGGATAAAATGAAAGAGAAATACGAACCTTTTATAGGAGATGTTACTTCCCGAAGCGATCTATACCGCGTAATGGAATGGATGTTTAGCGAACTTGGAGTGGGGCATCACCGTTTCTCGAGTAGAGGTGACAGGCTTCATTCTAAAGAATCTGTAAAAGGTGGTCTCCTGGGAGCAGATTTCAGCATAGAAAATGACAGGTATTGGTTTGAAAAAATCTATGGCGGACTCAATTGGAATCCTAATTTGCGTTCTCCACTAACCGAACCGGGAGTAGATGTGAATGAAGGCGATTATCTTTTAGCAGTAGATGGCGAAGAGCTAAAGGCCAGTGATAATATATATAAGTTTTTTGAAAATACGGCGGGGAAAATAGTGATGCTTACCGTGGGTCCTAATCCTAATATGAAGAATTCAAGAAAAATCAAAGTAACTCCGGTTGAAAATGAAATTGCTTTAAGAAACCGCGATTGGATAGAAGGCAATATTCAAAAAGTGCACGAAGCTACCGATGGCAAGGTTGCCTATGTTTATGTGCCAAATACTGCCACGGAAGGACATGAGTACTTTAAACGCTACTTCTTTCCGCAGGCGAACAAGCAGGCGATTATTGTAGATGAACGTTTTAATGGTGGTGGGCAGTTGGCAGATTATGTTATAGATATACTTAAAAAACCTGAGCAGGCGCACTGGAGATTTCGCTATGGAAAGGATCTCAAATCGCCAAGTGCTTCTATTCAGGGACCAAAAGTGATGATTACCGATGAAACTGCCGGTTCGGGGGGAGATTACCTGCCGTGGATGTTTAGAAAATTTGATTTGGGTACTATCGTCGGGAAAACTACCTGGGGCGGCCTGGTAGGCGTTTTGGGTTATCCTGAATTTATAGATGGCGGCTCTGTTACTGCGCCAAATGTTGCTTTTTATACGGAAGAAGGCTTTAGTGTAGAAAACGAAGGAGTGGCACCCGATGTTGAGGTGGAACAATGGCCGGAAGAAGTTATAGAAGGGAGAGATCCTCAACTGGAAAAAGCCATTGAGATTGTGCTGAAACAGCTGGAGGAAAACCCGCCGAAAGAAGTGCCTTCCCCGGTATATCCTGATAAAACAGATAACTAATATTCTTGCGAATAATCTAAAATTTAGAAAGCGGGAATTTGGAATACCAGGTTTCTGTCTAAAAGTCTTATGAAAATGAATAAACTCACTTATTTCTTATTGCTGGCGATTACCCTGTCATCTTGTAAGAATAAAGAAAGCAAAGTATACGACCTTGTTATTCTTAATGCTCGAATTATAAATGTAGAGAATGAAAGTGTAAGCGAAGGCCAATCAATTTTTATTTCTGGCGGGGAAATTGTGGAGGTTCGGAAAGGCGTTGATAAAGAGCAATTTACTGCCGATCGCCTCATTGATGCCAATGGGAAATTTGTGATGCCTGGACTTTGGGATAATCACGTTCATTTTCGAGGTGGTGATACTTTGGTAGAAGAAAACAAAGATCTATTGCCACTTTTTCTAGCCTACGGAATTACCACTGTACGCGATGCCGGTGGCGATATCACTCCGAATGTTTTGAAATGGAAAGATCAAATTGAAAAAGGCGAGTTAGATGGTCCCAGAATTTTTAGTTCGGGCCCCAAACTGGATGGCGATAAACCGGCCTGGCCAGGTTCAATTAAAGTTACTAGCAAAGCTGAAATTGTTGCTGCCCTGGATTCGCTGGAAGGCCTTGAGGTAGATTACGTAAAAACTTATGACGGAAATCTTTCCGCAGAAGATTATTACAGCATTATCGAAGAAGCTGAAAAACGTGGCTTAAAAGTCACCGGGCATATGCCTATGAGTGCCGATTTTTTGAAAGCGATTTCACTGGGTCTTGATGGGGCCGAGCATATGTATTATCCGCTAAAAGCCTGTTCTCCCGCAGGCGATAGCCTTACCAAGCTCAACTTGGGCTATGGAATGATAGAACCTTTAATAGATACTTACGATCCAGAACTTGCAGCAGAAGTTTTTACTAAAATGAGTGAAGAAAATGTGTATGTAACACCCACACTTTATATAGGTAAAACCCTTTCTGAAATTTTAGAAGTAGATCACCAGCAGGATTTATTGTTAAACTATATTGGCTCCGGAATTCAGCAAACTTATCAGGGCAGGATAGAAGGAGCAAAACGGGCAAAAGCTTCCGGCAGTAAGATGCGTGAGAAAATGGAGGAAATAAGTGCCCGAATGATCGAGCCAATGCAAAATGCAGGAGTTAGCCTTTTAGCAGGTTCAGATTGCGGAGCATTTAATTCTTATGTTTATCCCGGCGAATCTTTGCACTGGGAACTAAATGCCCTTTCTAAAGCAGGCTTAAGCAACGCCCAGACCATAAGAACCTCTATAATTAATGGTCCCGAATTTCTTGATCTGGGCAATGAATACGGAAGCATCGCTTCAGGAAAAGTGGCCGATATTTTAATTTTAGATAAAAATCCGCTGGAAAATATAGATAATTTGAAAAAGATAAATACTGTGATCAAGAGCGGGAGAGTCTATGATAGGAAAAGCCTAAATACTATGTTAGAAAACTTGCGCTAGTATTTCCTAATAAATTTTCAGTTTTTCATCCGTAACTTGCAAAGAAAAACTCCTCCTTGCCAAGACCCAAAAAATCATTAGAAGCCAATAAAGTTTCATTTAAGGGAAGTTTCGAATCCCTAAGATTTGTACCGCGATTTTTTAAAGAAATCAGAAAGGTGAATCCCATGCTGTTTTACGCTAATTTATTGGCGAGAACGGTAAATGCTGTGTTGCCAGTAATTATCCTGGTAGTAGGAAAGTTGATTATTGATGAGGTAGTTTTACAAATTTCTGCTGAAACCAAAGATCTGGAAAGACTCTGGTGGCTTGTGGGTGCTGAATTCGGACTCGCGATCTTATCAGATCTAATGAGCAGGGCCATTAGTTTGACCGATGGTTTGTTGGGCGATCAATATAGTATAGATACTTCGGTTCGCATCATCAAAAAAACTTCAGAATTAAACCTGGATCAGCTGGAAGACGCCGAATTCTATGATAAACTAGAACGTGCCCGCCAGCAAACTACGGGTAGGGTAGGGCTAATGTCTAATATTCTTACTCAGGCTGAAGATCTTGTAGTAATTTTCACCCTTCTAGCCGGAGTTGTTGCTTTTGAGCCCTGGCTTATTATTTTACTGGTTGTTTCGGTAGTGCCCACAATAATTAATGAAATTAAATTTAGCGGCACCAGTTATTCTTTAGCTCGAAGCTGGACGCAGGAACGTCGCGAACTGGATTATTTACGATATGCCGGTGCCAGCGATGTTACGGCGAAAGAGGTTAAACTATTTGGGCTTTCAAATTACCTGGCAGACCGTTTTAAGAACCTTTCTGACACTTATTATTTAATGAGTAAAAAGCTGGCAAAACAGCGTGCCGGCTGGGGTTCGCTTTTTAATGTGATTGGGACGGGAGCGTATTATGGTGCTTATCTTTTAATCGTTTATAGAACTGTAGCAGGAATTTTTAGTCTGGGCGATCTTACGTTCCTTTCCGGGTCATTTAACCGTTTGCGATCTAAATTACAGGGTTTCTTTACTCGTTTTACTGCCATTACCGAAAGCGCGCTTTATCTCCAGGATTATTTTGAATTCCTGGATCTTAAATATTCCGAGAATTCAGAAAAAGAAAAATTGGCGCTTCCGAAGAAAATTAAAAAAGGATTTGAGTTTAAAAATGTAGGTTTTAAATATCCTAAATCTGAAGCCTGGGTGGTTCGCAATATCAATTTCGAATTAAAAGCAGGAGAAAAACTAGCTTTTGTAGGTGAAAATGGCGCCGGGAAAACCACGCTTATCAAATTACTGCTTCGGTTTTATGAACCTACGGAAGGGGAAATATTACTGGATGATATTCCGGTAAAAGAATATGATCAAACTCATTATCAGCAATACTTCGGAGTGATTTTTCAGGATTTTGTGAAATTTGAACTTACCCTCAGGGAGAATATCGCGATGGGTGAAATTGAAGAAATTAAAAACCAGAAAAGAATAGACAGTGCTGCCGAGAAAAGTTTGGCAAATGAAGTGGTTTCCGGTTTGCCGCGAGGTTATGATCAGCAACTGGGAAAACGTTTTAAGCAGGGAAAAGATCTTTCGGGAGGACAATGGCAAAAAATTGCGATTGCACGTGCTTACATGAAAGATGCTGAGGTCTTGATTTTAGATGAACCAACTTCAGCCTTAGATGCACGCGCCGAAACCGAAGCTTTTGACCGATTTATCAAATTAACCGAAGGTAAAACTGCGGTAATTATTTCCCATCGCTTTAGCACGGTTAGAATTGCCGATAGAATTATGGTTTTAAAAAACGGGGCTGTATTGGAAATCGGAACCCATAATGAGCTGATGAAAAACGATAAGCTGTATGCCGAATTGTTTAACTTACAGGCGCAGGGATACCAGTAAAAGACTTCACTTACTATAGAAGATAAAAAAACATGAATATTGAATTAATACGCCTTTTACTCGATTTCGGTTTAGTGGTCTTAATTTGGGTAGTACAACTGGTGATTTATCCCAGCTTGTGTTACTATAAAAATGAAGATTTGGGGAAATGGCATAAAATCTATACCGGGCGTATAGGCGTGATCGTAGGCCCCTTAATGATCACGCAATTACTCGTAGCCTCCTGGCAATTATGGAAACAACCAAATTTTTATACCTGGGGCAGCATACTTATCATCGCTATTATCTGGGCGATGACTTTTCTAGTTTTTGTGCCTTTGCATAATTCTATTTCTCCTAACCAGTCTTGCGAAAAAATAACCCGCACTTTAGAAGTAAAAAATTGGTGGCGAACTTTCTTGTGGTCACTTTTGTTTCTTGGTAGTCTAATTCTTAAAATTTTGGATTATAATTTTTAAGCAAACTGCCTAATCCGTATTTTAGCAAACCTAAAACTCCAGAATTTTGGCAGCAAAAAAACCTCAAAAAGTTACCCCGTTAATGAAACAATACAATGCCATTAAGGCAAAGTATCCTGATGCCTTGTTGCTGTTTCGGGTTGGCGATTTCTACGAGACTTTTGGAGAAGACGCAGTAAAAACTGCCAGGATTCTAAATATTATTTGCACTAACAGGAATAACGGAAGCGAGCGCACCGAGCTGGCAGGATTCCCTCATCATTCTTTAAATACCTATTTGCCAAAATTGGTAAAAGCCGGGGAACGGGTAGCTATTTGCGACCAGTTGGAAGATCCTAAAATGACCAAAAGCATCGTAAAGCGTGGTGTGACCGAATTGGTAACTCCGGGTGTAGCTTTAAGCGATGAGGTACTTCAAAGCAAGTCCAATAATTTTTTATGCGCTATTCACTTCGGAAAGAAAATCTTTGGAGTTTCGTTTTTGGATGTTTCAACCGGCGAATTTTTAACGGCGCAAGGGAATTCAGAATATATAGATAAGTTGCTTCAGAATTTTAGTCCGAGTGAGGTCTTGATTCCGAAGAAAAATAAGAAAGATTTTACGCATATTTTTGGTGAGGATTTCCATACGTTCTACCAGGAAGATTGGGTTTTTAAGCAAGATTTCGCTTACGAAACCTTAAACGAACATTTTCAAACCAAATCATTAAAAGGTTTTGGTGTAGAACACCTTGAGGAAGGGATTATTGCTTCCGGGGCGATTTTGCATTACCTGGCGGAAACCCAGCATCGAAAACTTCAGCATATAACTGCAATAAACAGAATAGCGGAAGAGGAATATGTATGGATGGACCGTTTTACCATTAGGAACCTGGAGTTATATCATTCTAACGCCGCAAACGCGGTGACCTTATTGGATGTAATTGATAAAACAATTTCGCCAATGGGCGGAAGATTATTAAAACGTTGGCTTGCTTTACCTTTAAAGAATGCCGAGAAAGTGAAAAAGCGCCACGAAGTCGTTGGTTTTTTACTCGAAAATCCTTCAGTTTTAGCTGAAATTCAGCAAAACATCAAAAAGATAAGCGACCTGGAGCGGCTTATTTCTAAGGTCGCTACAGGGAAGGTGACTCCGCGGGAAGTAATTCAGCTTAATCATTCGCTGGAAGCCATTATTCCGATAAAAGAACTCGCGTTAAAAAGTGAGAATGAAGCTATTAAAGTGATTGGCGATAATTTGCATTCTTGCGAGGTGCTTCGGAATAAAATAGGTGAAAGTTTACACGAAGATGCACCGGTAAATATTTTAAAAGGAAATTGTATTGCTGAAGGCTTTTCGGAAGAACTGGATGAGCTTAGAAAAATAGCTTTTTCGGGAAAAGATTACCTGGATAATATGCTGAAGCGGGAAACCGAAACTACCGGTATTTCTTCGCTTAAAATAGGTAGTAACAACGTCTACGGTTATTATATTGAAGTGCGTAACACGCATAAAGATAAAGTTCCCGATAGCTGGATTAGAAAGCAAACCCTGGTAAATGCCGAGCGTTATATTACCGAAGAATTAAAGGAATATGAAGCAAAGATTTTAGGAGCCGAGGAAAAGATATTGCACCTGGAACAGCAACTTTTTAGTAAGTTGGTAATTTGGATGAATGATTATATTCAACCGGTACAACAAAATGCACAACTTATTGCCCAGTTAGATTGTTTATGTTCTTTTGCCGAACAGGCTAAAGCCGAAAATTATTGTAAACCTGAAATTGAAGAAAATCACGATTTACATATCGAAGAAGGCCGACACCCGGTTATTGAAAAGCAACTGCCTATTGGCGAATCTTACGTGACTAACAACGTTACATTAGATCGCGAAAATCAACAAGTGATTATGATAACCGGTCCTAATATGAGTGGTAAGTCGGCTATTTTGAGGCAAACGGCGCTTATTGTTTTAATGGCGCAAATGGGAAGTTTTGTGCCGGCTAAAGCGGCAAATATAGGTTTGGTAGATAAGATCTTTACCCGGGTGGGCGCCAGTGATAATATTTCTATGGGCGAATCTACTTTTATGGTAGAAATGAACGAGACCGCCAGTATCCTGAATAATATTTCTGACAGGAGTCTGGTGCTTTTAGACGAAATTGGCCGTGGAACCAGTACTTACGACGGGATTTCTATTGCCTGGGCGATAAGCGAATATTTACACGAACATCCGGCAAAACCAAAAACCCTTTTCGCTACGCATTACCACGAGCTCAATGAAATGTGCGATACTTTTGAGCGGATCAAGAATTTTAATGTTTCGGTAAAAGAGTTAAAAGATAATGTGCTTTTTCTTCGGAAACTGGTGCCGGGAGGTAGTGAACATAGCTTTGGGATTCACGTGGCCAAAATGGCCGGAATGCCACAGCAGGTTTTACATCGCGCAAATAAAATTTTGAAGAAATTGGAAAAATCCCATAAAATGGAAGACTCCAGTGAGCTTTTAAAGAAGTCGGCCGAAGAAGAAATGCAACTTAGTTTCTTTAACTTAGATGATCCTATTCTGCAGGAATTAAAAGAAGAGGTGTTACATATAGATATCGATACACTCACGCCTGTAGAAGCTTTAATGAAGCTAAACGAGATTAAAAGAACCTTAGTTGGAAAGGAAAAAGCTAAAACGAAAGCTTAATTAGTTTGAAGTTCTCGGTTGTGGGTTTTCAGTAATAAATAGGAAAGTAGATCGGTAAGTATTGGTAAACAATGAGTTGTAATTTTTTAAAGTTTAGAGTGAATTACTGAAGGAATTTTTTATTTAAGATTTTCTTTATTTTTTTGAAAAAGCCTTTGACATTATAAGATTTATATTAAATTTGCATCCGCAATACGCTATTGCAGCCACGTTAAACGTGGAAGTTCTTTTAAACACGCGAAAATAGCTCAGTTGGTAGAGCGCCACCTTGCCAAGGTGGAGGTCGCGGGTTCGAATCCCGTTTTTCGCTCATACATAATATTACCACGCTCGGGTGGTGGAATTGGTAGACACGTTGGACTTAAAATCCAATGGACAATGTGTCCGTACGGGTTCAAGTCCCGTCCCGAGTACTTAAAGCCTTGTTAATCATCTGATTTTCAAGGCTTTTTTGTTTTTAGATATTAGATTTGTACGCTGAATTGTACGCAAAATGTTAAAAAATATCAGATTCACTATTTTAACATTCTTCTGTAAGATTTTTCCGATCTTATTATTGAATCACACTAACATAATTTGCTTTAATATTTCTACTTACAAAAACTCACAAATAACATTAGATAATATCGCATAACAACAAATAGTGAAAAATTACATTAAATATTATGACTCCTCGAGAATCTATTTTATAAAGGCTACATTTTAAAATACTTGTAATTTTTTTTAGTATCGTGATCGATAAATGCAATTTTAAAATGGAGATATTATTAGCCTTAATCTTTATATTGCATATCGCGATATACAATATACTTAATGAAAGGATTAAATATTCATATGAAACCTCAGGATATATTATTGCTGTTAAAGCTTATTAGTCTTGATGATGTCACCTGGAAACAAAAATATGTAGCCGAGACTTTAGGGATGAGCCAATCTGAAGTGAGTGAATCGGTAGCTCGTTCAAAATATTCAGGTCTATTAGATCCTAAAGGAAAAAAAGTAATGAAACTGGCTTTCATTGATTTTTTGCAATTCGGATTAAAGTATGTTTTTCCACAAAAACCGGGACCGGTAGTAAGGGGTATTCCAACTTCTCACTCAGCTGCTCCTTTAAGGGACCAAATAAAAAGTAGTGAAAATTATGTTTGGCCATCTGGTAAAGGAATGTTGAGAGGACAAAGTATAATACCTATATATTCTTCAGCTCCGGAAGCTGCTCTAAAAGATAGTATTCTGCACGAATTGTTAGCATTAGTAGACGCGCTTCGAGTAGGAAGAGCTCGAGAACGCGAAATAGCTATAAATGAGCTTAAAAAACGTATTTAACTGCGGTATTTGCTTGAATTGCTTAAATATTGGTTTCTCCTGTTTTCTAATTGGAATGCTCTGGAATAGAATTATTCTAGGGGAAATTGTTCAGGGTAGATCGTTTCAATCCTAATTTCTTAATGGAATATTCTTGAATTATGGAATTCTCAGAACTCAAAGCAAAGTACAACATGTTTCAATCCTAGTTTCTTAATGGAATGGTCTGGAATAGTGTTTTCATTGTTGTTTGTGTTATTGCTGTTCAGTTTCAATCCTAGTTTCTAATTGGAATGGTCTGGAATATACTATTCTTATAACCGAGGCGTTAACTTCAGATTGGTTTCAATCCTAGTTTCTAATTGGAATGGTCTGGAATTTTAATAAACCCTAACCTAATCAACCATTCTTCGGTGTTTCAATCCTAGTTTCTAATTGGAATGGTCTGGAATAGACGTGCGTTACAAACCTTCAAAACTTTTTTCTACGGTTTCAATCCTAGTTTCTAATTGGAATGGTCTGGAATTGTATTGGAAGAAGATAATGAGGTTAACGTGCCAGAAGTTTCAATCCTAGTTTCTAATTGGAATGGTCTGGAATGATTAATAAGCTCTATTTTAATTCTAATTTGAATGGGTTTCAATCCTAGTTTCTAATTGGAATGGTCTGGAATTGATTTCTGGGATTTCAATGAAGGAAATACGGTCAGTTTCAATCCTAGTTTCTAATTGGAATGGTCTGGAATTTTCCGGTTAAGTTGATCCTTACCCATAATAGAAAGCCGTTTCAATCCTAGTTTCTAATTGGAATGGTCTGGAATAAGATGCACATCCTACAGACTTTACAAAGATTAACAGGTTTCAATCCTAGTTTCTAATTGGAATGGTCTGGAATACGCTACGCCCAACAAAGAGTTAATGAGGTGTTGGAGTTTCAATCCTAGTTTCTAATTGGAATGGTCTGGAATTTAATATACTCGTTGCCTATTTTAACGTTAGCATCGTTTCAATCCTAGTTTCTAATTGGAATGGTCTGGAATACATTTTGTTGCTATCTCTACATTGTCAGTAGTTCCACGTTTCAATCCTAGTTTCTAATTGGAATGGTCTGGAATTTTGAAAACTTAACGCCTATAATTATCTTTTCTCTTTTCACGTTTCAATCCTAGTTTCTAATTGGAATGGTCTGGAATAGCCCAAACATAGTCGTACCACTTTACGTTGTCTTGGTTTCAATCCTAGTTTCTAATTGGAATGGTCTGGAATTATTGCTCGCCAGTTTATTTTAAACCTGGACGATCCGTTTCAATCCTAGTTTCTAATTGGAATGGTCTGGAATTGAAAAATAAGTAATGGGATATTTAGATAATCTATAGTTTCAATCCTAGTTTCTAATTGGAATGGTCTGGAATGTTGTTTTACTTCTTGTGGTGTCATTAACTGCGAATGTTTCAATCCTAGTTTCTAATTGGAATGGTCTGGAATGGAACTCTACCAAATAATCGCTCGAATTCCTGTAAAGTTTCAATCCTAGTTTCTAATTGGAATGGTCTGGAATACCGAAACCAACGGACTTTCAAAAAAAGAGATCCTGTTTCAATCCTAGTTTCTAATTGGAATGGTCTGGAATTTCTTCCTGTCTGTCTAATTCTGAATTAGCATCCCCGTTTCAATCCTAGTTTCTAATTGGAATGGTCTGGAATAGTCTTTACGAACTTCTCTAACTTTGAAACCATTGTGTTTCAATCCTAGTTTCTAATTGGAATGGTCTGGAATGGAACGCTAACCCTTGAACCTGTTCCGAACTCAAGTTTCAATCCTAGTTTCTAATTGGAATGGTCTGGAATCCCTTCGGGATGTTATCGCAAGAAGAATCGAGAAGCTGTTTCAATCCTAGTTTCTAATTGGAATGGTCTGGAATAAAGCGACAATACAGCGGAAACCCTACTATAGATTTGTTTCAATCCTAGTTTCTAATTGGAATGGTCTGGAATCAGCAGCCGTAGGAGTTTGAGCGGCAACCCCGCCAAGTTTCAATCCTAGTTTCTAATTGGAATGGTCTGGAATTTTTTTTCTGGAAAGGCCATTAAGATAGTGTAAAGGTGTTTCAATCCTAGTTTCTAATTGGAATGGTCTGGAATGTTACCCGATAATCCAGATCTTGCTGGTGTGCTGCAGTTTCAATCCTAGTTTCTAATTGGAATGGTCTGGAATGCGTGGTGGCCACTATTATAGACTTCACCAAATATTGTTTCAATCCTAGTTTCTAATTGGAATGGTCTGGAATAAATCAATACTGCCATAAACCTTATCAAAATTCGAGTTTCAATCCTAGTTTCTAATTGGAATGGTCTGGAATCCTACTCAATTATGATAATTCTAAACAACATAGGATTGTTTCAATCCTAGTTTCTAATTGGAATGGTCTGGAATTAGATACTCGCAAGCCGATAAGATTGCAGGGCGTGTGTTTCAATCCTAGTTTCTAATTGGAATGGTCTGGAATTGTTCTTTGAAACTATCTCATCTACTTCTAATATAGGTTTCAATCCTAGTTTCTAATTGGAATGGTCTGGAATAATAAACTCAAATGCAGATTTATCAGGTACAGGATAGTTTCAATCCTAGTTTCTAATTGGAATGGTCTGGAATAGCATTTCTTTATACAGTTGCTCCTTTTCCATTCTGGTTTCAATCCTAGTTTCTAATTGGAATGGTCTGGAATATGTTGCCTAAAACATCTATGCAATATCGATTAAAGTTTCAATCCTAGTTTCTAATTGGAATGGTCTGGAATTTATACTTTTCACTTCTTATAATATCCCTTGACTTGTTTCAATCCTAGTTTCTAATTGGAATGGTCTGGAATAGATCAACTTGCCCCGGTATTAAATCTCCGTTAGGCAGTTTCAATCCTAGTTTCTAATTGGAATGGTCTGGAATGAGGAATGAGCCCTTTGTTATCCTGTAGAAACTTATGTTTCAATCCTAGTTTCTAATTGGAATGGTCTGGAATATTTCCTGCTCTTCTAAGAACTCGCCTTGTAGGTTAGTTTCAATCCTAGTTTCTAATTGGAATGGTCTGGAATGGAAAGCCCCTTTAACTGCTCCTGTAACCCCGCCTAAGTTTCAATCCTAGTTTCTAATTGGAATGGTCTGGAATCCTACGGTTGCTGCAATTCTTAAAGAAAAAGGGCTTTGTTTCAATCCTAGTTTCTAATTGGAATGGTCTGGAATGCGATACGTTGCCCAGAACCTTTAATCATGTACCCTCTGGCAATTTCTTCAACTTCTAATATCTGTTTTTTCAATACGTCAAAGAACATAAAAACCATATATTTCAAATGGTTTCCGTATTCGTTATGTCCCGATCTTACTGCCATGAGCCAAAAAAATAAGTTGTTTAAAAATAAATTTATACCCGGAACGCTTATTTAATACAAATGTTCCTGTAGGTACAATTTACACATCTTTTCTTAAATTTAGTGGCTTTAGGAAATTTGTTTTGTTCAATAATATCAAGCATTTTTTTCATACTGGTTTTGATTTCTTGCTTGGCTTCCACCGGAATTGGAACCTCAACCAGTTTATGTTTGCTACGCGTATATACCAAGAATCCTTTTTCTACCCTGGTATTAAAAGTTTTTTCAATTAACACCGCATAACAATAAAGTTGCTGTTTATAGGTATCATAAACTTTATCCTTCCAAAGTGCAAATTTATAATCCAAGGGGGCATAAAAACCATCATTTAGTTCGAGGACCTCATCCACTTTTCCCCGTAACCCATCGATGCCCAAATATTGATCAATCCATTTATTGTCCACCCCAATTTTTTTGCGCAAATATTCCTTATTCCGTTCTAATTTCTCATTATGGATTTCACGGCCACGATTGACTTTATAGAATTTTTCTTCGTACTGAGGAATTCGAAGTACATACTCGAAATAGGTATAGCGTGGGCAATACAGGTATTCAATTATTTGGGACGGATAAAAACTTTGCATTAGAAAAACAGTGCTTTTACTTCGTCGGTAACCAGTTTTTCATCAAAGGCCTGCCCCATCATGGTACATTCCTTTAACTGCTCTTTGTTCATCCTAAAAATATAAATCTTATCGGTATCTTCATTAATCACTTTCTCTATTTGCAGTTCCAGGCTATCTTTTTCATTTGAGTTTAAGGTGCCCAAAAAGCAGGAATATTGTACACGATATAGACCGGCGTGCTTGCAAGCTTTGGAAACAAAGTTTCTTGCACTGTCATTTTTAATATCATATAAAACCCAAATAATCATAAGTCTATTTTTATTCAATTAAACTATTGGCAAAACGATGCGCTTCCAACTGCACCGCATTTAATCGTGTTTGCAACCTGCCTTTGTAGCGTATTTTCTCACTATCCAGATATTCAAGATAGGGCGCCACGAAAAATACTTTTCCCTCTTCATTTAGCGAAAAACCTCCGGTGAATTCTGAAAAATAATTTTTGTTGATTTTCTTTCCAGTAAATAGCCTGAATACAAATCGATCTGCATAAATACGATAGGGTTCTATAAAGTCGAAAACCAGGCTTTTAGAATTATAATCGTCCCGGTGCATAAAACCCACGAAAGGATCTAACCCGGCGAGCATTAATGCCCGTTCTATACGACTGTATAAAATACCATAGGCATAATTAAGCATAGCGTTAAATTCATCTTGTGCAGGGCGAAAGCTTCTGCCCTTAAATGCGAAGACTTCTGGCATACATGTGGAAAGGGCTTCAAAATAATGCCTCCCGGCAGAACCTTCCCAACCTCTAAAGGATTCGGCTACTTCATTCATTTCTTTTGCTTCGCTTTCTAAAATTTTCCGTCGGAAATTCAATATAGCCTCGGTTTTAGTATCCAGAAACTCATGTAAATTTGAACGGTGTTTTTTGAGATCCTGTAAAAAATCGGACTGGTTTTCCAATTTATTCCCTAGCCACAGTTTAATCCATGTTACAGCCTTATTGTCTAAGGAAGCTTTTAATTGTTCTTTTCTTATTTTAGTGGTACTTCCCAGTTTACTATGCCAGAAACGGCCCATGGGGTGCCCATCATTTTCTACAACTACAATATCTATATTATGTTTTAAAGCCAGGGCAATGGCATCGGTACTGAGTGCAGCTCCTTTGCTCATTATAAAAGAGGTGATTTTATGTGCAGCAATATGGTTTACTTTTACCGGTTGCGATTTATCTTCCCGAATTTTAATCTGGAACATATCATCCTTTACGTGTAAATAGGTTCCATAGGTATTGATAAAGATTTGCATTTAGCTTCGTTTTATAGTCCCAAATCCTCTGGAAACCGATTTTCCTAATCCTATTTCATCGGGAAGCAAAGCATTGACAATAAAACTTCCCGAAAAGGCAATCATCTTGTTTTCTTTAAATTGCGTGCTTTTTTCTTCTACATTTACTTTTGCCATTAAACGTTCATTGGCATTTAATTCCACCCCGGTATTTCTAAAAAAGCTTAAAATATGTCCTACTAAAATGGCATTCAGCATCTCCTGTTTTTCTACTTCGCTTTCCAATTTATGATATTTGGTATAATTGGTTTGGTTAAGCCCCATCCAAAGGGTTTTAAACTGATATTCTTGCAGGCTACTACTATATCCTGTTTTTTCGTTTGTAAGAGCAATATTTTTAGCGTTGATTCTGAATTTTTGCCCATTAATATCCAGTTCTTTTATTTTTAAAAATAGACTTGGTAATAATTCAGCTCCTTCTTCAATCCCAATTAAAGTGGGTATGTTATTGATGACTTTATATTGAATGCTGGGATATTTATATCGGAAACGACCATCCTCATAATGATTGTGTAGCATAGGGGAGTGCTCTTTAAACAGATTTCCAAAATAACCCCGAAGTTTATGGGCGTCTCTGGTTTGCAGTTTTATTTCCGGGAATTTAATACGGCAAACTTGAAGTTCTTGTGTGGTTGCGGTTGTAGTCATTTTATTCCTTGTTTTAGTGGATTATTAAAATATTAAGGTGTTTATCCCTTCAAAAACATATCCTTCCCTATTTGAAGTAAAATCTGTATTACAATTATATATTGGGACGGTTTGACTTTCTAGATCCACATAATAGAATCCTAATGTAGGTTCAAAGGGAAGTCCAATATCTTCAGCGTCATAGGGAATATTGATATTTAATACGTAATCATAGAATTCCGCTTTAATTGAAGCAAAAGCTTTTTTCTTTTCAAAAATATCTAATTTCTCATCTTCTTTAATTTCTAAAAATTTTCTCCAGACTTCTTTTGCGTTTTCATTCAAGCCAATAAAAATGGATTCTACTTTTGTATCTTCAATGAGCTGAAAATTTCCTGTTTCTTCAAAATTTAAAGCTAATAAGCTTTTGAGGTATTTGTTTTCAGAATAGACTGAAAGGTCTTTTACTTGCTCAAAATAGTTCTGTATTAATTGCAAATATTCCTTTTCTTCAATGGCGTCATAATTTTTTAAAACATTTTCTGTTTTCTTAATTAAATCAGCGCCATAGATAAAACCAGTCACTTTTTCTAATTCTTCAATTTTATAAAGATAAACTTCACTTACACCGTCCTTTTCATCATACCTGTTGGCTCTTCCCGCTGCCTGAATAATAGAATCTAAAGGGGCAAGTGCCCTGAAAACTGTATCTACGGAAATGTCGACGCCTGCTTCGACCAGTTGCGTACTAACAATTATTTTCCGTTTACCATTTTTTTCTGTTTTTATTTTATCGATGATTTTTTTTCTTTCAAAAGGAGTGATTAAGGTTGTTAAATAAAAAATCTCATTTTCTTCTTTGTCTAAACTTTTATAAATATTCCGGTAGGTTTCAAGTGTTGTCTTTTTTGTGTTCAAAATGATTAAAACATCTTTCTTTGGATTATCTAGACAATATTCAAGGATGGCTTCAGTAAATTCATCTAATGGAATACTTTTCTTTGTTTTATTTACAAGTCTTGTTCGATTGAAGAATGAGAAGTAACGTTGATGATTCTCTACCAATTCTGTGATTTCTTCTTCAGGCTTAAAAATTAGAGGTTGTGTGGCAGACATTAAAATAATATAGCAGTTCAAATGTTCTGCTATTGAGAAAAAAGCTTGGCGAATAACTTCCCAAATTGGATGTGGAATTTGTTGAACTTCATCTAAAATAATTACTGAATTAGATAAAGCGGAAAATTTAAGTAGCTTAGTTTTGTTGTTGGTAATTAGGCATTCTAATAGCTGTACAAATGTGGTTACTACCACAGAACTCTGCCAGGTTTCTATTAAATATTGACTTTCTTGCGAATCGCGAACAGCATCTTCACTTTCTTTATATTTGGGTTCAGCTAAATGGTGATGTTTTAAAAGCAGTGAGTTATCAGGATCATTGAATACCTCGCGATAAACTTCATAATTTTGATCGATAATGCTGGTAAATGGAATGGCTATTATAATTTTCCCTTCCTTTAGTTTTGCTAATTCCTTTAATTTCAATGAAGCTCCAAGAGAGGTGAGTGTTTTCCCCAAACCCGTAGGTAATGTAATGGAATAGAAATGTTTTGAAGTTTCAAATTGATTTTCTAAAGATTTTAAGACAGAAAAATATGCTTCATTTTTAAGATTATTTATAGCCGTTGATGACTTATTAAACCCTTTATCTTCCCGAAATTCAGTTAAGTAATTTAAATTCAGATTTTGAATTTCTGGAAATTTTCCAGCGAGTATAACATCAGATTTGTCGGAGAATAATAAGGCTCCAAACATCCATAAGAAAAGATAATATGTTTTAGATTTTTTAGGATTTTCCCATTTTTTCTGAAAATTGAGATTGTAAAATGCGATGAGTTCAAGACGTGTTTCTTTACTAAATTCGTCATCTTCAAACCAATTGACGAAATTACTCCAGTCCACAGAAATTTCAAGTTTTTCATTTCCTATTTGGATGATTTCTTGAATAGCTTCTTTGTCTATTGATTTAAATTGCTTCTCTAAATCCTCCTTAAAATGGTCAATGCCTAATTCAATATTAAAGTTGCCAAGATTACCGTGATGTCTTCTTACTACAATAAAGCAAATCACACTTAACAAAAACTTCTCATCTTTAGTAAGTCCACTTTCTCTTAAGTATTTTTGGGCAACGTAGAGAACAAAAACAGCCGAAGGAAGAGAATGGTTTTTTAAACTATTATGGGGTTTGTCCGGATTTTTCAGGTAATTTTGAAAATAAGAAGTAGCCTTCCCTGAATCGTGATAAAAGCCGCAAATAAAAAGCAAATCGGCTTTTATTTTTCTATCGAAACCAAAATCTGTAGTATTCTCATTGGCAATCTTTAAGCAGTTTTTTGCAACTTCTGAAAGATGATTGACCAACGGAATTCCCGGATGTGATTCGATAGTTTTCATAGGAATTGTATGTTTCCTTCATTTTCAATAGTAAAGGAATTTTTATTGGGAATTGCCCTTACAGTATCGCCATTCATTTCAACTAAAATTTCTCCGTAACGTTTAATTGTTCTATCAATTTGCATATCCAGCGGAAAGGTTTCAACCTGAAAAGTTCTTTCTTTTATAAAATCAATATCAATAGGAGCTTTTTCCGATTGTACTTCCGAAAGGTTGATAGCCGTATTAAAATCAACATAATCCATTTCAGAAATTTCAATTAACTCTTTTTCTTCTACAAATTCCAGATCAGCAGTCATTTGGCTAATGCCCAAATAAGGATTAAAATGAAATCTCTTGTTTTTTAAGCGTTCAGTCAACTCCTCTTTTAATCTATGATCCCAGCTCAAATAAATTCTGAACTTCGGATCTTTTAAAATTTCATACTCAATTTGAGTTCTATTTGTCACATTAAAGAACGATTTGTAAGAGCCTGTATCTAAAAGATTAAAGCCGATATTTACCTTCTTTATTTCTGAAAGTGGTCTAACTGCAACAGAAGCATTTTTACTGGAGAAAACATCTCTTAAATGCTCTTTTTTTTCTCCTATTTTATTGTGAGAATCTTCTCGCTCTATACCCAAAACTGCTCCTAAAAGTCCAAAAATGGCAGATGGTGTTGGAATACTATAAGTTAACGGAGAAGTCGTGGTATTGAATTTTCTAAAATGTCCATATTCCCCAGAAATATCGAATATGAGTGCTGTTTTAGAAATCATTTACCTGGTATGTTTTGTTTTCTAAAGAATAGGCTTCACCATTGTTCAAAAATTCTAAGCGACTATCAACCTGAACCTCTACAGAAGTGATTTTATCAGATTGTGCCTTAATTTCTTTAAGCAGTCCTGTAAGATCTACTTTATAATCTTCGGTATTTCTTATTTGTAAATCACTTTTTTCGGAGTGAATTTTTAAACGCTGTCTCAAACCTCCGATATAATACGGTTCCTTATAGTTTACGGTAAAAAGCAATAAAGGATTCTGGCCAAATTTAGAACGTGAAATGAGGTTTTTTGTTCCATTCCAAATACCTTCTAGTAATAATTTCCGGTCTTCTTCGGTCATTTTGGTATATTGTGCAGCTTTTTCATTTACAATTCCATTGAAACCAATAAGTGAGTACGGAATTTTATATTCTGTTCTAAATGTAGTTTGTTTCTTTTTATCCCCTGAAGCAAAAGCACCTGTTCCTTGTTCCGTAATAATTTCCGTTTGATGCAATGATTTACCCATTTGAAATTGTACAGGTCCAGTATAAGTAAACGTGTCCTTTTTGATTGGCAAAACACCTCCAAAAACCCGAACATCAATACAAGTTTCTAATACTTTGTCACTACTTTCTTTGAACAATTCAGCCCTTCGTGAACCAGATGAAATATATTCTTCTTTACCATCAGAATATTTCGTTTCTCTTACGAAAATATCTTTGCCATTAGAGCCATTAAAGCCTTTGTATTCAAACCAATAATCTCTAATTGTTCTCTTTAGGCGTACATCTGAAACGAGTACTTTATTTTCTTCTGTATCAAATCTTGGACGGTTTTCATTTAAGGGATCGCCATTGGGATTTGCATTTTCTATTTCATATAGAAATAAGATTTCTGATCGGTTTTTAATTTCTTCCATTATTACTGTTTTTCTGATTGGTTATTAAGATTTAAATTTTCTTCCTAATTCAAGTCCACATACAAAATTGAATGAGATTTCCTGATTAGACATTTTTTCGATCTCCTTTTTATGAGTACTTAACTTATCGGCGATAAATTCACGAAGGTCTTTATAGGTATTCTGATAGGAATATTGATTTATCTTTTCTACTGCCTCTGTATAAATTCGCTCAACATCTCTCGATGCAATATGCAATCCCTTTAGTTTTTTCTCAAAAGGTGTACTGCCTAGGTTGGCTTGTTGCATACTAAAAACCAAATGAACGAGCACACCAAGGCTGAAAATTCCTGCTGATGCATCTTTTTTTACAAAATCTTCGTTTTCTGATATGAAGCCTTTAAGCTTTTCAAAATCGAATGAAACTTTTTTACTGATTTCTTCTTTTTCTTCTTCGGTTACCATAGTTCTAATATTTAGTTTTCATAATTAATTAGATTGAGTTCTGAAAAATAGTTTTGGAGTAAATAGCACTTCGCAATTAATAAATCCCCCCTTTCAACAAAACCTTCGTTATTTGCCTTTTTAATATAATTTGCCCGTATAACTTTCATAAAGCGTTTATGCAATTCCTTTTCATTTATTTTTCTACCCATAAATATTTTATAGGTCATTTCATAGAAATTATCCTCGAAGAATTGTTTGATTAATCTAAAACTAAATCGCAAGTCTTGTTTTTGCTTCTTCTTGTAGTGATAATCGATATCCTTAAAAAGGGGATTCTTATTTACTATTTTCGGAACTTCAATAAACAATTTCCGAAACCGTGATGGAGGGATTTCTTCCAGCATCATCTTTATTTTAATTGCTTTCGTGGTAGGGTTTTCTTCAAAAAAAAGAAGGTTTAATGTGAATACATTGTTATTGATGTCTCCAATTCTTTCCATCAAAAAATCTTCAGAAGAGGAAATAGATTCACTGTTTTTTATTTGATAATCAATTTCATTAAAAAGGCTTAAAGCATTATTCAGTGATTCGGTATCGTTAGGGAGAACTGCTTTGGGAATTAAGAAGTAACTTTTACCAAAAAAATATTTTGTAAGGTATTTCGTGATGTAGTTTTTTCCCAATTCCATTTCAATCGCACAAGTTTCACAAATAGGATAATTTATCCAGTTGTTTTTCTGATTAAAGAACCCGCTCACTGTTCCTGTTTTATCTACTGTGCTATATTTAAAGGGAGAGCCAAAACCATAAACTTCCGGTTTAGATTTATGACATACGCTACACTCTTTATATTCGCCCTTAGAAGTAACTCCATATTTTTTGTAATTTCCTTCTATTCCATTTTTGGCAATTAATTGCTGTACTGAATTAAAATCAGATAATAGCTTTCTTTTACCATCTACGTCAATGGTTAGAGTAAATGCGCTATTGAGCTTATCCTGTTTTTCTTGATTGTCATATGCTTTTTGCAATTCTTCCTTAAGCTGATCGTAATTCTCAATAAACGAGTTTTTCCAGTCTTTGAAAAAGCCAACATTTTCTATTTCTTCTGTTTCAGATAGTTCAATTAAGTTTGGGAATTGGGTATTAATAAGAGTGTTTAGTTTTTTGTCTAAATCACCAAATTTGGTTGTGAACGTAATATCACCACCACGCGCAGAACCTTTACGATAAGCGTATCGTGAATAGTTTTGCTCATTTACATTTTGCACGTCAATTCCTTTAAAGGATATTTCTCCATCCTTTTGCTGGAATTCAATCAAAAGCATCTTACAAATTTTATTAGGATAGGGTTCTTGTGTGAAAAGCTCATATGGCTTAAGGTCTGAGTTCTTCTTAAATTCTAATTTTCCAATATCTGTTATTGCCCTGTCTTGCATAATTTTAGTAATTGTATAGATGAAACCATTCCCATTTACTTTTCCCCTGGCTCTGCCATTCGCCTATTTTTAATAATGTTTGAAGCATTGTATTTATGTTAATATTTTAGTTAGAGACTTCTAAGGTTTACCACCTTTAGAATCAATTTGTTGAATAATAATACAATAAGGATTACTCCGTTGTGAAAACATTTAAAGCGGCCTTAACGGGTCGCTTTCATTTTTTGGAATAGTAGGGTAGGCCAAATAAGATTAACATAATTACTGAAAATAATTATGATTTCCTATAAAAAATAAGGGAAAACCCGTAGTTAAATAAAGATTTTGAAGTCTTTGGAGATTTTTTCTACAATGTAAGCAGGAATATTAAGCTCTTCTGATATTCGCGGCCATTCAGAAATCTGCTCCTGAACTTTCTCAATAATTCCTTTCGGGTTTTTCACGGAAAATTCTTCTGCTAATCCAAGTAAATCCTTTAGCTGGATGTTATCACGTTTATTATTAATAGACAGCGCACGACTGATTTTATGATAATTGAAATCTACGTTTAATGGGTAGGTGAGGTCGTAAGCAGGAGCGAGGTTCCATTTGTCAGAATTCTTATCATATATAAAAGAATGATTTTTTAGATGATCATCAATATTAGCAAAGACCAGATTGAAAACCATTCGCTTAAAAATTTCCTGAATCTCATTGTATGGTACTTTTAAATCCAGTGCTAATTTGAAAAGATTTTCATAAGATGAGTTATCTGGTTTTTGGAAGTCCCATCCTGTCAAACCGCTTGCGGTTAAAACGTGTTGCTTTGTTCCATTTTGCCTATCGTACCTAAGCGTAGTGAAATGTTTATCGTTAATCAATTTAGAAGGCATCATTGTTATTCCTGCAGCGGTAGCCATCTTATAGTAAGCATATTCTATAACTTCTTTATTGTATTTACCTTCGTTTAAAGAAAGCTTTACCAGGTAATGTTTGTAATCTCTAGAGGAAACAATATCTCCCGGAATAATCTCTCCTGTTTCAATGTTTTCTGAAATTAAAAGTTTTGGTCTGGCACCACCGGCAGAGGTACCCATTTTGAAAATATTTAGTAAAGCCAGGTTATCAAAATTCTTTTCTGATGTCTGTTCTTTCTGATCAATTACTTTTTTTAATACTTCAATTATTTCTTCCAGGTCAATTGCTGAAGTTTTTGGAATATTTTGTGCCGGTTCATATTCCAAAGCACCCATCCCACGATTAGCTACATAGGTTAACTGCTCCAGTGGGGTGAGTTTAGTTTTATCTTTATTATTGGCTTCAAACCATTCCTTAAAAATGATATTTCCAAACATATCTGGAAGGGAATCAGCTATGGCGGGAGGAAGTCCTTTAAAAGTATTTCCTTCAAATTCAGAGAATACCTGTACAGGTTTTATTCGTTTAATGATATATGGAAAAATGTTCAGCAATTCATTGGTTTCTAAAAATTCAGGATTATACTGAAAGAAACTTTTTCGTTGATCCAAATCGTAACCTAACTTTCCAACCTCATAATCAAATAGTTTTACATTTAGGATAGTATTTTTA
Source organism: Salegentibacter mishustinae (assembly GCF_002900095.1). Lineage (NCBI taxonomy): Bacteria > Pseudomonadati > Bacteroidota > Flavobacteriia > Flavobacteriales > Flavobacteriaceae > Salegentibacter > Salegentibacter mishustinae. The sequence continues at coordinate 576,891 of NZ_LLKN01000001.1, read as the reverse complement.
GCCATAATGGTTAATATAAGGAGCTATTAGTATTTTTTTCATTATAAGCTTTTACACCATTATAAAACTTCTCCAAATCATCGAAATGGTGGGCAATTTTTAAAATGGTATCAATTGTTGAATTTTTACCACTTTCAAATTTTTGAATAGTATATCGAGATATTCCCAGTTGATCAGCCAATTCTTGCTGGCTTAATTCAAAACGACCTCTCTGAAGTTTGCACCATTTACCTAGTTCTTCTTTGGTTTGCTTTATAGTGACGAGTTCGAGCATAATGTATGTTATAGTAAACAAATATAGCTAAAAATGTTAATATGTGTATTATAATAAACCAAGTAATTAGGTTTATTCTGTCTTTTGCCCCATATCTACCATAACCTTGCGCCGGATCCTGTGCTGTTTTTATAGTGTACGGGAAGTTAAGCGTTAAGTAAAAACAGCATAGGGCGCATTGGATTGTGGTTCTTTTATTTGATCTATTTAACAGCATTAGCCGCAAACTAAGAATCATTGTTCTTATTTATAAAAATCAGGATGTGTATCGTCTTCTTCGTAATCTCTTTTCCGATTCTCGTAATTATTTTTGGGATCTGCAGCTTCTATTAGGGATTGTAAAATGGCTAAAGTTGGGTTTATTTTATTCTTTTCCATATCCTTCAAAAGGGCGATTACTGCATTTATTCTTTTTTTAATAAGTTGTTCAAGGCTCACTTTTGAAGGAACTAAAGTCTCAAAAGGAGAGAGATTATTTTTCTCAAAAAAGTCGAGAATCAGGTCTAAAGTTTCGGACTGGTTACTATTGTTCTTTTTAGAAAACTCCCGGAATCTTTTTGCTGTACTCGCTTTCAATTGAAGCCTTGATTTTGTCATTTATGGATACTATTTTAATATTTACTGGCTACAGCTATCTTAATTTTACAGGGCCTTCCAGCTAGATATATCCACCTGGGTGGATATTTTTGTCTCTTTTAATTTTTTAACCACCTGAAAAACAGTAATTTGAATAATACAACCTTGCTTTAGCAGGTTACCCTCTTGCTATTCAAATTCCATCCGCTTCGCTTCTAAAATTTAAATAGCTTTTTCACATCACTAAATCGCTAAAATCATGTGTTTAATGATCAGCCTTGAAACTCCTTTAAATTTTCTAAAATTCAGTTTTAACTACCTTCTCTTTGATTCCTTTAGAGCTAAAATCTCTTGAGGAGGTAAGTCAAAAAAGTTAATAACTGTAATCTTATTTCGTGATTCATTTCCTATTTGAGCTTCTAAAATTAGGCTATCAAAACTCTTTTTTTGGCTTACTTCCGAAGCCACTTTTTAAACGAACCTCTTTTTCCTAAGCTGTAGCTTTTTAGCGGAAGCGTGGAAAATGTGGTGAGGACTTTTGAGTACTAATCATTCTCGCCAACTTCTACCTTCCCATTTAATGATATTGAACATTTCAGGCAACCGGTCTCCAATATGATGTCCATACCGGGCCGATATTGCTGAGGGGTTTTCATTGGTAGTCACAAAAGTTTTTAATCTTCGCCGGTGTCTTTCATAAAGCAATTTTCCGATAATCTCTTCCCGGTTATAAGCCTTGTTTTCTTTACCCACATCATCCAGGTACAGTTTTCCGCGGTAATAATCTTCCAGTTTGAAATTGCTGTTTTTATTCTGTTGCGATTCGTAATACCGGGTCAGTAAATGAACTGTCGAAATCTGGGGGAACCAAAGTTGTGTGCTTCGGGTTTGCTTCAGAATTATTCTACCAATGTTATGGATGGCATCAAAAAGCGTGGATTTTCCTACGCCGTAACCTCCATACACCAACAATCCTTTGTCAAGTCCTGGTTTATTTTTTATGATCTCAAATTCATTAAAATTTTGCTGTTGTAGGAAATAGCGGAAAATGCTGAAAACTATTTGTTGGTTTCCCTCTGTTATTTGGAATTCGGGATATAGGCTGCGAAACAACTTCCAGAACACTTCTTTGCTAACTGGAGCTATTTTAAACTCAGATTGCCTCTTTTGTACAACAGGCTTGGATACCATAGCTGGAAACTGAGTACTAGTCATAACTTTGGATTTTATGCTGAACCTGGAGGTCCATGGTTTTTAGTTTCACCGGTTTTTTTCCCTGGGCAATCAACTGTCCTATTTTTTCTCTGAGTTTATGGGTGCTTAGGATTATTCCTTTCCAGAATTCTTCAGAACCATTTAGCAACTCATAAGCAACCTGAAGTTGTTCTTCTGAAACACCATCTTTTTCCAGCATCAACCGAATTGGTGTCAAACAATCCTCGAATCCCGCCTGGTCTAATTTTTTTGTTGGTGCGCCTTTATTTTTTAAATTTTTTAAAAAGAGTTGCTGAAATTTAAATGCCCAGTTGAAATAGCCCAGATAGTTTTCTGGAATTTCAGATTTATCAACTTTTAGAAATTCTTTTTTATTTAAAGCTTTAAGGTTTTTTAGTTTAAGGTTTAATTGTTTATCTATACTCGCAATGCTTCGGACTTGCTTTGAGCATTGCTCAGACACTGCTGTGTGCAATGCTCTGTCCAATGCTTTAGGCGGTGCATTGGTATTTTTTACCAAAGCAATAATGTTGGAGGTATATTGGTTTTTGCTTTTCTGGACCCATTTAATAAATTCCCAGTCAACCAGGTCTTCAAGCGCGCGGATATAAGTTTTATAATTCCTAATTCCCAAAGCTTCCATTGCCAGGTCGGTTGGAAAACCAAAGTTTTCTTTCCAACCTAACCTATTGCAGCGTTCAATGGCAAAAAAATAAATAGCGGTATGGACCGGTTTAACCTTGTTAGGATGATTAAAACTAAAATCAAACCACGCCCTTGAAAATTCATATCCGTTCATAGGAATAAAATTTATAAGTGGATTGAGAAAATCGGTTCTAATGGATTGGGCTTAAATCAATAAGTGCCTGTTCAATTTCGCTTCGCTTATAATACACACGTCGTCCTAATCCGTATGGTTTCAGTTTGCCCCGCTTGGTCCAGTGGTGCACAGTTGAAAGGTCAATTTTAAGCATTTTAGAAACTTCAGTTCTTGTGAGGTATTCTTCCGGTTCCTTTGGACGAAATTCTTGTTTAAGGATTTCAATTTCTTTTTTCACTCCAAGTAGAATAACGTTTACTAATTCTTCAGGAGTTGTCTGGTGTAGTTGGATAACTTTTTTCATTACATTGTGTTTTTTGGTTTACAATGCAAATCAATAAAATCTAATGGCATACCATTGGCATACTATGTCGTTAGTACGTCATAACTTTAACTTTTTCTTAAGTTAAGATCGGTTTATCCATTGTTTCAAATGGAATTCCAGCTCGTGAATTAAGGGTGTTAAGTCTGTGGAACGTTTTCTTATAGATTGAAGTTTTTCACGCTTGTCAAAAGGTAAATCTAATAGTTGCTGAAAAAAATCAAATACTTCTTTTTCGGATCCGCCATTAATTTTTTTAGCCTGGATAAGTGCTTTAATTAACTCGGCCAGTTCGAGAGGAGTACCCAGCCATTTAATACGATTTTCCTCGCGGAATTCTTTCAATTCCCGCTCTTGTAAAATACTATTTACTTTATAATGTTTATCAAGGCTGAGAATAGATTTTTTGAAATCTAAAGTGTCCTGTTGGGAATATTGTGGTAGCGGATTATGGAAGGTGAAAAATTCGGTGATAATATTATCCTTCTCTGGAAGATGAAATTCCTCCAGTTTATTATGAAAAGCTTGAATAAAATCATATTCAGTAAGTAGATGGGGTTGACTTTGTATGGGTAAGCTCGGTAAATTTTTATCGACAGCTAAGACTCCTGTTATTTGCTGAACAATAGCTTCAAATAATAGGAAGTGGTATTTTTCTTTTGTTTGTAACGGTACTCCTTTATAGAGTAGAGGTCTTTTATAAGTAGTATTGAAATAGGCCTTGACCTGGTAAGGCATGACTTTATAATTATTGATGAAGATTAGAATATCGTTATACAGGTCCCTCATAAAGATTTCCATATCAACCTTAAAATACCTTCCGTGGGCTTTCTTAAAATAAAAATCGTAAAATGCGGAATTGATATCGATTTCCAGGAATTGCTTTAAGGAACATAGCTTTAAAACTGGTAGCTGTAACTGGTTATATTCAATATTTTTCGGCTTCATCTTTTAGATCGATATGATTGGATTCACAATAATTCCCATTTAACTAAAATCAACTTTTAGCCGCCAGTTTTTCGTATAAATCTGCTATTTGCTGGGCACTATCCATAGCAGATTTCCCTATATATCCTAAGAACATTTTTTCCGTACTATGTGCGGTGATTCTCATTAATAATGGTGTTGGAAATATACCGTATTGGTTAGTTGCAAAAGTCCTGCGGCATACGTGAGAAGTAATCAATTCGTATTTGGGGAAAGTGCCGGTTATTTTCCTTTTAGTGCCTTTCTTTTTATAACGGCCTTTTTCGTCTTTTTCAAGTATTTCTCCGTTTTCATCAAGCATAACAATTTTTGCTCCTTCTGTAAGCGAATTTATTCCAACCGTATTACATAGAATTTTTAAATCGTTATTAAAATTTTGAAGGGCTATTTGGTAGGGTAGTCCTTCTTTTAAAATTTCTTTGGTAGTAGGAAGCACAGGTATAGTAACATTTTTGCCTGTCTTCTGTTGTTTCAGTTCAATTAGTTCCAACCCATTTCTTGTGATAAAATTATCTTTCGATAGTCGAAGTAGATCACCTCCTCTTTGTCCAATATTGCAACCCAATAAAAGCCATTTCCTAACATTCTTAAGGCTATCAGATTCTAATTCGGCCTTTTCAATTCTATGAAGTTCATCCGGAGTTAAATAAATGATGAAGTCATTTTTTGTTTTTCCTCCTTTAACCTTCTTAAGTTGATGACTAACTTCTAAACCATTTATTTCGGCATCTGCACAGACTGATTTGAGATCATCAATTTTCTTTCTGGCGTAACCTTCAGAATAATTTTGTGAACTGAGCAGCCAATCTAAAAATTTTCTACCAAATTTGATATCTACATCTTTCACTCGATATTTTTTAGCCCCTTGGTACTTTTTGAAAACGTTCAAAAGGTTTTTATAGGATTTAACCCTACTTAAAGAGATTCCCAAGCCTCCTCGAGCATTTTCTCGGGTATGAGCATTATCTATTAATTCTTGAATACAATCTGTTATTAAATCACTTTTAATTTCATCATCCACATGTTCATCTTCCTCTGGCTTGTAAAAATTGTAAAGAATTTCTTTAAGCCAATTTTTCTGTTCAGGTTTGGGTTTTTGCTTCTTATACTTAGAAAGAAGAAAGTCTTCTAATTCGGACAGTTTTGAATTAACTTCGGCTATTTTTCTTTTGTCAACTGCATCTAAACCCCGCCTTTTATGCCTTGTAGTATTCCAATACTCTTTTGGAACCTCCAACTCTGTTTTAGCTTCAAATTGAAACTTTTTGTGATTTTTATCCTTATCTTGTAGGCGCACTGTAAGTGGAGCTTGTTGCCTTTTGGAACGGTAAAGAAAATATATTGTAGCCATAAGGATATATTGAGTAAATATAAAGATAAGACATATTCATTTTTGTTGTACGCAAATTGTACGCACGAGGAAGAATATAAAAGAATTTCGCGCAATCCATATCAATTTAAGCTGGGACAACATAAAGCCGGAAGCCGTTGATTTTACTAAGCTTATACTGGTTTTTTTGAATATCCGAAATGAACTTAAAATTTTAACGCAACACTACCGTCCCGAGTACTTAAAGCCTTGTTAATCAACTGATTTTCAAGGCTTTTTTGTTTTTAAAAAAATGGTGGTCTAATTTCTTCTCTTTTCTAACTTTCCTGCAAATAAATTTAATTCCAAAATTTACGTGAACTCTTAAAGAATAGCTACTTTCGCGCAAATTTTCAAAAGCAGTACAAATAGTGGTGAACAAGCGAAATTTAGCAGAAAAAGACAGAGAAAGATTAGAAAATTTAAAGGAAAGCTTAGGGAGATCGAGAGATACTTTCCTTGGATACCCGGTTTCTAAAGACTTCGATTATTCTGAGCTTAACCCATTTTTACAATATCCAATTAATAACCTTGGCGATCCTTTTGAAGAGGGAACCTGGAAAGTGCAAACACACCAAATGGAAAAGGAAGTAGTGGCTTTCTTTGCCAGGCTTTTTAGAGCGCAACCAAAAGATTATTGGGGTTATGTAACCAATGGAGGTTCTGAAAGTAATTTGTATGGTCTTTACCTGGCTCGGGAAATGTATCCTAAGGCAATGGTGTACTATTCAGAATCTACTCATTATAGTGTGCGCAAGAATATTCATCTGCTAAATATTCCGAGTATTGTAATAAGGTCGCAGGAGAACGGCGAGATAGATTATGAAGATTTTGAGAATACCCTTAGAATGAATCGGCATAAACCTGCTATAGTGCTTACCACTTTTGGAACTACGATGAAGGAGGCTAAAGATGATGTTTCTCGAATAAAAGGTATTCTAAGAAATCTTGCGGTGCAGGATCACTATATTCATTGTGATGCGGCACTCTCAGGAAGCTACGGTGCTTTTATGGAACCCAGGGTGCCTTTCGATTTTAAGGATGGTGCCGATAGTATATCTATTAGCGGGCATAAGTTTGTAGGCTCACCTATTCCTTGCGGAGTGATCATCACCAAAAGAGGTCATCGAGATCGCATTGCGAAGGGTATTTCTTATATAGGTTCTCTAGACACTACGATTACCGGTTCCAGGAATGGGCATAGTCCCTTGTTTTTATGGTATGCCCTAAAGCAATTGGGGGGAGAAGGGATGAAAGCTCGTTACCTACACGGACTTGAAGTTGCCGAATATTGCAAAAATCAGCTTAATGAAATAGGAGTGAAGGCATGGAGTAATCCTGGTTCTCTTACCGTGGTGATGCCAAGAACGCCTGAAGCGGTAAAACAAAAATGGCAACTGGCTACCGAGGGAGAGGTATCACATATTATCTGTATGCCTAACGTTACTAAAAGCCAGATTGACGAATTCATTGAAGACCTGGCAAAAACAGAGGAATTAGAGGAAGAGGAATTTGGATTTGACTTGTGATTCTTTGCTGCTTTAACAATCCTCATCGGGATCTTCTACGGCGCAATGATCAGCGTGGTAGGCGTTTCTTTCTCCCATTGGTTTTTCTAATCCTATTGTGGTGTCATATCGGGTTTGATGTTCCATTTCTGAATTTATTTCGGCTCCCATTAATATGATAAAAGCCGTGAGAAACAGCCATAGCATTAAAATGGCTACCGCAGCAAAACTTCCGTAAAGATCGTCGTAACTTCCAAAATTCGCTACATACCAGGAAAATAATATAGAACCTGCCAGCCACAATAATGAGCCAATTACAGCGCCCCAGCTAACCCAGCTAAACCTTGGATTTGTTCGGTAAGGAGCAATTTTATAGATCATGCTTAAATTAAAGATTAAGATCAATCCAAGAAAAACCCAGCGTAACCAGTTTAGCATGTTTTCTAATTGAGGAGTTAAGCCAAGGTTTTTTACGAGTAAAGGAAAGAAGATCACAATTAATAAGCTTATAAGTCCTATCACTAAACCTCCCAGGGTAAATAGTAGGCTAAGCAGATTTTTCATGATTATTCCCCGGTTATCAATTTCATCGTAAGCAATATTAATACCTTGCAAAAGTGCACTTGTTCCCTTATTGGCACTCCAAATACTTATCATGATACTTATGAATAATCCCCAGCCAATTTCCTTTTTAGAACGTTCCAGAACGGGTTCCAGGAAATCGGTTATCATTCCAAAAGCCCGGTCCGGTAAAATTAAATTTAAGTATGAAATTTGTTCTTCAATTCGGGCTGGTTCCAGTACCAGGCTGTAAATCGAGATAGCGGCCACGATAGTGGGGAAAATAGCGAGAAAGAAATAAAAAGCAACTCCGGCTGAAATTATCTGCACGTGGTCAAATTTCATTTCCTTGTAAACACGTTTTCCAATATCTATCCAGCCGGTAAAAGGGATTTGATGGGGCCATTTTGCTTCTTCTCCTCGGTACTTTCGTCTCTTGCTTTCGCTCATTTTTTAAGATTCAGCTAAAGATTTTAAATGTAGATGTCTACTATGGCATATACAAGAATTCTAACATTAAATTATTTTTTATAAGTATAGGTTGCTATACTATCGTTGTTCGGAATAATAAACAACAGGTTATTATTTTTCATTTCAATTGAAACACTTTCCTTTATTTGCTTATCCAGAGGAGTAATTCCGGTTTCTGAAACTTTTTTGAAGTCATCTATAGATTTTACCAATAAACCTTTTAAAGAGGAATACCCACCATGATAGGTATTCACTTCATAAGAATTACCGCTTACCAATAAATGCTCTTCTCCTTCAATATTTATTATCTGAAAAGATTTAATAGGAGCGGTTTGAAATTCCTGAGGGAATTCAATGAATTCAGAAAATTTGCCATTCTCATTTTTAAGGTATCCCGATGCTAAAGTGTTAACCTCATAGGTTTGGGCGGAAGACAGAACTTGCGGAGTGAAAATATCTTCCATGGTCTTTAAAGAAAATTGCTGGTGAGTAGGGAACTTCTTACTGATGAAACTCATTTGAGAAGCTAATTCATTCCTGGAATTTAACGGATAGTAATTGCCTCCCTTATTATAGGCAATAACAGTTTCAGGCTTTCCATCTCCATTTAAATCGCCATAATACATTTTTAACGGAGCTTCTTTTTTCGCGGAATATCTGGTGTTCAATCCCCAATTTCCAAGTAATATGTCTTTATCGCCGTCATCATCTATATCATAAAAAGCTATACTCTGCCATAAACCTAAAAGATCTTTTGGTAAAGCAATCTTATTAAAATTTCCATTCTGGTTTAAGTAGACCTTAGGAGTATCCCATTCCGCAGCGATTAATATATCTACCGAGCCGTCTCCATTAATATCTTCGGATTTTACGTGGGTAAGCATTCCATTCACAGAGAAATTTGGCTGCTCAACCAGTTCGCCGTTCTTATTGTTTTTCAAAAGATAAGAGGTAGTGTTTCTACCAAAATCACCGGGTACAGAGCGATTAGCAACAAACAGGTCTGTATAACCGTCCCGGTTATAATCGAGGCTGGTAAGTGAAGAGGTGTTTAGATAATTATTTGGGATGGCACCGATGGCTTGATCAAAATTACCGTTGGTATTTATATAAAGCCTGTCATTTTCGAAGAATTTCATTCGGGCAGAGTTAATCCCCGAGCCAACATAAAGATCAAGGTCTCCGTCTTTATCGATATCCAGAAATTCAGCGGTAGTATCTTCAAATTCTTTATGCCTTAAGAATATTTCAACAGAAGTCTTCTTAAGCTTTGTTCCGTCATTGAGAAATAATTTTCCGGCATGGCCAGAAGCTCCACCTATAAAAATATCTTCGAAGCCATTATTGTCTATGTCCCCGGTTGCAACAGCCGGCCCCTGCATAGAGACACTATAGGGAATTAACTTTTCCTGATGAAAATCATCATATTCATCTTCTTTATGCGTGTATTCTAATGTTTCGTTAGCTTTAAAAAAGCTTTCCCTGTCGTCTACCTTACGGTAATTATAGGGAGCAGCGCTTTCAGAATATGCAATTCTAAGGTTTTGATTTTTTTTAGGCTGAATTATTTGATAGGTGTTATTTGGCCAAATAATATGAATTGAATCGATCCTTGATTCTTTATCCAGTCCGAAATGGAGTTTGCTTTCTACTGAAGATAAAAAACCCCGGGAGTTGAATAATTGTTTTATTTGTTGCTTACCATCAGAAAAGAGTATGGCTTTGGTTCCTATTCCTTTGCTATTATTAGGGTAATCGAATTCAAGCGAAATATAGCCTCCAGAATTATTTGTGGTGTTTTCGTAAATTCCCGCAATTTCATTTAAGTTATTTACTACAAGGTCCAGATCTCCATCCAAGTCTAAATCTACATAGATGGCGCCATTAGAAAAAGATGCTTCATCTTCTATCCATTTTCCGGTTTGTTTTTCAAATTTTAGGGAGTTTCCTTTAAAAATTTCATTGGAAACTTTTCCCGGCGGCATTTCGTCTTTAGAATTATAAAGCCACTTCATACCTTCATTCGGGCTTCTGTTTTTAAAAGCGGTGGCCACAAAGTTTTTAAAATCAAGGTCATTTGGCCGGCGTAAAATTCCATTGGAAATAAATAAATCTTGGTGCCCGTCGTTATTGAAATCTGCCAGTAGCGGAGCCCAGCTCCAATCTGTTGCCTCTATGCCGTTAAAAATAGCCATCTCCTGAAAATTGGAGCCCTCAGTATTCATTTGTAACATGTTGCGTGCGTATTGCTCTTTATACCCCAGTTTTTTAAGGCGCTTTTGCATATTGTACATAGCATCGTCGCCTTCACTTTCCTTAATCACTTTTTCATCTTCAGGAAGCATGTCCAGGGTTACTAGATCTTGATAACCATCGCCGTTAATATCAGCAGCATCGCTTCCCATAGAAAATCTGCTTAATGTGGAAAATGCTGTGTTAAGTGTTTCTTTGAAACTACCATCCTGATTGTTTATATAGTAGTAATCGTCTTCATGAAAATCATTACAAACGTAAATATCTACCCAGCCATCATTGTTAAAATCGGCCAGGGTCGCACTTAATCCGTAGCCATTTATTCCGCCGTAGATGCCGGCTTCCTCGCTTACATCCTTAAATTCACCATTATTATTCTGCAGCAGCACATCGCCTACTAGTGGAGCTCTCTTGTTTCTTACTGATGCAAGGCCGTGTGAGCGGGTAGTGTGTACCGCGTGGTTAACAATATAGACATCTAAATCTCCATCTTTGTCATAATCGAAAAAATAAGATTGGGTTGCATAGCCTTTAAAATCCAGGCCATATTTTGCTGCTTGCTCACTAAAAGTTCCATCTCCATTATTGATAAAAAGCTCATTACGACCTTCGAAATCTAAAAGCCCAGAAACCGCAGAAACATAAATATCCAATAAACCATCGTTATTGATATCTACCATGGTTGTACCTGTACTCCAGCTAGATTTACCTTCTACATCCGCTTTTTTGGTTACATCTTCAAACTCCAGGTTTCCTTTGTTTAGAAAAAGTTTGTTCTTGCCCATATTGGAGACAAAATAAAGATCTGGAAGGCTATCATTATTGATATCTCCGGTGGCTACTCCACCGCCATTATAGTAATATATATAATTAATAATACTATGCTCAGGATCTTCGGTGATTTCATTGATGAAGTTTACGTTAGTGACCTCCGGAGATAATTTATTGAGTAAGTAATCTTGTTGGTTTTGAGACTCAGTATCCTTATTGCACGCAACACTCAACAATAATAAAGTAAGTAATCCAGAAATTTGGCGCTTCATTTCTAATAAATTAGTTAATTCGCTAATATATCAATTTAAGATAATATTAACTATTTCTGAAATTCTTAAATTAACCAATCTTAAGTAGGTATGCTACTTTAGTATGAAACTATGGTAAGCTTTCTAAAAACATTAATTTTTTCTTTTGGATAAGAATTATAGATCACTTTTTTCGATTCCCGTGCTAGAACCTTCAGGAGGATAACTGCTTTTGTTTCTAAGAGCATCAATTTGTTCCCGGGTAAATTGCGGAAGTGGCATTTCCCACTCCTTTTTCCAGTTTTCAACTTCGGCTTCAGCTTCAGCTGATTTTTCTTTAGAAAGGCCTTTATCTTTTCCGAAATAAATAGTTTGAGAAGGGAAGGCAAAATCGGTTCCGCTGCGGTCTACGACCTCCATCATTCTTAGCATAAGATCTTCCCGTATTTCAAGGAATTCGTCATAGCTACGAGCATCTAAATAGGCGAAAATTTCAAGGTCTAAAGAATGTGCGCCAAAACCTATAAATCGAATTCTGGCCGGGTCTTCGTATACTTTGGGATGTTTATAAAGTACTTTTCGAAGTTCTGTAAGCAAAAAACGCAATTGATCTGATGAGGTTTCATATCTAAAATTTAAAACGCTTATAAATCTGAATCTATCACGATGCGCATAATTTTCAATAGTATCAGATGAAAAAGCGCCATTGGGAATAGTCACTACCGTACGGTCTAAAGTACGAATTCGGGTAGAGCGAATTCCTATTTTTTCGATGTGACCCGTAACTTCCCCTACCTTACAAAAATCGCCAACCCTAATAGGTCTGTCGGCTATTAAAGTAACGCTTCCAACAAAATTTTCTATGGTTTTTTGAGCACCAAGTGCCAGCGCAATACCCCCAATTCCTAGCGCAGCAAGTCCAGTAGTTACGTCAATTCCTACCGCTCCTAGAATGCCGATAATTCCAAACGCTACAATTGCGATCTTAGCGGCACGCTGTAGAAAAAGAACTATGGAAACCCCGGCGGGATTACCCCTCATTACCATTTTTTCCTGGGTTATTTTACCAATGAAATCTGATAATCTCCATAATAGAATAAGAATGGCCGCTATTCCTACGGTTATGGTAATGGCACTAAATTTTTGCCTTAAAATAATAGAGAGTTCAAGATTTCTTGAAAGCGATACAAATATCCAAACTGCCAAATAAAGTTTTACTGGCAGTTTTAAGGCCGTGATAATTCCTGACACTGGAGAATGTCTGGCTTTCTTCCATAATTTTTTCAGTAGAAAGATTATAATTGAAACTACCAGCAGGGAAATAAAATAACTTAGAACGAGTAGCACCAGCGCTATTACCCATTGTCCCGCCGGAACTCCACCCCAAAGATATTTTTTGAAGCTTTCGGGTAATATTTGGTCAATTAAGGCCGGGTTTGCTGTTTTAAGAGTGCTGATAGCCCGGGTAGTTTCATCAGAAAAAAGCCAAATGGAGTAACCTTCTTCGTCTTTGTATTTTTCAAGAAAAATATCGATTTTTTCACCATCTTCGGCTTTTACGCTTCCAATTTTTTCCAGATCTTCATTAATACCGTCATCTAATTCACCGCCAGGCTCATCGCTAATGGCGTAATAAGGTTCAATATTTCCTTTTTGGTCAAATAAACGCTGCAGAATTTGTATAATTCTCTCCTTTTCTTCTTGAGTTGAGATACTGGCCGGAAAATTTAAAAACCTGGCGGCCCTATTGTAATTTAACCCTGCCATGGCATCTATAAAACCGTTTACGGTGCCGCGGGGAGTTCTTCTTCCCAGTGGATCCTTCGGAATTTTCTCTGCTTCCTCTTCTTTATCCTGATTAGTGGATAAAGGGAACTGGGCTTGAATACTTGAGCTGGAGAGCAAAAGGAAAAAAATAATAAAAACCTTATAAATTGTGGTGATTGGCTTCATAGATTCACGGTTTCAAACTAAAATCGAATATAAGAAATTGTTTTTATCGCCCAGGCTTATTAGTTTTCTTTAAAGGCTTTTGCAGGTTAAGATTTATAAAGCTTCCTTAAAACTTAAGCTTAAACTCTTTAAAGAAGGTTAAATGTCTTGAAACCACCTTTATAAACTGGTAAATTCAACAAAAAGAATTTAAAAAGAGGAAATGGAAAAGACAGTAAAAATTAAAGAAGTTAAGCCGGTAACTCACGATGTGAAACAATTTATAGTAGAAAAGCCAGATGGCTATAAATTTACACCGGGTCACGCTACCGAGGTTTCTATAAATACCGAAAAATGGAAAAATGAAAAAAGACCATTTACTTTTACCAGTTTAAATGAAGACGATTATTTAGAATTTACCATTAAGATCTATCCAGATCACGACGGAGTAACTGAACAGTTAGGTAAATTAAAATCGGGAGACGAATTGATTGTTCGGGATACCTGGGGAGCTATAGAATATAAAGGCCCGGGATATATTATTGCCGGAGGTGCAGGAATAACACCCTATATTGCTATGCTTCGTGAGCTAAAGAAAAAGAACAAATTAGATGGCATTAAATTATTTTACTCTAATAAATCTGATAAAGATATTATTCTGAAAGAGGAATTAGATACTATGTTAGGAAAAAATGCCACGTATGTAATTACCGACCAAAAGGACACCAACTTTACCAATGCATATATTAATGAAGATTTCCTAAAAAAACATATAGAGAATTTTAACGAAAAATTTTATGTATGTGGTCCCCCTAAAATGACGGAAGAAATTGGAGATATTTTAGAAAAGTTAGGTGCAGATCCAGATGCGGTAACTTTAGACGATCAATAGGCAAAAACATAAGTTTTTGGAAAGAAGCTCTGGAGATAGTTTTTATAAAAATTGAAAGATTTAAATTGAAGCATATTTTATCTTTGCTATTTTAGTAGACTATGATTTTCTTCGAAATTAATAATCCGGGGCTTTTCTTTGTTTGTGTGCTCATCTTTTTTGCTGCAGTTTTTCTTAGGTACCTGGTTTCCGCAGGAATATTTTATTGGTATTATTTCAGACTGAAAAGTGAAAAATTCAGGAACAAAAGGTTAAGTACACGCGGTTTTAGAAAAGGGCAATTAAAAAAGGAAATTTACTGGAGCATGTGGTCTTCGCTGATTTTTGGCTTTTTTGGTGCGCTCACTTATTTTCTATGGCAAAAAGGCTTTACCGCAATCTATCTGGATCTTGACAAATTCGGATTATGGTATTTACCAGTGAGCTTCATTTTACTTTCTTTACTTCACGAAACTTATTATTATTGGGTGCATCGGTGGATGCATAATCCAAAGGTTTTTAGAAAAATTCATAAAGTGCATCACGATAGTTTAGTGCCCAGCCCCTGGACGGCTTTTTCTTTTCATCCGTGGGAATCGCTACTCGAAGCTGTAGTAGTTCCGCTAATTCTGCTCTTTCTTCCAGTTTATCCTATTGTGATTGGAGTTTATTTAATTTTTATGACACTTAGCAGTGTAATAAATCACTTAGATATTGAGATTTACCCAAAAGTTTTTATGAAAAGCCGCCTGGGAAAAATGTTTATAGGTGCCACGCATCATCATTTTCATCACGCCGAGTTTAAAACCAATTTCGGGCTTTATTTTACGTTCTGGGACAAATTGATGAATACTGAAAGCAGGTCTAAGATATCTTCAGAGTAATTATGTTAGATGCTAAAATAATCCCTAAGTTTCGGGACAACTTTGCGTTATTGCACTTATAAATTCTTCTCTTACAATTATTTCAACTTTTTATTAGGTTTCATTATCTTGAAGCCAAAATAAAAATTCATGATAAAAAAATTACCTATTCTGGGGTTGGCCGCAATTCTTGCAGCTGGGTGCGGAAGTGAGAAATCTGTTTTTGGCACTAAAGAGAAGTCGGCTGAAAACACTTCAAAAAAATCTACAAACGGACTCAAATCCTACGGCGAAGTCATTACTTCAGAAGCTGAATCTGATGAAGGACTTTTTACTACACACTTCGTAGACGATAAACTTTATTTTGAAATTCCGGTAGATTTACTGGATAAAGATATGCTTTTGGTAAGCCGTATTGCCGGTGTGCCTGATGGTTATGGCGGCGGTTATGTGAATGCCGGTTCTAAAGTAAATGAACAGGTGGTGCGCTGGACGAAACGGAAAGGAAATATTGATGTAAAGGTGATTAGTTTTGAAAATATGAGCGATGAGGAATCGCCAATTTACAAATCGGTGAAAGCCAATAATTATTTTCCAATCCTGTTTAGTTCGAAAATTGAAACTTATAACGCAGATTCCACAAAAGTTGTAATTGAGGTGAGCGATCTGTTTGAAAACGAGGTGCAGGCCATAAACGGACTTTCTTCTTCTCTTCGGAAACGTTATAAAGTTAAGAAACTAGATCAGAGTAGATCTTATATAGAGTCTGCCAGCTCATACCCCAAAAATGTAGAGGTAAAACACGTCATGACATACGAGGCTGAAGAACCACCAACACGTGATCAGGCCGGTACTATATCTATGATGATGAACCAATCTATGATCTTGTTGCCAGACGATAAAATGCAACCTAGAATTGCAGATCCTCGTGTAGGCTGGTTTACCATAGATAAATACGATTATAATTCAGAAGAATTAAAAGCCGATGATTACGAGTTGATTCGCAGGTGGCAGTTGGTACCTAAAGATATTGAAGCTTATAAACGCGGTGAATTGGTAGAGCCTAAAGAGCCTATAGTTTATTATTTAGATCCTGCCACGCCTGAAAAATGGCGCCCATATTTTAAACAGGGAATTGAAGACTGGAATGTTGCTTTTGAAGAAGCCGGGTTTAAAAATGCGATAATCGCTAAAGATCCGCCTACGAAAGAGGAAGATCCTGAGTTTAGTCCTGAAGATGTGCGTTACTCAGTAGTTCGATATGTAGCCAGTACAACCAGAAATGCCGTTGGTCCCTCGGTTACAGATCCAAGAACAGGGGAGATTATTGAAAGTGATATTATTTGGTATCATAATCATTTGCGTTCTTACCGAAACCGGTATATGATTGAAGCCGGTGCGCAAACCGAAGATGCCAGGACTTTAAATACCCCCGAATCTGAAATTGGCGAAATGATGCGAATGGTAATTGCCCATGAAGTTGGCCACGCCCTTGGACTTCCGCATAATATGAAAGCGAGTTCAGCTTACCCAACAGATTCTTTAAGGTCGGCAGAATTTACCCAGAAATATGGTTTAACGCCCTCAATTATGGATTACGCCCGGGTGAATTACGTGGCGCAACCGGAAGACGAAGGAGTGAGATATATTAGAATGATGGGGCCATACGATTTGTATGCCATCAACTGGGGTTATAGATATTTGCCTGAAGCCGAGTCTGCCGAAGCAGAGAAAGAAAAATTAGATGAATGGATTTTAGAAAAGGCCGGAGATCCATGGTATGAATTTGGAAACGGTTATGGCGGAGTAGACCCACAATCCCAGCGAGAGAGTTTGGGAGACGACCAGGTAAAAGCCAGTGAATATGGATTGGCGAATCTTAAAAAAGTAGTTCCAAACTTAATTGAATGGACTTCTAAAGATGGTTATGCTTATGACGATCTTGAAGAAGTGTACAGGGAGTTAACTTATATGTGGCGAGGTTATGTGTCGCACGTGGTTACCAATGTTGGCGGGGTTTATGAAACTCGTAAAACCTCTAATCAGGATGGTGTGGTTTATGAAAATGTACCGAAGAAAAAGCAGGAAGAGGCAGTTGACTTCCTGGTAGAAAAAGCTTTTACTACGCCCGATTGGTTGCTTAACCAGGAAATTTTAAACCGAATTGAAGCTTCGGGAGCTATAGAACGAGTGCAGGGCTTACAAACTCGTGCCTTAAACAGTTTGCTGGATGAAGACCGCTTAAACAGAATGATCGCTAATGAAGAAGTAAATGGTGATAAAGCCTATACCGCGGTAAATTTAATGAGCGATTTACGAAAAGGGATTTTTAGCGAACTTTATAATCGAAATAAAGTTGATGCTTACCGTAGAAATCTTCAGCGTTCTTATGTAGATATTGCTTCAGAATATCTTATGAAATTAAATGCTGAAGATAACGATGCTTTATTGAAATCTGATATTTTACCTCTTATGCGCGGTGAAATGAAAACTTTAAAGCGAGAAATAAACCGAAGAAAAGCGGGAACAAATCATTCGTTGACCCAATATCACTGGGAAGATCTAATCGCCAGGATAGATGCTGCGTTAGATGTAGAGCCTTAATTTTAGCAGGAAATCAATAGAAACCCCGAAAAGCAAGGATGTTTTTCGGGGTTTTATTTTTTATTCATTCCGTCCCGATGCTTCGGGATTATTTCAGAATCTAAGTTGTTGCTTTCTGTGGTGAGTTTATAAAATTCTGAATTTGTTCCATTTCTTTAATCGAATTGGTTGGAATATGTCTTGTTTTTCCGTTTTTAAGCTTCAGGCTTAAACGTTTTCTTCCGAAGAAATTTTTCGGAACAGGATGTTGAATTTCATCTAAAGGAATCACTTCTTTAGTGCTAAGTCTAGTGAAATAATACAATATAGGAAATGATGCGAGACCTATGGGAATCCAAAGCCAGGTGAGAAGATCCCAATTGGCTACCGGAGTATTGAAAATCCGAATTAGCATTTGAAATATATTTGAAATCATCACGAATTTTAGCATCAAATAGGTGATTTTGATATTATCATCAATTTTTAGCTGCTTGTTTTCCTCGTCCAATTTTATCTTCATTGGCTTAGTAGAATTTTAGTAAATGTAATGAATTTTACAGTGAACTTTTGTTTAAGAAATGTGCCTAACTATTTTCCCGATGTTAAACTTGAAAATATTGCCGTTTCATAATTGTGGCAGAAGCTTTACCCGCTTACCTTTAAGGCGTTAAAGTTACCTGTAAACTTTGGCTCCAAAAGCGAGTATATGCAGCATCCCCCCAAGTATGAAATTTTACTAGCTGAAGATAATTCACTTATTCTAAAGCTGGAATTAAGAAGTTTAAAGAGACTAGTGAAATGCCCAGTAAAAGGCTTCTGGCAAGGTGGCGAATTAATAGATCATTTAAAACAAACCGCAAATTCAGAGCATTTAAAACTTATTTTTTTAGATCTAAATATGCCGCGGGTGAATGGCTGGGATGTTTTGGATTTTCTTGAAGATTTTGAATATAAAAATTCTATTTATGTAATTGTACTAAGTGCTTCTATGTATGAGCCAGACCAGAAGCGAGCCTTAAAATATAGCCGCGCAATTGGTTACTATGATAAATTTTTAGATACTCAGGAGCTTTCCGAAATTTTAGACCAGGAAGTTTTAAAAAGCACCTTTAATTTTGAATTTAAAGAATTAGAAGAAGGAGAAAACACTTCCTGCGATCAAACCTTAGATTTTATCTCTTAAAACTTACCTTACCGGAAAATCAAAATAGGTTTCCGGATAGGGTTCATTTCTCAAGGTATAATGCCACCATTCTTCTGGATAAGGCCTAAAGCCATTTTTAATCATTATTCGTTTCAGCAAAGAACGATTTGCCTTTTGTTCTTTTGTGATCTTATCTGTATTGTGGTGGGAAATATCCCCAAAGAAATCATAGCCACTTCCCATATCTAACTCCTTTCCGGTTTTAGCATCCATAATTGTTAGGTCTATTGTGCTCCCACGAGAATGCCCGGATTTACTGGCTATATAACCTAGCTGAAAAAGATCTTTTTTAGCAACTTCCGGATAAAACTTTGCTTTGGTGAGGGTGTCTGCTGGATTCCTGGCCCATTCAATAAAATGGTTTACCGCTGTTTGAGGGCGGTAAGCATCAAAAATTTTAAGACAATATCCCTGTGACATCAGGTCGTTTTGCACCTTCTCCAGAGCTTCGGTTGCAGGTTTGCTTAAAATACCCACGGGTTTTTGGTAAGAATTTACTGGTTTTCCAATAAAATTATTACTGCCTGCATATCGAATATCAAGTTTTATATCGGGGATTTGTTCTTTAATATAAACAAAATCCTTGGGTAGATTTTTTTCCTGGGTAAGTCCAGTATTTATGCTAATTAGAAAAAGTAAAAGGTAGGTTAAGCTTTTCATTTCTATTGAATTTTAAGCCAAGTTACTTAAAATATTATTCTCTGATTTTCATCATATTTTATCGGTTGGTAAAGTCTTAGTTTTAAGATGATTAATTTAAAGAAAAAGGTCATGGAATTAAAAGGAAAAGTAGCTCTTATTACGGGCGCGGCATCTGGAATTGGAGAAAGTACAGCCTTGCTATTTGCAAAGGAAGGAGCAAAGGTTTTTTTAACCGATATCAATGAAAAGGATGGAAAAGCACTGGTGGAGAAAATCGAAGCATCTGGAGGAGAAGCTGCTTTTCTAAAAGCTGATACTTCGCAACCCGAAGATTCTGAAAAAAGTGTGGCTGAAGCAATAAAGAAGTTCGGCAAATTAGATATTGCGGTAAACAACGCCGGTATTGGCGGGCCACAGAAGCCCGTGGGTGAATATGAAATTGATGCCTGGGATAAGGTGATAAGTATCAACCTTTCGGGAGTTTTCTATGGCATGCGCTACCAGATTCCTGCAATGCTTAAAAATGGTTCGGGAAGTATTATAAATGTAGCTTCCATCCTAGGAAGTGTAGGATTCGCAAATTCAGCAGCCTATGTAGCAGCAAAACATGGGGTGGTGGGCTTAACAAAATCTGCCGCCTTAGAATATTCAGCAAAAGGAATAAGGGTAAATTCGGTAGGCCCTGCTTTTATAAAAACGCCTTTGCTAAAAGGTCTTGATGAAGAGCTATTGTCTCAATTGGTAAATGTTCATCCTATTGGCCGTTTAGGCGGAGCAGATGAGGTTGCCCAGCTTTTTGTTTGGCTGGCCAGCGAAAGGGCTTCATTTGCTACAGGTGCCTATTATCCAATAGATGGAGGTTATCTGGCTCAGTAGAATTAGCAGCCTTTAATATTGAATAAATTAAGCTGATAACGTGAAATCTATCAGCTTAGTAATTTAAATGCACATTATCGTTTACAATCATAACTTTATGATTTTCATAAGAAAATGAAAAGTAAATTAGTGTTTAAAAATAGTATTTTAGTGCCCTCAATTAGCGGACTCGTTCCAAAGAATTTAGTATGTATTTATGTTAGAATCTGACACCTCAAAACTTTCCAAAAAGGAATTAAATATTATCCAGAATTACACAGAAGGTCTTTTTAAAACTGTTAGAGAACCATTGTTGGTTTTAGACCGGCATAGGAATGTTGTGGGTTTAAATAGTAATCTCAAGAAGAAATTCAAGATTAATGGGGAGTTT
Source organism: Salegentibacter mishustinae (assembly GCF_002900095.1). Lineage (NCBI taxonomy): Bacteria > Pseudomonadati > Bacteroidota > Flavobacteriia > Flavobacteriales > Flavobacteriaceae > Salegentibacter > Salegentibacter mishustinae. Next base: position 556,172 of record NZ_LLKN01000001.1, on the reverse strand, counting down.
GAAGAGCGTGTTTCGGTATTTGAGTTTAATAATGGGCAACTGGACACCCCAGAATTTAGAGATGTTCTTAATTACCTGCAAACTGAGCGCAATACCGTTACAGAAAGAGATATTCAGGTAGTGCTTCCGCAGAAACGAAAACGAGGGTTTACGGTAAATGCATCTGTACTTCCATTGCCCGATGAAAATTCAATAATCCTTTTAAGTTTTAAAAAGCTAAAAAATATTGGAGATCTTTCCCGGCAGGAAAAAGTCTATAATAGATTAGTAGAGAATATACTTTCTAATGCTCCTGCGGCAATTTGTATTTTAAGAGGGCAAGAGCACACTTTTGAGGTGGCTAATGAGCATTATATAGAGTTAATTGGGCATAGAGATATTATTGGTAAAACAGTAAAAGAAGCCATACCCGAGGCAGAAAGCCAGGGGTTTATTGAACTTTTAGATCATGTTTATTCTACAGGGGAACCTTATATAGGAAATGAAACACCTTTAAAACTTAAGGTAGGTAAAGATGATTTTAAAAACTCTCATCTAAATTTTGTTTATCAGCCTACGCGTAATAAAAAAGGAAAAATAGATGGAATTTTTGTTCACGTTGTAGATGTTAGCGAACAGGTGGTAGCCCGTAAAAATGTAGAAGACAGTGAAGCAAGATTGCGATCTGTGATCAATACTGTGCCGGCTATTATTTGGATTACAGATACCGATGGGCAAAGTGTTTTTCTAAATAAAAACTGGTATAGCTATACCGGGCAAAATAACGAGGATGCAAAAGGAATGGGATGGCTGGATGCCACACATCCTGACGATAGGAAGAAAGCTGAATTTGCTTTCCTGGATGCTCACAATCAGAAAAAATCTTACAGTATAAGCTTTAGGTTACGCAATAAGCAAGGAGAATATCGCTGGGTCTTAGATAAAGCCAGTCCTAAATTTGATGACGATGGTAACTACGAAGGGATGATAGGTACCGTGATAGATGTTCACGAGGAAAGATTAAAGGAAAACCTTGTTCGCGAAAAAGATCACCGTTTACAGGGAATTGTAAAAGAAGCCACTGTAGCTACCGCAATTTATACGGGCCGGGAAATGAATATCGAGTTGGCCAATGATGCAATGATTAAACTTTGGGGGAAAGACGATTCGGTTATAGGAACCCCGCTTCATAAAGCTTTACCAGAATTAGATGGCCAGCCTTTTTTAGGCTTGCTTAGAAACGTTCTGGAAACAGGAGAAATATACTGGGGTAAAGAAGATAAGGTAGATCTTATGATAGACGGGGAGATGCAAACCGGTTATTACAACTTTACCTATAAACCACTTAGAGATAAGAACGGAGATATCTACGGAATTTTAAATATGGCCATAGATGTTACTGAATCTGTTACTTCTAAGATGTTGCTAAAAGAGAGCGAATTCCATTTTAGGCAAATGGCAGATTTAATGCCGGGAATGGTATCTAAAACCGATGCTAAAGGAGATGATATTTATTTCAATAAAAACTGGCTTGATTTTACTGGAAAAGGAAGTAAATACTTACAAGAGGTTGGTTGGGAATCATTTATTCACCCCGATGAAAAAGAAACTTTCTTAAAGGCCTGGGAAGATTGTTTAAATACTGGTTGTAATCTTGAAATGCAATTACGCCTTAAAAATAAAGAGGGGAAATATATATGGCATTTAACCCGGTGTGAAGCTGTAAAAGAAGATGATGGTTCTGTAAAAATGTGGATTGCAGCTAATACTGAAATCGATAAAATTAAGGAAGAAGAAAAGCGCAAAGAGGAATTTCTAAAAATGGTAAGTCACGAGTTAAAAACACCTGTGACCTCTATAAAAGGATACGTTCAACTCTTACTGACGCTTCTTAAGAAACAAAAGGAAGCAGCAGAAGCATCAAAACTACCGTTGCAACCTTCATTAGAACGCATAAATCATCAGGTTACCAGGTTAACACGTTTAATTTCAGAAATACTTGATCTTTCCAGAATTAGGGAAAATCAACTGGAATTGAAGAGCGAGGAATTCAACTTGAACGAGTTGCTTGCCGAAACTATTCAGGATATAAATTATACCAATACTCAGCATAAAATAGCTTTAGAAAGTGAAGTGCAATGTCAAATCATAGCAGACCGCGACCGTATTGGACAGGTAGTTATTAATTTTGTGATGAATGCTATTAAATATTCTCCTGGAAGCCAGGAAATAAACGTCAAAATCTCCAGAGAAGATAAAGATAAGGTGCGCGTAAGCGTAAAAGATTTTGGAATTGGAATAGGGCAGGAGAACCACAAAAAAATATTTAAAAGATTTTATCGCGTTGGGGTTAAAAGCGAAGAAACCTATTCAGGTTTTGGAATAGGCTTATATTTGGCAAACGAAATTATAGAGAGACATAACGGAGAAATACAACTGAACAGTGAATTGGGTAAGGGCTCAGAATTTTCATTTATTTTGAACGCAACTCAAATTACTTCTTAATTAAAAATTATATGGAGAAAACTACAAAGATTCTGGTGGTAGATGATGATTCGGGAATTGGGGAAATGTTAAAGACATTGCTGGAATTTTACGGTTATGAAGTAGATGTTACCGAAAAACCACTTAAAGCAGAAGAATTAATTCAGGAGAAAAATATAGATATTGTGCTTTTAGATATGCTTATTTCTGGTGTTGATGGTACCGATGTTTGTGCCGGGATTCGCCAAAATCCTGAAATTTCAGAAACTCCTGTCCTTATGATGTCGGCACTACACGATGCCGGGCCAAAATGTAAAAAAGCAGGAGCTAACGATTTTATAGCAAAACCATTTGAGGTGGAAGATCTTACCGAAAGAATTGAAAAAATACTTGCAGATAAAGAATAGCAGCATAATATTTTGTGAATATGGAAATAATCCAATAAATTTGACTATCATTGGATAAATTCCTAAACATTAGAAATTATGGGGCAACCACCATCTATTGAAATTAAGCATTTTAAAGAAGTTAGGGAAGAAAATAACTTCACTCAATCTGAATTCGCCGATCTTTTAGGAATTAAAAATTCTACGGCAGATATTGAGCGTGGTCGTACAAAACTTTCTGGAAAAGTAGTGGCCGAACTCTTAAGTCAATTTGGGATTAATCCTTTATGGCTGTTTGGGCAAAGCGGGCAAAAGTTTTTACAGCTTAGCAAAGGCGATGTTAGCCCAAAGGTGGTTACCGTAGATTCTTCAGATAATGAGAATATGGTAATGGTAAACCAGAAAGCTGCTGCCGGTTACCCTCACAATGTACAGGATGTAGAATGGTACCAGCAATTACCTGCTTTTGATATTCCACTCCCTGAATTTAGAAATGCTACTTATCGTGGTTTTCAAATTGAAGGAGATAGTATGTTGCCAAATTATTATCCAAACGAATGGGTTTTGGCTAAAGCTGTGCCAGACCTGGATCAGGCCAGTAATAATAAGATCTATGTAGTGGTTTTACAGGATTCTGTATTGGTCAAAAAACTTCAAAAATTACCCGATTCTTCGAAAGTTTTGTTGATCTCTCTAAATGAAGAATATCTTCCTATCGAAGTTAATATAAACGAAATTCAGGAGATCTGGCAGGTAAATTCAAAGCTTACTTTTAACCTGGATAATCCTTCAGAAAGTGGACTTTTCAGAGAATTAAAACAGTCTATGGAAGATCTTAAGCGTGAGCTTAGAACATTCAAAAAACAAGCATAAATAAAAAAATCCTTTTTGAATTTAATCAAAAAGGATTTTTTCTTTGGTTGGTTAATTCTTAAATCTACTGTTTAATCTACAGCATCTTCAATTTCGTCGCCTGCATCTTCAGCCGCATCTTCTACATCGTCGGCTGCCTGTTCCACACCAGATTTTTCTTCTCTACAAGAAGTGAAAACCGCGGCGGTACTAAAGGTAAGAGCCAGCATTAAAATTAATTTTTTCATAGTTTTAAGTTTAGTGATAAAAAGGGATTAATAGTCGTCGTCTCCTTCAACTTCCTCCTCAACTTCGTTTGCAGCATCTTCAACTGCGTCACCAGTTTCGTTCGCCGCATTTTCTACAGCATCACCGGCGTCGTTAGCTGCATCTTCAATGTCTTCTTCAACATTGTCCATATCATCATCCATTTCCTGCATTTCGCCTTCCATCTCACGTTCCATTTCTTCGCCCTCCATTTCCATTTCGTCTTCTTCTTCGTTTACCTCACGGCAAGAAGTAAAAGCTGTACTAAGGGTAAAAAACATAGCGAGCATTAAAATTGATCTTTTCATAATTTGGTTGTTTCTAGTTTGCTAAAACAAAATTACAGATGTAAATGTGTATTTTAACACAAATAGCATTAAAATTTTCTTAAAAAACAAATAATTCGATTGTGGTAAACGCTAATTGACTGAGCGAAATTTAATTATCGTCAATTTTATCTATCTCTTCGTCAATCTCTTTATTTACTTTATTATCTACTTTTTCCCCGGCGCGTTCTAAGATTCCCTTTTGTTCTTCCTTTTCAACTTCCGGTTCTTCTTTTTCTACTTCAACTTCCTTTACCACGGTTTTTTCTTCTGCGGTTTCCCGGCAGGAGGTTAAGCTTATAATGCTCAACAACAATACTCCTGTAATAAATACTCGTTTCATATCTTTATAATTATTGATTAAAAGATCGAAATTACAATATAAAGTCTGGCGATTTTTCTTTTTTAAGAAACTTTAGCAAAATCAGATAAAGTCAGGTAAAGTCTTTAAGTAATTCATTACGCTGCGGGTAGCTCCGGTATTACTATTAATAAAATGCCCGGCGATCATTCCTGTTTTATCTCTAAAATGTTTATCGGTAATGAGTTTATTAGTGATGCTAGAAAATTCTTCAGCATTAGCTACCGAATATAAGCCGGCTAGTTGCCGGAGCCTGGCAGCTTCAGGGAATTTTTTATAATTTTCTCCTATTATCACCGGAATTCCAAAAGTAGCAGGTTCCAGGATATTATGAAGCCCGGTAGTACCGGCGGCACCGCCTACATATGCAATATTCGCATAACTGTATATTTTCCCCAGCAGCCCAATAGTATCTAATATTAATACATCATAACTTTCCAGGTCTCGACTTTCTCTTTGAGAATAGCGAATAGCTTTCTTTTTAATTTTTTGCTCCAGCGCATTTATCTTTTCTTCTTTTATTTCGTGTGGAGCGATGATAACTTTTAATTTTTCTGAAGTTTGATTAATAAAAGGAACTATAATTTCTTCATCTTCCGGCCAGGTACTTCCGGCTACTAAGCAGGTTTTTTTATCAATAAAATTTTCAGCAAATTCCAGTTTATTGTCATACTGAATTTGTCTCGAAACCCGATCAAACCGCGTATCACCACTTAGTGTAGTATTGTTGAAGCCAATATTTTTAAGAAGCGCGATTGATGCTTCATTTTGTACAAAAATATGATCAAAAGTTTGGAGGGCTTTTCGCATAAAACCGCCATAAGGCTTAAAATAGATCTGGTTTTCTCTAAAAGCTCCAGAGATCAATAAGCTTTTAATGTTTTGCTTTTTTATCTCGGCCATAAAATTTGGCCAGATTTCATATTTAATAAAAAATGCAATTTTTGGTTTTACAAGCTCCAGAAATCGTTTTGCATTCTTCCTGGTATCCAGCGGGAGATAGGTGATGACATCTGCCAGCGGATGGTTCTTCTTGTTTTCATAGCCCGAAGGAGAAAAAAAAGTCACCAGGATTTTACATTTTGGGAATTCTTTTTTTATCTCTTCAATAATAGGCAAAGCCTGTTCAAACTCTCCCAACGATGCAGCATGAAACCAAAGATATTCTTTGTTAGGATTGATTTTCTCTTCCAGTTCACTAAAAACCGATTTACGGCCTTCGGTAAATAATTTGAGCTTTTCATTAAATCTGCCGGCCAAAGGGAGGGCTTTTTCGGCAATTTTCGTCGCTATGTTGTAAAGTGGTTTCAAACTAAGTGATTTCTAATGCGAAAATAGGCCTTTAATTAAAATTGATTGGCAATAGGAAGCTTATTTCGTATTTTCGTGCTACTCAAAAAAAACAGATGAAAAAGATACAAATGGTTGACCTTAAGGGTCAATATGAGGGCATAAAAGATCAGGTGAATACTTCTTTTCAGGAAGTTATAGAGAATGCAGCATTTATTAATGGTCCTGAAGTTCAGCAATTTCAGAAAGATTTAGAAGATTATCTACAGGTTAAAAATGTTATTCCCTGTGCAAATGGTACCGATGCCCTGCAAATAGCAATGATGGGTCTTGGTTTAAAACCGGGAGACGAAGTTATAACCGCCGATTTTACTTTTGCGGCAACCGTTGAGGTGATAGCGCTTCTTCAACTAACACCGGTTTTGGTAGATGTGGAACCAGATACCTTCAACATAGATCCGGAAGCGATTAAAAAAGCAATTACTCCTAAAACCAAAGCAATCGTTCCTGTTCATCTTTTTGGCCAGGTTGCTAATATGGATGCAATCATGGAGATTGCCGAAGAACATAACTTATATGTAATAGAGGATAATGCACAAGCCATTGGTGGAAATTATCACGCTAAAAGCGGAAAAACTTATAAAACGGGAGCTATTGGCCATATTGGTGCCACTTCATTTTTTCCGTCTAAAAATTTAGGTTGTTACGGTGATGGCGGTGCGATTTTTACAAACGATGATAAACTGGCGCATACTATTCGAGGTATTGTAAATCACGGAATGTACGAGCGTTATCATCACGATGTAGTAGGAGTAAATTCTCGATTAGATAGTTTACAGGCAGCTGTTTTACGAGCAAAACTTCCAAAACTAGACTTATACAACGAGGCCCGTAAAAAAGCGGCTAATCTTTATAATGATGCCTTCAAAGATGAAGCTCATATAGAAACTCCATACAGAATAGGAGATTGTGATACACACGTTTATCATCAATATACTTTAAAGATTAAAAATGGAAAGCGTGATGCTTTGGCAAAGCACCTGCAAGAGAAAGGCATCCCTTTCGGAATATACTATCCAATCCCATTACACCAGCAGAAGGCTTATGTAGATTCCAGGTATAATGAGGCCGATTTCCCGGTAACTAATCAACTGGTTCAGGAAGTGCTTTCCCTTCCTATGCATACCGAACTGGATAATGAACAAATTGATTATATTACGGGAACAATCAAAGAATTTTTAAACTCTTAAATTTTAAAAATGAAAAAACTTTTAATCTTTTGCTTCGGAATATTATTATCTGCCGGGCTTCAGGCTCAGGATTTATATATACAGACCGGGAAGTTGGTAGACACCAAATCTGGGAAAGTCTTAACGGAAAAAACTATTATCGTTTCTGAAGAAAGGATTAAAAGTGTGGAGAATGGATTTGTGAATCCGAAAAGCGAAAAAGACTCTGTAATCGATCTTCGTGATAAAACAGTGCTACCGGGATTAACAGATATGCACGTTCACCTGGAAAGTGAAACCAATCCTCAAAAATATATGGAGCGGTTTATAAATGATCCGGTAGATGCCGCCTTTAACTCGGTAGGCTTTGCTAAAACAACCTTAATGGCTGGTTTTACCACAGTGAGAGAATTAGGAGGTAGTGGCGTAAATATTGCGCTTCGCGATGCAATTGATCAGGGAAAAATTCCCGGGCCTAGAATCATTACTGCGGGAAAATCCCTGGCTACAACCGGAGGTCACGCCGATCCTACAAACGGGATGAATAGTGAACTAACCGGAAATCCAGGGCCAAAAGAAGGGGTGGTGAACGGGCCGGAAGATGCGGCTAAGGCGGTACGCCAGCGTTATAAAAATGGAGCCGATTTAATAAAGATTACAGCTACGGGCGGAGTTTTGAGTGTTGCGAAAAGCAGTTCTAATCCACAGTTTACCGAAGAAGAAATAAGAGCTATCGTAAAGACAGCTAATGATTATGATTTTCACGTTGCTGCCCACGCTCACGGCGATGAGGGAATGCAACGTGCTATTAGAGCCGGCGTGAAAACTATTGAGCATGGTACGAAAATGAGCGAAGAAACAATGGATTTGATGAAAGAATATGATGCTTATTTGGTGCCTACTATTACAGCGGGGAAAGAAGTGACGCAAAATGCTGAAATTGAAAACTATTATCCGGCACTCGTTGTACCGAAAGCCAGGGAGATTGGGCCGCAAATTCAGGGTATGTTTGAGCGCGCTTATAAAAGAGGTGTGGGAATCGCGTTTGGTACCGATGCCGGAGTGTTTAAACACGGAGAAAATGCCCGGGAATTCGTTTATATGACGGAAGCCGGAATGCCAGCTATGGAAGCCATCCAAAGTGCTACAATTACCGCTGCTAAAATTTTAAAGAAAGAAAATGAGATCGGCCAGATCGCTGAAGGTTTTTATGCCGATATCATTGCAGTAGATGAAGATCCAACCGAAAATATAGAAACTTTAAAAGATGTAAAATTCGTGATGAAAGAAGGAAAGATCTATAAAAAGTAAACCTCTTTGTCTTTGTCACTTCGAGCGGAATCGAGAAGTGTTATCTGTAATCACATAAAAATAAAAATCCTGAAGTTTATAGCTTCAGGATTTTTTATTTTTAGGGATTTCTTTGGTTTCTTGAAATCTATTTTTTGACCGTCATCCTGAATTTATTTCAGGATCTAACGTATTAGAAGCTCAAACTAGTTCAGCTTGACGAAAGCTGGTTATTCAAAAAATCTCCTATAATTCTGGTTTTTCTCAGTCCTATATAGAAGCTGAAGCAGTCTCCATCTTTCGGTCTATTTTCTTTACAAGACCTTGTAAAACCTTTCCGGGGCCTACTTCAGTAAAAATGGTAGCGCCATCTATTATCATATTTTGAACACTTTGTGTCCATTTTACCGGTGCTGTTAATTGAAAAACAAGGTTTTTCTTTATTTCCTCTGGATCGGTTACCGCAAACGTACTTACGTTTTGGTAAATAGGGCAGGTAGGTGTATGGAAGGTAGTGTTCTCTATAGCTGCAGCTAATTCTTTTCTGGCAGGTTCCATTAAAGGGGAATGAAAAGCACCTCCAACCGGCAGGATCATAGCTCGTTTTGCTCCGCGTTCTTTCAAGGTTTCGCAGGCCGCTTCCACAGATTTTACGTCACCCGAAATTACTAATTGCCCGGGGCAGTTATAATTTGCAGCCACTACGGTTCCTTCTGTTTCAGCACAAACGGCTTCTACAACTTCATCTTCAAGACCAAGAACGGCGGCCATTGTAGAAGGTTCTAATTCGCAAGCCTGCTGCATAGCCATAGCACGTTTATAAACTAATTTCAAACCATCTTCAAAAGAAAGCGTATTGTTTGCTACAAGTGCTGAGAATTCACCTAGCGAGTGACCCGCTACCATATCAGGTTTAAAATCTTCGCCCATAACTTTACTCAAAATAACCGAATGAAGAAAAACCGCCGGTTGAGTAACTTTGGTTTGTTTTAGGTCTTCTGCAGAGCCTTCAAACATTATATCGGTAATTGAAAAGCCTAAAATTGCATTGGCTTTCTTGAAAAGTTCCTGTGCTTCAGCAGAATTTTCGAAAAGGTCTAACCCCATCCCTGAAAACTGCGCTCCCTGACCTGGGAAAATATATGCTTTCATAATTTTTTCAATTTAGATTCGGCTAAAATAGAAATAATAAAAAAGACCTCATAACAAATGCATTGTTACGAGGTCTTTTCATTAACAAATACAGGATTTTAAAGATTTAGTTTACCTTTTTCTCCAATATCTTTTTTATCTCCAGTTACTGCTGAGGCTCCTATTTTTAGGAAAGTCACAAATTTGTTCTGCTTATTATCCCAAAAATAAGCTTCTTTAGGAACTACTTTTATAGCGGTTAAATTAGGGTCATCTACGCCATCAAACCAGGCATCATCCATTTTATGGTAAAATTCTTTTAATACCCCTTCATTGGTTTCAATGCTCGCTTTACCATAGATACTTATAAATTCCATATCTGAAGTATCACTATATAGAAGTTGAACATCATTATCTTTGGCGATATCTCCATTATGGTCGCTATCCAGCCTGCTAAAGAACCAGATATTTCCTTCTTTATCTACCTCTTTAGTAGTCATTGGTACGGCACTTAAGGGTTTGTTGCCAAAATCTGTAACGAACATACAGGTTTGTATGTCTTTTACCATTGACTTCATTTTATCTAAAGCTTCGTCTTTATTCAAATTTTCAGTACTCATTGTTTTTAGTTTAAGTTGGAAGTTTGAATTTAATGAGTATCCACGCCTATCTGCGCTAATAAACTCCTAAAAGAATAAAGTGTCCTGTTAAGAATTGTGAAATTAACTGAATTGCTTAATAATACTGGTCACCTGCGCTTTATATCCGGCACCAAAAAGATTAAGATGAACCAATAAATAGTAAAGCTGCCAAAGCGGAATTCGTTCTTCAAAACCCGATTCTAAAGGAAATTCCTTTTTGTAGCTATTAAATAATTCCTTATCAAATCCGCCAAAAAGTTGCATCATTGAAAGGTCCATTTCACGCGGAGCAAAAGCTGTAGCAGGATCTATTAGGCAGGGATCGCCATTTCCATTAACTAAATAATTACCGCCCCAAAGATCACCGTGAATTAGCGCGGGTTTTTCATCTGGAATTATTGCTGAAATATTGCTGAAAAAAGATCTAGTGACACCAAGATCATAGCCTTTATCTTTTGCCATTTTTAACTGTGGATCCAAACGTTCAGAAATATAAAAGTCGGCTGCTGAGGCCGAAGCATTATTTTGTTGTGGAAGGCTACCAATGTAATTATCCTGATGAAATCCGAATTCTTCTGAAGTGGTTTTATGCAAATTAGCCATTTGCTTACCAAAATCTGTCCAGAAAGTAGAGGATTTGACGGCGCTCTCTTTATATTCCAAAAGTAAATATGAAGTATTTTCAATTTCACCCATTCCCAAAACATTAGGAACATCAATTACTTTTGATTTTTGAAGAGCTTCCAGACCGGCTTTTTCTGCTTCAAACATTCCAGGGAACTTTTCAGCATTATTTATTTTTACTACCTGCTTTTTCTCTTCCGAGGTAATTAGGAAAACATCATTGATATCCCCACCGGTTAGTCGGCTAAATTTTGTGTTGTTTAGGTTATTTTCTTCAGCTATTTTATTGAGAATGTTATTTTCTAACATAGGTAAGGTAAGTAAAGGCGTAATCGTGTTTTTCGTCTTTCGGGTGAAATTCTTCAGCTACTAATTTCCATTTTTCCTCATCTATTTCAGGAAAAAAAGTATCGGCATCAAAAGTCCCGTGAACCCTGGTAAGTTCAATTTTATCAGCTACTTCCATTCCTAATTTATAAATTTCTCCACCACCAATAATAAAAGGCTGCTCATCATTTTTAGCAAATTCCAGTGCTTTTTCTAACGAAGAAACAACCGTAGCGTCCTTTTTTAGGTAATTATCTTTTCTTGTAATTATAATATGTGTGCGGTTTGGAAGTGGTTTTGGGAAAGTTTCAAAGGTTTTCCTACCCATTATTATATGATGCCCCGTAGTAAGTTTTTTAAAACGTTTAAAATCGTCCGGTAAGTGCCAAACCAGATCCTGGTCTTTTCCAAGGGCATTATTTTCCGCTGCAGCGGCAATCATTGTAATCATATATCTAAGTATTGTAAGGTTGATTCGGTTTGTCTGGATCGTTGGTTTTAGGTTTAAATCGCTCGTTTCCTGATTTTAATTCAGGATTATTTGCCGGTTCCGACGTAGTTTTTTTCTGAGGTGTATTTGCAGGAAAATCTTTCTCTACCTGCTTTTGCATTTCAGCGATTTTTTCCTTTTGCTTCTGCACCAGTTTAGCCATTTGCCTGTCTTTCCATTCTTTTCCTAAAAATTTATTGGTAACAAAAACATTAAAAACGTGGGCCAGCAGTATAAAGGCCCAGATTAAGACTGCCCAGACAAACCAATTATAGCCCAGAGGCATAAAATTTTCCTGGTAACCAATCACTACGTTCAAAACAATGAAGAATACGGCGCCAATAAGAAAAATAATAAAATGCTGGAACAACCTCTTTTTTTGGAGGGTACGTTTACGAGCATTTTCATAGAGTTCGCGCTGTTCTGCATCGAGTTTGGAAGTGTTTTTCTTTTTAGAAAACATAATTAGAAGTACTTTAGTGTCTATTCCAAATTTACAGTTTTCGTTAACAATTTGCACAGGATTATGGAGAATTTAAGAAAAGGCTTTCCCGTTTTAGAGCAGTATACTTACTTAAATACGGCTGCTTCGGGTTTACTGCCAGAATCGGTTTGGGAGTTCAGACAAAATCATGACCTTGATTTTCTACTTGGCGGAAGTGTATTTAAAGAGAAACAAGCAGATATTTTAACCGAAACACGTGAATTGGTTGGAGAATTTTTTAACTGTGTACCGTCTCAGGTGGCTTTGGTACCCAATTTTTCCTACGGATTTAATACCTTATTAGAAGGACTTGATAAACCTCAAAAAGCACTATTGCTAAAAAATGATTATCCCTCGCTAAACTGGGCCATGGAATCCAGAAATTTTGAAATTTCTTATGCTGAAATTGACCAAAATCTGGAAAAAAATATAGCTGAAGCTTTCGAAAATCAACAACCCGATTTTTTTGCTTTTAGCATTGTGCAGTATATCAACGGTATAAAAATAGACCTTGATTTTATAAAAAAGCTAAAGCAAAAATATCCCGAAACTTTATTTTTCGCTGACGGAACCCAGTTTTGCGGCACCGAAGAATTTAATTTTGAAGAAAGCGGACTTGATGTGCTTATTTGCAGTACTTATAAGTGGTTGAACGCCGGGTATGGGAATGCCTTTATGCTGTTTAAAAAGGAAGTGGAAGGCAAAATAGCGCCAAAAGCGCTCGGATTTGGTTCGTTACAGGGGAAATATAAGGCTCATCAAGGTAATTTTATCGAAAAATTTGAACCCGGGCACCAGGACACTTTAAACTACGGAAGCTTAGCCGAAGCTTTAAAATTGATGAAAAAAATTGGGATAGGTGAGATTTCCTCAACAATTGAATCTTTAAGTGTCACGGCGAAAAGTGAATTCAAAAAAATGAATTTATTAGAAGAAAGCGTGATAAAACGAAAAACACATTCTTCTATCTTTAACATCAAAGGAGGAGAAAAGTTATTCCAATATTTAAAGAGTAAAAACATTATTATATCCCAGCGAGGAGAGGGCATACGTGTTAGTTTTCACTATTTTAATACTGAAAAGGAACTGGATTTTCTGATAAAGGAATTAAAGAAATTCGGTGTTTAATTTTTCTTCCTGAAAATATAATTTTTATAGCAGTTCTCATTATCCTGAAAACTGGTTTGAATTTCTAGTCCTGCCTCTTCGGCCAGCCATTCTACCACGGCATCATCGTATTTCTGTGAAATTTCGGTATGTATGCTTTCCCAGGCATCAAAATGCACTTCCAGCTCTAACTTATTGATCGCTACTTTTTGCTGAACCTTGCTTACCAGGTAGCTTTTGGCAGTTCCACTTTCGGGATCGTAAACTTCCCAGTGTTTGAAATTTTCTAAATTAAAATCGGCATCTAGTTCTTTATTTATTCTAGCCAGTAAATTCTTATTAAAAGCTTCGGTAATACCTGTTTCATCATTATAAGCGTCCAGAATCTTTTGTGGATCTTTTTTCTGGTCAAAGCCCATGAAAAGCTTGTCTTCAACAGTCATTGCTTCCTGAATATTCTTAAGAAATTCAATGGCATTTTCGTGTAAAAGATTACCAATGTTAGAACCCAGTACTAAGATCACTTTTCTGCGATTGCTGTAATCGGCTAGGTTTTCCAGGGTTTTAAAATAAGTTCCCTGTTGAATTTTTACATTCACTTCGGGTATCTCATTCTTTAAAGAGCTTTCCAGCTCTTCCAAAACATTCTGACTAATATCAATAGGTAAATAATTAAAATCGTATTGTTTATCTACCAGATGTTGGAGAAGGACCTTCGTCTTTTTACCATCCCCGGCACCAAGTTCAATAAGATCAAAGCCGCCTTCTTTGTTAATAATATCGGCAATTGCTGCTTTATGATGTTTTAGGATATTTAGCTCACAATTGGTGAGGTAATACTCCGGCATGGCCATTATTTGCTGAAAAAGCTTATCGCCTTTTTGATCATAAATATATTTGGAAAGCAGATATTTAGGAAAGCTGGTTAGGCCTTTATAAACGTCTTCCTCAAAAGCCGTTTGAAACGTAGTTGGTGTGGTTTTCATTTAAGTATATTGATTATTTGGCCAGTCTTAGTCCTGTGAATTGCCAGCGTAAATGCGGATGAAAAAAATTGCGATAGGTTGGGCGGGTATGGTTTTTAGAAGTTGCTACTGAAGCTCCCCTTAGCACCTTTTGGTTTACCATAAATTTGCCGTTGTATTCGCCAAGTGCACCTTCGGGCTTTGTGTAATTAGGGTAGGGGGAATATGCACTTTCTGTCCATTCCCAGCGGTCTCCCCATTTAAAATATTGCTGTGCTGCTTCCCATTCAAATTCTGTAGGTAATCTTAAACCTTTCCATTGTGCAAAGGCAAAAGCTTCATAATAAGAAATGTGACTTAGCGGGGCTTCAGGGATTAGTTTTTTAAGTCCGTTTAGTGTGTATTGATGCCATTCTCCATCAACTTTATGCCAATAAAATGGTGCTTCTATGTTATTAGAGTTTACCCAATCCCAGCCTTCAGCATGCCATAGCAATACATCTTTGTAAGCTCCAGCTTCAATAAATTCTATAAACTCGGCATTGGTAACCAGTTTATTCGAAATTTTATAATCATTTAGGTAAACCTTGTGGACGCCCTGCTCATTATCATAACAAAAGTCATCAAATTTATGGCCTACTTCGTAAACGCCTTCAGAAATAGAAATCCATTCCTGTTTAAAATCCTGGATAGGGTTTTCTCTAAATTGATCATTATATTCAGGAAATAAAGGATTATTCCCGAGGATATATTTAATATCGGTTAAAAGAAGTTCCTGGTGTTGTTTTTCGTGGTGGCAACCAATTTCTACAACGCCGCATAAGTCATCTGAAATCTTTTCATTTTTTAGAAATTCATGCATCGCTTTAGAAACATAATTACGGTATTCGTAAACCCAGGCAACCGTTGGGCGCGATAAATTACCGCGATTGGTTCTAATCACTTTATCGCCTACACTTTCATAATAACTGTTGAAAACGTAAGCCGAGTTTTCATCAAAAAGTTGATAGTTATTTACGTTAGGTTTTAGTACGAATTCTTCAAAGAACCAGGTGGTGTGGCCAAGATGCCATTTTGGGGGTGAAACATCTTCTATTGGCTGAACCACATAATCTTCAGTTTCCAGAAAGGAACAAATAAGTTCAGAATGCGCTCTGGTTTCATTAAAAAAATCGAGTAATTGTTCTTGTGATTGCATAAAAAAAGAGTGGTACTTTTTTGGGTACCACTCAAATTTACAATTTTTTCGTTCGGTCTGAAACCTTAGGTAGTTAACGGCAAGTTAAAGTATAGCTTGCTTCCTATAGATTTAAAGGAAGGGTGTAACTTATTTTTGTAGGTTTTCCACCACGAGTGCTGGGTTTCATTTTCGGCATTTTTTTTAGCATAGTTTCTACTGCAGCAATCACAGGTTTTTGATCTCCTTTTACCGAGGTTACTACTGGTTTGCCTTCTTCGTCTATATGCATTTTTACCACTACCTTTCCTCTTATAAACTCCCCTTTATCATTACGAGGATATTTATAATTGTTCTTAACGTGTTCCATCAATTTTTGATCGAAACAGTCTTTTGTATTTACACTGGATTCACATCCCGGCCATACCGGTGCTTTCTCTTTCACAGTAACCGTGTTTCCTTCAATACTCACGTCATCCTCTTGCGCAAAAGCAAAAGTGCCGGTTAAAAGAAAAAAACAAAACATTAATTTTTTCATAGCTGGGGTGTTAAGTTGTTTAGGCGTGTTCTCTAGAAATTGAAAGGAACGGTAAAGTTACGATCGTCTGGCTCGCCTTGTAAAGTTCCAGGTTTCATATCAGGAATTTTCTGTATCATTTCCTTAGCTGCGGCGTTTACTTTTGGCTCAGGGCCTTTAACCGAATTCACTACGGCTTTTCCTTCTTCAGTAATTGTAAAAGAAATTTCTACTTTTCCGCGAACATAATCGCCATCTTCGGTTTGTGGATATTCGTAATTTTCTCTTACGTGTTGAGATAGTTTCTGATTAAAACAGGCTTTTACGTCTTCGGCGTCTTCACAACCTGGCCAAACCGGCGAAGTTTGCTGGGCTTGTGCGGTAGCAAATCCTCCAACTACAAAACATGCGATAAGCATTAACTTTTTCATAAACTTAAAATTTTAATTATTGATTTAATTTAGACCGCAACCCTGGCTTTTATGCCGGGATACGGATTATAATCTTCTAATTTAAAATCTTTATAGTCGAAATCAAAAATATTTTTTATTTCAGGGTTGATCGTCATTTTTGGTAAAGCTCTGGGTTCCCTGGAAAGCTGCAGTTTTACCTGCTCCATATGGTTGCTGTAAATATGAACGTCGCCAAATGTGTGAATAAAATCTCCTGCTTCGTAGCCGCAAACCTGTGCCATCATCATAGTTAAAAGCGCATAAGAAGCGATATTGAAAGGTACACCAAGAAAAACATCTGCACTTCTTTGATAAAGCTGAAGGGATAATTTTGATTTTCCTCCCCCATTGGGGGTTGGGGGGCTCACATAGAATTGAAAAAATGCATGGCAGGGCGGAAGTGCCGCTTTTCCATTCGCTACATTCTCTGAAAAGGATTTAGAAGAATCTGGTAATACCGAAGGATTCCAGGCCGAAACCAACATTCTACGGCTATTCGGGTTCTTCTTAAGAGTTTCTATAATCTCTTTTATCTGGTCTAAGTCTTCATTATTCCAGTTACGCCATTGCTTCCCGTAAACAGGACCAAGATCGCCATTTTCGTCGGCCCATTCGTTCCAAATTCGAACTCCGTTTTCCTGCAGGTATTTTACGTTAGTATCACCTTTTAAGAACCACAGCAATTCATAAATAATAGATTTTAAATGCAGTTTCTTGGTAGTAACCATTGGGAAACCTTCGCTAAGGTCAAACCGTAACTGATGGCCAAAAATACTCCTGGTGCCAGTGCCGGTTCTATCGCCTTTGTCGGTTCCGTTGTCTAAAATATGTTGTAAAAGTTCGTGGTATTGTTTCATAAGTCTAAGGTGCAGAAAATTAGCTTTGCTAAAATAACAAAAGCTTCTCAATTAAATTTCTGGCGGAAATTTATATAAAATTATCCAATTATCATTCCAGCAAGGGTAGCAGAAAGCAAAGAAGCGATAGTTCCGCCAATTAAAGCTTTCATTCCAAATTCAGATAAAGTTTTTCTCTGGCCGGGAGCAAGGGAGCCAATTCCTCCAATTTGGATTCCTATTGATGCAAAATTTGCAAATCCGCAAAGCATATAAGTGGCCATAATTACCGATTTTTCATAATTAAGACTAAGTGCGTTTGCCGTATTTTTAAGATCGGCCAACTGAACGTATCCTACAAATTCACTGGCTGCCAATTTAATACCAAGCAGTTGTCCCATAAGCATCATATCTTCTTTTGCAACACCAATAAGCCACATAAGTGGAGCGAAAATAATTCCAAGAATAGACTCCAGGGAGAAGCCTGAATATGGGGTGTTTTCGGCTAAAAGCGCATTTAGGCCTGTCCAGGATCCTGTCCAGTTTAACACGTAATTTATCATAGCAATAAATGCTATAAAAACTAAGAGCATTGCCGCTACATTGGCTGCAAGTTTTAAACCTTCGGTAGTACCATTGGCAATGGCGTCAAGAATGTTCGAGCCAATTTTATCTGAAGAAACATCAACGTTAGTGTTGATCTTATTCTGTTGTGGGTATAATATCTTTGAAACTACAATTGCGCCGGGTGCAGCCATTACTGATGCTGCCAGCAGGTGTTTGGCAAATTGAAGCCTTAATTCGGGATCATCGCCACCCAAAAATCCTATATATGCGGCTAAAACACCACCGGCAACCGTGGCCATTCCACCAATCATAACCAATAGAATTTCTGAACGCGTCATACGTTCCAGGTAGGCCTTGATCATAAGTGGAGCCTCTGTTTGACCAAGAAAAATATTTCCTGCTACACTTAAACTCTCCGCACCAGATATACCTAATAATTTGGTAAGCACCCAGGCTAATCCCTTTACTACAATTTGTATCACCCCCAGGTAAAATAAAACCGAAGTTAGGGCAGAAAAGAAAATTATTGTAGGTAGTACTTGGAAAAGGAAGATAAAGCCAAAACTTTCCACATTCATCATATCACCAAGTAAGAATTCGCTTCCCGCGGCGGTAAAATTTAAAATAAGTACAAAACCTTTTCCTATAAAATTAAAGATATTCTGAACAAAAGTAATCTTTAAGACACCGAAGGCGAGCATTAATTGTGCGCCAAGGCCAATCCCAATGGTTTTCCAATTAATCGCTTTGCGGTTACTGCTAAATAAAAAAGCGATAACTAACAAAGTGAACATTCCCAAGACTCCGCGCCAAATGCTACTAAAAGAAATCCCCGCACTGGGTATCATTTCCTTTACTATAGGTGCCGGAATAACCTCTTCGGGATCGTTAAAAGCCTCAGCTTTAAAGTGGAATTTCCGATTAGCCTGGTTTATAGCCATGCTAGAATCAGTAAGGGCAGAAACCCTGTAATTTACTATACTGTCTTGTGGAGTATTGTAGAAAAGTACAAGAAGCTTATTCTGGAAGATATAATCTCCCTTTGCCAGGGTATCTTTGGCCTTGCTTATACTAAAAAGTCCCTCATTCAAACTTAAGGTATTTCCATCAGCAAAAATTTCCTGATCAGGATTTCCCTTTTCTTGGTCTAGGGTCCAGGTTTTTGAAATGTTTTGAGAAAAAGTGCTGGTAACACTTAAAAGAACTAAAATCAGGCAAAACCAGGTTTTATTCATAAATGAGGGCATTATTTGCGTTTGGAAATTTCGTCCCTTATGCGTGCCGCTTTCTCGTAATCTTCATTATTTACGGCCTGGGAGAGCAAAGTTTTTAGTTCGTCTAAAGACAATTTTTTGTAATTGGTGTCGTCAGATTTTATATCAATATCGTCAGGAAGTAATTCTTCTGAAATTATTTCTTCTTCTTGCTTTTCTGAAGGTGCCTGTTCTGCTTCGTCTCCTTTCAGGAAAATCCCCGCTTTATCAAGAATATTCTTGTAAGTAAAAATAGGAGCGTCAAACCTTAAGGCAAGCGCAATTGCATCACTGGTACGAGCATCTACAATTTCTTCGATCTTATCGCGTTCGCAAATAAGACTGGAGTAAAAAACACCATCTACGAGTTTGTGAATAATCACTTGTTTTACGGTGATCTCAAACCTATCAGCAAAATTTTTAAAAAGGTCGTGGGTTAACGGGCGTGGAGGTTTGATCTCTTTTTCTAAAGCAATGGCAATAGATTGCGCTTCAAAAGCTCCAATAACTATGGGAAGTTTACGTTCTCCATCTGCCTCGCTTAAGATTAAAGCGTAGGCTCCGTTTTGGGTTTGACTATAAGAAATTCCTTTTATATTAAGGCGCACTAAACTCATATATCATCAATTAAAAAGGGCTGTCTAAAGCAGGACTTTCACCGTATTTTAGACAGCCCTTTTAAGGGGTGCAAGTTATAAAAATTATGCGTTTTTCGCTTTAAATTCCTTTAGTTTTTCGTTTAGTTTAGGAACGATTTCAAAAGCATCACCTACTACACCGTAATCTGCGGCTTTAAAGAAAGGCGCTTCAGGGTCGTTGTTGATTACAACTTTAGTCTTGGCAGCGTTGATTCCTGCAAGGTGTTGAATAGCTCCCGAAATACCTACAGCGATATACAGATTAGATGCTACAGGTTTTCCTGTTTGCCCAACGTGTTCGCTGTGCGGTCTCCAACCCATATCACTAACAGGTTTAGAACAAGCGGTAGCTGCGCCAAGAATATCTGCCATTTCTTCTATCATTCCCCAGTTCTCCGGACCTTTAAGTCCGCGACCACCAGAAACAACAACTTCAGCATCGGCGATAGTTACTTTATCTTTGGCTTTGTCTACAGATTCAACATTTACTGAAAAATCTTCATCTTTTAATTCAGGAGAGAAATCTTCTACTGTAGCCTCAGCTTCATTTTCTTTTAAACCGAAAGCATTTTGAGATAATCCCACAATTTTCACATCGGTAGTGATCTTAGTGAAATTAAAAGCTTTGTTGGTGAAAGCGCTTCTTTTTACTGTAAAAGGATCTGTGCTTTCTGGTGCTGCCATTACGTTAGAAGCGTAACCGGCTTCTAAATCCACAGCTAAAAGTGGAGCCACATATTTGCTGTTCGCGCTTTGGCTTACCACAATTATTTTGCTTCCTTCTTTCTTTGCGGCTTGAGTTAAGGCATCAGCATAAGCTTCAGCGTTGAATTTGCCTAATTTATCGTTTTGGATGTTAAGCACTTTGCTAACACCATATTTTCCAAGTTCAGAAGCATCAGTAGCTTTAAAACTTACTGCAACCACTTCATCGCCGCCGGCTACTTCTTTTGCATAAGAAGCAACTTCAAAAGCAGCTTTTTTAAACTTGCCATCTTCGGTTTCTGTATATACTAAAACTGACATATTTATATTTTTTTATTCATTTCCGCGGCTTGGACTGAATTTATTTCAGCAGAAGCGGAAAATCTAATTTTTAATTCTTTAATAGCCTTTAAAGGTTTTTAAAACCTAAACGATTTTCCTTTTATATTGCTTTGGCTTCGTTGTGAAGTAAATCTATTAATTCATCTAGATTTTCTGGGTCTACCAGTTTTACATCTCCTTTTGGAGCTGGTTTTTCAAACTTCACAGCTTCGGTATGAGTAGCTGCCTCATCGGGTTCTACAACATTAAGCGGCTTTTTACGAGCCTGCATAATTCCTCGCATATTTGGGATCTTAAGGTCGCTCTCTTCAACCAAACCTTTTTGTCCTCCAATTACTAACGGAAGGGAAGCGGTTAAGGTTTCTTTACCACCATCTATTTCTCTAATTGCTGTAGCTTTATCACCTTCAACCTCTAAACTTATACAGGTATTAATGAAATTAGCGTCAAGAATTCCGGCAAGCATTCCCGGTACCATTCCTCCGTTATAATCAATAGATTCGCGGCCGGCGATTATTAGGTCGTAACCACCATCTTTAGCAACTTTTGCTAATTGTTTTGCTACCTGGAAACCATCGGTTGCAGGAGTATTTACTCTTATAGCATTATCGGCTCCAATGGCCAGGGCTTTTCTTAAAGTTGGTTCAGTTTCAGCACCACCTACATTTACCACATCTACACTTGCGCCTTGTTTTTCTTTAAACCACATAGCACGAGTAAGTCCAAATTCATCATTTGGGTTAATCACAAAATTCACTCCGTTGGTATCGAATTTCGAATCGCCGTCGGTAAAATTGATTTTTGAGGTAGTATCAGGAACGTGACTAATACATACTAATATTTTCATTATAGCGAGTTTTTAAAATTTATAACGATTTCGTTCACGAAGTTACATAATTTAATTCAAAAAATGCTATGCACGCATAATAAATTTCAGGTTTTTTATTTCCTTAAATTTTATTGAATCCTTAAATAAACCGTAATAATCACAATTTAAATCTCGAAATAATGCTAAAAATTGGTTATTTATTAATTGGAATAGCGCTTTATGCTACGCCTGCAGCTCACCTGTAAATTTTTGTGGATTATTAGTGGGGAAAACTTTATTGAATTACTATTTTTGTTCTTTCAAGATATATTAAATAGTATAGCATATAATGAAGACAATTCAATTTAGGGAAGCCGTTCAGCAAGCGATGAGCGAAGAGATGCGAAAAGACGAGTCTATTTATCTAATGGGCGAGGAAGTAGCAGAATACAATGGTGCTTACAAAGCCTCTAAAGGTATGTTGGACGAATTTGGCCCTGATCGTGTAATAGATACTCCAATTGCAGAACTTGGTTTTTCTGGAATTGGTGTGGGTTCAGCAATGAATGGTAACAGACCAATCATTGAATTTATGACCTTTAACTTCTCTTTAGTTGGAATTGACCAGATAATAAACAACGCGGCCAAAATGCGCCAAATGAGTGGTGGGCAATTTAATATCCCTATCGTTTTTAGAGGGCCAACCGCTTCAGCAGGTCAGTTAGGTGCAACGCACTCCCAGGCTTTTGAAAGCTGGTATGCCAATTGCCCGGGTCTAAAAGTTATTGTTCCTTCTAATCCTTATGATGCTAAAGGTTTGCTTAAAGCTGCAATTAGAGATGACGATCCTGTAATCTTTATGGAAAGCGAGCAAATGTATGGTGATAAAGGTGAAGTGCCAGAAGAAGAGTATGTAATTGAAATTGGTAAAGCCGATATTAAAAGAGAAGGTAGCGATGTAACAATTGTTTCTTTCGGAAAAATTATAAAAGAAGCTTACAAGGCAGCTGATAAGTTGGCTGAAGACGATATTTCTTGTGAGATCATAGATCTTAGAACAATTCGTCCTATGGATCATGAAACCATTATCGAATCGGTTAAGAAAACCAATCGTTTGGTGATTTTAGAAGAAGCATGGCCTTTTGGAAATATTTCTACTGAAATTACTTACCAGGTACAATCTAAAGCTTTTGATTATTTAGATGCGCCAATAGTAAAAATAAACACTGCCGATACTCCGGCACCTTATTCTCCTGTATTGCTTAAAGAATGGTTGCCAAACAGCGACGATGTTATTAAAGCAGTGAAGCAGGTTATGTATATTGACTAAACCAGCAGGATGCTGGACGCAAAAATTAGTAATAAACAGTCAGTTAATTATAAGTCTGTGAGTAATTCCATTATTGGAATAAACTTACAAATAGATAGAAATTCCTTATAAATTTGAAACTTCATCGGATGCTGATTCGGTGAAGTTTTTTTTTGCCCTGAAGAATGAAGATGACGAAAGCAAATTTTCTTTCCCTATTCTTATTAATGTGCTGTACCATGCTTATGGCACAAACCAAAGTTGGCGGTGTGGTTAAAGACCAAAACGGCGAAGCGCTTCCATTTGTAAATGTGATCTTTAATAATTCTTCGGAAGGAACCACTTCGGGGGAAAACGGGAAGTTCTATTTACAAAGTGAAAATAACCATACCGAACTAAAAGTTTCTTTTATCGGTTATAAAACGGAAATAATCCCGCTTCAGCAAAAAACCAATCTATCTCTTGAAATTGAATTACAGGAAGAGACTTCCAGTCTAGGTGAGGTTAAAATTGTTAGGGGTAAAACTTCAAAAAAGAACAATCCCGCTATAGATATTCTAAAGAAGATATGGGAAAATAAACGCGATAATGGCGTTTCTGCCTTTAAACAATATCAGTACAAAAAATACGAAAAACTGGAATTCGATTTAGACGGGATTGATAGTTCTGTAGTGAAAAACCCGATTTTTAATGGTATGGAATTTATTTTTGACTATTCTGATACCAATAGAATTTCGGGAAAAACTATTCTACCTGTTTTCATTAATGAATCGGTTTCTATGGTTTACGGAGATAATATTGAAAATGAAAAACGCGAAGATCTTCTAGGAAATAAGAATTCTGGATTTGAGCAAAATCAAAACCTAATCGCTGCGGTAAAAGATGTGTATGATGAATATAATGTCTACAACAATTATATCAAGGTTTTTGACAAGAGCTTTGTAAGTCCGCTTTCTACAACAGGCATCAACAATTACAATTATGTATTAAGCGATAGTACGTATATAGAAGATAAATGGTGCTACAATATTATTTATTATCCGCGTCGCGAGAATGAATTAACTTTTAAAGGAGATTTTTGGGTAAACGATACTACCTGGGCGGTAAAGAAAATTAATCTTGAAGCTTCCCGTGATACCAATATAAACTGGGTAAAAGAACTTTATATAGAACAGGAATTTGAAGTGCTTAACGATTCTGTTTTTTTAATTTCCAAAGATTATTTCCAGGCTAATTTCTCCTTAACCAAGAAAGAAAATTCAAAAGGAGTTTACGCAAAACGTACTCGGGTTTTTGATGAATATCAATTCAACATAAAGAAAGCAGAAGATTTTTACGATAAGCGAGCTTATAAATTCAACGAAGAAGTTTATATACGGGATAAACAGTTTTGGAAAGAAAATCGTTTGGAAGAGCTCAATAGAGAAGAGGAAGATGTTTATGTGATGCTGGATAGCTTAACCAGGGTTCCCGCCTTTAATAGAATTTACGATATCGCCACCATCGCAGAATCTGGTTATGTAGAATTTGACGGTTGGGATTTTGGCCCTGTGTATTCGCTATTTGACTATAATCAAGTAGAAGGATTTAGAACCCGTGTGGGCGGTAGAACTTATTTTGGGCAACACGATCCCTGGCGAATTGAAGGGTATTTAGCCTATGGTTTTAAAGACGATAAATTTAAATATGGAATTTCGGGGAAATGGCTTTTAGATTCCAGGTCACGTTTAATTATTTCTGGCGGAAAAAGACGCGATATAGAACAACTGGGCGCAAGTTTAACCACTAATACTACAGATGTTTTAGGGCGTAGCTTAGCATCATCTGGCTTGGTAAGCGTGGGCGATAACGATAAATTGAGTAATATAGATTTAAGTACCGTAAATCTCGAAATTGAGCCCTGGTATAATTTTAATGTCCGTTTTGGCGTTTCATATCGCGAGTTAAGTTCGGCCTCCCCGGCATTTAGTCTAGATTATTATACTAATGAAGCTCAAACCGAAACTGCTTCAACCATAAAGCAAACCGAAATTTCTACCATTTTAACTTATACTCCCGGTAGGCAAACTTCTGGATTTGGAGTTGAACGAAATGTAGTGAATGAAGAGGAGTTTCCTACTTTTTTCTTTAATTACACCTTGGGTTTAAAAAACGTTTTTAATAGCGATTTCAATTATAAGAAAGTGCAATTTTTTTACGATCAGCCGCTTAGAATTGGCGGATTTGGAAGAGCGAATGCCAGTTTGGAAGCTGGTAAAACTTTTGGCGAAGTTCCATTGGGACTCTTAAACGTGGTGCCGGGAAACCAAACTTATTTCGCTATGTATAATTCATTTCCCGTCCTTAATTTCTATGAATTTGTAACCGATACTTATGTTTCAGCGCATTTTGATCATAATTTCAATGGACGATTATTTGCCCGAATTCCGCTTTTACGAGAATTAAATTTACGGGAATTAATAGGCGCCAGAGCGGTTTGGGGAGAAATTTCAGAAGAAAATAAAGCTTTAAATGCTTCTGGAATTCCGCTGCGGGCACCAAGTAGAGCACCATATTACGAGTATAGTATAGGAGTAGGAAATATTCTTAAATTTCTAAGTATTGAAGCCCATTTTAGAGGAAACTATTTCGATGTTCCAGAGTCGCGGTCTTTTGCGGTAACAGCTTCCTTTGGTTTTCACTTCTAAATACGCCGAATTAATATTGATTTTCACTATATTTGCCGCCCTTAAATGAGAAAAAAGAAAGAAAATGTCAGATAGTTTTGATGTATTAATAGAGATCCCGAAAGGGAGTAGAAACAAATATGAGTACGATTTTAAATTGAAGAAAGTCCGTTACGATAGGATGATCTTTTCTTCAATGATGTACCCGGCCGATTACGGTTTTATTCCAAATACCCTTGCGCAGGATAGCGATCCATTAGACGTTTTGGTATTGGTAAGTGAGCCAACTTTCCCTGGTGTTGTGATGGAAGTTAAGCCAATTGGCGTTTTCCACATGGCCGATGAAAAAGGACCGGATGAAAAAATTATTTGTGTGCCGGTTTCAGATCCAATTTGGAATAGATTGAATGATCTAAAAGAATTAAACGGCCATATGATTAAAGAAATTGAACACTTTTTTAAGGTTTATAAAGATCTTGAAAAGAAGAAAGTTGATGTTGGTGGTTGGGGAGATGCCACTGAAGCTCGTGAAATTATAAAGCAGTGTGTAGAGCGTTTTGAGAATTTTGATGGTGATAAAGGTCAATTTGGAATACAACCGTAATTTCAATCATATAATTTTGATGATTTAAAAGCAATAACCTTAAAAAGTTATTGCTTTTTTAATTATCATTGATTTACTACATTAGCCATATTAACTAAAACTTAACAATTAATATGGAATCAATGATGATTTATATGCCTGCAATACTTGCAGTCGTTGGCCTCATTTTTATGTGGGCCAAACGTTCCTGGGTACTTAAACAGGATGCCGGGGACGGCAAGATGAAAGATATTTCTTCACACATCTACGAAGGGGCGCTCGCCTTTTTAAATGCAGAATATAAATTACTTAGTTTTTTTGTGGTAGGAGCCAGTATTGCACTAGCTGCAATTGCCTATATAGTGCCAACCACGCATTACCTTATTGTCGTTGCTTTTATTTTTGGTGCGTTTTTCTCTGCCCTTGCCGGAAACATGGGAATGAAAATCGCTACAAAAACTAATGTTAGAACCACACAGGCGGCCAGGACAAGTTTGCCCCAGGCATTAAAAGTTTCTTTTGGTGGCGGTACCGTTATGGGGCTTGGCGTTGCCGGTCTTGCCGTATTGGGGCTTACCGGTTTTTTTATTCTTTTCTTTCATTATTTTATGGGAGGTGAATGGACCAATACTACACAAATGACGGTAGTCCTGGAAACCCTTGCCGGTTTTTCCCTTGGAGCCGAATCTATAGCTTTGTTTGCCCGTGTAGGTGGCGGAATTTATACCAAAGCGGCCGATGTTGGAGCCGATTTAGTAGGTAAAGTTGAAGCAGGAATTCCTGAAGACGATCCTCGAAACCCTGCAACCATTGCAGATAACGTGGGTGATAACGTTGGGGATGTTGCCGGAATGGGTGCCGATCTCTTTGGAAGTTATGTGGCCACCGTTCTTGCCGCGATGGTTTTGGGAAACTATATTATCGAAGATATGGGTGGAAATATCGTCGATGCCGGATTTGGCGGAATTGGCCCTATTTTACTGCCTATGGCTATTGCCGGTGCGGGTATAATAATTTCCATAATCGGAACCTTATTAGTTAAAATTAGCAGTAACTCGGCTAAAGAAGCTGAAGTTCAAAAAGCTTTAAATATTGGAAACTGGACCGCTATAATTCTTGTAGCAGTTGCCAGTTATTTTTTGGTAACCTGGATGCTTCCTAAAGAAACCCTAACGATGGGCTTTTTTGTTGGCGGGGCCGAAGGTTTTGAATATATGGATATTTCATCCATCAGGGTGTTTTACGCTTGTCTAGTAGGAATTGTTGTTGGTGGGGTGATTTCAGCAGTAACAGAATATTATACAGGCCTCGGTAAAAAACCGGTGCTTTCTATCGTGCAAAACTCAAGTACAGGGGCAGGAACAAATATTATTGCCGGTCTCGCTACCGGAATGATCTCAACATTTCTTTCAGTATTATTATTTGCAATTGCTATTTGGGCATCTTACGCTTTCGCGGGATTCTACGGCGTTGCCCTTGCGGCTTCAGCAATGATGGCGACTACGGCAATGCAGTTGGCAATCGATGCTTTTGGCCCTATTGCCGATAATGCAGGTGGAATTGCTGAAATGAGCGAACTTCCAGCTGAGGTTAGAGAACGTACAGATATCCTGGATTCTGTAGGAAACACCACGGCAGCCACAGGAAAAGGTTTTGCGATCGCTTCAGCAGCGCTTACTTCTCTGGCGCTTTTTGCCGCGTATGTAACCTTTACTGGGATTGATGGGATCAATATTTTTAAAGCACCGGTTTTGTCAATGTTATTTATCGGCGGTATGGTGCCGGTTGTTTTTTCAGCATTAGCAATGAAATCTGTTGGGAAAGCAGCCATGAAAATGGTGGAAGAAGTTAGACGACAGTTTAAAAATATTCCCGGGATAATGGAAGGAACCGCGAAACCTGAATATGATAAATGTGTGGCGATTTCTACTGAAGCGGCTTTAAAAGAAATGCTGCTTCCAGGAGTTTTAACCATTGGTTTCCCTATCGCGATCGCCCTGATTCCGATGCTTTTTGGATATGAAAATGTGTTAATTGCTGAAATGCTTGGCGGTTATATGGCCGGGGTTACGGTAAGCGGAGTGCTTTGGGCAATTTTCCAGAATAATGCCGGAGGCGCCTGGGATAACGCTAAAAAATCTTTTGAAGCAGGAGTAATGATTAATGGGGAAATGACTTACAAAGGTTCTGAGGCCCATAAAGCGGCGGTAACCGGAGATACGGTTGGTGATCCTTTTAAAGATACTTCAGGTCCTTCGATGAATATTTTAATAAAATTAACCTGCTTAATTGGTTTGGTGATTGCCCCAATTCTTGGTGGCCATACCGAAGGCGATATTCCTAATGAAGATATTTCTGTAGAAATGGAAAACACTATGAATACTGAAGCCATAGCTGAAGATATTTCAAAAGAAGTTCAGGTGAATATGACTTCAGAAGGAGGTGAAACTATCGCTAAAGTAAGAATTACCACTACTAAAAAAGGAAAAACCACAGTTCAGCAAAAAACCTTTACGGGTACTAAAGCTGAAGTTGAAAAACAGGTACAGGATTTAAAAGATAAAGCCTAATAATTTCAGGTTTTAGAAAATAAAGGAGACTGTTTGATTTTTTCTGAAAACCGTCATCCTGAATTTATTTCAGGATCTAATAAGTTAGAAGCTGAAAGAATCCCGACACTTCGGGACAGCTTGATGAAAAAGAGGTTTTTCAAACAGTCTCTTTCTTTATATATAAAGGGGCTGAAGCCTCTTTTTTATTTCTCTATTCTTGCACATAAGGTTTCGGTGCCTTAAGCTGAGCTTACCAGAAATTTTTTAATTCAGTTTGAAGTTTAAGGGTGTTTCAATTTTAACAAAGCTACAACTAAGCTTCCACGTTAATTCCTTTAATTTTAAATAGAAAAGAAATCTAAATTAAAATTGAATATTATGGCTAAAGATCATGGACCATCAATTAAAAACGATGAACAATACGAGGAACTTCGTGATGAAGGAATGAGCAAATCTAAAGCTGCGAGAATTGCCAATGATTCAAAATCGGGCAAGAAAGGGGGGAAGGCCGACAAATATGAAGAGCGTACCAAAGAGGAACTCTATGAGAAAGCCCAGGAGATAGGGATTGAAGGTCGGAGCAATATGAGCAAGGATGAATTGATTAAAGCCCTTAGAAACCACTAGAATGAGATCTATATGGAATGGCTCTATTAGCTTCGGACTGGTTTCTATCCCGGTAAAATTATACTCGGCTTCAGAAAGCAGAAAGCTCGATCTCGATATGTTAGATCGGCATGATAATGCACGTATTCGTTACAAAAGAGTAAATGAAGATACCGGAGAAGAAGTGGAGTGGAAAGATATTGTAAAAGGTTTTAAGCAGGACGATGAGGATTACGTGGTTTTAGAGAAAGAAGATTTTGAAAATGCCAACCTTAAGAAAAGTAAAACCATAGATATTGAAGAATTTGTGGAAGAGGATGAGGTGGCCGAGGTTCTGTATAAAAAACCTTATTTCCTGGAGCCGCAAAAAGAGGGTGGTAAATCCTATAATCTACTTCGTGATGCGCTTAAAAAAACCGGAAAGTTAGGTGTGGCTACTTTTGTGATGCGGCAAAAAGAACATTTGAGTTTGGTTGGAGTCTACGATAAAGCCTTGGTTTTACACGTAATAAGATTTGCGGAAGAAATTAGGGAGACAAAAGATATTAAACTTCCCAAAACCAAAGTTGCCAAGAAAGAGGTTGATATGGCAATTTCGTTAATAGATCAGTACACTACAAAGTTTGATCCCGATAAATATAAAGATGTTTATAATGATCAATTAATGAAAATTATTGAATCTAAAAGTACCGGGAAAAAACCTAAACCACAGAAATTTAAAGATGAGCCTACCGAGGCAAAAGATCTTATGGCTAAATTAAAAGCCAGTCTTGATAAAAAGAAAAAGTCTAAAGCATCCTAAAAGATGAGTTTAGCCGATTATAAAAAAAAGCGAAACTTTAAAAACACGCCAGAACCCGGCGCCGATTTTTCTACCGAAAATCGCGGCCGGTTTGTTATTCAGCGGCACGAAGCTACCCGCTTGCATTATGACCTACGCCTGGAAATGAATGGCGTTCTTAAAAGCTGGGCCGTACCTAAAGGACCTTCGATGAATCCGAAAGATAAACGCCTGGCGATTGAAACCGAAGATCATCCCGTTAAATATTTAGATTTTGAAGGTACTATCCCAAAAGGAAATTATGGAGCGGGGGAAATGCAGATTTGGGATAAAGGCACTTTTAAAGCTGCTGCGAAAACTAAGGATAACCTGGAAGAACAATGGGAAGATGGTAACCTGAAAATCGTTTTTACCGGTAGCAAAATTAAAGGTGAATTCGCTTTGGTAAAAACTAAGCGAGGAGATAAAAAGAACCAGTGGCTACTTATTAAAAAAAACGATGATTTCTCTACCGATCTGGATTATGATGCGGAAGTTTTTACCGAAAAAATAGGCCAAAATAAAGCCGATAAAAAGCAAGAAGGGAAAGTTAGAAAAATAAACCCTTCAGAATTTATAAAGCCAATGCTCGCTACCACCGGCAAGAAAATTTTTAACGACCCCGATTGGATTTACGAGTTAAAATGGGATGGTTATCGTGCCCTGGCTCATATTGAAGACGGCAAGGTTGATCTCTATTCCCGCAATGGGATTTCCTTTAATTCTAAATTTCCAAAACTGGTAGAGGATTTAGAGCAGGTTGAAAATAATGTGATCTTAGACGGTGAAATTGTGGTTTTGAATAAAGATGGAATTTCACAGTTTCAGGCTTTACAAAATTACGATGAAAATACTCGCGGAAGCTTGCGTTTCTATGTTTTTGATATGCTCTTTCTCAACGGGCATTCTATGTTAGATCTGCCGCTTTTAGAACGAAAAAGTTTAATTCCTGAAGTTATTGAAGACCTGGACATGGTTCAATATTGTGACCATATTGAAGGTATGGGAACGGCCTTTTATAAAAAAGCCATAGATTCAGGCATGGAAGGGGTGATCGCTAAGAAAGCAGATGCTACCTATTCTCCAGGCTATAGAACTGAAAAATGGTTAAAAATAAAGGATGAGAATTCACGAGAAGTGCTTATTTGCGGATACACCACTTCAGAAGGTGCTGTTTTTGGTTCCTTGATTATGGGCGCTTATGAAGATGATGAGCTAAAATATATAGGGAACTGCGGGACCGGTTTTTCAAATGATGAACAGAAAGAATTGTTGAAAAAGTTTAAAAGTAGGGAACGTAAAACCTCTCCTTTTTCAGAAAAAATAAATTTAAAAGGGAGAGAGCCGGTTTGGATGCGCCCCGATTTGGTTGCTGAGGTAAAGTATTCGGAAATTACAAAAACAGGAAAACTACGACATCCAGTTTTTAAAGCGCTCCGAAAAGATAAAGATCCCGAAGAAATTTCAGCGGAAGAAGTTATTGAAAATAAAACTTCAAAAGAAAAGCAAACAAAAAAAACTTCTTCAAAGAAATCTGCCGAAATCCTGGAAATAGATGGTATAGAAGTGCCATTTACCAATTTAGATAAAATGTATTGGCCAGATTCCGGGTTTAGAAAATACGATTTAATAGATTATTATATACAGGTTTCAGAAGTGATGTTGCCTTATTTAAAAGACAGGCCACAAAATCTACATCGGCATCCCAATGGAATCAAAAAACAAGGCTTTTACCAGAAAGATAACGAAGGAAATTTACCCGATTGGGTAGCGACTACTGAAATTTATTCGGAATCTTCAGAAAAAGACATCGACTATTTGCTTTGCCAGAACGAGGCTACGCTTTTATATATGGCGAATTTGGGTTGTATAGAGATCAATCCATGGAATTCAAGGATTGATAACCTGGATAATCCAGATTATACGGTGATAGATTTAGATCCTTCAGATAAAAATACTTTTGATGAAGTGATTGAAGTTGCCCAGGCCGCGAAAGAAGTCATGGATTTAGCCAAAATTGAGGGTTTCTGTAAAACTTCCGGTTCCAGCGGACTTCATATTTATATTCCGCTAGGCGGAAATTATAATTATGAAGAGGCACGTGACTTCACCAAATTGCTGTGCTATTATATTGCAGAAAAAGTTCCGAAAATAACCAGTATGGATCGCGCTAAAAAGAAGCGAAAAGACAAGATATATCTCGATTATTTGCAAAATAGAAGAGGTCAAACCCTGGCTTCAGTCTATTGTGCTCGCCCAAAACCCGGTGCGCCGGTTTCCGCTCCACTAGAATGGAAAGAAGTAAAAAGCGGACTCAAAATTCTGGATTTCAACATTAAAAATATGTCGCAACGAATTCAGAAAAAAGGTGATCTATTTAAAAAAGTACTCCAAAAGGGAATCGATATGGAGCAGGCTATGCAAAGCTTAGAATCTTCCTAAAGTTTAATTAAAAGCAAGGCGCGACTTCCTGATAATTTTTAACTTGACCAAAAGCGGAAATTAATGAAGAAAAGAATACGCAAGCTTGCCGGTAGGTACAAATTAATTGATCAGGTTTTAATTACTCCTTATAGAAGCTATGGCACGCATTCGCACTTATATATTAAAGGGCGTGTTTTGGATAACGAACCCCTAAAAATAACGCAGGAAGCTAATTTTTTTAAAACCATAAAAACAACTTATAAGCAGTTTGATACGTTCGAAATTCCAGAGGCAAAAGTAGATTTAAGCCTACCCGGAAAAGTGCAAACGAGTACAGAAACCAATGCTGAAGGTTATTTTTTATTTGAAGATGAAGTAAAGGAAAACCTGGCAGAACACTCAGATGAAGAAGGTTGGTTAGATTACGATCTTTACTACAAAGGCCCAATGGGCAAGAAAACCGAATTACTGGAAGATCCTTTTACCGGTAGTTTTTTAATTCCGCATCCTGAAGCAGAATATGGGGTAATTAGCGATATAGATGATACCATTTTACATACCGGTGTTACTTCATTTTTAAAACTTAGATTGCTTAAAAATTCATTATTAACCAATGCCTATGATAGAATTCCACTGAAGGGAGCTGCCGAGTTTTATCAGAAATTGCACGAAGGCCGCGACGGTACGCCTAATAATCCAATTTTCTATTTAAGTAACAGTCCGTGGAATTTATATGAATATCTCAAACTTTTTTTAGATCACAACGCTTTCCCGAAAGGGCCAATTTTACTTCGGAAATTCAGAACGCCATTTGATGGCAGTATAAAACCTGAAAAGCCGCATAAACAGAAGGAAATCAATAATATCTTGCAAACTTATCCAAATATGGAATTTATTCTAATTGGAGACAGTGGCGAACACGATGCTTCTATTTATACTGAAATTGCAGCGCAACATCCAGATAGGATCCTGGCAATCTACCTACGAAGTGTAAATCATAAAAAGCAAATGAACCGCGTGCGCAGTATTATAGATAATTTTGAAACCACGCCGGTGCTTATGGTAGAATCTTCACAAGAAGCCGTGGCACACGCAAAGGAACACGGATTTATATAAGGTTAATCATCAATACTATTTCCAACGGCAGTTTTCTTACTTGCCCTGGTTTTTCTGGGCATTGTTCCAAAAATATGATCCCATAGGGGTGAAGAAACACCAAAAGCTCTGTCTGATTCTCGATAATGGTGAATGCTGTGATGTTGCCATAAAATCTTAAGAAAGTTGTTAGGAACTTTAAAAGCATGTACCGAATAATGTACTGCCAGATAAGCGGCATATCCTATTAAAAATCCTGCCAGGAATCCAAAGACATAATCCCCCAGAACCGCCCGGTAAATTATAAAAAGTACGGTAGCAACAACTAAACTCAAAACCGGTGGCATTGCTAATCTCGATTTGTCTTTAGGGTAATCGTGATGCACGCCGTGCATGGTGTAAGAGATCTTTTTCTTTCTTTCACTGGTAGCAGGAATATGGTAGAGGTAACGGTGCATAATATATTCTACGAAAGTGAAAAAGAAAAGTCCGGCTACGAATAGCCCTACCATTATTGGTGCTTCAAAACCTTTTTCGATAATTCCGTAGTAGATTAAAGCCACTGCAATTACTCCAAAAATAATTAAAGGAAGTGAAATATGTGTATGGGTAAGTTTTTCTAAAATTGGGTTGTCAAATAACTTTGGAGAACCCTTGTGCTTTGGCCGTTTAAGTTTTGTTGATTCCATATTTTCGAGTTTTTAAAACAATCCGTGAATCTCAGCGTCAATACGGTTTATAATATTTCCCAGGTCTTCAGGATCATCTACAAAGTTAATATTATCTACATCAATGATCAATAGATTGCCTTTGTTGTAATTATGTACCCAGGCTTCATAGCGTTCATTTAGCCTGCTTAAATAGTCTATAGAAATAGAGTTTTCGTAATCGCGTCCTCTTTTATGAATTTGGGAAACCAGGTTTGGAATACTACTTCTCAAATAAATAAGAAGATCGGGTCCCTGTACTACACTTTCCATAAGATCAAAAAGGGAGCTATAGTTTTCGAAATCTCTATTGGTCATTAAACCCATCGCGTGCAGGTTGGGTGCAAAAATATGCGCATCCTCGTAGATCGTTCTATCCTGAATAATTTTCTTTCCGCTTTCGCGTATTTGGAGTATTTGCCGAAACCTACTATTTAAAAAGTATATCTGGAGGTTAAAAGACCAACGCTCCATTTTATTATAGAAGTCTTCGAGATAGGGGTTTTCCAAAACATCTTCATACTGTGCTTCCCAGTTGTAATGTTTTGCTAATAATTTAGTGAGGGTGGTTTTTCCGGCGCCAATGTTCCCTGCAATCGCTACGTGCATAAATTCGTTATAATTAGATAGTTGTTAGGGCCGCTTTAAAAAGCGAGGATGTAAAGATACATGAATTAAGATTCCCTGAATTTTTACACCTTGTCAAAATACTCATAAATCTTGAAAAGCTAAAGTTTTTGATTCTATATCTCCCTAAAATTGATTAACTTAAAGTAGAATTTAAGGCTATGAAATCCCTGTTAAAATATTTTTTCTTGGTTTTTTTCTGCGGAATTCAATTAGCAATGGCGCAGGAAAAAGATAAAGATCACCTGATGCTTACGCGCAGTGATTATAGTTTTGATGAGACCAATTTACGACTGGCAAAAACCTTAAAACAAAATAATTCTATTACTCTTTTTACCGAAATTCGACACTCGGAAAAAGCTGCAGAAGCCGGTTTAGAACTTTCAGATAAAAGTCTGTTTATCTTCGGAAATCCCAAACAGGGTACTTTGTTGATGCAATGTGATCAATTGGCAGGTCTGGATCTTCCGCTTAAAATATTAGTTTATACAAAAGATGATGAAACACACATTACCTATAGTAGTATTAATTATTTAAAAAAAAGATACGAGCTTAAAAAAGCAAAGAATCTTAGACTGATCAATAAGGGATTAAAAAAAATTGCCTCAAAAGCTTCGGGAAACAGGGTTAAAAAGTCTGGCAAGTTTAAGCTGGAGAAGCACCAGGGGATTATTTCAGAAATTAGTGAGTTTGATTTTAATACTACCTACGAGCGGTTGGTGTCTGCGATTGAAACTAATCCTAATCTAAAGATCTTTTCAGAAATAGATCATTTTAAAAATGCTGAAGAGATAAACCTGGGATTGCGCCCAACCCGATTAATAATTTTCGGAAACCCAAAAATTGGCACTCCAATTATGCAGCAAAATGCAAAAATAGCCCTGGAGTTGCCGGTTAAATTTCTGGTATGGCGTGATGAAGCCGGCGTGGTGAAAATTTCTTATAACGATCCTGTATTTTTAGCAGAAAGGTTTAAAATTACCAACAATATTCCCGAGTTGGAAACAATGAAAAATACTTTGGAGAATCTTAGTAGGAATGCTTCAAAATATTAGGAAATATTATCATTAACCAACTTTCTGTATTGATTAGGCGTAATTTTTTCAAAGCGTTTAAATTGGCGGTTAAAATAGCTAGTGTTGTTAAATCCGCTTTTATAAGCTATATCGGCAAACTTATCATTTGTTCTCTGAATAAGCTTCTTCGCAAATTTTATACGTTCTCCGTTTAAGTAATCTATAGGGCTTTCTCCAAGCGTATTTTTAAAGCTCCGGTAAAAATTTGAAGTACTCATACAGGCTTTATCTGCGAGTTTATCTACCTGAATATTTTCGGTAAGATGTTCTCGCATATACTTTACGATAAACGCCATTCTATTATTGTCAAAAAGCGTTTCATTGTCCAGAAGCATTACTTTTGCTTTAGTTTGAAGTAACCTTATAATAAGTTCCTTTACCATTAAATCTAACAACGCATCTTTAGCTTTATCATCTTCCAAGAAAGTACTAAAAATACGATCTAACACAAATTGTACCTGTTGGTTATTGGCCAGGTGTACTGCACTGGCATCAAAGCTATGTTGATCGTTTTCAAAATCTATACGCGTATTTTCATTAAAGATTTCTACGGTTTCTTTTATTTTATCGGGATCAATTCCCAGGGCAAGGCAGCGCGTAGGATTTTTTGAATTGGCCAGCGGAAAATCTATGACCATCTTTTTATCTGAAGGTAACACTACAGATTCTCCCGGGAAAAAATCAAAAGATTTCATTCCTTCCAGGTGCATTATTTTTTTACCCGTAAGCATACTTGCAATAATTGGAAAGCTAAACTGAAGGTTTACACTTTCTGCTACCTGCCGGGTTTCAAAAACGTTTAGTTCAGCATAATCAGCACTGTAGATCGTCCTGTTTTCGATTGAAGTTTTTAACTTCAAATTGCGATTATAGTTTGATAAATTAGTATTCAAAACCTAATTAATTTAATAACATAGTAGTAATGTAGTATTTATTTGTAGAAAAGTTCAATTAATTAATCTTAAAATTAAAGATATTGGAATGATAAATTATAAAATTTACTTCTATGAGCTACTCAGCACCAAAATTTAAGGAAAAATATGGCAATTTTATTAATGGGAAATTCCAGGATCCTATAGACGGAAAGTATTTTGAAAATCATTCGCCGGTAGATAATAAGTTATTGGCCAAATATCCAAGATCTAACGAGAAAGATGTAAAAAGCGCCATTGAAGCTGCTAATAATGCAAAACATGAATGGGGCAAAACGTCCGCCTCAGAGCGAGCTGCGATTCTACATAAGATAGCTGATGTGATTCACGAAAACCTGGAAACTTTTGCGCAAATGGAAACGGCAGATAACGGGAAATCCATTCGTGAAACAATGAATGCCGATGTTCCCCTGGCAGTAGATCATTTTAGATATTTTGCTTCAGCGATAAGAGCAGAAGAAGGATCGGCAACAGAACTTAACGAAAATACCCTTTCCTTAATTATCAACGAGCCACTTGGCGTGGTTGCTCAAATTATTCCATGGAATTTTCCATTATTGATGCTTGCCTGGAAAGTGGCGCCCGCATTAGCTTCAGGAAACTGCGTAGTTTTAAAACCTGCGGAACAGACGCCTGCTTCTGCAACATTTTTAGCTGAAAAGATTGCAGATCTTTTACCTCCGGGAGTTTTTAATGTTATTCACGGTTTTGGTCCTGAGGCAGGAAAACCTTTGGCCTCCAGCCCAAATGTAGATAAAGTGGCCTTTACAGGAGAAACCACTACCGGACAATTAATTATGCAGTATGCTTCAAAAAACCTGCACCCGGTAACCATGGAACTGGGAGGAAAATCGCCCAACGTTTTCTTTAATAGTATTATGGATCACGATGATGCTTTCCTTGATAAATGTATTGAAGGCGCTGTGCTTTTCGCATTTAACCAGGGTGAAGTTTGTACCGCACCATCCAGGATCTTAATTCAGGAAGATATTTACGACGAATTCATTAAGCGGGTGATAGAGCGTACCAAGGCTATAAAAATGGGTAATCCGTTTGAGGAGTCTACGATGATGGGAGCGCAGGCTTCCAGTGATCAGCATCAGAAAATCCTGGAATATATTAAGATAGGCAAGGATGAAGGCGCCGAGGTTTTAGCTGGCGGTGGTGCAGCAGGACTTGATGGAGATTTGGCCAACGGATTTTACATTCAGCCGACTATCCTAAAAGGACATAATAAAATGAGGGTTTTCCAGGAAGAAATTTTTGGACCTGTAGTTGCGGTTTGCACATTTAAAGATGAAGCCGAAGCCATTGAAATTGCAAATGATACGATGTATGGTCTTGGCGCCGGAGTTTGGACGCGAGATGCGCATCAATTATATCAAATTCCACGTGCAATAAAAGCCGGGCGGGTTTGGGTAAATTGTTATCACGATTATCCTGCACACGCACCGTTTGGAGGTTATAAAAAATCTGGATTCGGACGAGAAAATCATTTGATGATGCTTAATCATTATAGACAAAGCAAGAATATGCTAATTTCTTATGATAAGAATAAACTGGGATTCTTTTAGAAATGGACTATAAAAGAGTAGATATAACTCCTGAAGCAGAAAAACTGTTGCAAGAACTTAAGCAACAGCACGGGGAGGTGATTTTTCACCAAAGCGGTGGCTGTTGCGATGGGTCTTCGCCTATGTTGCTGCCAAAAGAGGATTTTTATATTGATGATAATGATATTCTACTGGGTGAAGTTGGCGGTGTAAAATTTTATATGAGCCACGACCAATTTGAGTATTGGAAACACACTCACTTAACCGTAGATATTATCAAAGGTAGAGGCGGAAGTTTTTCGCTAGATATCCCTACCGGATACCGATTTCTTATAAAATCAAGAATGCTGAATGACGAAGAAAACAAAAATCTAAACCCTTAAATTGTTGCTTAAGCAATGCCTGAAAGCTGGATATACCCTAAATATTCAGTTTTTCAGGCTTTTTTACTCGATAATCGAGATTTAATGCTCCGAGGCTTTTCCTTAAATTTGATGTTTAAATTTTTCTAAAAAATTTAATTAAACCACTTATAGATTTCAGAAGAAGTATAGCATTCCCCACATTTAGAAAACATCCACAGGCAGTCTATAAAATCGGTAAGCATATGAAATAGTAGACCTATGAATATCAATTTTAAGACTCTGTTTTTAATAAAAAACACCCCAAAAATATAGCCGATAATAGCATAATGAGAATGCAGGGGATGATAACCAATTCCGCAGCGCATGGGATCAAATAATGGAGAGGCAAAAACATGATCAAGATCTACAGCCATAGTGGCGAGTAAGATAAGCCAGTTCTTTTTCCAGTTCTTTTTATCGTAAAACCAGGCAATAGCACCAATAGCTATAAAATGAAGAAAATAATGCGTGAATGTTTGCAATTGAAATTTTTAAAAATTGGAGCTTAAAAAATATCGAACCCTGGATCTCAATAAACTTATTAGTTGTTTTCAGGCTCTTCTTCCTCTTCAGCTGAAGACTCTATTTTGCCCTTTAACAGATCCTTCATCTTATTTTTTAGTACAATGAATCGCCAAATACCAATAGTAAGGAACAATACAGAAATGACCAGGGCCAGATAGCCAATATAATGCATCTCCTGGTATTCCTTGAGTTGAATTAAAGCCAAACCACCCAGCAGAAAATACATAGCCGCTTGGGTGTAGGACAACAACGTACGTTCATTGGCGAGCTTAGTTCTTTCCAGCGCTAGATGTTCACGAATAATACTTTCATCTATCTTTCTGTGAGTAAAAAGCTTTCCAAATTTAACCCTTCTCATAAAATTTCATATTTCAGCATAGAAACTGGATAGTTAATTTGCTTTAAAAGTTACCAAATTCGGTTTGTTTAAGCAAGAACTTAAATTCAACTATCCAGTTTGTGCATTTAGTTTTTAATTAGTCAACCTATGGCAGGTACAACCGGGTGCTGTAAAGCTTTGTGTGCTTTCGTGCCATGGGAAAGCTGCATTGTATTTATTGTCTTCCCAATAGAATTCGCCGCGTTCTTTCGGGTTATTTCCAATTTCGTTCATAGTTTCAGCATCATATAATCTACCGTTTACCATCGTATAAATAACCGATTCAGAATTACGAATATCTTCCAAAGGGTTTTCCTCCAGAACAATCAGGTCGGCTAGTTTGCCTTCTTCCAAAGATCCAATTTCGTTACCCATTCCTATATATTCAGCAGGGTTAATTGTTGCCGCTTGTAAAGCTTCCATATTGGTCATTCCGCCCATTTGCAATAACCACAGTTCCCAGTGAGCACCGAGTCCCTGTAACTGTCCGTGCGCCCCAAGATTAACTTTTACGCCAATGTCTGAAAGTTCTTTGGCTGTTTCTGAAACCAAAATAGGTCCGTTTCTATATTCTTCTTCAGGAAGTTTAGTACGGTGTCTTGATCTGGAATCTACAATTTGTCGTGGCATGAAATTCAGCAAACGTTCATTTTCCCACACATTATCTTTTTCATAGAAGTAATATTCACCGTTTATTCCGCCATAATTTACAATTAAAGTAGGGGTGTAACCGGTGTTGCTATTGCCCCAAAGTGTCTTTACATCTTTATACACAGGTACTACGGGAATATTATGTTCTATCCCGGTGTGCCCGTCTACAATCATATTCATATTATGCAAAAAAGTACTTCCACCTTCGGGAACCACATTCATCTCCAGTTCTTTTGCCGCCTGCATTATTTGCTGGCGCTGTTCACGGCGCGGCTGATTATAACTTTTTACCGAAGTCGCTCCAAAGGCTTTCGTTCTTCTTAAAGCCGATTTAGCATCTTCCAGGCTATTAATTACGGCTTTAAAATCGCCTTCAGCCCCGTATAAAATAATTCCAGTTGAATAAATTCTTGGGCCTACCATTTCACCGGCTTTCACCATTTCTGCCATGCTAAAAATGCTTTCGCTTAAGGCCGAAGGATCGTGAACAGTAGTAACTCCAAAAGCCATATTTGCATATAACGGCCAGTGCTTTTCTGGTGTTAAGCCATATCTAAAAGCACCAATATGGGCGTGGGCATCTACAATACCCGGCATTATTGTTTTTCCTTCCAGGTCATAAACTTTCGCATTATTCGGAATATTAACTTCGGAAGCTTCCCCTACTGAAACAATTTTATTTTCCTTAATTACAATACTTCCATTTTCAATTACCTTATCGCCATTCATAGTGATAATTCTGGCATTCGTAAAGGCAATTTGCCCTTCCGGAACATCGGTTTTTAGTTGCAACCCTATTTTGGTTCCTTCCTCAGTGATATCAGGAATAGAATCGGGTGAGTTCTTCAGAAAATTAAAACGCTCTGAAACTTTATTGGTAAAATATTCATCACCCAACGTCCAGTGTACATTTTGGCTGTTGTTCGACCAATGCAGGTTCATCCCGGCATCTTTGGTAATTTGTGTTACCGGAATACTTTTAGTGTTATTATCTAAATCCAGCGGCCTGCCGGTTAAAGTTAGGGGAGCCAAATAGGCCTGGTGCAAATGACTAAATGCTACCCATTTATTATCTGGGCTTGGCACTAAACGATTTGCATGTTTTGAATTGATATGCGTTCGCTCGTCATTTCCGCTTAGATCAATACTTTTTAAACTCTTTTCCAAACTGCCCATTAGCGCGCCACCGGTTTGGAAGAAAATTCGGGAATCGTCTTTGCTGAACATTGGGAAATCTCCGGAATCGTGGATTTTCTTTTTATTTTCTCCTGAAGCACTAATCGTATAAATTCCCGGTTCTTTACTAAAGGTTTGTCCCTGGTCGCTATTGCCTTTTTCTTTTACAAAAACAATTTGCTTAGCATCGTTTGAAAACGCCGGATTTCTATAAATACCTTTTTCTGAAGTGAGTTTTTGCGGATTTCTTCCATTTAAACCTACTTTCATTAATGCACCCATTTTTGAATCGCTCCAGGTTACATAAACGATCTCTTTTCCGTCAGGTGAAAATGCAGGTTCAAATTCAAAGTCTTCGCCATTGGTGATACGCTGAGGTTTTCCGTTTGGTAAAGATTTTTTCCATAAATAACCTACTGCATTAAAAACAAGTGTTTTTCCGTTAGGGGAAGTCACCGCGTGACGAATCACTTTAGGATTGAATTCTTCGGAAAATACCTGGTGTTCACTTTTATGGGTTTCAGCGATCTCTATAGTATTTTCAACTTCAAAAGGAATAATTTCAGACGAATAATCTTCAATATTTACTTTGTTGATTTTTCCTTCACTCCAGAAAACGAGTTCTTTTCCTGAAGGTATCCAGCTAAATCCTGGATAAACCCCAAAAATTGCCCAGGCTTCTTGCTGATCTTTACTCAATTTATCGTAAACCGGCCATTCCTCGCCGGTTTCCAGGTCGTGAATAAATAAAACCGACTTGGTTCTAACGCGTTTTATAAAAGCAAGTTTCTTTCCATCGGGTGAAACTTGTGGTCTCGCTGCTCCACCTGGGCCACCGGTAATTGTAGTATTTTCACCGGTTTCAAAATCGTATCTTTTTATAACATAGATCTGCTTGTTAGGGTCTTTGTTATACTGAAACATTCCGCCGGGATACATATCTTCGCTGTAATAAAGGTAGCGACCATCTGGAGAAATGCTTGGTTCGTTTACATCTTGTTGATCGTTTTTACGCTCGGTAAGTTGTAAGCCTCCTTCGCCGCCAATGTGATATAACCACATTTCGCCGGCCCCAAGAGAACGGCCAGAAGTAAAATGTTTCCTGGCTACAATGGCATTTCCGTCCGGTGTCCAAACCGCATTGTTCAATAACCTAAAGTCTTCTTTGGTAAGTTGTTCTGCGTTTTCACCATCCGTATTCATAATCCAGATGTTATCGCCTCCACCGGCATCGCTGGTAAAGGATATCTTAGAACCATCTGGGCTAAATCGCGGCTGAACTTCATAAGCCATTCCACTTCTTAAAAGTTCTGCTTTTCCGCCGCTAATTGGCATTTTATATATATCACCTAAAAGATCGAAAACAATGGTTTTTCCATCTGGAGAAACATCAAGATTCATCCAGGTGCCTTCATCCGTTTTAAGAGGTACTTCTTTAATATTCCAATCGTCAGAATAGGGATCATTTACGTCCCACTTCTTTTCTTCTTCTTTTTCCTTTTCTTGAGAAAAAAGGTTTGGAACGGTCATAAGTAAAATAATAGCCGGGAGGAATTTTCTAAGCATAGCGTGATTTTAATGAATATTTGTAATAGCTGTTACTTCGAGTGGTTTCCAATGATAATCGAAACCGTATCGAGAAGTGTTAATTTCTTTCAATCTGTTCTCGATACGGTTTTAATGCTATCGCTAAAAAAACCTACTCGAACTGACGTAGCCGTGAAAATGCTCAATCAGAAACTTTATTAACGAGGCTAAATATACTATGAAATGCTTAAAAAGTAGAAAAGTGATTATCTATTTAAATTTTTGCAGGATTTTGTGACGATGTTATCCCATAGAATTATCTTTTCTATTAAGTTTGATTTGAATATTTTTCTGAATAAAATTTGTTGAAAATGAAGACTAATAAACCCGAAGTCTGGTTGCGCGGAAAAGTAGAAGGTGTTCCTAATTTGTTGCAGCCCGCCGCTCACGCTTTATTACAATCTTGCGAAGAGGTTGAAAAATATATGAAGGATTTTCCAGAAGAATTGCTTTGGGAAAAGCCTGCCGGTCGTGCTTCAGTGGGATTTCATCTGCAACATTTAACCGGAGTAATAGATAGAATGCTGACTTACGCCAAAGCCGAAAAATTATCGGAAAATCAGTTTCAGTATTTAAAAAATGAAGGAAAACCTGATCAAGAAATTTCGCCTGCATTTCTCGTGAAAAATTTCCAGGAAAAAGTAAATGAAGCAATCGATTTTCTGAAAGATACACCTGAAAAAATTTTAACCGAATATAGACCGGTAGGCAGAAAGGAACTGCCTTCAACTGTAATCGGCTTGCTTTTTCACGCAGCAGAACATAGTCAGCGGCACGTGGGGCAACTTTTGGTAACGGTGAGTTTTTTAATGGAGAACAGGGAAATTTAAAAGGGTAAATTACTTAGATCTACATTACCTCCAGAAATGATAATTCCCACTCTTTTACCGTGAAATTTTTCTTTTTCCCTTAGAACAGCGGCAAATGCTACGGCCGCAGAGGGTTCAACTACAATCTTCATTCGTTCCCAAATGAGTTTCATAGCCGTAATGATTTCCTCTTCTTCTACTCGGATAATTTCGGAAACTTTATCTTTAATAATAGGAAAGTTTTTGTCGCCCAAATTTGTCTTTAACCCATCTGCGATAGTATTGGTAGTTTTGTTGAACTCTATTTTTCCGCTTTCCAGGGAGCGATAAGCATCATCAACTTCAAAAGGTTCTGCGCCTATGGTTTTACACTTTTCAGCATAAAAATCTACTGCCAGTGCGGTTCCGGCTAAAAGTCCGCCGCCGCCAACAGGAGTAATGATC
Organism: Salegentibacter mishustinae; assembly: GCF_002900095.1. NCBI lineage: Bacteria > Pseudomonadati > Bacteroidota > Flavobacteriia > Flavobacteriales > Flavobacteriaceae > Salegentibacter > Salegentibacter mishustinae. Next base: position 511,719 of record NZ_LLKN01000001.1, on the reverse strand, counting down.
ACATCAAGTTCGGGGAAATCTTCGAGAAATTCTTTTGCCGCGGTTCCCTGTCCATAGATCACATTAAGATCGTTGGAAGGATGCAGAAAAGTAGCACCGGTTTCTTCTTCTATTTTTGCCGCGGCCGCTTCCCGGGCTTTTATAGTGGGTTCACATTCGGTAATCTGGCCACCATAAGTTTTTACAGCATCTTTTTTAACTTGAGGGGCAGAGGAGGGCATCACGATATAGGCCGGAATTCCAAGGCTTTTTGCGGAAAGGGAAACCGCTTGCGCAAAGTTGCCTGATGAATGCGTAACCACGCCTTTTGCCCGCTCTTCTGCGCTTAGCGCTAAAATTGCGGCAGTAGCACCACGCATTTTAAATGCGCCCATTCTTTGAAAATTTTCACACTTAAAATACACTTCGGTTTCGGCAAGACCATTTAACAAACGTGACCGCATTATAGGCGTACGCTTAATATAGGTTGCAATTTCTGAGTGTAGTGTTGTGAATTCCTCTTTACTTATCATTATAACCGGTTTCTGCTAATAAAATTAGTGCAAATTATTCAGTAAATAACTTTGGGACAAGCTTACTAGCATTATTATTGAAAAATATAATTTCGAGACAAGCCCGAGAATATTTAATCTCGATTATCGTGTAAAATTAAAATGTAAGCTTGGGTAATTTCTTATTTTTCTTTTTCAATAGGAACGGAAAGTACCGGGATTTCAGCATTTTTAAATAGTTCTACCGCTACGCTTTCTGCAAAAAGATTATAGAAAAAGCTGTGTTTGTGAGTGCCAACAATTAGCATATCTGCTTTTAATTTTTTGGCTTCTTCAAGCACTGTTTCCACTGTAGATCCCTGGATTAATAGTGCATCAGATTCTATTTTGTTGCTCAGGAACATTTCGCAAATTTGCTGTAATTCTTTATGTTCAGTCTTAAGTTCATCGGCGCGCATATCCCTAATATACTGCGGGCCGGTATCATAGCCTACAAAATCGGGATCTGGGGCAGCCACGTGGACCACCCAGACCTTTGCTCCGAATTTTTCAGCAATACTTTCAGCATAAGCCATCAGTTCCCCCACAGCATCGTTAAAATCTACTGCTACAAGAATATTTTTGAAGATTTTCATACGCTGAATTTTTTATTTAATATCCTTTATCTCTTTCAACTACATTTTTAAGCTCTTCATTTTCCTGTAATCTTTCGTAGTTCTCAATAATTTGAGGTACCACAGAGTTTGGATGGGTAACACTTGCAATATGTGGGGTTACTCTAATTTTTGGATGTTTCCAAAATGGGTGTTCATCTCTAATAGGTTCTTCCCAAAATACATCTAACGCCGCACCAGAAAGATGGCCGTCGTCTACTTTAGCCAATAGATCCTGTTCCACTAAATGTTCACCTCGGGCAACATTTATTACATAAGCTCCTTCAGGTAGTTTTTCGAATAATTCTTTGTTGAGAATTTTTTCGGTATCCGGAGTTAGGGGTAGCATATTTACCAAAATATCTGACTGCCCAAGAAAATCATCTAATTCATCTTCTCCAGCAAAGCTTTCTACATTTTCAAATTCTTTTTTATGCTTTGAAAACCCTATAACCTGGAAGCCGTTTTTTAGTAGGCTATTGGCTACACTTTGTCCAAGATTACCTATTCCCAAGATCCCAACTTTAACATCGTTATTGCGAGTATAGGAAACAGGATCCCACTTTTCGTTTATTTGACTTTCGCGGTAGTGTAATAGGTTTCTCTGATGCGCTAAAACAAGGCTTAACACAAACGTTCCCATATCTTCTTCTAAACGCTCATCTACTACTTTGGTTATTTTTACATTTTCCGGAAGTTCTTCGTCACTGGTAATATGGTCTACACCAGCGCCCATAGAAGCAATAACTTTTAGGTTTGGATAATTTTGAAAAATCCCGCGGGGGTGATTCCACGTTAAGGCGAATTCTACTTCTTCTTTGTCGTGGTCTTCTGGGTAAACATAGATATTTAAACCTGGATGTTGTTCTTTTAAGGCTTCAACCCAGGCTTTCGGGTCTTTCCCCGGACTAACTACTAATAATGACATTCTTTTTCTATTTTTTGTATGGTTAATATTAACTCACAAATGCACTGTAACCGGTAATTGCACGGCCTACAATCAGTGAATTTATTTCTTTTGTTCCTTCGTAACTATAAATGGCTTCTGCATCTGCAACAAACCGCGCTACATCGTGTTCTAATAAAATACCGTTACCGCCAAGAACCTCACGGGCCCGGCTTACCACATCTCTGGTTCGCATACTACAAAATACCTTGGCCAGAGAAGCGTGTTCATCTGTAAGTAAATCGGCATCTTGCATTTCAGAGAGTCTAAAAACCAGGGTTTGCATCGCGGTAAGATTAGAAACCATTTCTACTAAATGATTTTGAATTAATTGATAAGAAGCAATTGGCCTCCCAAATTGTTCTCTTTTTCTCGTATATTTTAAAGCACTCTCATAAGCTCCACGAGCACAACCAACAGCCTGCCAGGCCACACCAGCTCTCGTCATCCGAAGCACTTTTGCGGTATCTTTAAATGAATCTGCTTTCTGCAGTCTATCACTTTCGGGCACTTTACAATCGGTTAGGGTGATAAGGGCGTTTTGAACAATTCTAAGCGCCATTTTGTCTTCCATTTTTTCGGCTTTAAAACCCGGATTTCCTTTTCTAACAAGAAAACCTTTTACCTGGTTGCTATTTTCGTCGCGTGCCCAAATAATAATCACATCGGCAAAGGTTGCGTTCCCTATCCATTTTTTCTGTCCGTTTAATATCCAGTTTTCACCATCAAACTTACAGGTGGTTTCAAGACCGCCGGCAACTCCAGAACCTACATTTGGTTCTGTAAGTCCAAAGGCGCCAATAGCATCTAATTTTTGCATCTTCGGAAGCCATTCTTGCTTTTGCTCTTCACTTCCGCATAAATAAATAGATCCCATGGCCAGGCCACTATGCACTCCGAAAAAGGTTGAAATGGAAACATCTACACGGGCAATTTCCTGTGCGATAATACCTTCCATTAGAAACGGAAGATTAGGGCAACCGTAACCTTCGTAAGGCACGCCGGTAATATTTAATTTCTTGAATTTCTCTATGATCTCGTGCGGAAATTTAGCGCGATTCCAATGGTCATTTACTAAAGGTCTTACTTCATCTTCCATAAAATTTCGCACATCCATCTGCAACTTTCGTTGCTCCTCGGTTAATTTAAGATCCAAATTGTAAAAATCTCCGTCTATTGGAGGAAGGTCACTTTGACCTTTTTTACGTTTGGTTTTTAACATTTTCATCAAACCCTTAAGTTGTCGCTCATCGAGCTGGCCCAAACTTTTCATCGCTTCCGAAAGATCTATTTGCTGATTTATTTTCGCTAATTGATCCATATCAACCGACTTCAATAGGTTGATAGTGTTTCTTACTTTTTTAAAAACAGACATAAGGTGTTTGATTGGTGGAATTCTAAAATTAGGAATTAAAACTGCGTCGCGTTGTTAAAGGTTTCCGAAGAAAACGTCAAAAAAAAATACCGCTGATTTCAGCGGTATTTTAAATAATTATAGGGTTTTCAGTTTAAAGCTTAAAAGCTTCCTTCACTTTATCTACATAATCCAGTTTTTCCCAGGTAAACAATTCCACTTCTTTTTTTACCTCTCCGGAATAAGGACTTTTAAAGATTTTAGTTACCGTTCTTGGTTCTTTGCCCATATGGCCGTAGGCTGCAGTTTCCCGATAGATAGGATTTCTCAGTTTCAACCTGTCTTCAATGGCCCAGGGGCGCATATCAAATATTTGGGCTACTTTTTTAGCAATTTCCCCATCCTTCATATCTACTTTTGCGGTCCCATAAGTTTCTACTGAAATAGAAGTAGGTTCCACCACCCCAATCGCATAAGAAACCTGCACTAAAACTTCATCTGCAAGGCCTGCTGCAACAAGGTTTTTGGCAACGTGCCGCGATGCGTAAGCGGCAGATCTATCAACTTTACTGGGGTCTTTTCCTGAGAATGCACCACCACCGTGAGCACCTTTACCACCGTAGGTGTCTACGATAATTTTTCTTCCTGTAAGTCCGGCATCGCCGTGAGGCCCACCAATAACAAACTTTCCGGTTGGGTTTATATGATACGTAATATCATCGTTAAATAGTTTCTGAACATATTCAGGTAACTGTTCCTTTACTCGTGGAATAAGAATTTCAAGAATGTCTTTCTTGATCTTTTTCAGCATTTCATCATCATTCTCATCAAACTCATCATGCTGGGTAGAAACCACAATGGCCACAATTTTTTGCGGAACATTATCGTCACTATATTCTATGGTCACCTGGCTTTTAGAATCGGGACGTAAATAGGGGATATCCTTACCTTCACGCCTTAATTTTGCCAATTCAATAAGGATTTTGTGAGAAATATCTAGTGCCAGGGGCATATAATTTTCGGTCTCGTTGGTGGCATAACCAAACATCATACCCTGGTCTCCGGCGCCCTGTTCTTCTTTGTTTTCCCGATCTACACCCTGGTAAATTTCCTGGGATTGTTCGTGAATTAAAGAGATCACGCCACAAGAATCACCACTAAACTTATAAGCTCCTTTGGTATAACCAATCTCGTTTATTACTTCGCGGGCAATATTTTGTACATCAATATAAGTGTCGCTTCTAACTTCGCCGGCAAGAACCACCTGGCCTGTAGTAACCAATGTTTCACAGGCAACTTTAGAATTTTCATCAAAAGCAAGGAAATTATCTAGTAAAGTATCGCTAATCTGATCTGCGATTTTATCTGGGTGTCCTTCAGATACACTTTCTGAAGTAAATAAATAAGCCATATTTTTAAATTAGTTTTTTAAAAAATACGGGTTGAATTTGACGGGGAGCTAAGGAAGTAGTGATACTGCTTTAGCATTTTTCTTATACTTTTTAAAAGTATAAAAGGGTTGCAATCAGTCAAATCCTTCCCTTTAAATAATTCGGTTACAAATGTATAAAAATATGCAGAACTCAAACTTGCTTTAACTTTCTTTTTTAATAGGTTGAAGAAGCTTTATATTGAATAGAGAAGAAGTTTATAATCAGGATGATTTATAATCTATTGTTTTTTAGCATTTTATAATGTTTAATAGGTTAAAAATTAAATAATAATCATTTTTAATGTAATCCAATTCCTTATTATTCATTTTACGAGCTTTAAAATTTATTTTTCGTAAAAATGAAGTTTTGGTTTGGATATTAAAAAATTCTGCCCTTATCTTTGTAACCAACAAAACAACGAAATGTACCAGGTAATTTGCAATATGATGCGTATGATGATGTGGAGAACTTCCGCAGCGCGCTCTATTGCTTAATTCTGAAAAGATATAAATTGCAAAAAGCCGCTGCCAACCGCAGCGGCTTTTTTTATGCAATAAATTGTTCATTTCCGGGAAGGCGGAAATCCAGAAAAATAATTGAAATAGAAAATTAAATTCCGAAGGCGGAAATAAAGAAAATTAGATTCCCGAGTTTGTGGGAATGACAAAAAAGAAAAGATGAAAAATATTAAGGCAATAAATAACATGATGATGCGCACTATGATGATGTGTATGTCTATGCGACACATGAAACGCTATTGCCAAAACCGGATTTAACTTAGTTTGTTTAGAGTTCAATTAAAAGGTCCCCTTGGTAATAGCTACTTAAGGGGACTTTTTTATTAATTAAATCGTCATTTCCGCAAAGGCGGAAATCCAAATACAAAAAATCAAGCTTCGAAAATTAGAAGCAACTTTAAAAAACTAGAAATTATGAGTACTCAAAAATTTTCAACAAACGCATTACACGCCGGTCACGATACTAAAGCTAACGGAGGAACAAGAGCGGTACCTATTTACCAAACAACTTCTTATGTTTTTAATAATTCAGATCACGCTGCCAATCTTTTCTCACTTGCAGAACCTGGTTATATCTACACTCGTTTGAATAATCCTACTAACGATATTTTGGAACAACGCCTTGCTTCACTGGAAGGTGGAATTGCTGCGGTAGTAACCGCATCAGGAACTGCGGCCATTAATACTACGCTTCTCACGCTATTAAAAGCCGGAGACCATATTGTTGCTTCCAGTAGTTTATACGGTGGAACTTACAATTTGCTAAGTGTAACGCTACCTAGATTTGGAATCACCACTACTTTTGTAGACCCCGAATATCCTGAAAACTTTAAAAAGGCTGCAAAAGAAAATACACGTGCAGTTTTTGTAGAATCGCTGGGAAATCCAAAGCTGGACGTCTTAGATCTAAAAGCAATTTCTGCCGAAGCAAATGCGCTTAAAGTTCCTTTTATAGTGGATAATACCGTTGCCACACCTTCTTTGCTAAAACCTATAGAGCACGGCGCCGATATTGTTATTGAATCCCTTACTAAATATATAAGCGGAAATGGTACTTCGCTTGGTGGAGCCATCATAGATGCCGGGAATTTTAACTGGGCGAATGGCAAGTTCCCTGAATTCACAGAACCTTCACCGGGCTACCACGGACTTGTTTACCACGAAGCTTTAAAAGAAGCAGCATTTATTGCCAAGGTTAGAATTGAAGGGCTTCGTGATCACGGTGCGGCTCTAAGTCCTTATAACGCATTTCAAATCTTACAAGGTTTAGAAACTCTAGACATCAGGATAAAGCAGCATAGCGAAAATGCCTTAAATCTTGCGAAATGGCTAGAACAGCAGGAAGAAGTAAAATGGGTTAATTATCCCGGTTTAGAAAGCAGTAAGTATAATAAACTTGCCAAAGAATATCTCCCAAAAGGCCAAAGTGGCGTAGTAACTTTTGGAGTTGAAGGTGGCTTTGAATCGGCTAAAGTTGTAGCCGATGAAACAAAACTTTTCTCACTCGTTGCTAATATTGGTGATACGAAATCCCTGATTATTCACCCTGCGAGCACTACGCATCAGCAGCTGGACGAAAAGCAACAAGCTACTACCGGAGTTACACAAGATCTTATTCGCCTTTCGGTAGGCCTTGAAGATGTGGAAGATCTAAAAACAGATCTAAAAGAGGCTTTTGCCAAAATTCATAAAAAAGCATTGGTATAATTTATTGTTGGTGGAAAGACAAAGGAAAAAGCAGCCAGGTTAAGTCTTTTTCCTTTTGCTCTTTCTAAATCAAAAAAGAAGAATATGCTACAGGAACTCTGTTTAAAAGATTTTGAAAATTCTGCGGGAACGGTTCAGGATATCTATTTAAGCTTTCAGCAATTTGGGCAAAATCCGGATACTGCACCGGTGGTTTTAATAAATCACGCGCTTACCGGGAATTCCCAAATTACAGGAAAATTAGGTTGGTGGACTAATATTGTTGGCCCCGGAAAATGTATAGATACCGAAAAATTCAGCATCCTGGCTTTTAATATTCCGGGGAATGGTTTTAACGGAAAAAAGGAACATTTAATTGATAATTATAAAGAATTTACGCTTGCAGATATAGCTAAAATTCAGGCACTGGCACTTCAGCAATTAAAAATTGAAAAGCTTTTTGCAATAATTGGAGGTTCCATAGGTGGAGCTTTAGCCTGGGAACTCGCGGCTCTTAAACCTGATTTAGCTGAAAATATTATGCCCATCGCAACAGATTATAAAGCAACCGATTGGGTGTTGGCAAATTGTAAAGTACAGGAGCAAATTCTAAATAATTCCAAAGAGCCGGTAAAAGATGCGAGAATGCACGCGATGACTTTCTACCGCACGCCACAATCTTTAAGTAAGAAATTTAATCGTACAAAAGAAGAAGTAAAACCTTGTTATAAAGTAGAAGGCTGGTTGCAATATCACGGAGATAAACTGGAAGAGCGTTTTCAGCTCGCTTCTTATAAGTTGATGAATCATTTGCTAACCACTATAGATATTAGCAAAGGCAGCGAAAACTACCTGGAAACGGCAAAAAAAATAGAGGGAAACATCCACATTGTTACGGTGAATTCCGATTGGTTTTTTCTGGCCGATGAAAATTGGGATACTTATGTAAACCTTTCGCTGGTAAAAAATAATGTGAGTATTCACGAAATACGATCAATTCACGGGCACGATGCTTTTTTAATTGAAGCTGCACAACTGGCCAGGTTTTTAAAACCAGTATTCGGTAGCATTAATAAAGAAGCTGAAACCAGAGCGAAACTGGAAACTGAAATTTTTAATACTCAGGCCAATGGAAATTGGGCTGTTTCAAATTCCCGGGTCGGGATCTAGAATATATTTAAATGAAAAAAGTAAATATCATCTTATTTGGAATAGGAAACGTTGGCAAGACTTTAATCGAGCAATTATTAACTGCAAAAAAGCAGTGGGAAGAGAATTCGGGAGTTTCGGTCAATGTTCCGGTAATCGCTAATTCCACCAAAGCGCTACTTATTGCTGAAGGAATTACTGAAAACTGGGAAAAAGATTTCAAAAAATCGGCTAAAGAATATAAACTGGAAGACATTCTCGATTTTACTAAAGAGCAGGATCTTGAACATCTTATTGCTATAGATGCGACGGCGAGTAAAGAATTTGTAGAGATCTATATCCGCTTAATCCAAAACGGCTTTAACCTGGTAGCGGCCAATAAAGTGGCTAATACTCTATCGGCAGATTTTTATAAGAAAATACGTAAGGAATTAGAATATCACGGGAAGCATTTTTTCTATGAAACAAATGTAGGCGCAGGTTTACCAATTGTACAAACGGTAAGGGGTTTGCACCAGGCAGGAGAAAAAGTCACTAAAATTCGAGGGGTATTCTCCGGTTCTTTGAGTTTTATTTTCAATACTTTTTCTGAAAATAAAGAGAAGTTTTCTGATGTTTTGAAGAAAGCCGGAAACCTGGGTTACACCGAGCCCGATGCCCGGGAAGACCTTTCCGGAAACGATGTGGGTAGAAAATTATTGATCCTGGCACGCGAGCTTCAGCTAGATAAAGAATTCCAGGAGGTGAAAATTCAATCTTTAATTCTCGAGAAATTAAACGGCGAGACTTCCGCAGAAGAATTTCAGAAAAGAATTAGTGAACTGGATGAGATTTTTAATCAGCATAAAAAACAGCAAGATCAGGGGCACGTATTAAGATATATTGGAGAAATTGAGGTAGAAAAAGCCACCCTGGAAGCCAAACTTATTTCTGAACCCAAAAATACCGCTTTGGGCCAAATTAAAGGCGCCGATAACATTTTTGAAATTTATACCGAATCTTACGGAGACCAACCGCTGGTGATCCAGGGAGCTGGGGCAGGAGCAGCGGTTACTGCTCGAGGCGTGGCAAGCGACGTGCTTAAATTATCACAAAGACTTAATTAAAAAATTAAACTAAACAATTATGCATTTCGAAACCGAAGCCATAAGAACGCAAAACGAGCGCACGCAATTCCAGGAGCATTCTACGCCCCTGTACCTAACCTCCAGTTATGTTTTTGATGATGCCGAAGATATGCGGGCTTCCTTTTCTGAAGAAAAAGAACGTAATATTTATAGCAGATTTACTAATCCTAATACTTCAGAATTTACCGAGAAAATCGCAAAAATGGAAGGGGCAGAGGCCGGATTTTCTTTTGCAACGGGAATGAGTGCCGTGTTCTCAAGCCTTGCTGCGTTGCTTAATAGTGGAGATCACATAATCTCGGCGAGGTCGGTTTTTGGTTCTACGCATAGTTTGTTTACCAAGTTTTTTCCCAAATGGAATATTTCTCATTCCTATTTTAATGTGGATGAAGTTGATAAAATTGAAAGTTTAATAAAGCCTGAAACAAAAATTATTTTTGCCGAAACACCTACAAATCCCGGTGTAGATGTTCTGGATTTAGAATTGCTGGGGGAAATTGCGAAAAAGCATAATCTTATTTTAATAATTGATAATTGTTTTGCCACGCCCTGGCTGCAAAACCCTATAAAATTCGGCGCGCATTTGGTAATACATTCGGCTACAAAATTAATAGACGGGCAGGGCCGTGTTCTGGGCGGTGTGACAGTTGGGAATGCCGATTTAATTCGGGAAATCTACCTGTTCTCAAGGAATACGGGACCGGCTTTGTCGCCGTTTAATGCCTGGGTGCTTTCTAAAAGCTTGGAAACACTTTCGGTAAGGCTGGACAAGCATTGCGAAAATGCCGAAAAAGTAGCCGAATTTTTAGAGACCGAAGCCAATGCTGAAAATGTAAAATACCCTTTTCTCAAATCGCATCCACAATACGAAATTGCGAAAAAGCAGATGAAAAAGGGCGGAAATATCGTCGCCTTTGAGATTAAAGGAGGAGTTGAAGCGGGAAGAAAATTTATAGACGCGATTAAGCTTTGTTCAAGATCGGCAAACCTGGGAGACACTAGAAGTATTGTAACCCATCCTGCTTCTACTACGCACAGTAAATTAAGTGAGGAAGATAGGCTGGAAGTTGGCATAAAACCCGGTTTGGTAAGAGTTTCAGTAGGTTTGGAGCATGTAGATGATGTAATAGATGATTTAAAACAGGCTTTAAATTCAATTTAGTTATGGTAATTTCAGCAGGAATCGGACTTTTTGATCTTTCCGTAGAGAAATCAATAATAAATGCGAAAAAGTCAATATTTAAGTATATTCGCCATATGCTTTCAAAAAAGACTAAATACGGAATTAAAGCCCTCGCATTCATAGCAAAAAGGGAAGATAGAAAACCCGTGCAAACTTCAGAGATCTCAAAAAGTGAAAATATCTCGCAAAAATTCCTCGAAAGCATTCTTCTGGAATTACGAAAATCGGGATTTTTAGGATCTAAAAAAGGAAAAGGCGGTGGTTATTATCTAATTAAAGAACCCGAAGCAATTCAAATGACGGCGGTAATTCGGGTACTGGAAGGTCCTATCGCTATGGTGCCTTGCGTTAGCCTTAATTATTACGAAAAGTGTGATGATTGTCCCAGCGAGGAAACCTGTTCGGTTCATAGTTTAATGATACAGGTTAGGGATAGCACCTTAAAAGTACTGGGCGATAATACCTTAGCCGATATTTCTGCTAAGAAATAAAGATCAAATTTTAAATGTTAAAAACCGGAAATTAGGCCACTATTAATTGGTCTGGTAAAAAAACAAAGTTATTTTTGTTTTATAACCTAGTAATCCGATAGGTTAATAGAAATAAATGAAAAAGCAGTATGATACTGGATCAGGTAAAATCTAAAAGCACTTATAAAAAGGACACTACTTCAGAGAAACCTTTACGAAGTATATTGAAAACGGTAAGCTGGAGAATTGTGGGAACTGTAGATACCATTGCGATTTCCTGGTTGCTTACAGGAGAGATTGAAACTGCACTTGCCATTGGATCTGTAGAATTAGTGACTAAAATGATCCTTTACTTTGGGCACGAGCGACTATGGAATATGATCAGTTTCGGAAAAGAATAAGAATATTTTTTTAGAAAAGTATATAGAGTATAGTTAGGCTCGGGAAGAGCCAGAAAATTTGTGAAAAATGAAACGGTACAGCGAAAAAGAATTAAAGATTCTCAACCAGCAGTTTAAGGGAATAACCCCGGCTGAGATCGTGCAATGGGTAGTCTCTAATGCGGCAAGACCGGTGGTTACTACCAATTTTAGACCTTATGAGGCTGCAATTCTGCACGCAGTTTCAGATATAGACCCGGTAATGAAAGTAATTTGGTGTGATACCGGTTATAATACACCTCAAACTTACAGGCACGCAAAGCAGGTAATTGATCAATTAAAACTGAATGTAAAGCTATACACGCCAAAGGAAACGGCGGCTTATCGTGATGCGCTTTTTGGAGGCATTCCCGATATCAATAATCCGCAGCACGAAGAGTTTACCCGGCAGGTAAAACTGGAACCTTTCCTACGAGCCATGGAGCAGCAAAACCCTGATGTTTGGTTTACAAATCTTAGAAAGGGCCAAACCAGTTTTAGAAATAGCATAGATATTTTAAGCTATAGTAAAGACGGAATATTAAAAGTGAGTCCGTTTTACCATTGGAGTGATGAAAAACTGGATGCTTATTTAGAAGAAAATGCCCTGCCAAATGAGTTTAAATATTTTGATCCTACCAAGGTTTTGGAAAACCGCGAATGTGGCCTCCACGCTTAGTTTTGAAGAAATGAAGAAGCAAAATTTAAATATTATGATGTGCCGTTGTATGTGTGATTCTGTCACCTAAGAGTATCTTTTTATAAAAATTATAAAGGTCCTTTTAAGTGAAAACTCAAAAAGGACCTTTTTTATTAATGCCTGTTTTAGGCGCCATTTTTAAAAATTATTAGCAATGCAAAGTTTTAGAACCGAAATTGAAAACCCAGTTGTAGAGAAAGATATCCTGGATCTGGAAAAGAAGATCAGGTTGTTTCGAGAGGGAAAAGCCGATGAAGAAAAATTCCGAAGTCTGCGTTTAGCACGTGGGGTTTACGGCCAAAGACAGGCTGGTGTACAAATGGTTCGTATAAAACTGCCATTTGGAAAAGTAACCTCAGAACAACTGCATAGAATTGCTGATGTTTCAGATGAATATTCTAAAGGGCGTTTGCATATCACCACCCGCCAGGATATCCAAATTCACCACGTGAGTTTAGATAGAACACCAGAGCTTTGGGCGCAACTGGAAAAGGATGATATTACTTTGCGTGAAGCCTGCGGAAACACGGTGCGAAATGTAACTGCGTCCCCAACGGCTGGAATCGATAAAAATGAACCTTTTGATGTCTCTCCTTATGCACACGGAACTTTCCAATTTTTTCTTCGAAATCCTATTTGCCAGGAAATGGGAAGAAAGTTCAAGATATCCTTTTCTTCGTCGGATGATGATACGGCGCTAAGTTATATTCATGATCTTGGCTTTATCGCAAAATTAAAAGATGGAAAGCGCGGATTTAAAGTAATGCTAGGCGGCGGACTCGGTTCGCAACCTAGACACGCCGATGAACTGTACGATTTTCTTCCTGCGGAAGAATTACTGCCGCTAATAGAAGGTGTTTTGCGGGTTTTTGATCGTCACGGCGAACGTGCAAAACGCTTAAAAGCCAGGATGAAATTCCTAATAAAAGATATTGGTAAAGATGCCTTTATGGAATTGGTTTCTGAACAAAGCACCGCACTTTCTAAAAATCATCCGGAATTTGAGGTTGAAAAGTTTGAAGTAGCACCACCGCTTCAGGAAGTTGAGGTACCTTCAGTAGAAATTGAAGATCAAAAGGATTTTGAAACCTGGAAAAGCACGAATGTAATTCCGCAGAAACAGGAAGGATTATTTGCTATCGGAATTCGGGTTCCGTTAGGTGATTTTTATACAGGTGGCGCCAGGAAACTAGCCGATTTGGTGAAAGAATACGCCGGAAATGAGATTAGGTTAAGTTTAAGACAGGATATTTTAATTCGTCACGTTCGGGAAGAGTTTTTAGCATTTTTCTATTCAGAATTAAAAAAGCTGGGTTATGCCGAAACCGGGTATAATAAAACCGTAGATATTACGGCCTGCCCGGGAACAGATACCTGTAATCTTGGAATTGCCAGTAGTACCGGAATTGCCGATGTGCTGGAAGATGTTTTAAAAGAAGAATATCCGCAATTTATAAACGGGAAGGATATTACCATAAAAATTAGCGGTTGTATGAATGCCTGCGGGCAGCATAATATGGCCGAGATCGGTTTCCAGGGAATGTCGGTAAAAGTTGGTAAAACCGTGGCACCGGCGCTTCAGGTTTTACTTGGCGGTGGAACGCTGGGAAATGGAAAAGGCCGCTTTGCCGATAAAGTGATAAAAGTGCCCAGTAAACGCGGGCCGCAAGCTTTACGATTGTTACTTAACGATTTTGAAGCGAAAGCAAATTCCGAAGAGAAATTCGCCGAATATTACGATCGCCAGGGAAAAACTTATTTCTACGATTTGCTAAAAGATTTGGCCGATACCTCAAACCTAACAGAAAATGAATTTGTGGATTGGGGTCACGAAAAACCTTATATAAAAGCAGTGGGAGTGGGCGAGTGTGCCGGCGTGGTAATAGATCTTATCGCTACCTTATTATTTGAAAGCGAAGAGAAAATAGATAATGCCAAAAGTGCACAGGAAAGAAAAGCCTGGGCAGATAGTATTTATCATTCCTATACTTCAATAGTGAATTCGGCTAAAGCATTGTTGTTGGCCGAAGATTTGAAAACCAATACGCAAGCAGGAATAATTGCACAGTTTGACGAGTTGTTTGTAGACACCGGTAAAATCGAATTATCGACTTCCTTCAAAGAATTCGCTTATCAAATGAACGAGCAAGAGCCAACCGAAGCTTTTGCCAATAAATATTTAGAAGACGCGCAACTATTCCTAAAAAGGGTAGATGCATTTAGAACAAAGGAGGTACAAAATGTATAATTCACCAAAACTAAGCGTGGTAGGCGCTGGTCCCGGAGACCCGGAATTGATAACACTTAAAGCATTAAATACTTTAAAAGATGCCAAAGTTGTGCTTTTTGATGCGCTTATTAACCGCGAATTACTGGAATATGCGCCTCAAGCCGAGCATATTTTTGTTGGAAAACGAAAAGATAAGCATAGGTATTCTCAAGATGAGATCAACGAGCTTATTGTGAAATATGCTTTGGAAAGAGGGCACGTGGTTCGGTTAAAAGGAGGCGATCCTTTTATTTTCGGCAGAGGATCTGAAGAAATTAATTATGCCAAAAGTAAAGGCTTGGAAACTGCAGTTGTTTCAGGAATTACGTCTTCAATAGCAGTTCCTGCAAATATTGGAATTCCGCTTACCCAACGAGGAACTTCCGAGAGTTTTTGGGTAATTACAGGAACCACCACCCAAAAGAAACTTTCAGAAGATGTTCGGCTCGCGGCACAATCTACGGCTACGGTAGTGATTCTAATGGGAATGGCAAAACTCCCTGAAATCGTGGATATTTTTAGCTACTACGGAAAAGAAAATACTCCGGTTGGAATTATTCAGAATGGAACTACCAATAATGAAAAGTCAGGCTTTGGAATGATAAAAAGTATAGAAAAAGTAGTAGCTGAAAAACAACTTACCGCCCCGGCAATTATCGTGATTGGCGAAGTAGTTCGTGAAAGCGGACAACTTAAAGCGGTTCTGGAAAATTCAATTCAAGAATCAGTAATTATAAATTCTCCCTTTGGGGGCTAGGGGCTGGCTTATGGAAGAAAGAAACGAATTATACCCGGTCTTTTTAAAAGTAAATAAACTGAATATTCTTGTAGTTGGAGGCGGACAGGTAGGTCACGAAAAACTACATTTTCTGTTTAAATCGAGCCCGAATGCCAAGGTGGAAGTGGTAGCTAAATGGTTTTTACCGGAAACAGAAGAACTGGCAAAAAAACACGGCGCAAAATTGACTAAAGGCAGGTATAGAAGAAAATACCTTAAAAACAGGCATTTTGTAATTGCTGCCACTAACGATGCAAAATTGAATAAACGCGTTTACAAACACGCCAAAAAACGTTATTTATTGGCCAATATCGCCGATACGCCCGAACTCTGTGATTTTTATATGGGCGGAATTGTGAATAAAGGTCACGTAAAAATCGCGATTTCCACCAACGGCAAATCGCCCACCGCGGCAAAACGTTTACGGCAATTTTTTGAAGAAGTAATTCCCGAAAATGTAAACCAAATGGTAGAAAATTTAAATGAATACCGAAGTAATATTAAAGGTGATTTTGAGGCTAAAGTCGATCAAATGAATTCTATAACCGAATCTTTAAAAGTTAAAAACAAGAGTGATGATTAAAACAGATATCCTCATCATAGGAGCCGGGCCAACCGGATTATTTACCGTTTTTGAAGCGGGATTGCTAAAATTAAAAACCCATTTAATAGACGCCTTGCCGCAACCCGGCGGGCAGTGTTCTGAGATATATCCTAAAAAACCGATTTATGATATTCCTGCATTTCCGGAGATTTTAGCGGGAGATTTAGTTGGAAATTTAATGGAACAAATAAAACCTTTTGAACCAGGCTTCACTTTGGGAGAACGCGCCGAAACCTTGGAAAAACTGGACGATGGTACATTTATAGTAACCACAAATAAAGGCACAAAACACCACGCCCCGGTAGTGGCTATTGCCGGCGGTCTCGGTTCTTTTGAACCAAGAAAACCCCCAATTGCTAATATCACCGATTTTGAAGATAAGGGTGTTTCTTATTTTATTAAAGATCCGGAAGTTTATCGTGATAAAAAAGTAGTGATTGCCGGTGGTGGAGATTCAGCTTTAGACTGGGCGATTTACCTAGCTGATGTCGCTGCTGAAGTTGCTTTGGTACACCGTAGAGCTGAATTTCGTGGCGCATTGGATTCTGTAGAAAGAGTTTCGGAATTGGCAAAACTCGGTAAGATCGAAATGATTACCAATGCTGAGGTGGTTGGTCTTAGAGGCGAAGATAATCTTGAGCAAGTAGTAATTAGACATAAAGATGAAGCTCGCGGGGAAGAATTTAAAGATGTAGATGATTTTATTCCGCTTTTTGGGTTGTCGCCTAAACTTGGCCCAATCGGAAGCTGGGGACTGGAAATAGAGAAAAACGCGATAAAAGTTGATAATTCTTACGATTATCAAACCAATATTCCCGGGGTTTACGCCATTGGTGATGTAAACACCTATAAAGGAAAATTAAAACTGATCCTTTCCGGATTTCACGAAGCAGCGATTATGTGTCAAAGTGCTTATCAGCGAATTTTTCCGGATAAAAAATATGTGCTTAAATACACCACCGTTGGCGGTGTAACCGGATTTGACGGTAGTAAAAAAGAAGCCAAAAAGGAAGTGGTGCAGAGTATTGGATAAGCCCCCTGGCCTCCCGAAGTAAATTCGGGACAAGCTCCAATGGGGGAATAAAAGAAATGTTTTATAAGATTATTAGCTCCCCTCCTTTAAAAGGAGGGGTGGCCGATAGGTCGGGGTGGTTGAGGCTCCGTCATTTCTCCGGAATGTCACCTTCCATTGACAAGGGAAGATGGTTTAAAAATTTAAAGGTCTTGTTTATTCGTCAGTTGTGGCAATGAAGATACGGATTTGTCCGATATAGTATTTTTTGTTCCTGGTTTCTATTAAACTTTCTTTTAGCACAATGGCCGCAATTGCGAATATGCGTTGTTATAAGACGTTTTGAAAAAACTATATTTGAATTAAATTAAAAATTAAATGTTAGATAAAATAAAGATTTTAACTCTAAAAGCTTTGATGCATGATGAGCAATTGATGTACGGGTTGGTTTTGAAAGGAGGAAATGCTTTGCAGTTGGTTTATGATATAACAGACAGGGCTTCAATGGATATTGATTTTTCGATTGAAGGGGATTTTTCGGATTTGGACTACAATAGAATTAATGGAGCTTTGGATGCCCTTTTAAATGATGAATTTCATAAAGAGAATTTAATAGCTTTTGATATTAGGTTTAAAGAAAAACCAAAAACTAATAAAGTCAAGGAATGGAAAGGATATAATATTGAATTTAAGATTGCTCATAAAGAAAATTGGTATGATGAAGATTTAGATAAAACAAGAAGGGAAGCTATCAAGATACTTGGACAATCTACTAAATTTTCGATTGATATAAGTAGTTTTGAATATATCCAGAGCGCAAAGAAACACGATCTTGATGGTACTGTACTTATGGTATATACTCCAGAAATGATTGTAATTGAAAAATTAAGAGCACTCTGTCAATCTATTCCAGAATATCAGAAAATTGTTTCTACTGCTAGAACAAAAGGAAGGGCTAGAGATTTTTATGATATTTGGAATATTTGTAATCAATTCTCCATGGATCTTTCTACTGAAGAAAATAAGAATTTAATGAAAGAAATATTCCAGGCCAAAAGGGTGCCAATTGAATTTTTAGGATTACTTAATGAGTATCATGATTTGCAGAAGGAAAACTGGAGCAGTGTCGAGGATACATTAGGTTCAGAGAATTTGGGATTTGATTTTTATTTTGAATATGTAATGGATTTAATTGAAAGAATCAAAATCCTTTAGGATAGAATATTTTCCAATCTTGATCAAATTCCTTATTTGAAATATTATAAGTAAGATAAAAATTATAATTGGTTATTTTATTTTGAAAAATTCTTAATTCTTCTTGATTATAATTTGCTTTATTTAAATAAAAACCAATTAACTGATGATAAGGATAAGTGTAATCTAAAGTATTTAAATATCGCTCTAATTTAACTAAATCTACTTTCTCTTTTGCTGCTGAAAAAGCATCTAATACCTCAAATACACCTCCAGAATATGCAGGTCTTATTGCTATATCTATTAGTGTTCTTTCTAAATCAGTATACCTTAGACCGTTTTTAGTAATCACACCAACATTATCTAATGTAAAATTTTTCTGAATTAAGTAAATTCTGTAATTCTCTTTTTCAGATTTATAAATTTCAGATGTTTGTCGCTGCTTTTTTGAAAAAGCTTTATCAATGCTATCTTGAGATAATTTACCTATGGTTTTTTGTGCTACTCTGTCATCACTTTTTAGAAAACTTATATAAATGGATTTAGGTATTTGTAGAGTTAACTCATGGATGGCCATTGCTGTATAGTTACTTAGATAACCATCTTTTTTTATTGTAAGAGCAATGTCGTAAAAATTACCATTTCGTTTTGAGAGAATGGTTTTTATTGATCCAGATACTTGATGTTTTAGTTTAGTTGAGTTGAGAATGTTATTATCAGCTAAAAACTTTATAAAGTGTTTCGAATTTCTATAGGCGGCTATTTTCCAATCGAATCTTTTATTTTCGAAAATTATTGACAAATCATGTGTAGTAAATGCTTTCTCATTTATTTGAGAAAAATATTCTTTTATACTGGGTTGGGCCGCCTCAAATGATTCTTTTCGCATTATTAATACTATTTACTATAATCGTATACGATTATAGTATGTAAAGGTATTAATAAAAATGCAAATATTCAAGTCAGTTTTTATCGTATTTAGCGAAATAAGCCTTTATCGTGTTATCGTATACGATAACACGATGCTAAGGTAAAGGTTTTATTTTTAAAAATCAAATTATATAAATCAAATTTTCTATGAAAAATGGCTTATAACTCATTATATCCCCACCTTTCGAAACTATTAAATCAGATTTTGGTCGGGATAAAAGCAGTTTTTTTAACTTCCTGTAAATCTATCAAAAATTCGTTAATATCCTTTACGTGAAACCCTAACCTGGCATAAGCTTTAGAACTATAAGGTTTTTTAATAAGCTTTCCCTAAATTTGTTTAAAACAAGATTTACCATGAAGATCAACCTTAAAAGACTTAATAAAGATTACCATTTTGAAACTGTAAACGAGCGTGGAGACGTTGTTCATTTAGACAATAAAACCGATGCCGAGCCAAAGGGAGCCAGCCCAATGGATCTTTTACTGCGGGCTATTGCAGGTTGCAGCAGTATTGATATTGTAATGATCTTAAAAAAGCAACACCTGGAACTTGAAGATCTTCAGGTAGAAGTTGAAGGTTTTAGGGAAGATGGAGCCGTTCCTAATGTTTTTAAGAAAATTCAGGTTAATTTTCTTCTAAAAGGAGATGTGCCTGCGTCGAAAGCAAAACGTGCCGTAGATCTTTCTATGGAAAAATACTGTTCGGTTTCTAAAATGTTGGAAAAAGCCGCCGAGATCAATTATGCGATCACTTTAAATGGTGAGCTTATCAATTAATGAACTCCTTCGAAACCAGAATAGTTAAAACCTGGAAGCCTTCGGTCTTCTTAAGGATTTTATTGATAGCTCTTTTGATGGGCGGAGCAATTGTGTTGTATGTGTTCGATGTACAGGAGCCCTGGATCAATACAACTGCAGGGATTGCCTATTTTGCGGGAATGTTTGGAGCCTTTAGTCTGTCGTTTATTAAGCCGAAATATCTTGGTGATATTGAGATAGATGAAACCAGGATGAAAATAGATTTAGCCAATTCTAAGCAGAAATTTTTAATTTCCGAATTGAAGGAAATCGGTTTCAAATATGGAGGTTACGCCAGTTTCTGGAAATATACTTTATACGGAAATAAAAATCATATTTATTTTACGACCCTTTCAGGTGAAAAATATAATTACGAAATAACTCTTCAGAACAAACAAATGAAAGAAGAGTTGAAAATTTTCCTGGAAGAATTAAGCGCCGGCGATTCGATTTCATTTAATAAATTTGGAAATCCTTCTTTTTAATTGATTGGAAAGTTCTGATTATTCTGGTCTTTTTAGAATACAATATTTATTTTTTACATATTGATTTTCCTTTTTTCTGAAAAAATATCTCAGAAAAACATTTAAAATATATTATTCATAAAAATAACTGCAAGGCCTTGCGTTTAGAAGCCTGTGCCGTATATTTGCTAGTTCAAGTTCATTGTTTTACAATATCGTTATCAAGAAAGGTTGAGGGAATAGACCCGTTGAAACCTTGGCAACCCTCCTGTAATGGGAGAAGGTGCTACATTCTACTTCGCTTCTTTGGCGCAGATAGATAACAAGAAAGAATACTTTCCCGCTTCTTTTTTTGATAGTGATTTTAGATAAAATTATATGTCAAAATTAGAAGAACAACTTCAAAAAAATATACTCATTTTAGACGGTGCCATGGGCACGATGCTTCAGGAATATAAATTCTCTGAAGAAGATTTCCGTGGGAAACGTTTTAGCGATTGGCCGGTTTCCGTACAGGGAAATAATGATCTTTTGTCCCTTACGCAGCCTGAAGCAATCGCCACCATTCATCGTAAATATTTTGAAGCCGGCGCCGATATTGTAGAAACCAATACGTTTTCTGCAACCACAATCGCTATGGCCGATTATAAGATGGAGGAGTTGGTAGACGAACTCAATTATGAGTCGGCCAGGATCGCCAAAGAAGTTGCCATGAAAATGACTGAGGAAAATCCGGAAAAACCTCGTTTTGTGGCCGGTGCCATTGGCCCAACTAACAAAACCGCGAGTATGAGCCCAGATGTGAACGATCCCGGCTTTAGAGCAATTTCTTTTGAAGAATTACGCGTAGCTTATAAACAACAGGCCAAAGCTTTAATAGAAGGTGGCGTGGATATTCTCCTGGTAGAAACCGTTTTTGACACTTTAAATGCTAAAGCTGCACTTTTTGCTATAGATGAACTTAAGGAAGAATTGCAGTTAGATATTCCTATAATGGTAAGCGGAACGATTACCGATGCTTCCGGGAGAACACTTTCCGGGCAAACGGCTGAGGCTTTTCTAATTTCAGTATCACATATTCCCTTATTGAGTGTGGGTTTTAACTGTGCATTGGGCGCCAAACAGTTAACTCCGCACCTGGAAGTTCTAAACCGTTTTGCCAGTTCCGGGGTTTCTGCTTATCCCAACGCCGGCTTACCAAATGCCTTTGGTGAATACGACCAGGATGCTGAAGAAATGGCCAGCCAGATCAAAGAATATTTAGAAAAAGGATTAGTGAATATTTTAGGCGGTTGTTGCGGGACTACACCTGAACACATTAAAGCTATTGCTGAAATCGCTAAAGAATACGATCCAAGAAAAATAGTAAAACCTGAGTTTTCGACTGCTTTATGATAGAAACGATGAATAAAGAAAAAGATCAGGAAAAATCTACCGGAGTAGAAAAAATAGTCAGGCCTTTAAAATTATCTGGTCTCGAACCTTTAATAATTACTCCCGACAGCAATTTTGTAAATGTTGGGGAGCGTACTAATGTTGCAGGTTCCAAAAGATTTCTTCGGTTAATTAAAGAGGAAAAATTTGAAGAAGCCCTGGAAGTAGCAAGAGACCAGGTGGACGGTGGCGCGCAGATTATCGACATTAATATGGACGATGGTCTTATTGACGGTAAAGAAGCCATGGTTAAATTCCTGAACCTAATTGTTGCTGAACCTGATATTGCCCGTGTTCCTATTATGATAGATAGTTCTAAATGGGAAATTATTGAAGCCGGTTTACAGGTGGTGCAGGGAAAATGCGTGGTGAATTCTATAAGCCTTAAAGAAGGCGAAACAGAATTTATTGAACACGCTAAAAAAATAAAGCGCTATGGTGCAGCCGTTATCGTTATGGCTTTTGATGAAGTTGGGCAGGCCGATAATTATGAACGTAGAATTGAAATCGCAAAACGTTCCTATGAGATTTTGGTGGATAAAGTGAAATTTCCGCCGGAAGACATCATTTTTGACCTGAATATTTTTCCTGTAGGAACGGGGATGGACGAGCATAAACGCAATGCCATAGATTTTATTGAAGGAACGCGTTGGGTAAAAGAAAATCTTCCGCATTGCAGTATTAGTGGCGGGGTGAGTAATGTTTCATTTTCTTTCCGCGGAAATAACCCGGTGCGGGAAGCGATGCATTCGGTGTTTTTATATTATGCGATTAAAGCAGGAATGAATATCGGGATCGTAAATCCCGCGCTTCTGGAAGTTTATGATAATATTCCCAAAGACCTTTTAGAACATGTAGAAGATGTAATTCTTGATAGAAGAGAAGACGCTACCGAGCGTTTACTTGAATTCGCAGACACTGTAGTGGGCTCTAAAAAAGCAAGCAAAGTCGATCTTTCGTGGAGGGAAAATCTGCTTCAGGACAGGATTACCCACGCTTTGGTGAAAGGAATAGACGCTTATATTTTAGAGGATATAGAACAGGCTCGCCAGGAAGCCGAAAAACCTATTGAGGTAATAGAAGGTCATTTAATGATTGGCATGAACGTAGTAGGCGATCTCTTTGGAAGCGGGAAAATGTTCCTTCCGCAGGTAGTAAAATCGGCCAGGGTTATGAAAAAAGCAGTGGCCTACCTTTTACCATATATTGAAGCAGCAAAAGAAGCCCCCCAACCCCCAAAGGGGGAGCGCTACTGGCAGACGGCTGAACCGGCACTCTACGGTTTAATGAAAGAATTTGCTAAAAAGAACCGATATAACCAGCCAACCGAAGCTGAAACTGTCCTCTGGGAATCACTGAAAAATAAGCAACTTGAAGGCTTTAAGTTTAGAAGGCAGCATATTATTGGGAGTTATATAGCCGATTTTGTATGCCTTAAAAAGAAACTTGTAGTAGAAGTTGATGGTTTAATTCATCAATTACCCGAAAATAAAAAAAGTGATAAGGAGAGGACGGCCTGGTTAAAAGAACACGACTTCCGTGTGATTAGGTTTACTAATGAAGAAGTGCTCACTAATTTAGATCAGGTGCTGGATAAAATTTTACGAACGCTCAAGAAAGCTCCCCCATCGGGGGCCGGGGGGGCGGGAAAAGTTCTTATGGCAACCGTTAAAGGAGATGTTCACGATATTGGGAAGAATATTGTGAGTGTGGTTTTAGGCTGTAATAATTATGAAATTATTGACCTGGGCGTAATGGTGCCTCCGGAAAAAATTATAGAAACTGCAAAAGCAGAAGGCGTAGATGCTATTGGTTTAAGCGGACTAATAACACCTTCGTTAGACGAGATGGTTTTTTTGGCCAAGGAAATGGAACGCCAAAATTTTGACGTGCCTCTACTTATTGGTGGCGCCACCACTTCAAAAGCGCATACGGCGGTGAAAATAGATCCGCAGTATAAAAATGCGGTGGCACATGTGAACGATGCATCGCGTGCAGTCACAGTAATTGGCGATCTTTTAAAGGAAGAAACGCGTACTAAATATATGAGCGATCTTAAAGCCGAATATGATAAATTCAGGCTTAATTTTAAGAAAAGAAGTAAAGTGAAATCTTTTCTTTCTATTGAAGAAGCGCGAAAAAATAAGTATTCCATAGATTGGAAAACAACCCAAATTACAGAGCCAAATAAAATAGGAATTCAGCAAATAGATGATTTCGATTTAAAAGAACTGGAAGCTTATATAGACTGGAGCCCGTTTTTTAGAAGCTGGGATCTCCACGGCAGGTATCCCGATATTTTAACCGATAAGGTAGTTGGGGAACAGGCAACTTCTTTGTTCAAAGATGCTAAAGTTTTGCTGAAAAGGATTCTGGATGAAAAATTGCTGAAAGCGAAAGCGGTTTACGGATTGTTTCCGGCGAATACGCTTAATGATGATGATATTGAAGTTGAATATGAAGAAAATTCCGAAGAAAAAAAGATGGTTTTCAGAACGCTTCGCCAACAATTAAAAAAGCACGGCGGAAAACCAAATTTTGCACTTTCGGACTTTATTGCGCCAAAGGAAAGTGGAATCCAGGATTATATTGGGTGTTTTTGCGTCACTACAGGTTTTGGAACCGCAGAACTTGCCAAAAAATTTGAAGAAAATCATGACGATTATAATTCGATAATGATCAAAGCGCTGGCCGATCGACTCGCCGAAGCTTTTGCGGAATATTTACATAAAAAAATAAGACGGGAAGACTGGGGTTATGCGCCCGAAGAGAATTTAAGCAATGAAGAATTAATAAAGGAAACTTATAAAGGAATTCGTCCCGCCCCGGGCTATCCTGCCTGCCCAGATCATTTGGAAAAGTTGAGTATTTGGGAAATTTTAAAGGTAAAGGAACGAATTGGAGTTGAACTTACCGAAAGTTTAGCGATGTGGCCGGCAGCCAGTGTTAGCGGATATTATTTCGCTAACCCCGAAGCCCGTTATTTTGGCCTGGGGAAAATTAAAGATGACCAGGTGAAAGATTTTGCCGAAAGAAAAGGAATTCCCTTGAAAAAAGCCGAAAAATGGCTCAACCCTAATATTGCAGATTAAAAACTTAAGTGAATTAAAAAGAATGAAAATTACCGAACATATAGAAAAAGCTAAAGGAAGATCTTTATTCTCTTTTGAAATTTTGCCGCCATTAAAAGGGCAAAATATTCAATCAATTTATGACGGAATAGATCCTTTAATGGAATTTAAACCGCCATTTATAGATGTCACCTATCATCGCGAAGAATACGTTTTTAACGAAAAAGAAAACGGATTACTGGAAAAGAGAATTGTAAGAAAACGTCCCGGTACGGTGGGAATTTGTGCCGCTATACAGAGTAAATATGGCGTAGATGCCGTACCTCATATTCTATGCGGAGGTTTTAGCAAAGAAGACACCGAAAACTTTCTCATTGATCTCGATTTCCTGGGGATTCAAAATGTGGTGGCCTTGCGAGGTGATGCCATTAAGAGTGAAACCTATTTTACCCCGGAACCAAAAGGCAATAAATTTGCGAAAGACCTGGTGGAGCAAATTATGGAAATGAATAGAGGGAATTACCAGGATGAGGTGATTGAGAAAGGTCATAATACCAACTTTTGCGTTGGCGTGGCCGGTTATCCCGAAAAACATATGGAAGCCCCAAGTCTTGATAAAGATATTTGCAGGCTGAAGGAAAAAATTGAAGCTGGCGCTGAATATGTGGTGACGCAAATGTTTTTTGATAATAGTAAATATTTTGAATTCGTAGATAAGTGTCGCGAAAGCGGAATTAGCGTTCCTATAATTCCTGGGTTGAAACCTTTGGCTACAAAACGGCAACTAAGTATAATTCCGCATAGATTTCACGTAGATATGCCCGAAGATCTTATCAGCGAAGTTGAAAAATGTAAGGATAACAAAGAAGTTCGCCAAGTTGGCATAGAGTGGGGGATTAAGCAAAGTAAAGAACTGGTAAAAGCGGGTGTTCCGGTTTTACATTATTATTCCATGGGAAAAAGTACCAATATTCAAAAAATTGCAAAAGCGGTTTTTTAAATTCAAATCTTCCAATCTGCAAGGTTTGGAATACCTTGTAGGCTTGTTCAAACTAAAGCCCAGGTAAATTTTGAAGATAATCTGTTTAATTAAAATTTCTCCTACATTTGCCGGTAATGAAGAAAATTACCGCCCTTATTTTTCTTTTCAGCATTTTTAATAGTTCTGCCCAGGAGTTCGGGGAGAACTATTATTCTTTTGATGCCAGTTATTTCTACGGAACCATTGCTGAACACAATCCTGATATTGCCCATTTAATTACCGGGCATCCAACCGGTTTAATTCTGGGGTTCAATAAAAAAAGTTTCGGATTTGAAGATTGGGAAAAGCGCTATAACTATCCCGATGTTGGTGCTTCTTTTATCTACCAGGATATGAAAAATCCCAGTTTAGGTGAAAATTACGGCCTATATGCGCATATGAATTTTTACCTGTTCAAAAGAAATTTAATGTTTAGAATAGGGCAGGGGCTGGCGTATGCTTCCAATCCATATCATCCAGATGATAATTATAAGAATAATGCCTATGGTTCACGCTTGCTCAGCTCTACTTACCTGATGGCAAATTTTAAAAAAGAAAATATTTTTGAAGGTTTGGGCTTGCAGGCCGGGCTTTCCCTGATTCATTATTCCAACGCCGACTTTAAGTCGCCCAATGCCAGCACAAACACCATTACCTTTAACCTGGGAGTAAATTACGTTTTGGATCATCAAAACCTACCTAATTATATTCCGAAAGGCCCCCGAGAAAAATATACAGAACCCATTCATTTTAATTTTGTGTTGCGAAGCGGCGTAAATACTATGGGAATTATTGGTTCTAAGCAGTATCCGTTTTTAACTTTTTCAGCTTATGCCGATAAGGTGCTTAACCATAAAAGTACACTGCAGGCAGGAGCCGAAGTTTTCTTTTCCAAAGCTATGGAAGAACGTATTTATTATCAGTCGGTAGCTTTTCCTTCCGGAAATACTACTGGAGATGAAGATTCCAAGCGAGTAGGCGTTTTTGTTGGGCATCAGCTAAACTTCAATAAATTATCGGTGATCACGCATTTGGGGTATTATGCATATTATCCTTACGAACATTTTGTAGATCAACTATATAACAGGGTTGGTCTGCAAAGAAAGATCACCGAGGATCTTTGGGCATCGCTTACTGTTCGCTCTCATTATGCAAATGCCGAAGCTGTAGAACTTTCAATAGGATATAGACTATGAGAAAGCAGGTTTTAGGAATAGCGATATTAATTTTCTTCTTTTTAGGATGTGATTCTGAAGAAGCGCCGACTTGTGTAAAGACTTCCGGAGAAATTATTTCTGAAGAATTTAGTGTTGATGCTTTTGAAGAAATTATAGTTTATGAACGTGTGAAACTGTTTATTGAGCAAGGCGATGAATATAAAGTGAGGATCGAAACCGGGGAAAATCTTCGAGAAGATGTTTATGCTGAAGTTGTAGATAACCGACTTGAACTGAGAAATGAAAATTCCTGTAATCTTTTTCGGGATTACGAGATCACAAAAATCTATGTCACTACACCAACTTTAAACTGGTTACAGAATAGCAGTGGCAGCGCAATTGAAAGTATAGGAACGCTTAATTTTCCCGAACTTTGGTTGCGGTCCTTTAACCAGGAGCGCGATCCCGATATTCATACCAATGGTGATTTTATCCTTGATCTGGAAGTTGAAAATCTAAGAATTACCAACGATAATATTTCTAATTATTTCCTAACCGGGAAAGCCGAAAATGTAAATCTCTTCTTTGCAAATGGTGATGGCAGACTGGAAGCCGGAGATTTGATCGTTCAGCATTACGATATTTTACACCGGGGCACCAACAAATTAATTATCAATCCGCAACAGTCTTTAAAAGGTGATATTTTTGGGTTTGGAGATATAATCTCAAAAAACCGTCCACCGGAAGTTGATATTGAAGAACACTACACCGGCCGACTTATATTTGAATAGCAGCTCCCCTGGCCCCCGAAGGGGGAGTTTAGTTGCTGATTCTTTGGTTTTATTATTTATTCAAAATAAATTCAGTCGAGTTGGCTAGGTATATTGCGCAACGCTTAGAGTTCCCCCTTCGGGGGTTAGGGGGCTTGTTGGGGGGCTGTAAGTTCAGCAAATAAACTTTCTAAATTCTTTGTTTTTTGATTTAGCTGTAAAGTTTTCAATCCGTTATCATGGGCAAAATCGAATACTGCAGGGCGCATATCTTTTTTGGTGTCAAAGGTGAGTTCATAGGCAAATCCGCCTACATTTTTTGCTGAAATAAGATGCGGTAATTTCTGAAGCGCAACTTGCTCTACCCGGTAATCGAATTCCACAAAAATTACCTGTTCATTTTCTTCCCTTAAATCTTTTAAGTTTTTATCGGCAACTACCTTTCCTTTATTAATAATAATTACCCGGTCGCAAACGGCTTCAACTTCCTGCATAATATGAGTAGAAAGAAATATTGTTTTTCCCAATTTTTCCTTTCCAATATTCTTAATAAGATTTCTGATCTCTACTAATTGATTAGGATCCAATCCAGTGGTAGGCTCATCTAGAATCAAAACCTGTGGATCGTGTAGCAGGGCAGTAGCCAGTCCAACACGTTGGCGATAGCCTTTAGAGAGGTGCTCTATTTTTTTATTGGCTTCGGGTTTTAGACCGGTGAGTTCAATAACTTCTTCTATGCGTGATTTATCGGTTTTATAGATCCTTGAATTAAATTCCAGGTATTCCCGAACGTACATTTCAGTATATAATGGATTGTGTTCCGGTAGATATCCAATTTGCTGCTGAATTTTATGTAAATCGTCTTCAAGGGAAATTCCGTTTACTTCTGCTTTTCCTTCTGAAGCAGTTAAATAACCGGTAAGGATTTTCATTAAAGTAGATTTTCCGGCGCCGTTAGGTCCCAAAAAACCCACAATTTCTCCTTTGTTCAGCTTAAAAGAAACAGAATCCAGCGCTTTTTGTTCGCCATAAAATTTTGAAATTCCTTCAACATGAATAGACATAGCAAGCATTTTTTCAAAAGTAAGGATTTTTAACGCGCCAATAATAGTTCGAAAATAGATATATCGGGTTTTAGTAAAGTCATCTTGTTAGGGATTTCGGAATTACTAAGTGGTTATTTTAAAAGCTATTATAAATCTTTCGATGATTCTTTAGAAAAAAAATCAAGTTTGTAAAAAGCTCTTAGAAGCTTAAAAAAAGCTAAAAAAGGGTTTTTGTTTAGGTAATAATATTCTACTTTAGCCCCATAACAACGAAACAATGAATTACTTAATTAGCTGGAACGCATTTTACTTTTTTTATTTCTATTTCAGAGATAGGAACGGGAATGCTATGTAATTAAGTAAGAAATTATATAAAAAAGTCCCGATAAACATCGGGACTTTTTTTTTACTCAATATTGAGATTAATGGATAAAATTATTGCAATTCAGGGAGTACAGGGCTCATTTCACCATTTGGTGGCCCAGGAATATTACCATCAGGAGGTTGAAGTTTTGGAATGTATGTCTTTTGCTGAGCTTACCAAAAGTCTAATAAAAGGTGAAGCTAACGAAGGCGTGATGGCTATAGAAAACTCTATCGCCGGTTCAATTTTACCGAATTACGCTTTGATAGATGAAAATAATCTAAAAGTAGTAGGCGAGCATTACATCCCAATAGATATGAATTTTATGGCTATGCCGGGACAAAAAATAGAGAACATTAAAAAAGTCTATTCGCATCCTATGGCCTTGTTGCAGTGCAAAGAATTCTTTAAAAAATATCCGCATATTAAGTTAATTGAAGACAGTGATACTGCCGAAGTAGCCCGAAGAATTTCAGAAAAAGGAAGTACAAAAGTTGCGGCGGTGGCGAGTAAAGCAGCGGCACAATTATTCGGACTTGAAATTCTTGCAGAAAGTATTCATACCAAGAAAAGCAATGCCACTCGTTTTTTAATTATCAGTACTAAGAAAAAAGAGCCAAATGGCGATAAAATAGATAAAGCTTCTTTAAAGTTTGAACTGGAAAGTAAGCGAGGCAGCCTGGTTTCGGTATTGAATATTTTGAGGGATTTTAACCTGGATATGACGAAAATACAAAGTATGCCCATTATAGAATTTCCGTGGAAATATTCATTTTTTATTGATGTGATCTTTGAAAATTATGCTGAATTCCAGAAGGCGATGGATATTTTAGAAGTAATGACCGAGCGATTAACAATTTTAGGAACCTACAAAAATAGTTTGTAATGATAGAACAGGCCAAAAGGTTGGATCATGTAAAAGAGTACTACTTTTCTTCGAAGTTAAGGGAAGTGCGTGCCATGGCAGCTGCCGGGAAAGATATTATTAATCTTGGTATTGGTAGCCCAGATTTGGCGCCACCACAGCAGGTTATCTCAGCTTTAAACGAAGCTTTGGTAAATACCGGTGCGCACCAATATCAGCCTTATAAAGGCACACCTGATTTTAGAAATGCCATCGCTGAATTTTATCAAAATCATTACCAGGTTTCTCTGAATGCTGAAACTGAAATTCTTCCGCTAATGGGGAGCAAAGAGGGAATCACCCATATTTCTATGGCTTTTTTAAATGAAGGCGATGAGGTGTTAATTCCAAATCCCGGGTATCCAACGTATTCTTCGGTTACAGAACTTGTAGGCGCAAAAGCGGTTTATTATGATCTAAATGCAGAAGGAAACTGGTTGCCGAATTTAGAAGAATTGGCAAAGAAAGATTTGAGTAAAGTGAAATTAATGTGGGTTAATTATCCGCATATGCCAACCGGAGCTTCTGCCAATGAAAAGCTTTTTGCTGATTTGGTAAAGTTTGGAAAAGAAAACAACATCCTCATTGTAAACGATAATCCTTACAGTTTTATCCTTAACGACAATCCAAAAAGTATTTTAAAAGCGGAAGGAGCCAAAGATGTAGTTTTAGAACTGAACTCTTTGAGCAAAAGTTTTAATATGGCCGGTTGGAGAATAGGAATGCTTTGTGGAAGCGAGAAAAATCTAAACACGGTTTTAAAAGTGAAAACCAATATGGATAGCGGAATGTTTTATCCGCTTCAGGCCGGAGCGGCAGCTGCTTTGCGTTTAAACGGAGATTGGTTTTCTGCCCAAAATGAGATTTATCAAAGCAGAAAAGAAAAAGTATTGAAATTGGCTGAAGCTTTGCAATGCGAACCTGAAAAAGATCAAACCGGAATGTTTGTTTGGGCAAAGGTTCCTAAGGGAACAAACGCAGAAGCTTTTGTAGATTTTCTGCTAAATAAATACCACATTTTTACCGCGCCTGGTTTTATTTTTGGAAGTAATGGCGAAGGATATATTCGATTTTCACTTTGCGCAACCGAAGAAAATATCAACCGGGCGATTAAAAGAATAAAACCAGCATGATGCTGGACGCAAAAGGAACAGGTTATGCACCTAAAGCTTTAGAAAAATCCCAGGTCGGGAGATAAAATTAAATTAGATGAAAGTTCAAATAATAGGAATAGGACTTATAGGCGGCTCTTTCGCGCTGGATATTAAATCGGCTTTTCCCGAAGCGGAAATCTTTGGAAGTGATGCCGATGAGCAAAACTTAAAAAAAGCGAAAGAACTTGGAATTATAGATCATTTTTCAAAAATGGAAGATGTACAACACGCCGATGTGGTTTTGGTGGCCGTTCCGGTAGATGTTGCCAATAAAGTAGTGATTGAAGTTTTAGATTTGGCCGGTGAAAACACCCTGGTTTTTGATGCCGGTTCTACCAAGTCGGGGCTTTGCAAACAAATTGCAAATCATCAAAACCGGAGAAACTTTTTAGCGGCTCATCCTATTGCGGGTACTGAGTTTTCCGGGCCCGAAGCAGCAATTCCTAATCTATATAGGAATAAGACCAATATTATCTGCGAGGTAGAAAAAACAGCTTTTAAACTTCAGGAAAGAGCGCTAAACATATTTCAGAAATTGGGAATGCGAATTCGATATATGGATCCGGTTTCCCACGATAGGCATATCGCTTATGTTTCGCATTTATCGCATATAAGTTCATTTATGCTGGGAAAAACAGTATTGGAAAAAGAACGTAACGAGCGTGATATATTTGATTTGGCAGGCAGTGGATTTGCTTCTACTGTGAGACTTGCCAAAAGTTCCCCGGCTATGTGGTCGCCAATATTCAGGGAAAATAAAGAGAATGTGCTGGAAACTTTAACTGAATATATTAATAACCTTACGCATTTTAAAGACTTACTGGAAAATGATGATTTTCAGGAAGTTTATAATGAAATGCAACGCACCAATCATATCAAAACAATTTTAAACGGAATAAATTAAAAATCAGGATTAAATTTTAAATTATGGAAAACAACAAAGAACAAAGAAAGTGGCTCGACGATTTCGGATTAGATCATCCGCTAGTAATCGCAGGGCCTTGTAGCGCTGAAACCGAAGAACAGGTTTTAAAGATCGCTCACCAGTTAAAAGATACTGACGCCACGGTTTTACGCGCCGGAATTTGGAAACCCAGAACCAGACCGGGAAATTTTGAAGGAGTTGGAGCGCTAGGTTTAAAATGGTTAAAAAAGGCCAAAGAAGAAACCGGAATGCTAACCACTACCGAAGTTGCGAATGCTCACCACGTAGATCTTGCTTTAGAAAACGACGTTGATATTCTTTGGATTGGCGCCAGAACAACGGTTTCGCCGTTTATTGTTCAGGATATCGCTGATGCACTTAAAGGTACCGATAAAACGGTATTGGTGAAAAACCCGGTTAATCCAGACCTTTCACTTTGGTTGGGAGCTGTAGAACGTTTTCATACTGCCGATATCAAAAATTTAGGAGTAATTCACCGTGGATTTTCAGCTTACGAAAAAACGAAATACAGAAATAACCCTGAGTGGCAGATCGCTATTGAGCTTCAGAATAAATTTCCAGATCTTCCACTAATTTTAGATCCTTCGCATATCGCAGGGCGTAGAGATATTATTTTTGATCTTTGCCAAACCGCTTTAGACCTTAATTACGACGGACTAATGGTTGAGACCCACCACACTCCTGATGATGCCTGGAGTGACGCTGCACAGCAAATCACCCCCGCAACACTTGTTCAGATTATGAAAGATTTGAAGATTAGAAAAGAGGTTTCAGAAAGTGAAGAATTTCAGAATAAATTAAGCACTTTAAGAGCTAAAATTGATGTAGCTGATAATCAACTGATCGAGCTGCTTTCAAAAAGAATGAAAATTTCAGATGAAATTGGCCAGGTGAAAAAGGCACAGAACGTTTCGGTTTTACAAACCAAAAGATGGAACGAAATTCTTGGAAATATGGTTTTGGAAGGAGAGCAACATGGATTAAGTGAAGAATTTATTCTGCGTTTATTTAAAGCGGTTCACCAGGAATCCATTAACCACCAGGAGAAAATAATGAAAGCTTAAAAATCTTGTTTTCCATGATTTTTGGTTTAAAGGCAAGTAGTGAATGTTGCATTTGCTATTTTAGCAAAGTGGTTGTTTGAAAATATATTTTCGTCATTGCGAGGTACGAAGCAATCTGTACAATAGGTTGTAAATCAATTTGAGATTACTTCACTCCGTTCGTAATGACGTTCATCATTTAAAATTTTCAAACAGCCACTTAAAAAACCATAATGTGAATGAAAGGAACCGTTTATAAGTCTACCGGAAGCTGGTATCAGGTGAAAAGTGAAGCGGGAACGTTTTATGATTGCCGAATAAAAGGGAAATTCAGGATTAAAGGTATTAAAAGCACCAATCCTGTTGCTGTGGGTGACCGCGTAGAATTTGATATTGAAGATAAGGAAGGCGCAGAGCAGGGAGTGATCAAAAAGATTGAAAAACGCGAAAATTACATTATTAGAAAATCGGTTAATCTTTCTAAGCAAACTCATATTATCGCTTCCAATATAGACCAGGTATTTTTACTGGTTACACTTAATAATCCGCCAACGCTTACCACTTTTATAGATCGTTTTTTAGTGACTGCTGAAGCTTACCACGTAAAGGCGGTTTTACTTTTCAATAAAGTTGATAGCTATAATGAAGACGAATTGGTGGAGGTGAAATATCTAGCAGCGATATATAGAAATGCAGGTTATGAATGTATAGGGATCTCAGCAACTACCGGTAAAAATGTAGATAAAGTGAAGGAGATGATGCTGGGGAAAACAAGTATGTTTGCCGGCCATAGTGGTACTGGAAAATCCACCTTGATCAATGCTATAGAACCCGGTTTAAACTTAAAAACTTCCCAGATCTCTGATCAGCATAAACAGGGGCAACATACCACTACTTTTGCAGAAATGTTTGATCTTAGTTTTGATGCAAGAATTATTGACACTCCTGGAATTAAAGGTTTTGGAGTAGTAGAAATTGAACGTGAAGAATTGGGAGATTATTTTCCTGAATTTTTTGAACTAAAACAAGATTGTAAATTCCACAACTGTTTACATCTGGAGGAACCAAAATGTGCCGTAAAAGATGCTTTAGAGGAAGGCGAGATCGCCTGGAGCCGTTATAAGAGTTATTTGCAAATTTTGGAAGGGGAAGAAGACAATTATAGAACAGATATTTATCCAAAAAAATGAGAGTAGTATTACAGCGCGTTTCTAAAGCTTCAGTGCAAGTGCATCACGAAATTAATGCAGTGATGCAGCATGGGCTTTTAATTTTACTGGGAATTGAAGCCGAGGACGGTCAGGAAGATATAGACTGGCTTTGTAATAAGATCGTGAAAATGCGCATTTTTAATGATGAAAATGATGCCATGAACTTGTCTTTGCTAGATGTAGAAGGTGATGCCATAGTGGTGAGTCAGTTTACTTTGCACGCTTCTACCAAAAAAGGAAACCGCCCAAGTTTTATAAAAGCGGCAAAGCCAGATGTTGCGGTTCCGCTTTATGAAAAATTCCTAGAAAAACTAGAGGAAGCTTTAGGAAAGCCGATTGGAAGTGGGAAATTTGGCGCCGATATGAAGGTGGAGCTGATTAATGATGGCCCGGTAACGATAATTGTAGATTCAAAACAAAGGGAATAAAAATGAACATAAAAAACGCTCAAAAAGCTGTAGACGACTGGATAAATGAACACGGAGTTCGATATTTCAATGAGCTTACCAATATGGCGCAACTTACCGAAGAAGTAGGCGAAGTTGCCCGAATTATAGCACGCCGTTATGGAGAGCAAAGTGAAAAGGAATCAGACAAAGAAAAAGATTTAGGAGAAGAACTGGCAGATGTGATGTTTGTAGTGCTTTGTCTAGCCAATCAAACCGGGGTTAACCTCCAGAAAGCTTTCGATAAAAAACTGGATATAAAAACAAAAAGAGATCACGACAGGCATCATAATAACGAAAAGTTAAAATAATGAAGTTCAAAGAAATGATTTCGAAAAGAGCCTTCTGGAAATCGGTTTTATTGCTTGGGATAGGCTTCCTTATTGTTTATGATATTGTAAGTGTGCTGTTTGAATACGGCGGATTTCATTTTGAAGCCTATTTTACCGAACGTACAGAAGACGGTAAATTATTTCGCTTTCTTATAGGCCAGTTCCTTGCTGCCTTTGCTTATGGTTTTATAATCTCGTTCGGACAATTTAGAGGAAAAAATAAGAAAGATGCTGAAAATTAATACAGGCAGATAATGAATTTAAAGATCTCAAATACCAAAAAGCATCTCTCCGGAAATATTAAAATTACCGGCTCAAAAAGTGAGTCGAACCGGTTGTTAATTCTACAGGCTTTATACCCTGGTTTAAAGATCAGCAACCTTTCTAATAGTGATGATTCACACTATTTGCAAAAGGCCCTGGAGAGTGAAGATGAATTAATAGATATTCATCACGCAGGTACCGCAATGCGCTTTTTAACTGCTTATTTTTCTGCTTTAGAAGGAAGAGAAGTGGTTCTAACCGGAAGTAAACGAATGACGGAGCGGCCGGTTAAATTATTGGTAGATGCGCTTAAAAAAATGGGAGCCGATATTTCTTATGAAAAGAACGAAGGTTATCCGCCAATTAGAATTAGAGGGAAGAAATTAGAAGCTAAAACGGTAAGCCTGGAAGCCAATATTAGCAGCCAGTATATTTCAGCACTAATGCTTATTGCGCCTTCTTTACCCAATGGGCTGGAAATTAATTTAGAAGGTAAGATAACTTCTACACCTTATATTAAGATGACCTTAGAGATACTGCAAAGAGCCGGTATAACCGGAGCTTTTAAAGGGAATACCATTAAGGTTGAACCGGCAGAACAATTAGTAGAACAAACTTTGGCAGTAGAATCAGATTGGAGCTCTGCTTCGTATTATTATAGTTTGGCTGCAATTAGTGAATCTGCTGAACTTAAATTAAGCACTTACAGAAAAACCAGTTTGCAGGGAGATTCTTGTCTTGCAGAGATCTATAAACAATTTGGCGTATCCACTACATATAGAGAAGACTATGTTTTATTGGAAAAACGTCCTGGCAGCAAACCAAAAAGAATAGAGGAAAACCTTCAAAACTCACCAGATATCGCGCAAACTATAGCGGTAACCTGTTTAGCTTTGAACGTACCTTGTTATTTAACCGGCTTGCATACCTTGAAAATTAAGGAAACCGATAGGCTGGTAGCTCTAAAAACCGAAATTGAAAAATTTGGTAGTAGAGTAGAGGTTACTCAGGATAGTTTGGAACTTTTTCCACAGGAAAATTTTTCAAAGAATGTTTCGGTAGCTACTTATAACGATCATCGTATGGCGATGGCCTTTGCTCCTTTAGGTCTAAAAGTTCCTTTTGAAATTAAAGATGCCGACGTAGTTTCCAAATCTTATCCAGGGTTTTGGGAAGATTTTCAAAAACTCAATTTCGAAGTTGAAAAACCTTAATTTAAAAGCATTTTTTAAATAAACCGTTAAATACTTGACAACCCCTATATTGAGATTGTATATTTGCCGCTTCTAAAAATTCAATTATGGGAATGAAACTTTCACACTTCAATTTTGAACTTCCGGATGAACTTTTGGCCGAGTATCCTTCAGAGAACAGGGATGAAGCAAGGCTTATGGTTCTTAACCGAAAAGAACAAACAATTGAGCACAAACAATTTAAAGATATTCTAGATTACTTCGAGCCAGAAGATGTTATGGTATTGAACAATACCAAGGTTTTTCCTGCTCGTTTATATGGAAATAAAGAGAAAACCGGTGCACGGATTGAAGTATTCCTATTAAGAGAATTAAATCCTGAAACCAAACTTTGGGATGTACTTGTAGATCCTGCAAGAAAAATTAGAATCGGGAATAAACTTTACTTTGGGGATGACGAAAGTTTAGTGGCTGAGGTTATAGATAACACTACATCTCGCGGAAGAACGCTTCGTTTTCTTTACGATGGTTCTTATGAAGATTTCAGAAAGAAATTAAAGGAACTTGGGGAAACTCCACTTCCAAAATATATAAAGCGTGACGTACAGCCTGAAGACCAGGAGCGTTACCAAACTATTTACGCTAAAGAAGAAGGAGCTGTGGCAGCACCAACTGCGGGACTTCACTTTTCAAAACATCTTTTAAAGCGATTGGAAATTAAAGGAGTAGATTTTGCTGAAGTTACTTTACACGTTGGTTTAGGAACTTTTAGCCCAGTTGAGGTAGAAGATCTTAGCAAACATAAAATGGATAGCGAAGAGGCTTTTATTGAAAAGAAAGCTACTGAAACTATAAACAAAGCGAAACTCGAAAACAGGAAAGTTTGTGCAGTAGGTACCACGGTAATGCGTGTTATGGAAAGTGCAGTTTCTTCAAACCATACTTTAAATGAATTTAGTGGTTGGACTAATAAATTTATTTTTCCTCCTTACGATTTTAGTATAGCGAACTGCATGATCACCAACTTCCATACGCCAAAATCTACACTGCTTATGATGATCTCGGCCTTCGCTGGTCACGATTTTATGAAGCGTGCTTATGAGGAAGCGGTAAAAGAGAAATATCGTTTCTATACTTATGGAGATGCGATGTTGATTATCTAGTTTCTAAAAAGAAATTATATTAAAAAGCCACAGCTTATAAAATTAAGTTGTGGCTTTTTGTTTAGCTTAAAGTCAGAAATTAAAACACTTAGCTTAGGCTTAACTTAAAAATCCTTTAATTCTTAGTACTTTTGCATCGTGAAAAATAAGAAGAAAGACATACGGGCACTTACCAAAGCACAACTGCAGGAATTTTTTGTAGCAAATGGCGATAAATCTTTCCGCGGAAGTCAGGTTTATGAATGGCTTTGGAATAAGGGAGCACACAGTTTTGAGGCGATGACCAATATCTCTAAAGCTACCCGTGAAATGCTAGACGAGAATTTTGTGATAAACCATATTCGTGTAGACCGGATGCAGCGTAGTAGCGACGGTACCATTAAAAATGCCGTGAAGCTACACGATCAACTTACTGTGGAGTCGGTTTTAATTCCTACGGCTACCAGAACTACGGCTTGTGTTTCTTCGCAGGTAGGTTGTAGTTTAGATTGCCAGTTTTGCGCAACCGCCCGCCTAAAAAGAATGCGAAACCTTAATCCAGATGAAATTTACGATCAGGTAGTGGCTATAGACAATGAAAGTCGCTTGTATTTTGACAGGCCTTTGAGTAATATTGTTTTTATGGGAATGGGCGAGCCGCTTATGAATTATAAGAACGTAATGAAAGCGGTTGAAAAGATCACTTCTCCCGAAGGTTTGGGAATGTCTCCCAAGCGTATTACTATTTCTACCTCTGGAGTGCCTAAAATGATTAAAAAACTGGCTGATGACGAAGCTAAAATAAAACTTGCCGTTTCTCTTCACGCCGCAACCGATGAGGTTAGGACTCAAATAATGCCTTTTAATGAAACTTTTCCTTTAGATGATCTAAGAGAATCTTTAGAATACTGGTATTCTAAAACAAAAAGTCGAATTACTTACGAGTACATTGTTTGGAAAGATATTAACGATACCCGTAAAGATGCTGAAGCTCTGGTGCGTTTTTGTAATTATGTACCTTGTAAAGTGAATTTAATTGAATATAACCCTATCGATGATGGGAACTTCCAGCAAGCTTCCTCAAAAGCTACAGATATGTATCATCAAATTTTAGAGCGTAATGGGATTACAGTAACGGTAAGACGTTCTCGCGGAAAAGACATCGATGCTGCCTGTGGACAATTAGCGAATAAATCGGCTTAAAAGCCTGCTGGAGCACTGAAATTGGTTCAGCAGGCCCTAAATTTTAAAATAATTCTTAGAATCTTTCAAACCTGCCTAATATTCTTGATTTTGAAAGAAAAACCACCACTGAATATTCTCTATAAATAATTATCTTTGGTGGCTTAATGAAAGTAATTTCCCAAATAAAACTTCCGGTCGAGAAAGAAATGGAACTTTTTGAAAGAAAGTTCCTGGAAGCCATGTCTTCTAAGGTTGCCCTTCTTAACAGGATCACTCATTACATTGTTAACCGCAAAGGAAAGCAAATGCGGCCTATGTTTGTGTTCCTGGTCGCCAAAATGGTTTCTGAAGGCAATGTGAACGAGCGTACTTATCGGGGAGCTTCAGTTATAGAACTTATACATACCGCTACTTTAGTTCATGATGATGTGGTAGATGACTCTAACCGCCGCCGTGGATTCTTCAGCATTAATGCTTTGTGGAAAAATAAAATTGCTGTTCTGGTTGGAGATTATTTACTTTCTAAAGGCTTGCTACTTTCTATAGATAACAATGATTTCGATCTATTAAAGATTATCTCGGTTGCTGTAAGAGAGATGAGCGAAGGTGAACTGCTGCAAATTGAAAAAGCCAGAAGACTGGATATTACTGAGGAAGTTTATTACGATATTATTCGCCAAAAAACTGCTACGCTTATTGCAGCTTGCTGCAGTCTGGGTGCTGCTTCAGTGAAACCAGATTCTGATGCGGTTGAAAAAATGCGGAAATTTGGGGAGTTAATAGGGATGGCCTTTCAGATAAAAGATGATCTTTTTGATTACGGTGATGAAAAAATAGGAAAACCTACGGGCATAGATATTAAAGAGCAAAAAATGACTTTGCCGCTGATCTATGCTTTAAATAATTCAACTAAGAAAGAGAAAGACTGGGTGATTAATTCGGTTAAAAATCACAACAAGAATAAGAAGCGGGTGAATGAGGTGATCCAGTTTGTGAAAGATAAAGGAGGCCTCGATTATTCCGTAAAGCGTATGGAAGAATTTCAGCAGGAAGCTTTAGTGATTTTGGAAGAATATCCTGCCTCAGCTTATCGTGATTCTTTAGAGCTTATGGTAAATTACGTGATAGAGCGTAAAAAATAAAGCTGTTCGGGAGTTACTTACCAAAACAGCTTTATGTATTATCCTGTTACCGATTAATGATCGTCTTCGTGAATCTCTTCATCGATCTCTTTTTCTATCTTTTCGGCACCTTTCTCTACTTTTTCAGCCCCTTCTTTAACTTTGTCTCCGGCTTTATTTACATTGTCTTCAATGTCTTCGCCAATGGCTTCTACAGCATCTTCCGTTTTTTCCTGAGTGGTTTCGCGGCATGAATATAAGCTTAGGGCGAAAATGGCACCTAATATTAAAACTGACTTCTTCATATTTACATTTTAATTTTAATTAAAAAAGCTGCTTCCCGTGAAGAAAGCAGCTTTTGGAATTTTTCAAAAATGAAACGATTACATATTATCGTCTTCGTTCATTTCTTCTTCCATTTCAGCTTCAGTTTCTTCGGCTTCAGCTTCCATTTCGTTTCCAGCTTCTTCCATTTCGTTTCCTGCTTCTTCAGCTGCGTTTTCTATATCTTCACCTGCAGACTCCATAGCGTCTTCAGTTTTTTCTTCAGTAGTTTCTCTACAAGAGTAGATAGAAAGAGACATTGTTGCAACAGCAAAAAGTAAAAATAATTTTTTCATTTTAGAATATGTTTAATTAGTTGAAGTAGCAAATTTAAACTATTTTTTAATTATGCAAGGGATTCTTTTCACTCAAATATTTCCAATATCGCTTGGGTACATGTTGGTGGTGAAGCCTTGTGTTTATGCGGGATTTGATGGTGGTGGCCTCGAAATATTTCTTCCATAATTGCTGAAATTCAATTTCTGAAGCATCAAATAAATGCTCTTTTTCTTCTAGTGAGGATAAGTTTTTGGAAAAATCGATATGAATTACTCTCGTTTCCTGTAGGTCGTAATATAACCCAAACTTTCGTTTTAGATCATAAATAATCCATTGTTGATCGCTATAACGAGACGTAAAATGCTTCTCGATTATTGGAAGTACATTAAAATCTGGTTCAATATTAGAAAAATAGATATTGTCTTTAGTAAGTTGAAACCTTACAAATGCTTCCATTCTATGCTTTTCTCTTGCCACTTTTTTAGCAGTTTGCGCAATATTTAATATATGATTATTCGCTAAATCACCGTCAACACTTGTTTTAAATTTAAAGGTATGCTGAAAATACCTTAAAATATCGAGTTCAATCTTAGGAAGTTCACTCAGGTAGGCGTAATAGATCGCATTTTGTCCCCGTGGAGTTGCATATTTTTGAAATCCCTGCCAAACCCGTTTAGCTTTAGCTTCATCGGTAAAAACCTCCATATTTTCGGCAAACATGTCCGTTTGAGGTGTGCCCGGCGGGAGAATATTATTAACCACTAATTTTTCTTCAAATGCGGTATAAACGCAGGTAAGTAAGCCATGGAAGGTGCCATCATAAATAAGACAGGTAGATGGTTCCATTCTAAAATAAACTTAGTTGACTGCTGTATTCTTTCCTAAATTTTCCAACCGAATTCCGAAGAATTAAAGATTTTATTTTTGACGGAGCCAGATCTCGCGTTTCCCAACCTCGGGAGTCACAAATAATAAAATAGCGAGCACGGTTTAAAGCCACGCCTATTGCTTTTAGATGATCAAAATTGAGTTTTCTAAACCTTCTGGCCTGGACTATTTTATGAGCAGATTTTAAACCAACCCCCGGAATTCTTAAAAGCATTTCTTTTTCGGCGCTATTTACATCTACGGGAAACTGATGCTGATTTCTTAGAGCCCAGCTTAGTTTGGGATCTACCTCTACATCTAAATTTGGAAATTGCTGGTTTAATAATTCGTTTACATCAAAACCATAGAAACGCATGAGCCAGTCGGTTTGATAAAGGCGGTTTTCTCTTAGCATGGGTACTTGAGAGCCAAGGGATGGTAATCTGGGATCATTACTTATTGGGACATAGCCCGAGTAATACACCCGTTTCATATTGTAATTTTTATAATAATAATTTGCCGAAAGCATAATTTCCCGGTCGCTTTCTCCAGAGGCTCCAACTATCATCTGGGTGCTTTGTCCGGCAGGTGCATATTTTGGTGTGCTTTTAATTAATTTTTTTTCAGAATTATATTGTATAATTTCATTCTTCACTTTATTCATTGGTTTAATAAAATCAGAATGATTTTTCTCTGGTGCCAGTTTTTTTAGACCGGAGATTGTTGGAATCTCAATATTCACACTTAGCCTGTCGGCATATAGGCCGGCTTCACGCATAAGTTCGTCACTTGCACCGGGAATAGATTTTAAATGAATGTAGCCATTAAAGTTCTCTTCCAGCCTCAGCTTTTTTGCTACCCGTATAAGTCGCTCCATAGTGAAATCGGCATCCTTGAAAATCCCGGAACTCAAAAACAGGCCTTCAATATAATTTCTTCGGTAGAAATTAATGGTTAGATCTACTACTTCCTGAACTTTAAAAGCAGCTCTTTTTATATCGTTACTTCGGCGGGTAACGCAATAAGCACAGTCAAATATGCAATGATTGGTAAGTAAGATCTTTAATAATGATACGCAGCGCCCGTCCTGGGTGTAGGAATGGCAAATTCCCATCCCATCTGAATTTCCCAAACCTTTATTCTTATTTCTACGTTTACTACCGCTGCTGGAGCAGGAAACATCGTATTTTGCTGCATCTGCAAGAATTTCGAGTTTTTCCTTAATTCGTTCAAACATCATAATTCTGAAATTTGAACCAAAAATAGGAAAAAATCCAACAAATAGGAATAGTTACTAATCTATCTTTATTTAGTTATGAAAACTATTCATTTTTGTAACCGGGATAATTTTCCGGGTCTTCTCCTGCCATTCGTGCAAAGTTCCTGTAGGCCTGATCTACCTTAGATTCCGGGGTGGTAGCAAATTCTTCTTCGGTAACATTATATTTTTGCTGAAGGGAATCCAAACTGGAATGTAGTTCTTTTCTAACCTCGGCATAATCTGGATGATTGTAGATATTATTCATTTCTCGAGGATCTTTCTGTAGATCATACATTTCCCATACATCAATATCGTCATAAAAGTGCATTAACTTAAACCGATCGGTTCTAATGCCGTAGTGCCTTTTTACCATATGAAAGGCTGGAAAATCATAGTAATGATAATAAATGGCATTTCTAAAGTCTTCATCTGAGATTGAATTATTCATCAATGACCGCAGGGATCTACCCTGCATTTCTTCAGGGATTTCAGCGTTGGCAAAATCCAGGAAAGTTGGCGCAAAATCCAGGTTTTGGGTAAGCGCATCAATCTCGCTACCCGCTTCAATAACACCGGGATATTGCATCAGCATAGGCATGGCTAAAGACTCTTCGTACATAAAGCGTTTGTCAAAAAATCCTTTTTCTCCTAAATAGAAGCCCTGGTCTGTGGTGTAAACAATTAAAGTATTTTCAACTAAACCTGATTCTTCGAGATAATCTAAAATTTTTCCCACGCCTTCATCTACTGCGGCTACGGTAGCAAGATAATCTCTTAGATAGCGTTGGCCTTTCCATTTGTCAAGCTCTTTGCCCGATAAATTTGCTTCATGGAAAGCATTATTTTTAGGTCGATATGCTTTATTCCAGGCGTCTCTTTGTGCCTTCGTCATTCTTTCAAAATCTGTTTTCCACGGATTATGCCTCAAAGAATCGCTTCCTTTGGCCACGGTCATTTTTAGATCGTGCCCTTCGTACATATCTTTATAAATGGTCTGTAACTGCTCTTGCGCAGCTACCTGCCCCTTATGATCTGAAAAATAACTTTTGGGTAATGGGAATTCAATAGAATCGTATTTATTAATATGTCTTAGTGCCGGCATCCAGTTTCTGTGAGGGGCTTTGTGCTGGACCATTAGCATAAAGGGTTTTTCTTTATCTCGATTATTTTTTAGCCAGTCTAATCCCATTTCGGTGATTATATCTGTGGCATAGCCTTCAATCCTGGTAGTATCTTTAT
This sequence comes from Salegentibacter mishustinae, assembly GCF_002900095.1. Taxonomy (NCBI): domain Bacteria; kingdom Pseudomonadati; phylum Bacteroidota; class Flavobacteriia; order Flavobacteriales; family Flavobacteriaceae; genus Salegentibacter; species Salegentibacter mishustinae. Next base: position 467,764 of record NZ_LLKN01000001.1, on the reverse strand, counting down.
TTTTTATAAAATCGGAATTATAATAATTTCCCTGGTCCACAAGAATGTTCCAATCATCAAAACCCTGGGGAGAACCGTGTAAATGCCATTTACCAAATAGTGCTGTTTGATAACCTGCTTCCTTTAGATATTTTGGAAGTGTAGGTTGTGAACCATCAAAGGTTTCCCCATTCATTCTAAAACCATTTAAATGGCTGTGTTTGCCGGTTAGAATAACGGCGCGGCTGGGTCCGCAAATAGAATTTGTACAAAAATTATTATTGAACTTAACTCCATTATTAGCAATGCGGTCAATATTGGGAGTAGGTGCTAATTTACTTACCGGATGCCCGTAAGCACTAATTGCCTGGGCTGCATGATCGTCGGTCATTATGAAAACTATGTTGGGACGCTTCTTCTTTTGGTCTTTATCTAATTCTTTTTCTTCAGAATTATTTTTACAGGAAATAAGAGAAATAGCCAGAAAAAGAAAGCTAAGAATTAAAGGAAGTGCGTTTTTAGATTTCATAAAGAGTTGTTTATGTAATTGAGAAAGCTCTAAAGTACAAAAAGTATGTATTTTTGCCGTAAATTAGAACTATACAAAAACTGCTCAAATTGAATTTATGAAGCTCTTTACTCCTAAAATAATAGCTCTGTTTGTCTTTGTATTTCAGTATACTAACCTTTTTTCTCAGCAACTTACGCCACCTATACATAATTATTCTTCTACAAGCTATAATGCTGCAAGCCAAAACTGGGATATTGATGTAAATGAAGAAGGCGTAATTTACGTGGCCAATAATCAAGGCTTATTAAGTTATGATGGTCAATCCTGGGAGCTTCTTCCTTTGCCTAACGGTAGCATTATACGTTCAGTTTTTGTATATGAAGATAAAATCTTTACTGGTTCTTATAAAGAATTTGGGTATTGGAAAAAGGATGAAACAGGAAAAATGTATTATACATCTTTAATTCCAAAACTTGGTAAATATGCCATGCAGAGTGAAGAGTTCTGGGAAATTCTTGAATTTAAGGGAGATATTTATTTCAGGTCTTTTGGCGCTATTTATAAGTACGATCATAATACTATAGAACCTGTTCAAAATGTGGTTAGCAATAAAATGATAGTTTATAAAGATCGACTTTTACTGGCATTGAGGAAAAAAGGACTTTATTTTCTAGATGTTAATAATGAATTGGAGAAGTTGCCAAACCAGGAACTTTTAGAAGAGGAGATGATTATTGATATGGCCATTCAGGGACGGGATTTGATAATTGGCACGCGTGAAAAGCTTTATAAGTATAATGATGAAACGTTCTCGCTTTATGAGGACAGTAATTTACTCCAAGAATTAAAGCGCTCTGAGTTAAATCATATAATGTCATTTGGTGACGATAGGGTATTACTTGGTACTGTAAAAAATGGCGTGATAAACTACGATAGCCGCGAAAAAACCTATACAGTTCTTAATAGGAATAACGGACTGCAGAATAATACCGTTTTAGGATTTGTAGAGAAATATGGGAATATTTGGTTAAGTCTTGACAATGGAATTGATCGAATTGAAATTGATTCGCCGGTTAAATTTTATACCGATGATACCGGGGAGTTAGGGGCAGTTTACGATCTAGCATTTCACAACAATAAAATGTTCCTTGCAAGTAATACCGGAGTTTACAATTTTGTAGATGATGAGCTGCAAATTATAGATGGAGCTGAGGGTCATACCTGGAATCTGGAGATTTTAAATGATACCTTATTTGTAAATCACAATACCGGCACCTATTATGTAGATGGAAATAGTTTGATACCGGTAGAAACAGCCACCGGTAGTTTCAAAATTAGTGAGCTTCCGTATGCTAATAAGGAGTATTTGATAAGCAGTTACACCGGGATTAGAAAATTCAGTCATTCTAGTGACAGTATCTATGAAATAGATAGTTTAAATTTTCCGGTGAAGAACGTGGTTTTTGAGGATGAGAATACACTATGGGCCGCCCATCCTTACGAAGGACTTTATAGATCTGGATTTACCGATAATTTTACAAAAACCAGCTTTGTGGAGAAAATCGCTATCCCAGATGGCGGGAATAGCATCAATACGAATATTTTTGAGATCAATAATCAGTTGGCCATATTTAATGGAGATCACTGGTTTAAATATAATTCCTTCAAAGATTCTTTAGAGATCTTTGAAGAGATGAAACCTTTCCGAAAGCATAAACTGTTGCTTAAGGATGTGAATTCTTATTGGTTTAGTAATACCGAAAATAATTCTTTAAAATTCACCGATTTTAACAAGACCATAGTAGTTGCTCCCGGAAGTTTAGGAAATAGACTTGTAAAAAATTACGAGAGAATTCTTAAAAATGGAGACTCATTATACTACGTAGCTTTAAATGATGGTTTTGCGCGTATTGACCTGAATAAATATATCAATGATCTAGAAAATATTCACGTAAGCAAACCACAGGTGAAAGGTTTCTTTGATTTAGATGGCCGGTTTAGTCTGGAAAATAAACCTGTGGTGCCTTATAAAAGTTCAAGAGATCTAAATATTTATACTTCCTTCCCTACTTCTGGGGCTATGGGTTTAAAATATAGGTTAAGAGGTGAAGATACTCTAAGTGGCGAGGTAAATAATGGGGTGATAAACCTGCAAAATCTCGATCATGGTAATTATGAGTTAGAACTCTTAGCGATCGGCCCACAGGCTAATATTGCTAAGAAGAGCAGTTTTGGCTTTAGTATAAAGCCACCCTGGTACCTTTCTAATTTAATGAAACTGGTTTATATTTTAATCTTTCTTGCACTTATAGGCCTGGTTTATTGGTTTAATCAGTTAAAGCTTAAAAAGCATCAATTATTGCTTGAAGAAAAGTTTGAAAAGGAACACCAGGAGCGCATTAATAATTTAGAAAAAGAGCGCCTTGTGAGCCAAATAAACCTTAAACGTAAGGAGCTTGCCAATACCACAATGGTTGCCGCCAAGAAGAATGAAATGCTTATGGAGATTCAAAGTGAATTAAATAAGGATAAGAATAGTTTCTCTAATGAATTTAAGATGAAGCACATTCTCAATAAGATTAACAGGGCGATTAAAAATAAAGATGAATGGAAAGTTTTTGAAACTAACTTTAATGAATTACACGAAGACTTTTTTAAGGATATCTTGAAAAACTATCCTAAACTCACTAACAAAGATTTAAAACTTTGCTCTTATTTAAAAATGAATCTTACTTCAAAAGAGATTGCTCCTTTAATGGGTATTTCAGTTAGGGGAGTGGAAGTTCACCGGTACAGATTACGAAAAAAAATGGCTCTGAATAAGAAGGAGAATTTGACAAATTTTCTCATCAAAAATTACTAGGTTGTTAATTTAAACTTCTAATTTTAACAAAATAGCAATACATCATTACTACATCATCGATTTAAATCACTGTTAAAATTTTACTTCAAAAATAGTTTAAATAGCTGTTATTTAGATATTTAAAGACTTAATATATTTGATGTAGCAGTAGTGTACTATATCGTTTGCGGAAGAACAAGCCTTAGTTGTATCTTTCTGTTAAAATTCAGTAAAAATTCAACCGTATGAAATTAAAATTATTTTCCCTTTGTATGGTCCTTTTATCTGGTTTTGGATTCGCTCAGGAAGCCAAAACAATTTCAGGTGTAATAACGGACCAAAATGAAATGCCTTTACCGGGAGCCGAAGTAAAGGTAACTGACAAAGAAATTTTTGACGTAACCGACTTTGACGGAAATTTTACTCTTGAAAATGTTGAAGAAGGCGATGTCGTAAGAGTAACTTTCCTCGGTTTTCTTCCACAGGAATTTACCGTAAGTCAGAATAACGATTACACTATTACCTTAAAGGAAGATGCAGATCAACTTGATGAAGTGGTGGTAATTGGTTATGGTACTCAGGAAAAAAGGGACTTAACAGGTTCTATTGCTAGTTTAAATGCTGAGGAGATCGAAAAAACTCCTACGGCTAACGTAATGCAATCTTTACAAGGTAAGGTTTCTGGGGTACAGATTGTGAACTCTGGTGCTCCGGGGGATTCTCCAACAGTAAGGATTAGAGGTCTTGGAACCTTTGGGGAAGCTACGAATGTGTTATACGTGGTAGATGGTACTTTATATGATAATATTGATTTCCTTAATACTAAGGATATTAAATCTGTAAACGTGCTAAAGGATGCTTCATCTTCCGCTATTTATGGTGTTAGAGCAGCCAATGGCGTTGTGATTATTGAAACAAAATCTGGTAGAAAAAATCAGAAGCCTCAATTTGAATACGATGGGTATACTGGTTTTCAACGTGCCCAAAATGTAGTAAAGTTGGCAAATACGGAGCAGTTTGCTACTATGGCAAGAGAATCTGGTTCAGCTCCCGAAACTCAATTTATCGAAAATGCGATACAGCGATATGGGCGTAGTCGAATTAATCCCAATGTACCCGCAGTGAATACCGATTGGTATAAAGAGATACTTAGACAGGGCTTGATTCAAAACCATAGTATCTCTGCCTCTGGAGGTGGTGAAAGCATTGTTTATGCAGTTGGAGCCAATTATACAGGACAGGAAGGAATCCTGGATATGAAAAATAATTACGAACGTTTTAATATTCGATCTAAAGTAGAGATAGACCTAACCGATCGTTTAAAAATGGGAGTGAATTCTATTTTTAGTAATGCTACCAAGTATGCTCCAGAGAATGGCGCGTGGTTTAGAGCTTATTTCGCGGTACCAACAATGCCGGTTATTGATGAAATGAATACTGAAGCCGGACCCATACGTTATTCTAATGCTCAACTATTAGGATATAGAGGTACGCAAAACCCTTTTCAGGACCTTACCTATAATGAGAATAGGCAAAAAATTAGAAAGCAGTTAACCTCTGCATTCTTGCAATATGAATTAATCGAGGATAAATTAGATATCAAGACTACATATAGTCACGATTATTCTAGTTTAGAACTACGTGAAGTAAATTTACCATACACACTTGGTAATAATTTTGAAAGACGGTCTAGTATTAAAAGGGAAAATAATAACTTTTCCAATCAATACTGGGATAATGTACTTACCTATGATGATACATTTGGAGACCACGATCTTACAGTGATGGCTGGTGCCTCTTTTAGGGATGAAGCTAGTAACCGATTTGAAGCTACAGGTTTCGATATTACGGGAATTGGTCTTGAAACCAGCTGGTATCTTGATTTTGCCGATCCGGATTCATTTGCTAACAATGTAGAAGAGATTGGTAGAAGGTTTTATGGGTTATCTTATTTTGGAAGGGTTTCTTATAGCTTTAAAGACAAGTATTTATTATATGGTACTTTTAGAGCCGATGGTTCTTCAAAATTCACCTTAGATCCCTGGGGATACTTCCCATCTGTTGGTTTAGGTTGGGTAGTCTCTGAAGAAGAATTTCTTGCAGAGAATGATGTGTTAGATTTCTTTAAACTTAGAGCCAGTTGGGGTAAATTAGGTAACGATAATGTTGCGCCAAGTGCCGGTTCTAATACTATTGAAGTTGTTACGGCTCCAATTGGAGATCAACCTCGTACCGGTACTACTTCAACTAGTGTGTTTTCAAATAATACCTGGGAAGTTATTGAGGAGTATAACTTTGGTCTAAATCTTGAGGCATTTAAGAGAAGACTATCTATTGATGCCGACTACTATATAAGAGATACGCAAGATGCAATTCTTCCGGTTTATATCCCAATTGTAAATAGAAGTGTAGATAGGAATTCTGGAGTTATTAGAAACGAAGGTTTAGAACTTGTAGCTAATTGGAACCAACAAGTTACAGAAGATTTTAGCTTTAGAATAGGTGCAAACTTTACTACACTTAAAAATGAGGCGCTTGAAATTGAGGATGACAGGGGTTATATAGATTCCGGTTCAGCTGAATTTAGACAACGTACTATTGAAGGTGGGCCATTATTAGGTTTCTATGGCTATGAAAGAGTAGGAGTTTATCAAAATGAACAAGAAATTGCAGCAGATCCTGTTGCCGTAGAAAACAACCTTGTACCTGGAGATTTAATTTATCGTGATCAAAATGGCGATGGAGTAATAGATGATTCTGACAGGGTGATTCTTGGATCATTCCTTCCAAAGTACACTTTTGGAGGTAATATAGGAGTTACTTATAAAGCCTTTGATTTCTCTGTAGATTTTTACGGTCAAACCGGTAATAAGATCTTAAATAGAAAAAGAGGTGAAATTATCTTTACGCAAGATACCAATATGGATGCCGATCTTGCAATTAATAGATGGCACGGGGAAGGAACCAGTAATACTTATCCTTCTTCTGCAGGTTTACGTAAAGCCTGGAACCAGAGATTAAGTGATTTCTGGGTAGAGGATGGAGATTTCTTCCGAATTCAAAACATTCGATTGGCTTATAATATTGTAGCAGATGGACTTCCGGAAACTAGAATCTACTTTACTGCAGAGAAGCCGTTTTCCTTTTTTAGCTACAATGGTTTCAATCCTGAAGTATCAGATGGTGTAGACAGGCAAACATATCCTGTTCCTGCAATTTACACTGTAGGTGTTAACTTAAAATTCTAAAAATATTATTATGAAAAAGTATAGTTTAATTAAAATTTTACTGCTGTGCCTTGTCTTTGGCGTAGGAGTAACTTCGTGTAGTGAGAAGCTTGATGTACGGGAAGGACAGTTGAATACCGGAGATCTTGATTATACCGATGCCAGTAATATGGACCAGCCACTAATTGGTGCTTATTACGAATTTGCAACAAGAGGATGGGAAGAACCACTTCTACTTGGGGTAAGAGGTGATGATGTAAATGCCGGTGGATTGGGAGATCAACAGCCTTTTGCCGATACAGATATGTTCACTTATAATAAGGATTATTGGATGTACAATTCTCTTTGGAATGTACATTATAATGATATTATTAATATGAATACTGCAATTCTTCAACTGGAGAATTTTAAAGAATTCGCTGATGCCGAAGATGTAGCAAGAGCCGATCAATATATCGCTGAAATTAAAGTGCTAAGAGCTTACCTTCATTTTAACCTTGCAAGGGTTTGGGAAGATGTATTTATCATTACTTCCAACCAGCCTGAAGCAGAATTGGAGCAGGGTGTTTCCTCTAAAGCAGATGTAATGCAGTTTATTTCAGACGAGATGGATTCAGCTATCGAGAACTTGCCAGACGCACGTCCAAACGAACGTACAGATATCCAGGGAGGAGTTACACAATATACCGCTTACGCTATTAAGGCACTCGCTCACCAGGAGTTAGAAAACTACCAGGAGGTAGCCGATGCTGCCGGGGCAATTATAAGCTCAGGTAAATTTTCTCTTTACCCAGATTTTTACCAATTATTCAAAAAACCTGGAGAATTGAGTAACGAAAGTTTACTTGAAATTCAGTATTCGGATTATGGGACAGAAGCCGGTGGTGAATTGTATCATTTATACGCACCCTTTGGTCCGCAAAACTGGACCCCTGAACGTGAAAATGCACAGAGTGGTTGGGGCTTTTATGAGCCTAGCAACAAATGGATAGAGTTTATGATTGATCGTAATGAGGAAACCAGGTTGGAAACAAGTGTGCTTTTTACCGATAGAGGAATCGCAGATCTTGAAGCCAATGGGGTAGAAGTGCCGGAATTTGTTTCTAATACAACTCCTTCTGGAGATATTATTAACGACTATGCACGTGCAAAATTTGCAAGTGGTAAGCATTACCTTCCTTCCGTTCAACTTACAGATGGTAGAAATAATTACAGTGCTGGGAAGAATATGATCATAATTCGATATGCTGAAGTTCTTTTAATGTATGCTGAAGCAATAACACTTGGCGCCAACGGTTCAGCTATATCAGCAGATGAGGCTGTAAATATAGTAAGAGACCGCGCTGGTATGCCAGCCTTGAGTGGTGTAACCCACCAGCAGGTTTTAGACGAAAAGTTTGCGGAATTGGCTATGGAATGGGGTATTAGATATTATGATATGATTCGTCACGATAAATATGGCGAATTAAGTTATGATGGAAGAAACTTTTCAGCCGACGATGAATATCTTCCTTATCCACAGGCACAATTAGATGCACTACCTATCGAAGCAACTGCAGTAGATAGAGATACACCGATGAACGAAATTTTGTTACAATTAAATTAATAAGACAATGAAAAAAATAAATAAATATTTTTTGGGTCTATTTTCATTAGTGCTACTACTTGCTTCTTGTGATTATGATAATATAGATCCGCTAACAAAGGTAGACCCGGGAGCCGATGCCGGTAGTCCCGAAGTGAATATTAACTATCCTAACGAGGGAACCACAATTCAGGTGCCCGAAGCTGTAGCTTCAATAAATATTAGGTTTGAGGTAGTTGACGATATAGAAGTTGATATGATTGAAGTGATGGTAAACGGAAATCAGGTTGCCACTTTCGATGAATTTCTTGATTACCGAATAGTAAATAAGCAGGTGAGCTTTGATAATGTAACCAATGGAGAACATACTTTAACTATTAATGCTACAGATATTGCCGGAAACACCACCAGTAAAACTGTAAACTTTAGTAAAGAACCTCCTTACACGCCTAAATACGCCGGAGAGTTTTTCTATATGCCTTTTGATGGAGATTTTACCGAATTGGTAAATATTTATATGGCTGATGAAACCGGGAGCCCGGCTGTTTCAAGTGAAGCTTATTTAGGCACAGGAACCTATGAAGGAACCTCAGAATCTTATATTGACGTACCGCTTAACCAGGAAGATCTTGGAAGCGAATTTAGTGGAGCCTTCTGGTATAAAGTTAATACAGATGAAGCGAATCGTGCAGGAATTCTTGTAGCCGGAGCAGAAGGATCTGGAGAGGCTCAAAGTCGCCAGCAAGGTTTCCGTTTATTCAGAGAAGGTTCTGCAGAAGAGCAGCGAATCAAATTAAATGTTGGAACCGGAACCGGAGAAAGCTGGAATGATGGTGGAATAATTGATGTTACCAATAACGAATGGGTTCATATTGCATTTAGCATAACTCCTACAGAAACTGTGCTTTACATCAATGGTATGCCGGTAAATACCGGAGCTCCGACGGCTGCTATTGATTGGACCGGGGTAGAACAACTTACTGTTGGTGCAGGTGGAGAAACCTTTAGCTATTGGGATCATAAATCTGATATTGGTAGTAATATAGATGAACTTAGATTGTTTAATACTGCATTAGCCCAGGAAGATATTCAGCAGCTAATCAATGCTTCTTCCATTACTTTAGATATGCCTTTTAATGGAGATTATAGAGATATGGTTTCCAACCGCGAAGTAATAGAAGTTGGTTCTCCGGGATTTGCAGGAGAAAGTGTAGAAGGAAACAATGCCTATGCTGGTGCTGAAGGATCTTACCTGCAATTGCCTTCAGAAGGTCTTTTAAGTGAAGAATTTAGTGCCACTTTCTGGTATAAAATTAATGCCGATCCAAACCGTGCAGGAATTATTGTTGTAAGCCCTGAGGATGAAGATAATCCGGATGCGCAAAACAATAGAACAAGTGGTTTCCGTCTCTTTAGAGAAGGAGGAGCTGATTCTCAAACTATAAAACTAAATGTAGGAAACGGCACTTCTGATAGTTGGAACGATGGTGGAGCTATAGACGCAACACTTGGAGAGTGGGTTCACGTAGCTTTTACAATCTCAAACTCTGAAACCGTAATCTATTTTGATGGAGAACCGGTAAATACTGGAACTGTTTCAGGGGGAATAGATTGGACAGGAACCGATATTGTTTCTATAATGTCTGGTGCTCCAAGATTTACAGAATGGGGTCACCTTGCCGATCAAAGTTATATGGACAATCTTCGTTTCTATAACAAAGCTTTAACTGAAGATGAGATTGAAGCTATAATTATAGCTGAATAGTTTTTAAAATAAATTCCGGCCCTATCCTGGGTCGGAATTTTTTAAAAATCGTCATTCTGAATTTATTTCAGAACCTAAGAAACATATTAGAAGCTGAAACATCCCGAAGCTTAGGGACGGCTTTACGAAAATAGGCCTTTTGCGTCAGTTTTATTTTTTAGACTTGCTAATATTATTTTAGTGAGAGAGGTTCTATATTCTTAAAATAATTAGAGAATCATTACTTAATTCTTTCATAATCAAAACTTCATGCTGTATAGATGCTTATATTTTATAGGATTACTGTTTGTTTTTTCTTCCTGTTCTTCTGATGATGGACCTGGTTACCAGGAACCTTATCAACCTGGACAGGAGCCCGAAGGAGAGGAGGAAATTTTAAGTGATTCAGAATTGTTGGAAAAAGTTCAACAACAAACCTTTAAATATTTCTGGGATTTTGCCGGGGAAAATTCGGGCTTAGCGCGTGAACGCTCGCAGGATGATGCTTATGGAGGTGAAGGAAGGAATATTGTTACCATTGGTGGCTCCGGTTTTGGCCTCGCAGCTTTTCCGGTAGCTGTAGAGCGTGGTTGGATAAGTAGAGCGCAAGCAACTGAAAGACTGGAAAAAATTCTTGACTTTTTGGAAGAAGTTCCTACATATCACGGCGCTTTTTCACATTGGTATTTAGACGATGTTGCACAAACACGTCCCTTTGGAGATATGGATGATGGCGGCGATCTGGTAGAAACTGCTTTCCTGATGCAGGGCTTACTTATAAATAGACAGTATTTTGCCGAAGAAACAAGTATTTCAGAACGAATTACTGAATTGTGGGAAGCTGTAGAATGGGATTGGTACACCCAGGGAGAAAATGTGCTTTACTGGCACTGGTCCCCAACTTATAATTTTCAGAAAGATTTAAAAATTCAGGGATGGAACGAATCTCTAATGGTGTATGTACTTGCTGCATCATCACCCACTCATTCTATAGAACCTGAAGTTTATCACCAGGGTTGGGCATCAAATGGTGCTATGGTAAATAATCGTCAACACTACGGACTTGAGTTACCACTTGGCCCATCATACGGCGGTCCCTTATTCTTTGCCCATTATTCTTTTATAGGTCTTGATCCTCGAAACCTGAGCGATCAATACGCTAATTACTGGGATCAAAATACCGCACATAGTCTTATTCACTATAATTACGCAATAGATAATCCACGGAATTATGAAGGCTATGGAGAAAACAGTTGGGGTTTTACCGCCAGCGATAATTATGAAGGTTATTCCGCGCACAGCCCGGCCAACGATTTAGGAGTGATCACACCTACTGCTGCCTTGTCTTCTTTTCCATATACTCCAGAAGACTCTATGAAAGCCTTACGCTATTTTTATGAAGAAATGGGAGATAAATTGTGGGGACCTTACGGTTTTTATGATGCGTTTTCTGAAGAGGAAAACTGGGTAGCCGATGGTTACCTTGCCATAGACCAGGGTCCAATAATTACTATGATAGAAAATTACCGAACAGGCTTGCTTTGGGATCTTTTTATGCAAGATGAAGAAATACAAGCCGGTTTAGACAAACTGGAGTTTAATTATTAATTCCGAAAATTAAAAATTATACAAAATGACCAACTATAAATCAATTCTAAGTTTTCTTCTAATCGGTTTCGTGCTTTTTAGCTGTAAGAACGAATCAAATAAGGAGAAGCAGGAATTAGAAAAAACTGAAACCTCATCTCTTTCCAGGGAAGTATTATTAGATACGGTTCAAAAGCAAACCCTTAAATATTTCTGGGATTATGCCGAGCCAAATTCGGGAATGGCACGAGAACGCTATCATCCAGATGGTGAATACCCAAAAAATGATTCCCACGTGGTAACCACAGGAGGATCGGGATTCGGACTTATGGCTATAGTTTCTGGGATGGAACGGAAATGGATTGAGCGTGATTCGGCTGTTGCCCGCTTAGATAAGATCGCTGGTTTTTTAGATAATGCTCCAAGATTTCACGGGGTATGGCCACATTGGATAAATGGAGAAACCGGTGAAGTTCAGGCTTTTAGCGATAAAGATAATGGAGGAGATCTTGTGGAAACTTCATTTTTAGCGCAGGGATTTATTGTAGTTCGTGAATATTTGAAAAATGGAAACGAAGAAGAAAAAGCAGTAGCTGCTAAATACGATGAGCTTTGGAAAGGCATAGAATGGGAATGGTATACCAATAATAAAAACGGACTTTACTGGCACTGGTCACCGGATTATCAGTGGGAAATGGATTTTATGATAGAAGGCTATAACGAGTGTTTGATCACTTACGTTATGGCTGCTTCTTCTCCAGATCACGCGATCGATGCTAAAGCTTATCACGATGGTTGGGCTCGTAGCGGCGATATTGTAAGCGATAAAGAAGCATACGGAATTCCGTTAATTCTAAAACATAACACCAGGGGTGATAAAGCCGGGCCGCTTTTTTGGGCACATTATTCTTATTTAGGATTGAACCCAAAAGGACTTGAAGATAAGTATGCTAATTACTGGGATTTGAATGTAAATCATACCCGAATTAACTATGAGTATACCCAGGAAAATCCAAATGATTTTGAAACTTATAATGGAAATTCATGGGGACTAACAGCTAGTTATACCCGAAATGAAAACGACGGTATAGGCTACACGGCTCATTCTCCAGATACTGATCGAGGAGTTGTTTCCCCAACTGCGGCGATTAGTTCTATCCCTTACACGCCGGAACTTTCAATGAATGCAATGCGTTATTTCTTCGAAGATCAAAATGAATTGCTCTGGGGACCTGCCGGTTTTTACGATGCTTTTAGCCTTGAAGGTGAAGATTGGGTAGCTCCAAAATATCTGGCTATAGACCAGGGACCACAAGTGGTGATGATAGAAAATTACAGATCTGGATTAATTTGGGATCTATTTATGGGCGCTCAAGAAGTACAAAACGGTCTCGAAAAATTAGGGTTTAATACTGCTGATTAATTTATATGAATTACGAGCTAACATATCTTAAAGGTATTCGGAGTTTTATTTTGATACTTATCACGGTATTGATTACAGGTTCTTCATTGGCTCAACAGAAGTCTTTTGAATTTGTAGTGCTGCCCGATACCCAGACTTATGTTGAAGAATATCCAGAAATCTACTTACACCAAATGCGTTGGTTGGCAAATAATAAAGATAGATTTTCTTTCGCGTTGCATGTTGGTGATATTACGCAGAATAACAACGGGAAAGAATGGGATATTGCTAAAAAAGGCTTTAATATAATTCAGGGGAAGCTACCATTTTCTTTTGGGTTAGGGAATCATGATATGGGAAGTGAAAGCGGGAAGTTTGCCGACACCAGGAATACTTCTTTAGCTAACGCCTACTTTACTGCTAGTGATTTTGCTAATCTTAAGACCACGTTTCCGGAAGGGAAGATAGATAATTTATTAAGTGAATTTACTATTGGCGAACAAAAATGGATGGTGCTTTCATTAGAATTTGGCCCCCGTAATAAAACCATAGCCTGGGCAGATAAAATGATAACAAAATATCCGGAGCATAATTTCATCATTGTCACTCACGCTTATGTTTACGAAGATAGCACACTGCACGATGGTGAAGATTGGTGGCTGCCTGAGAATTATGGAATAGGTAAAGATACCGGTGAAGAAACTCCAAATAACGGCGCTCAACTTTGGGAAAAACTAATTAAAAAACACGGAAATATTTCAATGGTGTTTTCAGGGCATATTCTTAAATCGGGCGTCGGAACTTTAGTAAGCGAAGGTAAAAATGGGAATAAGGTTTACCAGATGCTTGCCAATTATCAAAAAGGGGTTGAAGGCTCAGAAAATGGTGGAAATGGTTTTTTAAGAATCATTAAAGTCAATCCCGAAAATCAAAGAATTGAAGTGAAAACCTACTCGCCCTGGCTTGACGAGTTTAAAAAGGAGAAAGCAAATGGTTTCACTTTTAAAAATGTATTGTTTAAATAACACCAAACCTCATAGATTTCAAAAACCTGTGAGGTTTATAAAATGAATAAAATATGAAAAAGCGATTTTTAAACGTCTTAGCGGTTTTACTGTTTATTTTACTCATTGTGCCACTTTCAGTAGAAGCACAGGAGAATGAAGCCTTTAAGAAAGAACATTTTATTAAAAATTCTGATACCCTAAATTACCGTATTCTTTTCCCGAAGGATTTTTCTGAAGAAAAACAATACCCTGTGGTTTTGTTTCTGCACGGTGCGGGAGAAAGAGGTAGTAATAATCAGTCACAATTAACCCACGGTAGTGATTTGTTTTTGAAAAATCAGGATGAATTTCCTGCAATAGTTATTTTTCCGCAGGCACCAAAGGAGGACTATTGGGCAAAGGTTGAGGTAAAGAGGGATACGATTCCTTTTCAATTCGATTTTATGAATGAAAAACCTGCTACCAAATCGCTGCAATTAGTCATGGATCTTATGGATGAAATGACTTCAAAGACCTACGTCAATAAAGATCGAATTTATGTAGGCGGACTCTCCATGGGAGGAATGGGAACTTTCGAGATAATCTATAAAAAGCCTGAAATGTTTGCAGCAGCCTTCGCTATTTGCGGCGGTGCAAACCCTGAAATAGCTAAAGAATATCCGGAAGGTTTTAATATTTGGCTTTTCCACGGAAAAAAAGATGACGTTGTGCTTCCAAGGTATTCTGAAGCAATGGCGCGATCTATTAATCACTACGGTGGAAATGCCAAGCTTTCTTTATATCCCGACGATAATCATAACAGCTGGGATTCAGCCTTTGCAGAACCTAATTTATTGCCCTGGTTATTCTCGCATAGCCTGGAAAATGAAAATGGAAAATAATTAGTAGATGAAAAATTTCAAATACATACTTATAGGTACGGCCTTGCTTATTAGTCCTTTTATAAGTGCACAGGAGGTAGTGCCGGAAACCTATATCAATCCGTTGGATATTGATTATACCTATATGGTATATAATTCCAGTAATAATATTTCCTATCGTTCAGGTGCCGATCCTGCCGTAATTGAATTTCAGGGCGAATATTATATGTTTGTTACCCGTTCTTTTGGGTATTGGCATTCTAAAGATTTAATCAACTGGGAATTTATAAAACCAGAGCAATGGTATTTTGAAGGTTCCAACGCACCAACCGCTTTTAATTATAATGACTCACTTGTTTATTTTGCAGGGGATCCCGCAGGTTATGGAAGTATTTTGTACACCGATGATCCGAAAAGCGGTAAATGGACTCCAACGGCTTCTATTTCTAATAATATACAGGATTCAGAATTATTTATAGATGATGACGGGAAAACCTATTTGTATTGGGGTTCATCCAATGTACATCCACTTAAAGTAAAAATGCTGGACAAAGACGATCGTTTTCTTGAAACCGGTGTAGAGAAGGAACTTATTAACCTGGTAGAAGAAGAACACGGCTGGGAACGCTTTGGGGAGAATAATTACCATCCAACCTTAAAGGAAGGTTATATGGAAGGTGCTTCAATGACTAAACATAATGGAAAATACTATTTACAGTACGCAGCTCCAGGGACACAATTTAATGTTTATGCCGATGCCGCTTATGTGGGCGAAACACCGCTTGGTCCTTTTAAATACATGAAAAACAATCCCATAAGTTTCAAGCCGGGCGGGTTTACCAATGGTGCCGGCCACGGGATTACCATGCAACAAACCAACGGACAATACTGGCATTTTGCCACCATGGCACTGGCTTCTAATTCTCATTGGGAACGCAGGCTGGCTATGTTTCCAACCTATTTTGACGACGAAGGTTTAATGTACACCATTACAAGCTACGGTGATTATCCTTTGTATGGGCCAGATCATCCCACAAAAGCGGGACTTCACAATGGCTGGATGTTGCTTTCCTATAAAGGAGAGACAACAGTATCCTCTTCTCAAATGCAAATTAGAAAAAGCACTGCCACGGATGGTGATTTTGATATTACCGAAATGCCACTGGAAAAGAATAGCGAAGGTGAAATTATCTCGAACTTGTTAACCGATGAAAGTCCAAAATCTTTTTGGGTTGCTGAAGCTAATGACGATAATCAATGGGTGGAGATAGAAATGCTGGCGCCGGGAAACATCTATGCGTTTCAACTAAATTTTCACGACCAGGAGGCTGGTATTTATACCCGTACCGAAGGTTTACGTCACCGGTATACCTTAGAGGTCTCAGAAGATGGTGAAAACTGGAAAACCGTTGAAGATAGAAGTAAGAGCTTTGAAGATACGCCGAATGCCTATATCACGCTTAACCAGCCTGTAAGGGCAAAATACGTGCGTTATAACAATATTGAAGTTCCGGGGAATAACCTGGCTTTATCTGAAATTAGGGTGTTTGGAAAAGGTTTTGGCAAGAAACCTTCAAGGGTAAAAAGCTTCGAAGTTTCTCGCGAGGAAGACCGAAGAGATGCATCTTTCACCTGGAAAGCAGTAAAGGGAGCTCAGGGCTATAATATTCGCTGGGGTATTGCTCCTGATAAATTATACCACGCCTGGTTAATTTATGATAGCAATGAACATTTTATGCGCAACCTGGATCGGGATACCGAATATTACTTTCAGATTGAAGCATTTAATGAAAATGGGATTTCAGAGCGATCTGAAGTTATATATGTAGAATAAAAAAATTGAGAATTAATTAAACCAATCGATATGAGAAAGATTTATATGTCAATTAGCCTATTCCTTATGGCAGGAGCCTCTGTGTTACAGGCGCAAACGCAAATTCCGGAGGTGGAAGAAATACTGGGAAAAATGAGCCTGGAGGAGAAAATAGGTCAGTTAAACCTCGTAACACCCGGTGGTGGCGTTGCCACAGGATCTGTAGTAAGTGAAGGCGTAGAAACCAAAATTAAAGAAGGAAATGTTGGTGGCGTTTTTGGTGTCTCCAGCCCTGAAAAAGTAAGACAAGCCCAAAAATTAGCCGTTGAGAATTCCCGTCTTGGAATTCCGTTGCTAATTGGCTCTGATGTTATTCACGGATATAAAACCACTTTTCCTATTCCTCTGGGACTTTCTTCCAGCTGGGATATGGATTTGATAAAAGAAACCGCTCAAATTGCAGCAAAAGAAGCCACCGCCGATGGGATTAACTGGAATTTCTCGCCAATGGTAGACATAGCTCGTGATCCGCGTTGGGGTCGTATTGCTGAAGGTGCCGGGGAAGACCCTTATTTGGGTTCACAGGTTGCGAAAGCAATGGTTGAGGGTTACCAGGGAGATGATTTTACTGCGCCCAATACAATGATCGCTACCGTAAAGCATTTAGCGCTTTATGGAGCTTCTGAGGCCGGCCGGGATTATAATTCGGTAGATATGAGTAAATTGAAAATGTTCAATGAATATTTACCACCATATAAAGCAGCAGTAGATGCAGGTGTTGCCAGCGCAATGACTTCTTTTAACGATATTCACGGAGTTCCTGCTTCAGGGAATAAATGGTTGATTACCGATTTACTTCGCGAGCGTTGGGGATTTGAAGGTTTTGTTGTTTCAGATTATACTTCGGTAAATGAAATGATCGCTCACGGAATGGGAGACCTGCAGGATGTTTCGGCTTTGGCTATAAACGCGGGGCTTGATATGGATATGGTTGGAGAAGGATTTTTAACCACCCTCAAGAAATCTGTAGAAGAAGGTAAAGTTTCCGAAGAACAGATCACCAAAGCGGCTCGTAGAATTCTGGAAGCAAAACATAAATTGGGGCTTTTAGACGATCCATATTTATATTCAGATGAAAGCAGACCAGAAAAAGACATTCTTTCCGAAGAAAATAGGGCAGTAGCGAGGAAGGCGGCAAAACGTTCTTTTGTGCTTTTGAAAAAGCATGAAAATACACTGCCTTTAGCTAAAGATGCAAAAATAGCATTGGTTGGTCCATTGGCAAATAATAAGAATAATATGCTTGGCACCTGGGCGCCAACCGGGGATCCTCAGCTTTCAGTTCCGGTGATGGAAGGGATAAAAAATGTAGCTCCAGATGCTAAAATTTCTTATGCAAAAGGAGCCAATATTAGTAACGATACTACCTTTGCTAAAAATGTAAATGTTTTTGGTCCGCGGATTGAAATTTCAGAAGAAACTCCTGAAGCCATGATGGAAGAAGCTTTACAGGTTTCTAAAGATGCCGATGTAATTGTGGCTGTGGTTGGAGAAGCTACCGAAATGAGCGGGGAAGCTGCCAGCCGTACCAATTTAAATATTCCTGATAGTCAGAAGAAATTGATTAGGGAACTCGTGAAAACCGGGAAGCCTGTAGTTTTAGTTTTAATGAGTGGCCGTCCGTTGGTAATTTCCGAAGAAATGGATATGCCGGTAAGTATCCTTCAGGTTTGGCATCCAGGTGTAGAAGCCGGAAATGCTATAGCCGATGTGCTTTTTGGAGATTATAATCCTTCAGGAAAGTTAACTGCTACCTGGCCAAGAAATGTTGGTCAAATTCCAATTTACTATCGAATGAAAACCACAGGTAGACCTGCAGCATCACCTTCTGAATTCCAGAAATTCAAGTCTAATTATTTGGATGTTGAAAATACCCCGCAATTGCCATTTGGATACGGACTTTCGTACACCGATTTTGAATACGGGGAGACAAAAGCAAGTAGTGATAAATTAAACAAAAATGGCAGTATTACTATTACCACTACGGTTACCAATACCGGTGATTTTGATGGGGAAGAAGTAGTGCAGTTGTATATTCACGATAAGGTGAGAAGTATTACGCCGCCAATGAAGGAATTGAAAGCGTTTAAAAAGATAAGTTTAAAGAAAGGTGAAACAAAAGATGTGAGTTTTGAGCTTACCGCTGAAGACCTGAAATTTTATAATGCAGATCTGGAATTTGTAGTAGAACCCGGCGAATTCGAGTTTTTCGTAGCCGGAAGTTCAGACCACGAATTTACCAATGAATTTACGGTAGAGGAGTAGATTTTTTATTGATGCAAAACCCTGGGACACCCTACTGTCCTGGGGCTTACTAATCCCGCTGCGGCGGGGTTTTTTTATTTCCAAGTGCTTTAAAAAGACTTATTACAATTTCTCTAATTTAATTCCAGATAACAATGCTTTGCCCGAATTCTCGTCGAATTCAATCTCAATCCCGGCATCGGTTTTTATTTCATAAGAAATTTCAACAGCCTGAAGCCTGCCACAATCCCGGGCCAGGTTGAGGTCTCTGGAAAGTGTTTTTCCATTAATTTTTATATCGAAACTTCTTAAATCTGTTATATTCTTTTTCTCAGCTTCACTGAGGTTATAAATATTTTCTTCGGAAGCATTGTGTTCAGGTTCGGCAAAAAGAAGGGTGACGCGGTATTTCCCTTTTTCTACATCGAATTTATAAGCCTCGATGCCTTCACGCATAGTTTGAAAAAGCGGATCGTTTTCTGTGCCCTGGATATCTGAAGCAGTTCCCTGAAATTTACTGCTGTTTTTTTTGATAAACACTTCCGCCAACATATCCAAAGCTGCCTGCTTTATATTCCTGGTCGCTAATCCAGGTTTCGCCGGTTGATTCATCGGTAAAATTTACGTGAGTGCCTACATTTACCAGTATCGCATATTGATCAATTTCAGCAACAAGATTTTTTCTGAATTTCACTTCAATTTCCCGGGAATGTGAAACTGTATCATCTGTAGCAATTAACTCATGATTTCCTTCCTGAAGCGAAAGTTCGAAAATGGCAATGCCATCTTCGACTTCTGAAGTGAATTCAGTATTATCAACCTCTAGTTTGACTTCTTCAGCATTTGAAAATACGGTGATTCTTAAGCTATCATTTGCATCTTTTGGATATCGATTTTTATAATTTTTCCCTGCGATATATATAAAAGGCTCTTCCAAAAGCCTGGCCTGGTAATAATGATAGATGTCCTTTTTGCTTCGGTCTATATTTACCAAACCTTTTTGGTTAATATAAGGCCTCGAATCCTGCCGGAAAGACGAACCGAAATCGGCAAAATTCCAGGCGGTCATTCCAAATACGTAATCGCGTTCCTGCACCTGGTTTATATAACTGCGGTGCAATTTCAGCTGGTAAGCTTCAGAATAATCCCAGGGTTTTGGCTCATCCGTCTGGATCCTGGAATCGGCGCCGGGACCGTATTCAGAGATAAATAAGGGGCGGTTTGGGTATCGCTTGTGTTGTTCGTCTAAAAATTCTCCAAAACTTTCCAGGCCGGGAGAATACCAGCCAAAATATAAATTCCAGCCAATTACGTCGGGAATATCGGCAATGCCAGATTCGTTGTATAATTTGTTTTCGTGCAAGGCCATCACACTTAAACGATCGGGATCTAGACGTTTGGTTTCTTTCTCGAGTTTTTCAGCCAGGGCTACCGTAGTTCTTATTTTGGCTTCTTTCTCCTCTTCAGTCATCTGGTTGTTAAAAACCAGCCTGATAAAGATCTCATTCATAAGTCCCCACATTACTATGGAAGGATGATTATAGAATTGAAGGATTTGTTCGCGCTGCATTTTAAGCGAAACATCGTGGTAAGCATTGGTATCGGTGACATCGTTGATTACGGGAACTTCGGTCCATACCAATAACCCAAGTTCGTCACAAATTTTATAAACTTCGGGATCCTGCGGATAATGAGCGGTACGAATCACACTTGCGCCCATTTCTTTTATGGTTTTATAATCTGATCTATGGATAGAGTTGGGCAATGCATTTCCTAAACCTTCAAAATCCTGGTGACGGTTCGCTCCAATCAGTTTTATAGGCTTTCCATTTAAAACGAAACCTTTTTCAGTACTTACCTCAAACCATCGTAGTCCGAATTTGGAATCTATTTCATCTAAAATTTCTTTGGAATTCTCTTCAGAAATCTTTGCTACAGCTTCATAAAGTTTTGGAGAATCTGGTGACCATAAGTCAGGATCAGTAATTACTTTGCTGAAATTAATCGATTTAGTTTCAGCCGAAGAGAGCTGAACTTTTTTGGATAAACTTTCGATTTTTCGCTTTTCAGGATTAAAAATATCTACACTAACATGGAGGTCTTTAGAAACTTTTGAATGATTTACGATTTTGGTTTCAAAAGTGATTTGCGCTTTTTCCGCCGACACTTCAGGGGTTTTAATCAGCATATTCCCGGTGGCTTCATTTTCTAATTCAAAGTGGATTTGGTTAGTGAGAATAAGTTGTAGATCACGATAAATTCCACCGTAGAAGTTAAAATCGGCATCCAGCGGAGGAATATCGGTATTGTGAGCATTATCTACTACGATTCGTAGCTGGTTTGCTTCTCCATAATTTAGCGCTTCAGAAAGATCGAAAACAAAACCTGTGTATCCGCCGCGATGTTCGCCTACTTTTTCCTCATTAACATACACAGTAGTGATTTGATTGCTACCTTCAAATTTTAAAAATGCTCGTTTTTGCTGCCATTCCTGCGGAACAAAAAGCGACTTTTTATAAGTTCCTTTTCCGCGGAAATATTCCTTGCCATCGCGAAAAGCATCTTCGGCATTCCAGGTATGTGGAATATTTACAACTTTTGTTTTTTCGTTTTTTTCTGAAGAAAACTCCCAGGCAGAATTTATGGTTTGGATATTTCGTTGCGCAGCAAGATTAAAGCTCCACAGGAAAATTAGAATAAAAAAATAGTAAGCAGATCTCATAGGAATAATTTTGAACGAGTTTTCTTATTTCCAGACTTCGAGTTGCCGGTTTTCACCATTCAAAAACACCGAGTTGAAAAACTCAAAAACTTCCGGTAAATAGTCAAAAGGCATTCCTGAATGTTCGTGTTTTCCGCCTTCGAAACTATAAAGCATATAAGCGGTATTCAAATTTGCCAGCTTTTGGGTAATTGTTCTTGACCCGTCTAGCATAATATATCCCGGCTGGCCCGGGTCACACCAGTGATGAGGTGCGGTTGCATAAGGCACTAAATTATCTTCGGTTCCGTGGAAAAATATTCCGGGAACGGCGTTTTCTTCAGTAATATATCGCGCATCTACAATTGCGCCGGCAAGAGAGAAAACCCCGGCAAGATCTATGTTTTTGTATTTAGAAGTATCCTGAAACATTAACCTTTGGTTATAGACGGCGTTTAAAACCGCTTCGGCCCCGGCGCTGCTTCCACCAACAATTATTTTGGAAGTATCTATGCCGTATTCGTCCTTATTTTTCACCATAAAACTAACTGCATCTATAAAGTCCTCGGCAGCCAGTTTAAAGGTTTTCATTTTTCCTGCGGCTTCATAATCGCAACCAAAAGATTGTCCTTTTCGGGTTAACCGGTAAGATATCTGTACGGCTACATAACCTTTCTTGGCCGCTTTTTCTGCAAATTTAACTTCGGCGGGATTGGTTCGTGTACCACCCGCAAATCCGCCACCGTGCATAAATATAATCACAGGCCTTTGTTGCATGGTATCATTTTTAGGTTGATAGATATCCAGCTTTAAAGCTTCGCCATTTTTGGTTACGTAAGTTTTGGTTTCTGTTTTTTTGAGTTTAAAAGAATCCTCTATAAATCGCTCTTGCGCTGAAATTGAAAAGCTTAGAAAAAGAAGGGTGTAAATAAAAAGGTTTTTCATAATAAAAGCTATGTTTGAAGCCTCAAGATACTTAATTTTGAAGGGAGAATAAGTGGGGAATTTAATTTTAATATTTTATCTTCGCTGCTGAAATTAGATTTCTGCCTGCGCAGAAATGACACTTAAAAGCTATGAGTTTACAGGATAAAGTAATGGCAGAGATGAAGGCTGCTATGAAAGCTAAAGACAGCGAAAAGCTGGAAGCTTTACGATCGGTAAAAGGAGCTATTTTATTGGCAAATACCGAAAGTTCTGCAAAAGATGGTTTAACCGAAGATGAGGAGTTAAAGCTTCTGCAAAAATTGGTAAAGCAGCGTAAAGACAGTGCTGCGATATACCGAGAACAAAACAGACCAGATTTGGCAGAGCCTGAAGAAAAGCAAGCTGCTGTGATCGAGTCTTTTTTACCGGAACAATTAAGCGAAGCTGAGATTGAAGCTAAAGTAGACGAAGTTATCGCTAAAACCGGAGCCAGCGGAATGCAGGATATGGGAAAAGTGATGGGAATGGCAAGTGCTGAGCTAGCCGGTAGAGCCGATGGTAAAACCATTTCTACCATTGTTAAGAAGAAATTGAGTAAGTAATTTTCAAAATAAGTTTGAAAAGAAATATTCTTAGTTTTGCTAACTGCTAACTGCTAACTGCTAACTGCTAACTGCTAACTGCTAACTAAATAAGGCCCCGTGGCGCAACTGAATAGCGCATCAGATTTCGGCTCTGAGGGTTGCAGGTTTGAATCCTGCCGGGGTCACTAAAGTAACTATCAAAAATTATCAAAACCCTGTAAATCATATGATTTACAGGGTTTTATGTTTTTGTGTATTATATTTGAAATGGATTTTTTATATTTAAAAGTTCACAGATCGTCAACACAGATTTCAAGCCGTAAAAATGTTGACGCTTTGGTTTTCAATGGTTTATGAGTGCTTGATTTTGACTTCGTCCTTTTAATTATTAACATTAAAGACGATTATTATGCGTACTTCACAAACTTTTTCGATTAATTTCTGGGCTTATACTGCCAGAACAAAGCACAATTTAGCGCCACTTTATGTAAGACTTAGCATAAATGGAAAAAAGGTTAATGTTAGCCTGAAATACAAAGTTCCAATAGATTTATGGGATGCGAACGCCCAAAGGCTAAATGGGAAATCTAAAGCCGCCCAGGCCGGTAATCTATTTATTGAAGAAACCCGAACAAAGATTTTTCAAAATTATCAGGATCATAGGTTTCAAAATAAGAAGATCACTTCAGAGCTACTTAAAAATAACTTTTTGGGGGAAGGACCCAAGGGTAAAACCTTATTTAATGCTATTGATTATCATGCTGTAAAAATTGAAGCTACCCTGGCCGCAGGTTCTATTCGGAATTTTAATGTGACAGAAAAATATGTTCGAAAGTACTTAAAGCAGGAATTTAAATCGGATGATATTTATCTGTCCGAACTCAACTATAAATTTATTAATGACTTCGCGGTATTCCTTTTTAAATATTGGCCAAAAGGGCACATTAATAGTATGGCTAATAATACAGTAATGAAACATGCTCAGCGACTCCGAAAAATTGTAACTCTTGCTTTTCATCTTGAATGGGTAGATAAAGATCCATTTGTAAGATGGCAACCTACTTTTGAAGATAAACGCAGGGATTTTCTTAACGCCAATGAGTTGAAACTAATTGAGGACTTTGATTTTGCTAGCGATGGTCTTGATAGGGTTAGGGATCTATTTGTTTTTAGTTGTTATACCGGGATCCCTTTTTCAGATATCCTGGAACTAAGTGAAAACAACATTCTTACGGGAATGGATAATAATAAGTGGATTTTTACTAAAAGAAGTAAAACTAATACCCCTGTAAAAGTACCGCTTCTCAAAAAAGCTTTACAATTATTAGAGAAATATGAAGATCATCCAATGTCGGTGATTAGAAATAAGTTGTTTCCGAAAATCTCAAACGGGAAAGTTAACCAGTATCTTAAAGAAGTTGCGAATTTCTGCGGAATTAAAAAGAATCTGACCTTTCATATGGCCAGGCATACTTTTGCAACCACCATTACTTTGGCAAACGGGGTGCCTATTGAAACAGTTTCTAAATTATTGGGGCATACAAAAATTGCTACTACTCAAATTTATGCCAGGGTACTAGAGAATAAATTGAGTGAAGATATGTTGAAGCTGCAGGATAAATTGGATGATAGGGAGAATAATTAGAATTCACCTTTCTGTTCAGAGAAAACAGGTTTAACGATTTTAATCTTAAAGCAATCTTTAAAGTGGGGCAATAGAGGTAATAATTGCCTCACTTTAAAATTAGACGCTTATCAATCCTACTAAGTTTCTAACAAAGGATTTAGTTTTTATCATCTATTTTTGTTTTACACAATTCTCCATAATTCTTCCTTATCAATACAATTTTATTCAAATATTTTCTTCTCCAATCTTAAAAAACACGTTTCACTTTTTAATTATTTAACGCGCTATTAAATTCGATTTAATAGTTGAAGTTTTTGTCCCTGTGGGACGAAAAGGTAGAGCAAGAGGATAACGGGCAGAGCCCCGTTAAGTATTACCTTTCCTGATTTATAATCTGATTATCAGGTAATTAAGAATAATAAAAAAAAATAAATAAAACAGGGTTTACTGGTTTTGGGCTCTTAGCCCCTATAAAATGGTTCAAAAAACCAGTAAACCTTAAAAAAGACTGAATTATGAAAGAGGTTAAAAACATTACTATCGAAAAGAAAATAGCCGAACGCTTTCAGCAATTTTCTCGAACACATTACAAAACACATTCGGAGGCAATGGCAGGAATGCTGGATTTTTTCTTTTACAACGAGATTTCTCCCAAAGAAAATTTTGGACCTACCGGCAGGCGAATTGAAAATATTATTAAGAGGAGGATCAATGCAGTGATCGCAATAACGAAAGATATGGAAAAGAACAAAGTAAACCCAACTTTATCAATTTTGGAGGCCCTGATGGAAGCTGCAGATCCTAAAAATAATTACGAGAATCGAAAAAGAGATTACGAGGAAGACGATACCCATCCGGATTTTTACAAGTAATTTCCCCGATTCAGATTTTATTTTTTCTTTAGAAATCTTTTCCATAAACCTTCCCTTTTGCTGCTCAAGAAACAAGCTTTGAAATTAACCGGAGCACATAAACCGGCAGGCTATTTATTGCTCCTCTATAATTTCAAAGCTTGAAAATACAGCAGCATCAAAAGGTAATGCGAAGGCGCTGGAAGAAGTAAATGAAAAATGAAAGAAATCTTCTTTTCATTCGTATTTACGATTGAATACATTTTAAAATCAAAAGGAAAATGCTCAAGATGAAAAAAGTAAATTGCCAATCTTGAAATAGAACCTACGAAATACTTACTTTTGAAACTTTATGGGGAACTATAACTCCTTAATATTTGAAATGAATTATCAAATAATGAAAATAAAGTACCTAATCAACTTCTTAATAGTATTGTATTGTTTCAACGCAACTTATGCCCAGGAAAAGATGCCGGAATCTACTAATATTTTTCAGCTTAACGGGACTACTGTTTATGGCCAATCTATAGACAAACAAACTCGTTGTATACATTGGCATTCAGCACTGGATGTAATCGCTATTAAATTTAAATGTTGCGATAAATATTATCCCTGTTTTTCATGTCACGAAGAAGCGGCTAATCACGAACACGAGGTATGGCCTAAAACTGAGTTTGCAGAAAAAGCCATTTTATGTGGTGTTTGTGGCCACGAACTTAGTATCAATGAATACATGGAATCTAGTAATACCTGCCCAAATTGTGAAGCTAGTTTTAACCCGGGATGCAGTAATCATTATCATTTGTATTTTGAAACCGACGATGCTTAATTATACTCTTTAGGCTGTTTAATTATTAACTGGCCAGATACATAGGTCATATTTTCCGAAAAATTCGACAATAAAACGGGAGAACTATACCGCTTTCCACTTAATACAATAATATATTTTCTTCTATAGTAATCTAACAATACAGAAAAATAACTGGTATCCAGATCTTTATAAAATTATTCGTGTAAATTTTAAAGGAGATTGTTGTATATTCATAGCTATGATACTTTGTTCCCAGTATTTCAATAGCTATGAAAATAATTTTCGAAATTGTAATGGTTTGTTTTTATTCCGGGCTCGGTTTTTCGCAGTCCAAAAATTTAAGCGCAACTGATCTAAAGGATCAGCCTATAGACTCCAGCCTTAACTGGATGCGCTCTCACGAGACCTCAGGAGAGCATTTAGAAGAATTTCATCCCATAGCACTAAACACTTTAAAGCGTAGTTTAAAATCGGCGCCAGATAGTATAACTGCCCAGGTTCACGAATCTTTAGCGAACTGGCATTCTTATAATGGGGTTTTTTCACCAGACTCAGTAGTGTATCACGCAGAAAAAGCACTGGATTATCATATAAAAGCGAATGATAAAAAGAAAATTGCTGATGCTTACAGGTCTCTTTCCATTGATTATCTAAATACAGGAGAATTAGAAAAAGCCCAGGAGGTCTTGTTCAAGTCAATCGACTTATATGAAGAATTAAATGACGATGCGGGCCTTGGAAGTGCTTATCGTACTTTAGGGGTGAAATATCGCGTGACTGGAGATTTTGAAAAATCTGTAACCTACACAAACCAGGCGATTCCCTTATTAGAGAAAACCAAGAATTACAGTTCTTTAGCCATCGCCCAATTCAATTTAATTATTGGATATGGGGAATTGGGGGAATATGAAAAAGCCTACGCGGCAACAGAAGAATGCCTGGAAATTGTTAGAACAAAAGTTCCGGAAGAAATTTTTGTACCGGTTAGGGCAT
Source organism: Salegentibacter mishustinae (assembly GCF_002900095.1). Classification (NCBI taxonomy): domain Bacteria; kingdom Pseudomonadati; phylum Bacteroidota; class Flavobacteriia; order Flavobacteriales; family Flavobacteriaceae; genus Salegentibacter; species Salegentibacter mishustinae. The sequence continues at coordinate 440,409 of NZ_LLKN01000001.1, read as the reverse complement.
ATTCCCATCGCGGTGACGTATATATTAAAGCAGAGGATTATGAGAATGCTTTAAAAGATTATTTAAAAGCCTGGGAACTTTGTGTAGAACATATTGGAGAAGAACGTTGCGCCACTTATCGTACCGAAATTGGGAAAATTTATTTGTTGCAGGAAGAATATGAGCAGGCTTTAGACCACCTTTTAGCCGGGGTGAGCGCTTATGAAGATAAAGGTCAAATTGGTATCGTTCAACCTTATTTAGATCTATCGGAAACTTACAGGCAGTTAGACGATTTTGAAAATGCCCTGCGTTATAGAGAAAAAGCATATGCCAATTCAGAAAAGATGCTTGAGGACAAGATTAGTAGTATTGAATCTGAAATGGCTATAAAGTATGAAACCGGGAAAAAGGATGAAGCCCTGGCATCTCAAGCTGCTTTGATCGAACAAAAAAGTAAGACGCAAACGCTCTTTATCGTGATAGCCTCATTATTGCTTTTGTTTCTGCTTTCTTTACTTTATTTCTTCTACAAGAATAAAAAAGCCACTAAAATTATACGGGCTAAAAATGCCGAAAAAGAATTATTGCTGAAAGAAATACACCACCGCGTAAAGAATAACCTGGAAATGGTGAAAAGCTTAATCGCTTTGCAATCGGCTCAAATAGAGGATCCGGCCACTAAAGACGCTATGATAGCCAGCCAGAACAGGGTGCAGTCTATGGGAATTATTCATCAGAAATTATATCAGGGAGAAAATCTTGGAAGTATTGAAATGAAGGATTATTTTATCAATCTGAGTGAAGGTATTTTAGATAGTTTTAATGCAGCAGATAAAGTGAAAATAGAATGTGCGATGGATAACCTGGAACTAGATGTGGATACAGCAGTTCCGATTGGTCTTATTGTAAATGAACTTCTTACTAATGCACTTAAATATGCATTTCCTGAAAAACAAAAAGGCGTTATCAATATCAGTTTAGAAAAAGATAGCGACCAGAACTTAAAATTAGAAATTAGGGATAATGGTGTAGGTAAAACCAGGGGGCTTGCTCCCATAGGTACCGGTTTTGGTTCCCAGTTGGTGAAATTACTTACTCAACAGCTCAATGGGAAAATGAGGGAACGTGTAGAAGATGGAACCCATATTGAATTTGATTTTGCTCGATGATTTGGTTTAGTTAAGGACTCGATCAATAATTTTGCCTATAGCCTGCAGCCTTAGAAAGAAAATATTTAACTTGACCAACAAACCAATACTAAGCCGACAGATCCACGTCCCTTTCTTGGCCAAATGGCCATAAGCAGGACTGTTACGCATGAAGTGTTGTCTAATGCACATCTAAGAAACCTCAGCATCCTATGCCATCAAAAAATCCATCAATCAAAACAAGTCTTCATAAGCGGAATAGAAACCGGGATCCTTATGACTTGAAAGCTCTGGTAGATGCTATTCCAAAATTAAAAAACCATATTAAGCCCAATAAATATGGAGGGGATTCAGTAGATTTTTCAAATCCAATCGCAGTAAAACTTTTAAATCAAGCGCTCCTAAAGCATTATTATGGTATAAACAATTGGGAGTTCCCTGATGAGAATTTATGCCCACCCATCCCAGGTAGGGCTGATTACCTTCATTATATTGCTGACTTGCTTAGCGAAAGCAATGCCGGTGAAATACAAAAAGGAAGTCAAATTTGTGGTCTTGATGTTGGAGTGGGAGCAACGAGTATCTACCCTATTATTGGCGTTACAGAATACGATTGGAACTTTATAGCTTCTGACGTTGATCCCAAATCAATTGCCTCAGCTCAGCAAATTATCAATTCAAATCCATCTTTAAAAGACAAAGTGGATTGTAGATTACAAAAAGATCCGGCTGCAATTTTTCGAGGCATAATCGATAAAAAAGATAAAATTGATTTCACTATTTGCAACCCACCCTTTCACGCCTCTGTTGAGGACGCTCAAAGAGGTAGTCGACGAAAAGTAAGGAATCTCTCAGGGAATAAAAGAAATGAAGCTAAACTAAATTTCTCAGGAGCTAAAAATGAACTTATCTACGAAGGAGGAGAATATCAATTCATCAAAAACATGATTCTCGAAAGTGAAGAATTTGCTAAAAGCTGTTTCTGGTTTTCAACTTTGGTATCAAAGCAATCTAACCTTAAGGGTATTTATAAATTACTGGAAAAAGTAAAACCCACTCAGTCTAAAACCATTGAGATGGGAACCGGCAATAAAAGCAGCCGAATTGTAGCCTGGACATTCCTTTCAAAGAAAGAACAAAAGCTATGGACAGAAGCGTGGTAAGCACTACAGCTGTGAAATTCTATCCAAACGGGTAAACGGCTCATAACCATAATTTTACTTTTGTAAAAATGCAATAGCTTATAATTATATAAATATGAAGGCTCACCAAAACCTGTTGATACTAATTTTTAAACAATATTTGCTTTTACAGTAATATTGCTGTAATTTAACAGCAAATTTATTGTTATGCCGGTTAAGGATAAAAAATCAGGAAACAAATCTTTTAATCCAAAAAGAAGTGTTCAGCGCGCTAAAGCGACTAGAAAAGCGAAGAGTCAAAAATGGACTATTAAAGTATCTGACAATTCATATGTTTGGAGTAGTAGGATGGAAAGAGTTTCTCTTATAAGAGAAGGATTACCCTATGAATCCATTGAATTTGTTAGTGATAAATCCAATTTATCTATTAAACAAGTACTTCATTTTTTGGATTTACCACAAACCACTTACAATAAAGGAAAGAGAGATAAAAATTTATTAAGTGGTAGAGATAGTGAAATTATTTTAGTTTTAACAGAATTGTTAGAATTTGGACTAAATGTATTCAATTCCGAAAAGGAAAAATTTCAACGTTGGTTACAAAAACCCAACATCTCATTGGGTGGAGCAACACCAATAAGCCTATTCGATTCATTAACTGGAATTCAAGAAGTTCGAAATACTTTAAATAGACTTGAATACGGAAATTTAGCCTAATGAGAGTATATAGGATAGAAAGAAAAAAATATCTTGAAACTACACTAAAAGGAATTGGAGCAGCTCGTACAGATGGATACAGATGGAATAGTTTTAATACGTATCTAGTCTATACATCAGAATCAAGAGCTTTAGCTACTTTAGAGGTTTCTGTTCATTTAGATCTAAACGAAGACTTGCCAACAGATCGTTATTATGTGGAAATTGATATTCCCGATGATATAGAAATACTCGAACTAAAACATAAAGATTTACCAGAAAACTGGGATTTCAAACCTCCAATTCTGGAAACCCAATTTATAGGTGATGATTTTGTAAATGATAATGAAGCTGCTGTTTTAAAAGTACCAAGTAGCATTGTAAAGCCAGAATATAATTATCTAATAAATCCAAATCACCCTGATTCTAAAAAGATAACGGTTGTATCGAAAAAATCTTTAAAGTTTGATGAACGTTTCAAACAAACCAAAAAAGATTAATTTAAAAAAACTAGTGCCACTATCGAATATTCGCAATTGCGGCCATTCAGCTGATAGAAAGTTTATAGAAATTAAAAATAAAAACACTAAATCGGGCAAATCGGTATCTTCATTACTATAACTGACGAATATACGTAAGCGTTGAGGCTAAATGCTATTTAGAACCGCTGCTAGCCAGGGCCCAAAAACTCTTATTCTGAATACATTTTATCGATAAGCGTTTTGTATTTTTTCTGAATTACCTTTCGTTTTAATTTTAAGGTGGCTGTAATTTCTCCTGATTCTATGCTAAATTCTTCAGACAGCAAGGTGAACTTTTTAATTTTCTCGAATTTAGAAAATTCCTTTTGAAGCTCTTCAAATCGTCTTTCAAAAAGATCTTTAATCTGGTTATGATGAATTAATTCTTCTACATTATCAAAGCTGATTTTGTGCTCTAAGGCGTATTTCTTTAAATTCTCAAAACTGGGCACAGCCAATGCAGTAACATATTTTTGCTGATCTCCAATTACGGCAATTTGCTCGATAAATGAGTCGTTAATTAAGGCGCTTTCCAATTTTTGGGGAGCAATATATTTCCCGCCGGAAGTCTTCATTAAATCTTTTATCCTATCGGTAATTACCAGGTTGCCTTTTTCATCTATTTTCCCTGCGTCACCGGTACGAAACCAACCATTTTTAAAAGCCTGGGCCGTAGCTTCGGGTTTTTTGTAATATCCCTTCATTACCCCGGGACCTTTTACTAAAATCTCGTTGTTTTCAGCAATTTTAATTTGAGTGCCTTTTAGGGGTTTCCCGGCAGAATTAAATTCAAAATGGGTGTCGCCAAAAAAAGTAACGGTTGCGGTAGTTTCAGTTAATCCATAGCCACATTTAACATTAAGGCCGAAGGAATGAAAAAACGAAACCATATCTGCCGCTAAAGGAGCACCTCCACAAGGCATAAATTTTATACGCCCCCCAAATACTTCTCTCAATTTACTCAACACTAGTTTATCGGCTATTTTATATTTCAATTGCAAAGCCAATGGCACCTTTTTTTCGAGTCTTTTGTGCTTGTTATAATAATTATTACCAATTCCTAAAGCCCAACTTGCCAGCTTCATTTTAGCCGGGGAAGCTTCTTTTCGTTTCTCCTGGATTGCTGCAAAAATTTTCTCAAAAATACGAGGCACGGTACACATTACCGTGGGTTTTACTTCTTTTAAAACCTCTGCTATCTTTTTAGGGTCCTGATTAAAATAAACCTCAACTCCAGTATTTAAACAAAAGAACACCCAGCTGCGTTCGTAAATATGACTTAAGGGTAAGAAACTTAAGGAAGCATCTTCTTTCGAAAGGTCTATTTCAGATTCATGGGCTTTTAAAAAACCTGCAAAATTATGATGATCCAACATAACCCCTTTTGGTTCGCCGGTAGTTCCCGAGGTATAAATAATACTTGCAATATCATTTAAATCGAGCTCGTAATATCTTTTTTGAAGTTCGGTTTCGAGTTCTTTAGTAGATTCAACCGCAACAAAATCTTCTAAATACATAGATTTATTTGAAGGTTGAAGTTTGATCGTATTTGTTAAGGCTACAATTAATTTTAAATGCCCCGAAGTTTCCAGAAGTTCATAAGCCTTATCATATTCACTTTGATCGCCAACAAAAAGCAGGCTTACCTCGACATCATTGATAATATATTCAGCTTCCTTTGTAGAATTTGTCGCAAAAATTGGAACGCTTACCGCTTTTACACTCATAATAGCAAGATCTGCAATGATCCAATTAGGCATATTTTCGGCAAAAATAGCAAGCTTTTGCTGTTCTGATATTCCAAAATTTAAGAGTGCTTTAGACAGCTTTTCTACACGATTATAAAATTCTAACCAGGAGATGCCTTCCCACTTATCAAGCTCGTTATTCTTATAATAAAAGGCATTCTTGCTTTTAAAACGTTGGGTATTTTGTTTTATAACTTCTACTAAGTGTTTATTATCCATAAACTGCTATTGGTTTCAAATTAAAATAGAATACTCCCTTTTTTAAGGCTGCAAATGTACAATTAATTACGAGTGGAATTACCATTTAGAACCTTCTGCAAGCAATTAGCGCCAGGGAAGTGCGGATATATTGTGGTAAGAAAATAAAAATCTCAAAATCACACTAATTTCAAGCCGATCTTCACTTGGGTAAATTGTAATGTTTATTTTAATCCATTCGTGTCAGATCAATAAGGATTATCTTCCATAGACTTGAATTTTTCAAGAAAATAATTAACTTCATTATCAAAACAGTCTAAATTAGAATACCTGCGTCTTGATTTTTCCTTGTTCTTAGCTGAAAGCGTGGGTTTACTTAATCGGAAATCAAAATTGAGTAATGGGAAACATTGAAGTATATATTGATTATGTTGCAAAAATTACAGAAACAATTGGGGTACTAACTATTTTCCTTGGCTCATTATATTCCATCGGGAAATTTATGTTTTCAATTAGAAGTAAGAACCCGGATAGTTATTTAGAGCTGCGACAGTCGGTTGGGAAATCTATTCTTTTAGGACTGGAAATATTAATTGCTGCAGATATAATGGCTACCGTGGTCACAACACCAACATTAAAATCGGTATTTATTTTAGGTTTAATCGTTTTAATTAGAACCTTTTTAAGTCTTTCACTCCAGGTTGAATTAGAAGGAAAGTTTCCCTGGCAGAAAAACAAGAATTAAACATTGAACACTGCAATGGGATTTTGATTATAATTCTGAAAAGTCTAAAATTTTCCTATAATTTCTTTCCAAAATCATAAGATGTCGCCTTTTTCCTTTGGCATTACTTAACTTTAGAAAATAGATCGTGCTTTCTAATTTCGAATAAATTAAATGTCTAAATCAATTTTAATTGCCGGTGCTTCGGGCGCTTTGGGCTTCAAACTTCTTAAAGATTTTAAGTCTCAAGGTTTTAAAATAAGAGCGTTAACCCATTCCGAAGAAGGCCTGGAGAAGCTCAAAGGAGAGGTTGAAGATATCCATTACCTGGATGCCAGTGAAGATAAAGGTAAACTAGAAGGAATCACCAGAGATATGGATTATGTGGTCTCCGCACTGGGAAAATCCATCAGCCTTTTTCATCCGGATTCTGATACTTTTTATGAAAGTAATTACAAGGCTAATAGTCATCTACTGGAAGATTCTAAAAAATATAGGGTAAAAAAGTTTATATATGTTTCCATGATGGGGGCAGATACCGCATCTGATTTTAAAATTCCTGGCACCCATAGAAAAACGGAAAAGGAGATCCAGAATTCAGGACTCAATTATTCCATAATAAGACCTGTTGGGTTTTATTCCGGTTTACACGATCTAATTATTATGGCCAGGAAGAAGGTGATTCCGCTCGTTGGTGATGGAAAGGCTAAGACTAATAGTATATTTCACGGCGATTTGGCGAACTTTATAAGCAATAATTTTACTGGATTACCTGAAATTTCAGAAATAGGTGGTCCAAAAATTCATACCCGAGAAGAAATGGCTGTGATGATTCAGGAAAAAATAGGAGGGAAGATAATTAAGGTACCGGAGAGCATAGCAAAATCAGGTAGTGAAGTCCCAAAGCTTTTTGCTAAAGAAAACCTGGGTCATAAGCTGGATTACTTCAGTTACATTATGAGTAATGATATGATAGGCCAATCCCGCGGAACATTAACTTTTAAGGATTATTTGAATCAAATTGATCTGGACAATATAGAGTAAAGTAGCTCTAAAAAGTTCAGCACTAATTCCAATTAATTTCACAAAATGGAAGACAGTAAACCACATTTAAAAAAGTACGATGCAGTTATTATAGGTAGTGGTTCCAATGGTATTGCCGCTGCTATACACCTACAGCAGCAAGGTTTGAGTACGGTAATCTACGAGAAATCATCTGTTCCAGGCGGCGCAACAAAAACGGCTGAAATTACATTGCCAGGCTTTAAACATGATGTCGGTTCGACGGTGCTTCCTATGGCTTATAGTTCTCCTTTTTTTCAGCAACTTCCGTTAGAAAAATATGGTTTAGAATGGATCTACCCGGAGATTCCTTTTTCCCAAACCCTGGAGAACGGAAAGGCAGTAGCTTGTTATAAAAGCATTGAAAAAACCGCTGCTCAGCTAGGAAAGGATAGGGATAGTTATATTCATTTTATGAAGCCTTTAGTCGAAAACTGGGACGATATTGGAGAAGATGTACTTGGCCCATTGGGGATTCCTTCTCATCCTATAAAATTTTTAAAGTTTGGCTTAAAGGCTTTTCCGTCCGCTAAATTTCTGACCAATTCTCTTTTTAAAGAGGAGGATGCTAAAGCTTTGTTTTATGGCGCAGCTGCACATTCTACCCTACCATTAACAAACTTGTTTTCTTCGTCTTTCGGGGTAGTGCTTGGATTGATGGCGCATTTAAATGGCTGGCCATTTCCTAAACAAGGGGCAGGAAAACTAATTGAAGCTTTATTAGACTATTATAAAGACCTGGGCGGAGAGATGGTTTTAAATACTCCAATCAAAAAAGTTTCTGAACTTCCCGAAAGTAAAATTCAAATTTATGATCTCACACCCCGGCAATTGTTGCAAATTGATGACCTGGATCTAAGTTCGAGTTATAGAAAACGTTTAGAAAATTATAAATATGGTGCCGGAGTTTTCAAAATAGATTGGGCATTAGACGGTCCTATTCCTTTTACAAGTAATAAATGTAGACGCTCAGGTACCATTCACATTGGATTTAGTCCTGAGGAAATGGAAAAATCGGAACAACTTACAGCTGAAGGAAAAATTTCGGAACATCCTTATGTGTTATTGGTTCAGCCCAGTGTTTTTGATAAAACCAGGGCGCCGGAGGGGAAACATACTGCCTGGGCCTATTGCCATGTACCTAATGGCAGTGAAGAAGATTGTACTAGGATTATCGAAAATCAAATTGAAAAGGCTGCCCCGGGATTTAAAAATTTGATACTTGCTAAAAGCACTATGAACACTAAGGAATTGGAAGTTTTTAATCCTAATTTGGTGGGAGGCGATATCAACGGCGGGCGGCAGGATATTACCCAATTATTCACAAGACCTGTAGCTAAAATTTCCCCTTATAAGACTTCTAATGATAATGTTTATTTGTGCTCTTCTTCAACTCCTCCCGGGGGAGGCGTTCACGGAATGGGTGGTTATAATGCAGCTAAACAAGTGTTCAAAGATCATTTCAGTTAAAATTAAAAAGTAAAAAAGTCCGACTTTCCAGCCGAACTTTTTATTTATACTAAGTGATGAATTTTAACTCGCTTCCGGAGCTACTTTTCTTCTTTGTTTTTCTCTTCTAAGTAAATTCAACTCTCTATTGGTTTGTCCTTCTACAGAAGAATTCTCTTCGGCCCTTCTTAATAAATAAGGAACCACGTCTTTAACCGGACCAAAAGGAACCAACTTCGCTGTATTATAATCCTTGCTGGCAAGATTATAACTAATTTGGTCACTCATTCCGTATAACTGGCTAAACCATACCCGGGGATCATCTTTTGCGATTCCCTGGTCTTCCATGATCTGTACCGCCAGGTAATTGCTCATTTCATTATGAGTTCCTATAAAGACGGCGATGTCATCGATATTATCAAGGCAGTAAGCCAGGACATTGTTGAAATGAAGATCGGTAGCTTTTTTACTTTCGCAAATAGGAGATTTCTTCCCGTACTTTTTAGCTCTTTTATTCTCTTTTTCCATATAAGCACCGCGAACTATCTTTGCTCCAATTTTAAAACCTTTTTCCTTGGCTTTAGTATGCAGCTCTTTTAGATAATCCAGTCGGTCCCATCGGTAACATTGAAAAGTATTAAAAATAAGTGCCTTTTCGGTATTATATTTTTCCATCATTTCCTCCATAAGATCATCGGCTGCATCCTGCATCCAACTCTCCTCAGCATCTGCATATAAACGGACGCCTTGCTTGTGTGCTTCTTCACAAAGACCTTCAACCCGCGCTTTTGTTTTCTCCCATTCTTCTTTTTCTTTATCATCAAGATTAACGTGGGAACTGAGTTTATGCCAAATTTCGAAGCTACCAAGTGCTGTTGGTTTAAAAATAGCAAATGGAATCTCTGTTTCTTCTTTGGCAAATTTTATAAGATCTTTTTTCACCCGAAATGCCGAATCAAATTCTTCTTCGGTTTTCTTTCCCTCTACCGAATAATCAAGAATACTGGAGAGATTTACTTCGTGCATTTCTTTAATAACCGGTTTGCAATCGTCCTTACTGGTTCCTGCACAAAACTGGTCAAAGATGGTATTCTTAATTAGTGGTTGTATTGGGAGTTTAGCCTTGAGGGAAAATTTGGTCAATAAAATTCCCGGTTTAATCAGGGAAGGTATTCCCATTACATTAAATAGAAGTAAGGCTCTATTAAGTTCTAAATCAGACTTTAATCTAAATGCTGTCGCTGTATCGTTAAATATTTTCTTCTCAATCATACTTCAAAACTAGCCTTTAAAGTAGTTTAAGGAAAGTGGTTTAGCTAAACTTTAACCGACCGATCGGCTTATTGCGAAAAGAGTTCAGATTAATTTGAAATGGAATATAAAAAGCGTTAATGAAATCTCTTAATATGTTAAGAATTTTAGGAGTAGGGTGAGGGGTGTGGCGAAATTATAAGAAGATTTTTTGGCTTAAAATTGAAGTTTCTTAACTGAACCTAAACTTTTCTATTTAAAGGTCGTTAAATTCAATATCACTTACTCCTTGCTGCGGTTTTTAAGCTTCCGTCTAAATTATTCTGTACCTCCTAATTTTACCTGAAGTATTTTGTTGTAAATCTGAATAAATCCCTGACTTCAAAACAGTTAAAAAAATGTAAAACAAAACTATCTTAATTCCTAAAAATTTTAACAAATAAGGCTTGTTTAAACCTTCTGCGATCGTTTATCTTTGCGGCCTTAACGGAAAGCACATATTCATTACGGTTTTCCGTTATTTTCTCTAAACTTAGCTGTTTATATTCGCAAAAGATTAGAGTGAAATTAACATAAAATTAAGATTAGCGAGAGTCAAAATGTGACTCACTGTGGCGAAGCCGTATTCAGTCGTAAGGTTTTAGATTATTAAATTAATCAACCGACAACCGACCACTGAGAACTCACAACTGATAACCGATAACCGAATAAAAACCAAATCTACCGTCTACGGACTATAGTCTAAAGACTACCTACTAAAAAATAACACCCTGCTTGCGCAACACCCTACATTGCGAAAGAGTTAAAAATGTTTATGGTGTAAATCCAAACCGCATTCCGGCGGTAAAAAAATCTAAAGTTTTAATTGTCAGAGTAGAGCATTTTATAAAATGTTTATAGCTATGCTTTTGAGTTTTTGCGAATACATATCACATAATTATAAATGAGCAGTATCAATCACATATTATTAACAGGGGGAGTAGGAAGCAGGCTTTGGCCGCTTTCCCGGAAATCCAGACCGAAACAATATTTAGAAATTTTTTCCGAAAATTCTTTGTTTGAATTAGCAGTAAAGCGCAATCTTCCATTTTGTGATAAACTTGTGGTGGTGGGGAATAAGAGCAATAGAAATTTGTCTGCAGCAAGTCTCGAAAAAGCTGGTCTTACAGAATATATAGATATTGTAGAAGCCACCCCAAGAAATACTGCTCCGGCGATTGCCTTTGCGGCCTTTAGTGCTCAGTCAGAAGATATTTTGTTGGTTACGCCAGCCGATCATATTATCCAGGAAGGCCCTGAATATTCTATTGCGGTTCAAAAAGCTATCCAACTGGCACAAGAAAATAATATTGTGACTTTCGGAATTCAACCTACAAAACCGGAAACGGGCTTTGGTTATATTGAATATAGAGATGAAACGGTACTTTCTTTTCGCGAAAAACCCAACGAAGAAACCGCTAAAGACTTTTTAAAGCAGGGCAAATTCTTATGGAACAGTGGAATGTTTTGTTTTAAAACAGGTATTTTCCTGGAAGAATTAAAAAAATATAGCCCTGAGGTTTATAAAGCTTCGCTGGATGCCTGGCAGAAAGCTAAAGATGGAAACCTGGAAGAGGAAAGTTCCCTTGAAATTCCCGCGATTAGTATTGATTATGCGGTGATGGAAAAAAGCGAAAAGATTAAAGTGGTTCCATCAAACTTTGAATGGAGCGATATGGGAAGTTTTGAAGCTGTTTACGATTACTTGAAAGAACAGGGGCATCCTGTAGATGATTCGGGGAATATGGTCATTGGCTCAGAAAAATTTTCTGCTTTTGTGGGACTTCAGGATTCTATCCTGGTTTGTACCCCAGATGCGAACCTTGTCCTTTCAAGAGAGCAGTCACAGGATGTGAAAAAGGTTTACCAGTTTCTGGAGAACGAAAATACTGCATTAGTTTAATTATAAATTCAGCTTATTGCGTATCGCTTTAAGCTTCTCAGTTTAATAAAATGAAAAAAGTAGCATTAATCACCGGGGTGACCGGGCAGGACGGAGCTTATTTGAGTGAATTCCTTCTAAAGAAAGGATATATAGTTCACGGTATTAAAAGGAGATCTTCTCAGTTCAATACTGATAGGGTAGATCATTTATACCAGGATCCACATGAAGAGGATAGGAACTTTATCCTTCATTACGGAGATATGACAGATTCCACGAACCTTATCCGTTTGATCCAGGAGATTCAGCCCGATGAGATCTATAACCTTGCTGCGATGAGCCATGTTCATGTTTCTTTCGAAATTCCTGAATATACAGGAAATGCCGATGGGCTTGGTACTTTAAGAATTTTGGATGCGGTTCGTTTATTAGGTCTCGAAAAAAAGACTCGTATCTACCAGGCTTCTACTTCAGAACTTTATGGAAAGGTGCAGGAAGTGCCGCAATCTGAGACTACACCGTTTTATCCACGCTCTCCATATGCTGTAGCGAAAATGTATGCTTACTGGATCACAGTGAACTATCGTGAAGCTTATGGGATGTATGCCTGCAATGGAATTCTTTTTAATCATGAATCACCATTAAGGGGTGAGACATTCGTAACAAGGAAAATTACAAGAGCAGCGGCAAGGATAGCTCTAGGGTTACAGGATAAATTTTACCTGGGCAACCTGGATGCGCAAAGGGACTGGGGGCATGCCAAGGACTATGTGCGTATGATGTGGATGATCCTGCAGGCGGAAGAGGCTGAAGACTGGGTGATCGCTACCGGTAAAACAACTCCGGTTAGAGAATTCGTAAGAATGGCTTTTGCTCAAGTTGGAATTGAACTTGTATTCAAAGGTGAAGGGGTTGATGAGAAAGCCTATGTGGTTTCCTGCTCAAATCCTGATTTTCTGCTGGATGAAGGTAAAGAAGTGCTTGCCGTAGATCCTAAATATTTCCGTCCTACAGAGGTAGATCTCTTAATAGGGGATGCTACAAAAGCAAATACAAAATTGGGCTGGACACCAGAGTATGATCTTAAGGAATTGGTAGAAGATATGATGAAGAGCGATGTTGAGTTGATGAGAAAAGACCGATACCTTAAGGAAGAAGGATATCAAACTCTTAATTATTTCGAGTAACCTGTAAACGTCACCCAGAACTAGTTTCAGGGTCTCATTGTCATTTCGATCCCGAGAAATCGGGAGAGAAATCTCTAATAAAATTGAAAGAATGAATAAAGATTCTAAAATATACATCGCCGGTCATCGCGGACTCGTTGGTTCGGCAATCCTTAAAAATCTAAAAGCAAAAGGTTTTGAAAATTTTGTATTGAGAACTCATGCAGAACTGAATCTTACCAATGCAGCTGCTGTCGAGCAATTCTTTGTTGAAGAAAAGCCGGAATATGTGTTCCTGGCCGCAGCAAAAGTTGGAGGAATTGTCGCCAATAATAAGTATCGCGGAGATTTTATTTATGAGAACCTGATGATCCAGAACAACGTCATTCATCAGGCTTACGTTCATGGGGTTACAAAATTGTTGTTCCTGGGAAGTACGTGTATCTATCCTAAAAATGCTCCACAGCCGATGACTGAGGATGCATTGATGATGGATAAGCTGGAGTATACCAATGAACCTTATGCTATCGCTAAGATCGCGGGTATCAAAATGTGTGAGAATTATAACTTGCAATATGGTACTAATTTTATCTCGGTAATGCCAACTAACCTATATGGCCCCAATGATAATTTTAACTTGGAAACTTCCCATGTTTTGCCTGCCCTGGTGAGAAAGATACATTTGGGTAAAGCACTTGAAAATAATGATTGGCAAAGTATAAAAAATGACCTTAATGCAAGACCTATTGAAGGACTAAATGGTGAAGCTTCCAAAGAGGAGATCCTCAAAATGTTGGCTAAATACGGCCTGAATATACAGCCGGCTGCTGCATTAGCCGGTGGAGATTCTGATTATGAAGAAGAACTGGAAGTAGCGGTAGAGATCTGGGGTAGTGGGAAACCAATGCGTGAATTCCTTTGGAGTGAAGATATGGCTGATGCTTGTGTCTTCCTGATGGAAAACCGTGATTTCAAAGATACGATCGAAGGTCACCCTGAACTTGATTCAGGGTCTCAATTGGATCAGGCAGAAATACGTAACACCCATATAAATATTGGTACCGGAAAGGAAATTTCCATTGCTCATCTTGCCGAAACCATTAAAGAGATCATTGGCTTTAAAGGGGAACTGGTTTTTAATACCTCAAAACCTGATGGTACGATGAGAAAACTGACCGATCCTTCTAAATTACATGGTTTAGGCTGGAAGCATAAGGTGGAACTTGAAGAAGGTATTACTTCAATTTATAATTGGTATAAAAGTTAGAGTGACAAAAGTTAAAAATATTTGTTGTATAGGCGCCGGTTACGTAGGAGGTCCTACGATGGCGGTTATTGCTCAAAAGAACCCGGAGATTAAAGTTACGGTAGTCGATATCAATGAAAAGCGTATCGCTGCCTGGAATGATCAGAATTTAGATAATATTCCAATTTATGAACCAGGACTGTCTGATGTAGTAAAGGAAGCAAGAGGGAGGAATCTGTTCTTTTCTACAGAAGTTGATGCTGCGATAGATGACGCTGAAATGATCTTTATTTCAGTAAATACCCCTACCAAGGCCTATGGAATAGGTAAGGGTATGGCAGCAGATCTTAAGTATATAGAATTATGCGCCCGACAGATCGCACGTGTTTCTAAAACAGATAAGATCGTGGTTGAAAAGTCTACACTTCCGGTTAGAACTGCAGAGGCTTTGAAGAATATTCTTGATAATACCGGGAATGGAGTCAATTACCAGATACTTTCCAACCCAGAATTTCTGGCTGAAGGTACAGCAATCGATGATTTGCATAATCCTGATCGTATCCTTATTGGAGGTAATGTAGATACCGAAGAAGGCAAAGAGGCGATGGAGGCTTTGGTAGATGTTTATGCCTCATGGGTTCCAAAAGAACAGATATTGACAACTAATGTCTGGTCTTCTGAACTTTCCAAGTTAACCGCAAATGCATTTTTAGCCCAAAGAGTGTCTAGTATAAATGCAATGAGTGAATTATGTGAACATACAGGAGCCGATGTAAATGAGATCTCTAAAGCTATTGGAATGGATTCAAGGATAGGCTCGAAATTCCTTAATGCCTCCGTTGGTTTTGGAGGTAGTTGCTTCCAGAAAGATATTTTAAACCTGGTTTATATCGCTAAATCTTTTGGCTTAAATGAAGTAGCCGATTATTGGGAGCAGGTGATCATCATGAACGATTATCAAAAGAGAAGATTCGCCGCAAATATTGTAAAAACCTTGTTTAATACTGTTTCCGGTAAAAAGATCGCACTATTAGGTTGGGCCTTTAAAAAGGATACTAATGACACCAGGGAGTCTGCAGCTATTTATGTAGCCGACTATCTTTTAAATGAACAGGCAGAAATCGTGGTTTATGATCCCAAAGTAACCGAAGAACAGATCTATGCCGATCTGGATTATTTGGGTACACGAACGGAATTAGAAAATAGACAACTCGTTACTGTTGTTAAAGATCCTTATTTAACATGTGACAAAGCTCATGCGATAGCTATTCTTACGGAATGGGGTGAATTTAAAGACTTCGATTGGGCTAATATTTATGATAAAATGTTAAAGCCGGCTTTTCTTTTCGATGGCAGAAATATCCTAAATTCGAAAATCAAAGAAAAAATAGGATTTCAATTTAGAGCTATAGGTGTTTAAGAATGGGCGGATTATTAATTAGGTTTAGAGAATTTGTAAACAGAGGAGGGGATAGAACCTCACTAGCTAAGAAAAATATAATCAGTTCATTTGGGCTTAAATTTTTTGATATTGTTCTTGAATTTTTATTAGTCCCCCTATCGCTTACATATTTAACTCAAGCATCTTATGGTATTTGGCTAACAATATTTTCACTAATTAACTGGTTCAACTTTTTTGATTTAGGTATGTCCCACGGTTATAGAAACAAATTAACGGTTGCTTTAAGTGAAAATGACCTAGAGTCGGCAAAAAAATATACAAGTACAATCTACTTTACAATTGGATTTATCAGCCTGAGTACATTATTTATAGGATTGATAATAGTACCAGAAATTAATTGGCAAGCAATTTTAAACACTGATGATGTTTCAGAAGATATTCTAGCTTCTCTAATGATTCTATTAACCATTTACTTTGCCTTAAATTTAACTAGTAAAATTATCTCTTCAGTTTTTTTAGCTAAACAGATGCCTTTCCTAAGTAACATTATTAATACACTTACAAAGCTATTCATTCTTATTGGGTTATCGGCATTGGTTATTTTCTATGGTGAGGAAAATTTAATTTTTTATGCAGGAATATTTTTGATATGCCCTTTAATTATCTTGATAACAATATCAATCTATTTTTTTTCGGGACGTTATAAAAATTTTAAACCTACTTGGAAATATTTTGACAAAGAAATTATTAGAGATTTATTAGGTCTGGGTGGTAAATTTTTCATAATTCAAATTGGAGTAACTATGCTTTTCATGAGTGATAATTTAATAATATCTCATCTCTTAGGTCCAAAAGAAGTGACCCCCTATCAAATAACTCAGAAATACTTTGGTATTCCACTTTTACTATTTACTATTGTCATGACTCCGTTTTGGTCCGCCATCACCGAAGCATATGCAAAAAAAGATTTTTCTTGGATTAGTAATCTTATTAAAAAATTAAATTTAGGTTGGTTAGGGATTTGTGTGATGATCTTGATCATGCTGTTTGTGTTTTATCCTTTCCTAAATTTCTGGGTTGGTGAAAATATAGAAGTCCCATTTTTTCTTGCTTTGCAATGGGCAATATTTGTTTTACTTCAAACTCACAATCAAATTTATACTTATTTCTTAAATGGAACAGGAAAACTAAATTTACAAATGTGGACAAATATTTTCACTTTAGCTTTAAATATCCCTCTATCCATTTTCTTTGCAAAAAATTTAGGATTTGGTTCTGCTGGTGTTATAATGGCCACCAATATTTCCATTTTACTATACTTAATTCTTCGTAAAATTCAATATAATAAAATAATTAATGGAAAGGCAACTGGAATCTGGGAATCATAAAAAAATGAGTAAGCCAAATTTTCTAATAGTCGGAGCCGCAAAAGCGGGAACAACTTCAGCTGCGAAATATTTAAATGAACATCCTGATATTTTTATACCTAATGAAAAAGAACTTCGTTTCTTTGCAAGGAAGGTACTATTAAATGTTAGTCCAAAAGATCCTTCAATTAATGGAATACTGAGTTCTTCAGTGTTAGATGAGGATGAATACTTCAAAATTTTCAAGGACCAGGATGAAAAATGTTCCGGTGAAGCGAGTGTACATTATTTATACCATCATAAGGAGGTAATACCAGAAATTAAAAAATATTTAGGGGATATCCCTATTTTAATATTCTTAAGAGAACCGACAGCAAGAGCAATTTCTAACATTAATTATTTGTTTAATACACATAGATCCAACATTGAACAAGAAATTGCAAAAGAAAACAGCCGAATTAGAAAGGGATATAATTCATTCTGGTATCATAAGAACCTTGGTCTTTATAGTTCGCAGGTAGAGGCTTATTGCAAAAATTTTTCAAAAGTAAAAGTAGTTCTTTTTGAAGATTTTGTAAAAGACCCTCAATCCATTCTGGATGAAATACATAGATTTTTAAATTTATCCCCGTTTTCTTTACCCCAATATTATAATTATAACGAAAATCTCGACCAAAGGTTCTTTTTAAAAACCTTACATTCATTGCGCTTAACTAGTCTGTTGAAAAACCTGATCCCAGAAAAATTTTTCTTTTCTCTTAAAATGAAATTATTTAAAAGATTATTTTATAAAAAAAGAAAACTCCATCCTAATAAAAAGACGCAGGATATTCTTCAAAATTTCTACAAAGAAGATATTATAAGGTTAGAAAAAATCATCGACAGAGATCTTTCCTCCTGGAGAAATAAAGCATTATAATGTTTTTTTATAAATGAGTATAATAAAAAAACTTAGTTCGAATTTAGTTTCAATTCCGTTCCTTCTTTACTTTTTAGGATTATGGGGACCACAAATTTTAATTCTATTTATTTACGTTCTTTCCCTCACTGAAATTAGCCAAACTTTTACAATTCCTTATCGGATCTTTTTTTCACTTATATCTTTATTCGTTTTTTTTAGATATAGATTGTACATCATTTACCACAGCAACTATGTTTTAAAAGCAATATTTCTCTTTTATAGTTTTATCCTGCTCAGAATCTTATCAGATACTTTTCTTTTTCCTGTTCAAACTGGTATTCCTGGGGAAACATACTTACTCCGGTTTGGGTCTATGGTAATTTTACCTTCTTTAGCGTTTTCTTATCTCTTAAGCCCTGACGCTTCGGAGAAAGCAAAGAATGGTTTTAAATATTCTTGTATAATTTTTTTAATCTTAGGTTTATATTTATATAAAGATATACTTGGAGGCGACTATAGATCAATACAACATGTTTCAGATTATTCGAGCGAGGATTTAATTAGTCCTATGGCCTTTTCTTCAATTGGATTATCTCTTTTCGGAATTTTGCTATGGGAGTTGATTAATAAAGGAAAAAGAAGCTTCTTTAATTTTTCCTTTTTAATTTTATCAATATTTGCAATGGTCTGGGGAGGGACAAGAAGCTCCATTTTAGCAGGAATGCTTGTTCTTTTAACGCTAATCTTTTTTAAGATGAAAAATGCTAAGGATTTTCTAAAGATGTTATTAATAATTTCCATAGCATCAGTTGCCTTTATATATATCCTAGATCTTAGCGGATCGAAAATACTATCTCGGTTTGATCAATTAGTAGTTGAGCTCCAAAGAGGCGACAAGGATGCAGGTTCTTACAGGTTGGGAACATGGACACGAGGATTGGATCAGTTTTTATCCCAGCCTATTCTCGGTTCTGGAATTGAAGAAAAGAACAGCAAGTATGTTGCTCATAATATGTATTTAGAAAGTTTCATGTCAACGGGTTTTTTAGGAGGCTTTTTATTTCTAAGTATTTTATTTGTAACATTCAGAAAAGGAAAAAGAATGTTACTGTCTCAAGCTCCATATAGCTGGCTTATGGTTCTTTTTCTTACTAGGTTATTTACTGGAATGATGAGCACCTCAATTCTAGACCCACTCCTTTGGCTTCCTATTATAGCTATTAATTCTAATTTTTTAATTTATAAAAAAGAACACGCTAATGCACTTGTTCATTGATACAGAATTTAAAGGTCATCACTCCGAATATCTTGAAATTATAATAGAAAAAGCGATTGAAGTTAATTTGCCTACTTTTTTTATTGTTCACCCTAATTTTATTCGTGAAAGGAATCATTTGAAAAATCATGATAATCTTACTTTTCTTACAAGATTACCAGCTATAACTTTCAAGGATCTTTGTAAGGAGATAAATTTTATAAAAACCGTCATACGGACAGAACAAATAAAAAAGTGTTGTTTTTTAAACCTCAATCATTATTTCCGAGCTACACCTCTTCTAATGTTGAAATCCTGTGAGATATCATGTATTTATTTCATGCCGTTTCTCCAGAAACCGAACTTAAAGAAAAGAGAGAAATTACTAAAACACCTTTATTTTAAATTTTTATTGAGAACAAATAACATTGGTAATATTTTTTTACTTAATGACGATATTGGCGCCTCTATTTTCAATGAACATTTTAATACTGACAAATTTAAAAAACTAGTAGATCCAATTAAAGTACCAAAATCAAAAATTGCACAAAAAACAGGGGAAAATCCAAACCTTAATTTTTTGTTCATAGGTGAAGTTTCGGAGCGTAAAGGGATAAATTGTTTAATTGAAACACTAAAAATTCTACCTACGGCTATTTTACCTGACATCTCTTTTACAATTGCAGGTAACTGCCCACATAACAAACATAAAATAAACCAGGAAATAGAATCTATAAGAAAAACATTCCCCTCTTTATTTAAGAAAGTAATTTTAGAGCGGATTTCGGATGAAAAATTTCACAAGTTATTACATTCCTCAGACGTTGTCTTATGCTTACACCAACAACTAGAAGGGTCGAGCGGAATAGTTGGTAAAGCTGCTGCATTTAACAAACCCATTATCGGTCCCGAAAATGGGTTAATAGGACAGCTAGTAAAGGAATATAATTTAGGTTTACAAACCAATACAGCTATACCTGCAAATATTTCTAAAGCGATTACAACTTTCCATAGTAGGAACTTTGATAGTTCTAAAGCACTATTTGCAAAATATGTAGAAAACCACAGCACTGAAACTTTCACTAAGACCTTGTTACAATATAATGTATAAATTGTATTATATTTTTTGTCTCATTTTAAGAGAGCCTATTTCATATTTTCAAAGAAGAAAACTTGCTAAGCTAATTTTATCTGATTGGAATAGAGGAACTAAATTCCATATAAGTTATCAGAAAAGGGAGTTCGAAAAAGTAAAGAAAACAGCTTTAAAATTACCTTTTTATAAAAAATTATTAAGAGATAACGAATTAAAAAATGACCCTTCATTAAAAGACTTCCCGGTCATTGAAAAAAGCTTGATAAAACAACTTGATAAACAATTTAAATCTTCTTCAATTTTTTCGCCAAGGAGCTTTCAAAATACTGGCGGCAGCACAGGAAACCCTTTTTATTTTTTCACCTCACCTCATGTTCGGGATGTAGAGTTCGCTCATCAAAACTTTTTTTTCCAACGGATTAATTTCAAAATTTCGGATCTGATCTACACATTTAATGGGACTAAAATTTCCAAAGAAGACCAGCAAAGAAATAAGTTTTGGCTTCAAAAAAGGAAATATCGTAATTTTCCTTTTGGATCAGTCCATTTTTCTGCAACCCTGTTAACTGAAAAAAATGCCAGTCATTACATTGATAAAATCCTTACTGATAAACCTGCAGTTCTCCGGGGATACCCATCCACAATGACTTTTTTAGCAGAACAAATTATAAGAATAGGAATTCAAAATGAATTTTCGTTTTTAAAAGGAATCATGCTAACTTCTGAAGTTATCTATGACAAACAAATTGAGATAAACAAAAAAGCTTTCAACTGCCAAATATTACCTCAATACGGAATGACCGAAAGTGCTTGTTTTGCTTTCACTTATCCTAATAAGTTAGAATACTATTGTTCTCCATTTTATGGTATAACAGAAGTTTTAAATGAAAACAATGAATCAGTCCAAATTGGAGAAATAGGAGAAATTGTAGTCACCTCTCTCAGTAATCATTATCAGCCGTTTATTCGTTATAGAACGGGAGATCTGGCAAGATATGGAGGGAAAGAGAATGGTTTTGTCATTTTAAAGGAAATTTTTGGTAGAACACAAGATTATATTGTTACAAAATGGAACAAAAAAATAATGTTGGTAAGTTTAATTTTTGGAGCTCATTTAAAAGCCTTTGAAGGAATCGATAAATGGCAATTAAAGCAAACAATACCTGGAGAAGTGAATGTCAGAATTACCCCAAACAAAACTTGGAATAAAAATTACCAAGAGGAAATTATAAAGATCTTATCATGCAATAATGAAGTTAAGGTAGTAATTAATTTTGGGTCAGATTTTGAAACCACCAAATCAGGAAAACAGTTATTCATGATTCAACATTTAAAATAATTTCATTATTCTGTTCTTATCCAAAATTATATGAGAATTAACATATTTACCAATATTGCACCGCACTATCGTAAAGGTCTGTGGGAAAAACTAATTTCTCATAAAAAGATGGATTTCCATTTCTATTACGGTTTAAATGATTATTCCAAGATTAAAAAAATAGACCTCAATGAGTTTGTATTTCAACCTTTTAAACATCATTTTCATATTCTTAAAAATTTTTGGTTTAAACAAAAAGCGTTGATATGGCAAACTGGAGTAATTAAAACTTGTCTTTATACTAATGCTAAGATTAATATCTTTCTAGGGGAAATGTATTGTATTTCTACCTGGATTGCGGCTATTATATGCAGGTTTAAAGGTCATACAGTTATTTTTTGGGGCCATGGGTTTTATGGTAACGAAGGAAAAATAAAAAAGAATATTCGTAGAACATTTTATAGTTTAGCTAATCAACATCTTTTATATGAACATCGGGGAAAGAATTTAATGGTTCAAGCAGGATTTAATCCAAAAAATTTGCATGTAATTTTTAACTCTTTAGATTACCAGAAACATAAAAATTTACGAAATAAAAATAATGGAATGAGAAAGGAGGAAATATTCTCTTTTTTTGAAAATCCAATTTTGCCAACAATAGTTTTTATTGGGCGTTTAACACCTGTTAAAAGATTGGATATGTTAATACAGGCAATAAGTGAAATAAATTCGTTAAAACAGACAGTAAATCTTTTAATCATTGGAGACGGCCTACTGAAGTCAGATTTAATGCAAAAAGGTAAAAAAGGTCTTGAACAAAAATGGCTATATTTCTCAGGCGCCTGTTATGAAGAAGATAAAATTGGGGAGCACTTATCATTAGCAGATTTGTGTATTTCCCCCGGAAATGTTGGGCTTACCGCCATTCACAGTCTTAGTTTTGGTACACCGGTTGGTACACATGGAAATCTTTTAAATCAAATGCCTGAAGTTGAGGCAATAAAAGATGGATATAACGGTTTTTATTTTTCGGAAAATGATATGGAAGATCTAATAATTAAAACCACCCAATGGCTACGAAAAAACCCTGATAGAGAAGCTGTTCGCAAAAGATGTTATGAAATAATTGATAAGCATTACAATCCAGAATATCAAATTAAAGTAATTGAAAAATTAATATCTGAAAGCAATCCGGAAAATACAAAATGAGGCTACATATAATTAACCCCTTTCTTTCTCGAAACGGAGGAGGAATATTTGCAGTTATAAATGATCTATATTC
Organism: Salegentibacter mishustinae; assembly: GCF_002900095.1. NCBI lineage: Bacteria > Pseudomonadati > Bacteroidota > Flavobacteriia > Flavobacteriales > Flavobacteriaceae > Salegentibacter > Salegentibacter mishustinae. The sequence goes on along the minus strand of NZ_LLKN01000001.1, from coordinate 417,534 downwards.
TACAAAGGCGTTTCACTGTTCACCGTACTCTAATATGACCTTTTGGGGATATAAAGATGATTATAGTGACATTGATAGTGAAAAGCTTCCTGGAAAGAAAAATTTATTTCAAAATAAAAAACCAATAATAAATAAATTTTTCTATTCAAGGCAGTTCAGGAAAGAGCTATATAACTCAGTAAATAGAAATAATGTAATACACCTACATAGCCTATGGATATACACCTCAGTATTAACCTTTAAGCTTCAACATTCCAAAGGTTCTAAAAAAGTAATTTCAACCCATGGCATGCTTGACCAATGGGCTTTAAATAATGGGAAACTTAAGAAACAAATATTTTTTTCGTTGTTTGAAAAAAAAAATCTCCAATCGGCACATTGTATTCACGCCCTATGTGAAGAAGAATATCTTCAGATTAGAAGATTAATTCCAAAAGTACCTATTGCAATAATTCCAAATGGTGTTAACCTTCCTTCTAAAAGCTTGAAAACGATCTCTAAAACGAGTAAAAAAACATTACTTTATTTAGGACGTATTCACCCTAAAAAAGGACTAGAAAATCTGATAATTTCTTGGGCGTCCAAAAATGATTCCTCTTGGAATCTTGTAATAGCTGGTCCGGATGAAGACAACCACCAAAAATTACTTATGAAATTAATAAGAAAATTAAATTTACAATCTTCTGTTAAGATTGTTGGCCCTCATTTTGGAATGCAAAAACAACTTTTATTTAAAAGTGCCGATGCTTTTATATTACCTTCCTTCAGTGAAGGCTTACCAATGTCTATCTTGGAGGCCTGGTCGTACCAACTGCCCGTTTTAATGACTCCTGAATGTAATTTAAAAGAAGGTTTTGAAATTAATGCTGCTATCTATATAGAAACTAATACTAAAAGTATTAGTAACGGTCTAGAAACATTATTTGCAATGGGAGAGGATCAATTACTAAATATGGGTAATAACGGTTTCGAATTGGTAAAGGAAAAGTATACTTGGGAAGCCGTAGGTAATAAAATGATAGGTTTATATGATTGGGTCTGCGGAAAAATTGAAAAACCTTCTTTTGTTTACCTCAAATAATATGAAAAAAACACTTTTATCCTCCTATGACAATAAATGGTACCATCCAGGTTCAAAATTTAAAATCGTCCTTTGGTACATCATCAACCTTATAACTATAAATTCCTCAATACCAATTCCTTCTTCTGCAAAGCGCAGATTACTTATTTTATTTGGAGCTCAAATCGGAAAAAAATTTACAATTAAGCCGCAAGTTCAAATAAAATATCCTTGGAAATTAATAGTTGGTCACAATGTATGGATAGGAGAAAATGTTTGGATTGATAACTTAGGTTCAACAATTATAGAAGATAACGTTTGTATATCACAAGGAGCCATGCTATTAAGTGGAAATCACGATTATACCAAAAGTTCTTTTGATTTAATAGTTAAAGATATTAAACTAGAAGAAGGAAGTTGGGTGGGAGCAAAATCCATCGTATGCCCTGGAGTTACAATGTTTTCACATTCTATTCTTGCTGTTGGCTCTGTAGCTAATAAAAATCTATCTTCATATTCAGTTTACCAAGGTAATCCAGCTATCAAAATAAGAGAAAGAAAAATCAGAGAATGAAAATTTCAATTATCACTGCAACCTTTAACAGTGAATTTAATATTTTAACAGCTATTTCTAGCTTAAAACATCAAGAATATTCTGATGTAGAATGGATAATAATAGATGGAGCATCAATGGACAATACTGTTGAAACCATAAAAACTCAATACTCAGGAAATTTGAAAATTATTTCGGAAAAAGATAATGGAATTTACGACGCTTTAAATAAAGGCGTAAAACTTTCTTCAGGTGATATTATAGGTTTTTTACATTCCGACGACCTTTTTGTTTCAAAAGATATTATTTCCAAAATTGAAACCATTTTTCAAAAAGAAAATGTTGATGGAGTATATGGAGATTTGCAATATGTTCATAAAAATGATACTTCAAAAGTCATTCGCTATTGGAAAAGTCAAAACTTTAAATCATCCTTATTGAATAAGGGCTGGATGCCCGCACATCCCACATTATTTTTAAGAAAAAAGGTTTATAAAAAACATGGTTTATTCAATCTTGATTATAAAATTGCTGCCGATTATGATATGATGCTAAGAATATTTAGTGATAAAAGTTTAAAATTTCATTATCTGCCACAGGTAATTACAAAAATGAGAGTTGGCGGAGCCAGTAATAGTAGTTTAAAAAATATCAAATTAAAATCTATCGAGGATTTTAGGACGTTAAAAGCAAATGGAATCAAAAAACCTTTAAAAGTTTTAGCTTATAAGAATTTTTCTAAGTTAACCCAATTCGTGAAGAAGTGAAGACTTAATTCAATAGATTGCTTCAGTCTTGCATCCTTCGCAATGACAGTAGAATTCATTTTAGAAGCAATCTTAGTCCAAATCAAGTTAGATCCCCGATTAAATTTCGGGGCAGGCTCTGAAATAAATTCAGGATGACATCACAACAGCAATTTCAGAGTAAATCTGCGTCATTCATTGCTTATGATGGGTTTCGTTGAAGTGTAAATAATAAAAATTTCAATTAATATTAGATTCCCGAAAAATCATCGGGGCAGGTTCTGACCTCTCGACTCCACTCGAGGTGACAAGTTCAGGATGACGTAAGATCTCCCTACAGGTCGGTATTATCCAACCAAAACTTACTTATATGAATATTTTAGATCAAGCGGTCCTTTTGGATCTGTTTCATAAGTATTACTTATTTTTTGCGGGTTGTGTTTTTCTATTAGCTTTTGTACTTACATGGTACTTTACGCCTAAAGTATTATGGGTAAGCAGGGAAAAAAACATGATGAAAGAAGTAAATGAACGCAGTTCCCATAGTACCGCAATTCCTCCTTTCGGTGGTGTTGCTTTTTTCCTGGTGCTGGTACTTGTGATCAGTGTATTGCAGGCTTTAAGAACTTCGCCTACCGGAAACCATTTAATTATAGGGCTTACCTTTCTTTTTATGGCTGGTTTAAAAGACGACCTGGTAATTTCTTCTGCCAAATTAAAATTTGTAAGTCAGCTATTTGCTGCGGGATTTATCATTTTCTCTCCAGAGCTACAGCTTACCAGCTTACACGGATTTTTGGGAATTTTTGAAATCCCTGTTGTTTTAGGTTATTTATTCAAAGGTCTTATAGTAGTTGCGTTAATAAATGCATATAATTTAATAGATGGTATAGACGGTTTGGCAGGGATTTCAGGAATTGTGATCTCCCTTACCTATGCTCTAGTCTTTTATGCTACCGGACATCCTTATTTTGTACTTTTGAGTCTTACTGTAGCTGGAATTTTAGCGGCTTTCCTCAGGTTTAATTTTTCACGTGGGAGCAAGAAAATGTTTATGGGAGACGGTGGAAGCCTGGTGATAGGCTTTATGATTGCTTTTTTAAGTCTTAAGATACTGGTAATGCAGCCCTACGAACCACTAATGAGAGAAGGTTTTGTACCCGAAAATAGATTATTGTTTGCCCTGGCAGTTTTATTCCTGCCTATTTTTGATACACTGCGGGTAATAATTATTCGGTTAAGTAACAGGAAAACTCCTTTTGAAGCCGATCGTAATCATATGCATCACGTATTACTGGATAATGGCCTAAGCCATAAAAAAGCAAGTTTTGTACTTGGCGGATTAAACCTGGCGGTTATTATTTTATACATGATGTTAAGTCGAGACCTAAGAAGTATAGGCATGAGCCTCGCCATGCTAGGGATTTTTGTGGTTGTAGCTATTGCTTTCGCCGGCCTAAAAAGAAAATCACAACGAAGAACGATGCTATATGGTAGACCAAAAGGAATTAGAGTCGATCGGCAAAGAAGAGAGACGGTAGAGAATTAGTTGGCGGATTGCGTCAGTCGTATCTACTTTGAATTGACCAAAAATTTCATGGGTATCGTCATTGCGAGAAATTAATTGACCGCAGGAAAATTGATGACGCGGCAATCTTTCGAATTGATTTCAAAGTCTCAGGAACAGATTGCTTCAATCGTGCCTCTTTCGCAATGACGGCCAATATCTCAAGTCTGCCGACTTTATTAAGTAAAAATTAACATGAATCAATATATTTGCCCAAATTTTCAAAAATGAAGAAATTGCCCCAGTTTTTTAAATTATCTGTAATAGGTCTACTGCTTATTAGTCTTGCTTCCTCCTGTGTATCCCGAAAAGAGATCGTTTACTTCCAGGGATTGGAAAAAGCTGAAGCCGCTATGGATAAACAACAAGAAAACAGCTTAAAAATTAAACCTAACGATTTACTTACTATTAGCGTTTCCGCCCCGGAACAAGCTGCCGCTTTACCATTTAATCTTCCGGTAATTGGCGTGCCCCAGGGAGGAACGGATATGGGAATGGCGGTTAATGGAAGGCAGCAATTGCAAACCTACCTGGTAGAAGAGAATGGAGAGATAGATTTTCCTGTTCTTGGCCAGGTAACCGCAGAAGGTCTTAGCCAACAGCAACTGGCTGCAAAACTTAAAGCACAAATAAAGAGATACGTACAGGATCCTATTGTAAATGTAAGGCTGGTTAATTTTCAAATTAGTGTTTTAGGCGAAGTAAATCGCCCGGGGACTTTTGATGTTCAGGATGCTTATTTTACTTTATCCCAGGCACTTGGCATGGCTGGAGATTTGAGCATATATGGAAAACGCGATAATGTTTTAGTAATGCGAGAAGAAAACGGTGTTACCACGCATGCTTATCTCGATCTGGGAGATGCTAACGTTATTAATTCTCCCTACTATTATTTACAACAAAATGATGTGGTTTATGTTGAACCTAATGCACCGCAACGTCAAAGTGCAAGTTATAACCGGAATGCCGGAGTTTATATTTCAATAGCCTCAGTATTGGTTTCTGTGGCAGTACTCTTAACAAGATAAGAATTTATGTCTCAACAATCTACCCCAAATCGCCCCCAGGAAGAAGAAATCAACCTAAGGGAAGAACTCGAAAAATACCTACGCTACTGGCCCTGGTTTATTATTGGTGTGATCCTTTGTGTATTCATTGGTTTTATATATTTAAAATATACCACAGCAGAATATAGCACTACCGCAAGTATCATTATTAAAGATGAAAAGAGCAAAGGGCCATCTTCTGAAATGGCGGCTTTTGCCGACCTCGGTCTGTTAGGTGGAATGGGCGCCAGTAGTATTGAAAATGAAATAGGCATCTTAAAGTCTAAAACCTTAATGAGCCAGACTATTAAGGCGCTAAACCTTAATATTACTTATTTTGAAGAAGGAGCTATAAAATCTAAAGAGCTTTATTCTAATACTCCTTTTGAAGTGGTGGCGATTCAGTTAGATGAAGAGAGTTTAAGGAAAGCTATTAAAGAAGAATCAGGAAATTCTTTCTATATAGTATCAAAATCTGAAGAGAAATTTCAGCTCGTTAATACGGAAACCGAGGAAATAATTGAAGGAAAGTTTGGAGCCCCTGTAACTATAGATTTTGCTACTGTCACAGTAGAAAGAACCGGGATAAATCGGGATGATGAGACCGGAAAGATTGGAGTACGCTTTAGCCCATTAGCATCAGTGGTGGGAAAATATCGCGAAGCAGTTCAAATTAATTTAACCGATAAGAATTCGAGCTTGCTGGAGTTGAGTCTGGTAGATCCTGTAAGAGAAAAAGCACAGGATATTCTGGATCAATTGATTTTGGAATATAATCAACAGGCGATACAAGATAAAAACCTGGTAGCCTCTAACACCGCTGAGTTTATAGATGAACGGCTTGCTATCATCAACCAGGAGCTGGACTCGGTAGAAGTCGGCAAAGAGGAGTTTAAAGAAGCCAACCAGCTTACTAATATAGAGGCTGAATCTGAAATGTTTATTGAAAATGCCAGTGATTATAAAAAACGTCAGCAAGAGGTAGGAACTCAACTGGAATTAGCCAATGCCATGATCACTTACCTGGAAACAGGAAGTAATTCGGATCTGTTACCGGCTAACCTGGGAATTCAGGAAACCGGAGTCAACGAACTTATAGGGGAATATAACACGCTTGTTCTTGAGCGAAATAGGGTTTTAAGTGGTTCAACCGAAGAGAACCCGGTAGTGTTAAGACTTAATGCTCAAATTGAGCAGATGCGTGCCAATGTTTTACAGAGTTTGGAACGAATGCGAAATAATTTTAGGATCGCTCAAAAAGATCTGGATAGGCAGATGGCTGTTATTGGTTCACAAATATCTTCGGTCCCATCAAAGGAAAGACAATATCGTGGCATAGAAAGACAACAGAATATCAAAGAAGCTCTTTATTTGTTCTTACTCGAAAAGAGGGAAGAAAATTCTTTATCTCTGGCAGTGACTGCTCCAAAAGCAAAAATTGTAGATGATGCTTATAGCGGTAGTACTCCGGTTTCACCAAAATCTAAAATAATCTTATTGGCATCACTTATCCTTGGTCTTTTAATCCCTTTTCTAATTATATATTTGAAGGGGTTGCTTAACAATAAGGTAAGAAGTAGAGAAGATCTCGAACAGCAAGCGAAAGAAATTCCCGTGGTTGGAGAAATTCCTCGAGTAGAGAAGAAAAATAATGAAATGGTCTTAAAGAACGACCGTAGCGTACTTGCCGAGGCTTTTAGGATCTTACATACCAACTTGCAATACCTTATTGTAAATACGGCAGATAAGGATACTGGGAATACCATTTTTGTAACTTCAACTGTAAAAGGAGAAGGCAAAACCCTGGTTTCCTTTAACCTGGCTGCAACCCTTGCAAATACTAATAAAAAAGTGCTAATTGTGGGGGCTGATCTTAGAAACCCTCAACTGCAGAGATTTGAGAAAGATGCCAGGTCACATATTGGCGTAAGCGACTACCTGGCTAACGACGAGCTCAAACTAAAAGACTTAATTAGGGAGTCTAATACCGAAAATCCTAACCTGCAGCTTTTACCTTCGGGTACTATTCCTCCGAATCCATCCGAACTCTGGAGACGACAGAAAACTGGCGAAATGTTTAAGGAGTTGGAACAGATGTATGACTATGTAATTGTTGATACTGCTCCTTCCTTACTAGTAACCGATACGTTCCTTATCAATAAATGGGCAGATGTTACCTTATATGTTGTAAGGGCCGGCCATACCGAAAAGAAACTTTTACAATTCGCAGTGGACTCTAAGAGAGATGGGAAGTTTAAAGATCTTAATTTTGTGTTGAATGATGTAAAATGGGCGAACTTCGGCTATGGTAATAAATATGGCTATGCATACGGGGAAGAGAAAAAATCATTTATTATGCGTCTTTTAAATAAAGCGGCAGTTTATTAAACTCTTGTTTTTTTACCTGTCATTGCGAGTTATCAATTGACCAAAGGGAAATTGGTAATGCGGCAATCTTTCGACTTGTTCTCATAATATCAAGAAAAGATTGCTTCAGTCGTACCTCCTTCGCAATGACGGATACCGGGAGAGCACGCCATTCCTTCTTTAGGATCTTTTTGAGTCTTGCTATTTACTCATACTTCCAATTAACTATTAACTAATCACTTAAAATACTTACTTCCATTTCATTAATGAAAAAATTACTATTCTTAAGCTTTTTCTGCTTAATATCTATTAGCTCTCAAGCCCAATGGGATTTTTCGGGTTCGGTAAATCTTAATGGGTATATACACGATGGAGAATTGCAACGCCTTCCTTTTTGGATGTATCATAACCAGCGAGGGCGAATCTCAGAAGAAACTAATATTTCGGGATGGATTTCAGCAAAGACGATTAAAGAATTCAGAAATGGAAATTCTTTAGAGATCGGCGCCGGGATTCTATACCAGGATGGAATTAGCGATGAAATATTTCTGGATGAAATTTATGCTGCCTATAATAATGACTGGCTGGAAGCCGTAATTGGAAGAAAACAGGAAGAAGAACTTTATAAAGGTTTAAGCGCTACTAATGAAAGTATTTTATGGTCCTTAAATGCCAGGCCGATGCCCGGAATATCTTTGGCAACAAATCGAACCATCTTTTTCAGTTCACAGTCCGCCTTTGGTTTTGAGGCGTACTGGAGTGATTATCTATTGGGAGAAGATCGCTTTGTAAGTAATGCCCGCTTGCATCACAAAGGTTTTAAATTGGTGTATCGCCCTAACCCTGATTTTGAAGTGGAAGCAGGGATCCGTCATTTTGCACAATGGGCCGGAGACTCCCCGGAATCGGGTCAACAACCGGACGGACTAGCTGATTATATTAAAGTGATTACTGGAAGAGAAGGTGGAGAAAATGCAGTTGTAGGAGATCAGATTAATGTTCTAGGAAATCATTTAGGTACTTATGAATTGGAAATAAGAAAAAGACTTTCGCCCGAAATGCAACTTAACTTCATATACAACCATATGTTTGAAGATGGCACCGGCAGCCGATTTGCTAATTTCCCCGATGGCCGCTATGGAGTTTTCCTGGATTTTGATGATAACCGCCGTCTAGTCAATGGAATTCTATATGAGTTTTACTATACTCGAAACCAGAGTATCAATTCGAGTGCACCGCATAAAAGTGATCAATATTTAAATAATTATGTTACCTATCATTCTGGATTCACTTACGAACGCAGAATTTTAGGCCTACCATTTTTCACCTATGATGAAGAATTAGACCAGGTAGTAAATAATAAGTTTAGTGCACATCACTTAGGGATCTCCGGGAATATTTCTAATTACTTTGTGAGTTACCCGTGGAAGCTATTAATGAGTTTTTCTCATAACGAAGGTAGGTATGGTAGGTTTTATGCTCCCAATCGGGATGTTTTTTCAGGCTTGTTCGATATTAATTTGTTGCAATCTTTTGTCCAATTAAATGTGCAATTAGGACTGGAATTAAGCAATGTAGCCGAGCCGCTTTATGGATTCGGGATTAATCTAAGAAAGGAGTTCTAAGTTTGGCGAACTTTGTTAAAAATCAAAGACTTATTCCAGGAGTCAAACCTTATTATTAAATTAGCGTAAAACGAATCAAAATTAAGGTTCACAAATCGTCAACACAAAATAGAAAGCCTTTATAATTGCAGGGTGCGATAGCCTAAACTGACTCCTGCCGGGGTTACTAATTCAATTAAAACAACAAAACCTCTTGAGAATTCTTGAGGTTTTGTTGTTTTAATCGATAAGCGAGCGAGATTTAAATGCCCGTGACTTGCGCAATGGTAATTTATTTACGTCATTTCTAGCAACTAATAGTTTATCCGAGATAGTTTGCTAATTTAGGTGTTATATGCTGAAACCAGTTCAGCATGACGAAAGCTACGTCACCCCGAATTTATTTCGGGGTCTAAGAAGAGGTTTTTAATAATTAAATGCTCCGTGGCTTTTGGTGAATTTTCAGTAGGAAAATTAATATTAGTATAAATCTACCTATTGTAGTAAGGCAGCAAATTATAAAACTACAATCTTAAATATTACCCTTCATAATTTCCGAAAATATTTCAAAAGACTTTAACCTTTCTTGATGGTCATAAATATGAGAAACGGCCATAATTTCATTTACACCGGTTTCCTGTAGAAATGCTTCGGTTTTTTCTTTTATAGTTCCGGGATCGCCAATAAATGCATATTTAAGCATTCGTTGAAAACCTGGGTGAGCAAGAATTTCCCTATGTTCATTCGTGAAATCTTCCGGGGGCTGCATATAATCTATATTTCCACTCATAACGCCAAGCATCATTTTTATAAGCGAAGTCGATATTTTTTCAGCTTGAGCAGTAGTATCTGCGGCGATTATATTTACACCGGCAATAGTGTAGGGCTCTTCTAAAAATTTGGAAGGTTTAAAATTATTATGATAGATGCTCAATGCCTGGTGCAATTGTGCCGGGGCAAAATGACTGGCGAAAACATAAGGTAATCCCTGTTCGGCAGCAAGATGGGCACTATCGGTGCTTGATCCCAGTATATAGATGGGCACATCAACTCCTTCAGCAACGGCGGCTCTTACTTTTTCCTGAGCATTTTCTACTGAAAAATATTTCTGAATTTCTTTTACTTCCTCGGGAAATTTAAAAACCGACTTCATCCGGTCTGACCGAATTGCCTGTGCAGTAACCTGATCGGTCCCAGGGGCTCTTCCTAATCCCAGATCTATTCTGTTAGGATAAAGTGTTCCTAAAGTTCCAAACTGTTCAGCAACGATTAGAGGAGAATGATTTGGAAGCATAATTCCACCCGATCCTACTTTAATTTTCTTCGTACCTTCAGCAATATGGCCTATCAATACCGAGGTTGCAGAACTGGCAATACTTACCATATTATGATGTTCGGCCAGCCATAATCGACTATACCCCATTTCCTCCGCTTTTTGAGCCAAATCAAGGCTTCGATCAAAAGTTTCTTTGACACTGGAATTTTTGGCTACCGTAGCCAATTCAAGAATAGAGTAGGGGATATCACTTAATTTTGAAGCCATATTGGATTTGATTTTATGCTTACAAATAGCCGAAAGAAGATTGAATTCCTTACACTAATCCTCAACAATCCTTATTGTGAGTCCTTTCCTTAAAAATGCTAATAGAAAGTTAAGAATGAATTCGCATTTTTACTTTGAATTGCTTGGAGCGAAAAGGTTTTCGTTAATTTTTTTATTACCAAAAATTGATTTAATTTAGATATATTAACAATCTGAAGTTAAAGTACGCATAAAAAATTTTCACCCGCCAAACTTCCACATAATTTAGCCTTAGCAAACCACTAAAATTAACACCTATGGCATCTTATTTAAATACCAACGAAATTAGGCTAAGCCTTCGTCAATTAGTAAAACAATACATTGAAGAGTGCGAAACCTGCCAGGAACTTCCTGAAGAATTTATTAGCCTTATTAAACACAATTTCCTTGCTAAGTATGTTTATTACAATAAAAGTAAACAGCAAATTGAAATTGGAATTGACGAGTCTGAATCTCCAGATACTTATCCAGAGATTAAAGTATATAAATTTCCGATAAACAAGGCTGCAAAATGGTTGGACAAATCATTTAAGGACCAACAAAGTGATTTGGAATTTTACGGAAAATTGTTGAATAGAAATGATAGTTTAAACTCCTCGGAAGTTGTTCTGATGAGTAGATAATAATCTTTTATTCAAAACTTAGAAAAGCGATCTTATAATTGAGATCGCTTTTTTTTTAAGAAATGACCATAGAAATAGCAAGAATTTATGAGCATAAAGAGGCTCAGATAATATTAGAATCCTGGTAGATAGACTCGGGCCCCGTGGTGTTTCTAAGGAAGATGCGCACCTGGATTATGAGAAAAACAATAGGCGCCAGGTGAGGGTGCACTTGTAATTAAGCCGTTTCTTTACGAGCCAGATCTTTCATTATCATAGCAGCATGAACCCTTGAGTTTTCTATAAACCATTTATGAGTTTCTACACCACCGCAAATAACTCCAGCCAGGTATATTCCTTTCACATTTGTTTCCATTGTTTCCTCGTTATATTGAGGAATTTTTCGTCCGTCATCAGAGAGATCAATCCCCATGTTTTTTAGAAACTCAAAATTTGGACGATAGCCTGTGAGCATTAGAACGAAGTCGTTTTCAAGTACTTTTTCACCTTCCGGGGTTTCAATAATAACTTCCTTCTCTTTAATTTCTTTTAAATTAGCATTGAAAAAAGCTTTGATGCTGCCTTCCTTAATTCGGTTATCAATATCGGGCCGCACCCAGTATTTTACCCGGCGACCAATTTCATCTTTTCTAACAATCATCGTAACCTCGCCACCTTTTCGGTATATTTCTAGCGCTGCATCTACAGCCGAATTGCTCGCACCAACCACAACGGTCTTTAGAGTGGCATAATAATGAGGATCTCCATAATAATGAGCTACTTTTGGTAAATCTTCCCCGGGAATGTTCAGGTAATTCGGGATGTCATAGAAACCGGTAGCCACTACTACATTTTTTGCAGTGTACTGGTTTTTTGTACTTGTTACAGTATGCAGGTTATCTTTCGATTCAACCCTGTTGACCTTTTCAAATAACTTGATGTTAATTTTATTAGATGTAGCAATCCTACGATAATATTCTAAAGCCTCAGCTTTTCTGGGCTTGGGGTTATTGCTGATAAACGGGATATCATCCAACTCCAGTTTTTCTGAGGTTGAAAAGAAAGTCATGTTTGTAGGATAATTATACAAGGAATTTGCCAGGCAACCCTTTTCCAGAATAAGATAAGAAAGGTTTTTCTTTTCAGCTTCCAGGGCACAGGCAATACCAATAGGGCCGCCACCAATAATTATAACATCGTAAGTATTCTTAGGAGTTTGCAAGTTTTTTTAGGTCTTTTATGGTTTCCTTCTGGTCTTTAGCTTTAAAAACATAACTACCGGCTACAAGAACATCTGCTCCCGCTTTTATAAGCTGGGTAGCATTTTCGTTAGTTACTCCGCCATCAATTTCAATTAAAGTTGAAGCGTTATGAGTTACAATAAGCTCTTTTAAACGCTGAACTTTTTGGTAGGTGTTCTCAATAAAACTTTGTCCGCCGAAACCCGGATTAACACTCATTATACAAACTATGTCGATATCATTGATCACATCTTTCAATAAATCTACACTGGTATGCGGATTTATCGCAACCCCGGCCTGCATTCCTTCGGCTTTAATCGCTTGTAGCGTCCTATGCAAGTGTGTGCAGGCTTCATAATGCACGGTAAGATTATCGGCTCCCAAGTTGGCGAATTCTTTAATGTACCTATCTGGATCTACGATCATAAGGTGAACATCAATAGTTTTTTCGGCATGTTTGGTAATAGCCTGAAGTACGGGCATTCCGTAAGAAATATTCGGAACAAAAACACCGTCCATAATATCAATATGAAACCAGTCGGCCTCACTTTGGTTTACCATTTCAACATCACGCTGAAGATTTCCAAAATCTGCAGCAAGAATAGATGGGGCAATAAGTTTTGTACTCATAATTGTTGTGCTGTTGTAAGTGTGCACACAAAAATAACAAGATTAAACTTATTTTATGCCTTCTGTAAATTTATTTAAGATATACCTTACAGAGCTTTGAATAGCAGGATTAAGCAGGCTCACCTGGTTGGTATAGGTGTTTATATTTTTTTGCTGAAAACGATCGTCTAGCGAAATAAAATCGGCTTCGTATCCATCAAACTGGATATCAGGAATCTGTTTCTGGAATATAGTAATAATATTATGATGCCTTTGGTCGGCCTTAATTCGTTTAAAAAGATCTTTTAGTAATTGTTCTTCGCCTTCCAAAACCTGGAAAAAATTACCCTGGGAATATAATAGTACTCCGGTAACTTGATTATCGTTATTCCAGTTTTTACTAAAGTCCAGAGCTTCCTGGATTTCACTTTCTGAAAGTGCCGGGTTTACGGTACTTACATAACTTATGGCGTAGCGCATATTATATTTTGAAGTTGATCGGGCAAAAATAATAAATTTTAATAACTGTTTAAGTTACGTTTAAAATAATAATATCCTCAAAGAACTTAAACGAAAAAACCCCGGTTCATCACGCCGGGGTCATTCATCAATCAAAAAACGAACAGTTATGTTAGCCAGCCGTCGCCGGCATTAACTGTTGTCATTTTAAATATCTTATCCTAAATAAGTTTTCAGGATCTTGCTTCTAGAAGTGTGTTTTAACCTTCTAATCGCTTTTTCTTTAATCTGTCTAACTCTTTCTCTTGTTAGATCAAAAGTTTCTCCAATTTCTTCAAGCGTCATAGGGTGCTGGTCTCCAAGACCAAAGTATAAACGAATAACATCTGCTTCACGCGGAGTTAAAGTTTCTAATGCACGCTCAATTTCAGTTCTTAGAGATTCGTGTAAAAGTTCTTTATCAGGATTTGGAGATTCCCCGGAACGTAATACATCGTAAAGGTTAGAATCTTCACCTTCTACCAAAGGAGCATCCATAGAGACATGACGGCCAGAATTCTTCATAGATTCCTTAACGTCATTAATCGTCATGTCCAGCTCTTTCGCAATTTCTTCAGCACTTGGTGGGCGCTCGTGAGATTGTTCTAAGAAAGCAAAAGTTTTGTTGATCTTGTTAATAGATCCAATTTTATTCAATGGTAAACGAACAATACGCGACTGCTCGGCCAGCGCCTGAAGAATAGACTGGCGAATCCACCATACTGCATAGGAGATAAATTTAAAACCACGCGTTTCATCAAAACGTTTAGCAGCTTTAATCAATCCTAAATTTCCTTCGTTAATAAGGTCGGGTAGGGTTAACCCCTGATTTTGATATTGTTTTGCTACCGACACCACAAAACGTAAATTCGCTTTAGTTAATTTTTCTAAAGCACGGTCATCACCCGCTTTAATTCGTTGTGCTAATTCTACCTCTTCATCGGCAGTAATTAGATCAACTTTACCAATTTCTTGCAAATACTTGTCTAACGAAGCAGTCTCACGGTTTGTTACCTGCTTCGTAATCTTAAGTTGTCTCATCTATCGTCTCCTTGGATTTTAATTATGAATAGCTCTTGTATTAGTTTATACGCAAAGAGTAGTCGAAATGTTACAAAAAACCTTAATTAATTTTATTTGGGCGTTACCCTGCGGGTCGGGCTTTACGCTTCAAGTCCTCATTCCCGCTGGTCATTCCGGGCTTTTCACTGCAATCCCTAGCGCAAAAAAAAAATAAAAATATCATCTTTTCGTCATCCTGCAAGTTCAGCTTGACGTTTAAAAGGCACTTAATAAATTGCATAAAAAAATCCCCAAAAAGTAATTTTCGGGGATTTAAGTTTATAATGCTTAAAAATAATTAATCGTTATTTCTACGATCTTTATTATCTCTGCCTCTGCGATCATCACGACCACGATTGTCTCGAGAACCACGGTTGTCACGACCTCTATCGTTACGATCGTTGTCTCTTGGTGGTCTTGCCTGGTAACCTTCAGGTTTTTCAAGCAATGCTTTTCTTGAAACTTTTTCCTTACGGGTTTTAGGGTCTACACCAAAGTATTTTACATCTATTACATCTCCAATATTAAGAATATCGGTTACGTTATCTGTGCGTTCCCAAGCCAGTTCAGAGATGTGAAGTAAAACCTCGTTGCCAGGAGCATCAACATATTCTACTACGGCACCAAAGTCAAGAACTTTAATAACTTTTACTTCGTAAACACTTCCTTTTTCAGGTTTGAAAGTGATAGAATCTATTTTTGCAAGAACTTTATCTATACCTTCTTGTTTTGTTCCAAGAATTTCAACAATACCTTCTTCAGTTACAGGGTCTTCGTTAATAACGATTTCACATCCTGTAGTTTTTTGAAGTTCCTGAATCACTTTTCCTCCAGGCCCAATCAATGCACCAATAAATTCGTTAGGAATTCTTCTGGTGATGATTTTTGGAGCGTGAGCTTTTACATTTTCGTTTGGCTCAGCAATAGTATCAGTCAGTTTTTCTAGAATATGAAGTCTTCCTGCGCGAGCTTGTTTTAGCGCTTTTACTAAGATTTCGTAAGGAAGTCCTTTTACTTTAATATCCATTTGGCAAGCGGTAATCCCGTCAGCCGTTCCGGTTACTTTAAAGTCCATATCTCCAAGGTGATCTTCATCTCCAAGAATGTCTGAAAGTACAGCGTGGCGCTCACCATCAGAAATTAATCCCATAGCGATACCAGAAACCGGTTTTTTCATTTTAACCCCGGCGTCCATCATTGCCATAGTTCCGGCACAAACCGTTGCCATAGAGGACGAGCCGTTAGATTCTAATACTTCAGAAACGATTCTTACTGTATAAGGATTGTTTTCAGGAATCATTCCTTTTAATGCACGTTGTGCAAGGTTTCCGTGTCCTATTTCACGTCTTGAAGTACCTCTAATTGGGTAAGCTTCTCCGGTACAAAATGGAGGGAAATTATAATGTAAATAGAAAGTTTCCTCACCTTGGTGAGTTGGCATATCTATGGTGTTTGCTTCTCTGGAAGTACCCAAAGTAACAGTTGCCAAAGCCTGAGTTTCCCCACGAGTGAAAATAGCCGAACCGTGTACCGATGGTAAATAATCGGTTTCACACCAGATAGGTCTAATTTCGTCGGTTTTTCTACCATCAAGACGAATACCTTCAGCAAGAGTAAGTTCTCTTACCGCTTCTTTTTCAGTTTTGCTATAATATTTTTTGATCAGCTTTTCATTTTCTTCCAATTCTTCTTCAGAAAATAAAGCTAAAACTTCGTCTTTTACTGCAGAAAAAGCTTCGCTACGTTCTTTTTTACCGTGACCACCTTTAGCAATCTCGTAAATTTTATCGTAAGCCGCATCGCGAACTTTTTTCTCTATATCTTCTTTTTCTTCAGCAGTGGCATATTCCCTAACCGGTTTTTTACCAAACGCTTCAGCTAAACGCAATTGAGCATCTATTTGTTTTTTGATGTGTTCGTGAGCGAATTGAATAGCCTCGGCCATTTCTTCTTCTGAAATTTCTTTCATCTCACCTTCAACCATCATTACAGAATCTGAAGATGCACCAATAATCATATCGATGTCAGAATCCTGTAATTGGCTACGGCTTGGGTTTATCACAAATTCACCATCTATTCTGGCTACACGAGCTTCAGAAATAGCAGTTTCAAAAGGAATGTCTGAAAGTTGGATAGCGGCCGAAGCAGCAAGTCCTGCCAAAGCATCTGGCATAACTTCTTCGTCGTGAGACATCAATTGGATCATCACCTGAGTCTCTGTTCTATAATCTGATGGGAAAAGTGGACGCAATACGCGGTCTACAATTCTCATTGTTAAAACTTCGCCGTCACTTGGTCTTGCTTCTCTTTTAAAGAAACCGCCCGGGTAACGACCTGCGGCAGCAAATTTTTCCCTGTAATCTACAGTTAGTGGAAAGAAATCCATAGTACTTTCTTTATAAGAAGATACTACAGTACAAAGCAACATAGCATTGCCCATTTGAACAACAACCGACCCGTGGGCCTGCTTTGCTAATTTTCCGGTTTCGATAGAGATTTCTCTTCCATCTCCTAAATCGATAACCTCTTTAAATGTTTGTGGAATCATAATTTTGAATTCTTCGTTTGATCTGAATAACTTCACCAGATCTTTTTGTTAAACAATGGTCTCCGCCTATACCGGACGGCCGGGAGTTGTGTTGTGTGTTGTGTAGACCAATGAAAAACTACTCTCTTTGAGCGACAATTTTACTCGATAATCGAGATTTAAAATATTTCAAGGCTAGCTTGTATTTTTCTGTGAAATAAGCTTACCAGAGGAAATTTATTAATTAATACTATATAAAAAAAGGGGGCGTAAAGCCCCCTTTGAAATTTATTTTCTTAATCCTAATTCTTTAACGATCGCACGATATCTCATAATATCTTTCTTCATTAAGTAATCAAGTAAGCTTCTTCTTTTACCAACCAGTCTTACCAAAGAACGCTCTGAGTTGTAGTCTTTACGATTCTTTTTTAAGTGGTCAGAAAGGTGAGAGATTCGGTAAGTGAACAAAGCGATTTGTCCTTCAGCAGAACCAGTGTCGGTTTTGCTTTTTCCGTGTTTCTCAAAAATTTCTTCTTTTCTTTCTTTGGCTAAATACATTCCAATATTAATTTTAATGATTTTTATGTATTGACAGTTTTTCCGTCAGGCGGCAAAGATACTACTTTCTATATAATTACCTACTTAAAGGAAAATTTATTTTAAGCTCTTACCGGTTGATTTTGAATAAGATCCAAATACAGGTTTACTTTATTCTTAAGTTCGGACCTTTTTGTTATGAAATCTAAAAAGCCATGTTCCTTAAGGAATTCTGAAGTTTGAAAATCTTTTGGAAGATCTTTTCCGGTGGTGTCTTTTACTACACGAGGTCCTGCAAATCCTATTAAAGCGCCTGGTTCAGAAATATTAA
Source organism: Salegentibacter mishustinae (assembly GCF_002900095.1). NCBI lineage: Bacteria > Pseudomonadati > Bacteroidota > Flavobacteriia > Flavobacteriales > Flavobacteriaceae > Salegentibacter > Salegentibacter mishustinae. Next base: position 399,602 of record NZ_LLKN01000001.1, on the reverse strand, counting down.
TATCTCCTAACATTGCGAAAGAGGCTGTGGTACCCCCGGTAGTTGGATCTGTGGCTAAAGAAATGTAAGGTAGGCGAGCTTCTGCAAGTTGTGCCAATCTAACCGAAGTTTTTGCCAATTGCATTAGTGATAAAGCTGCTTCTTGCATTCTTGCCCCTCCAGATTTGGAAATTATCATGAAAGGAATTTGATTGTTTAGGGCGTATTCTGCAGCGCGGGCAATTTTTTCACCTACTACAGATCCCATAGAACCGCCAATAAAACTAAAATCCATACAGGCAATTACGAGATCTTTTCCTTTAGATTTTCCAACAGCGGTACGAACCGCATCATTAAGATCGGTTTTTTCCTGGGCGGCCTTTAGACGATCGGTGTATTTCTTAGTATCCTTGAAACTTAAAGGATCTTTAGAAGTTACATCTTTATCCAATTCTTTGAATTTATTATCATCAAAAAGGATCTTAAAATATTCTTTACTGCCAATTCTTACGTGGTAACCATCTTCCGGACTTACATAAAAATTGCTTTCCAACTGTTCGGCATCTACAATCTTACCAGTTGGTGATTTATACCAAAGACCTTTAGGAACATCTTTTTTATGTTCTGTTGGTGTTTGAATTCCTTTTTGTGTTCTTTTAAACCAAGCCATCTATTTTCAGGTTTCAGGTTTCAGTCTATTTTATAAGCAACAAACTGAAAGTTTTACTTAAAATAAAAACAGCCGGAATCTTTGAAATTCCAGCTGTTGAATAAAAATTAAATTTATAAAGTATTTACGTTATTAAGGTCTTCGAATGCCTTTTTAAGTCGGGCTTTAAAAGTAAGCTCTCCTTCGCGTAGCCATTTTCTTGGATCGTAATATTTCTTGTTAGGTACATCGCTTCCTTCAGGATTACCTATTTGGGTAGCAAGATAATCTTTCTTTTCTCCCATATAATCACGAATACCTTCAAGGTAAGCATATTGAAGGTCGGTATCGATATTCATTTTAATTACTCCGTAGCTAATTCCTTCGCGAATTTCTTCAACAGTAGAACCACTACCTCCGTGGAATACAAAGTCAATATGATTTTCTTCTACACCATATTTTTTAGTAATGTGTTCCTGAGAGTTTTTAAGGATTATCGGAGTGAGTTTTACGTTTCCGGGTCTGTAAACTCCGTGAACGTTTCCAAAAGCTGCAGCAATTGTGAACTGATCGCTTACTTTGCTTAATTCTTCATAAGCATAAGCTACTTCTTCTGGTTGGGTATATAATTTAGAGGAATCAACATCAGTATTATCTACACCGTCTTCTTCACCACCAGTTACTCCAAGTTCAATTTCCAGGGTCATCCCCATTTTGCTCATTCTTTCAAGATATTTCTTGCAGGTTGCAATATTTTCCTCAAGAGGTTCTTCAGAAAGATCTATCATATGCGAGCTATACAATGGTTTTCCGAATTGCTCGAAATGTTTTTCACTGGCATCCAATAAACCATCTATCCAGGGAAGTAGTTTTTTCGCACAGTGGTCTGTATGTAAAATAACTACTGCACCATAAGCTTCAGCAAGCTCATTTATATGTTTTGCTCCCGCTACCGCACCCGCAATAGCAGCTTTTTCGTTATCGTTAGAAAGTCCTTTCCCGGCGTTAAACTGGGCACCTCCATTAGAGAATTGAATAATTACCGGTGAATTTAGTTCGGCAGCGGTTTCCATTACCGCATTCATACTGCTTGAACTAATTACGTTTACTGCAGGAAGGGCAAAGCCTTTTTCCTTGGCATAATTAAATATTTCCTGTACTTCTTTTCCTGTGGCTACGCCTGGTTTAATGTTGTGACTCATAATTTTAGTTGAATTAGAAATACAAAAATAAGAAAATATGTTGGCTTAGAAAGGATAATTGATCCCTACATTATAGACCGCATTATTAAAGTTGTAATTTTTAAACCAGCGATTGCCTTCGGGAAGGGCAGGGTTGTAGGTTTTAAAGCCAACATCAAATCTTAATACAAAAAAGTTAAAGTCGTACCTAAGTCCAAAACCAGAGCCTACAGCAATATTTTTTAAGTCTGCAAGGGACTCAAAAGTTGCCTTTTCATCTTCAACAATATCCAGTACATTCCAGATATTTCCTACGTCTATAAAAACAGCCGAATTTAAAGCGCCAAACAGGTTGTAACGATATTCTGCATTAAAGGCAAGTTTCATATTAGCTTCATTAAATTCATTTCGACCGCCACTGCTGCCCGGGCCAAGATCGTAAGCTCGCCACGCACGATTATCATTAGGGCCACCGGCAAAGAAACTTCTTACAAATGGGATGCTGTTTGCATTTCCATAAGGGATTGCCACGCCGCCGAATGCTCGAAAAGCTAAAATATTATTCTGTCCCATATCCCAGTGCTTAATAAAATCGAGCTCGGTTTTGATATATTGAGAGAAGTTTACTCCTAAAATATTATAATTTCCATTTTCATTTTTTTCAAAGTCGGCTATTGAGGAAATTGCAGAAAGTGTATTCCCAGCGGTTTCTATTTTAAACCTAAACCTAGTGAATTCCTGATCGTATAAATTTTTCTTGGTATTCCATAAATAGGTGTAGTTAGTAGCGAAAATCAGGTTGTTTTCAGTTAAACGATTTTTACGTTCTCCTATATTATTTACCAGTTGTGTTTGATCTTCGTCCAGGCCGGTAGTCCCACCGGTATTATTCGAGACATCGTTAATAAAACTTTCAGCTCCTGTTGGGATAATTAGCAATCCTTCTTCATTTAAATAAGAGGGATTGGTAACGATACTGCCCGATTGAACGATCTGGTTGAGATCGTTGTACGAATTACGATAAACATTAAAATAGTTATCGGTATTCAGGTTTCTTACGTATTGAATGTTTAAAAGATCAAGGCGGTTAGAAAGTTGTGGCGACGGATTCCAACGGTAATTAAGAATCCCGGTAAGGTTTCGCTTATCTAAACCAATATTATTTTGGGTGCTAACTCCTACGCTAAGTGCGGTAAAGGGTTGCATGTATTTCGGGATAAACTTATCGGTATTAATAGGAAGAAATATCCTTGGAAAAGTAAGTTTAAGATCGGCTCCAATTTCTGAAATATCAAAAAATCGGTCGTCATTTCCACTTATTGCGGCATCTGTAGACGATCCTATACTTCCCCGTCCTGAAATTTCAAAGTTTTCGGCTCCTCTAAATACGTTTCTTATTAAAAGCGAGCCGCCAAAACCAATTCCGAACTTTTGGATATTGCTTTGTGAAACATCAAAATCGAAACCCAATGAGTATTTTGGCTGCGGAGTTAAAAAAATATTAGCCACAAGATCACTACGGGTAGAATCTGCAGGATCTGGGGTGAATTGTACATTAGGATATTTAAAAACGCGTAAAGAGTTTAAGCGATTGTAAGTTCGGGAGCGGGAAATATCACTGTATGTATTTCCTGGTCTAATAAAAACTGCATCGGTAATGGCTTCGGGTTTATAGCGAAGTTCTTCAAAGCTATAAAGGGTGTAGCCCTCATCGGTAGTTATACTATCGGTTAATGCCTGATTCCGATTTGCATATTTATAATCGGTGAAAATATTAACCTTACTAATTTCGTGAATTTTAAATGGAACCCTTGAGGTGGTGTCTTCTTCTGAAGCAAAACGGTTTTTTATTATCACGGTTGTATTTACATTTTTGCCCGTGTTAATCGTATCGGCATTAAAACTTATATATTCCTGGTCAAAATTATACACCCCGCTATTTCTAAAAAGAGAAGTGAGGCGGTCTCTTTCTTCATTGATATCCAAGGTTTTATACTGCATACCTTTCTTAATGACAGATTCGTCTTTATGAAGTTCGTATAAAGAATCTATAACTTTAGAAGATATATTGGTAGTGATGGAATCTAAATAATAAGGTTCTCCGGTTCTAACTTCGTAGGCTACCCGAGCGCGTTTCTTTTTATTTTCTGAAGAAATTATTTCGTAATCGGTTTCTACATTAAACCAGCCATTGTTCCAATACCAGGAATTTAAACGGTTAACCGATTTTTTGGTTTCTTCCTCATTTACAATTACCGGTGCTTCGCCGGTTCTTTTAATCCATTCGTTGAAAGTCTTTCGTGAATGCAGAAATTTTTCAAACTGTTTATAGGAAAGAATATCTACCAGTGTATTTTTCTTGCTTTCATTTTCAAGATATTTTTCGCTTAAAATAGAATCGATATTTGGGCGGGCAAGATTATAAAAATGAAGTCGAAGTGGAACTCCTAAGAAACTGGTATTTGGTTCCTGGTAGAGCTGGTTGTAAATACGGGTTTCTTTAATCTTTTCGTCATTGACGAAAATCTCATTGTCAGTGAGCAGTTTATCATCACCTTCTACGCGTTTTACAGCATTACAGGAAATTAAAAAAAGCAGGCTTAAAAAAAATAATGATATTTTTGCGAAATGCCGATTCAAACACACATTTTTAAGAGATCAAAATTACATTTTTTGTATGGTTAGTAAAAGCCAAATTAAGTTAATAACCAGTCTTGCACAAAAAAAATACCGTTATAAAAACGGACTTTTTGTAGCCGAAGGTTTTAAAACAATAAACGAGCTTATAAACTCAAAATTTATTCTAAATAGGCTTTTTACGATTTCGGCAGATTTTGGTGTTGATTCTAATAAAGTTCAAGAACTTGATGAAAAGGAACTCAAAAAAATAAGTTTTCTTAAAACACCACAGGCGGCATTAGCCTTATTCGAAATTCCAGCGGAAAAAATAGTTCAGGAAGAAAGTCTCACTCTAGCTTTAGATGGAGTTAGGGATCCCGGAAATTTGGGGACTATTATAAGGCTTTGTGATTGGTTTGGGGTAAAAAATCTGATGTGTTCTAATGATTCGGTAGATTGCTTCAACCCAAAAGTAGTTCAGGCAACGATGGGATCTTTAGCCAGGGTGAATATTTCCTATTGTGACTTAAAAAATCACCTCGAAAAATCAGAACTTCCCGTATATGGTGCTTTTATGGAAGGAGAGAATATTTATAGAAGTGAAACCGAAGAAAAGGCAATCCTGGTGATGGGAAATGAAGCGAATGGAATTTCAGCTGAAATTGAAGCTTTAATTAATAAAAAAATAAGCATTCCTCGTTTTGGAGAATTAAAAGAAACTGAAAGCCTAAACGTAGCAACAGCCACCGCAATTCTACTAAGTGAATTTAAACGTAAGAGTTTTACTCATTAAAAACCTGATAAAGCTCTACTGAAACGTAAAATTGAGGAACAGCGCTTGGGATCGCATCGCATCTATACTTCCAGCCGCTTCGTTTGTAGATTCATTTAGCTCGTTGTTTATCGTGAAAACACCTCTTATTGATGGTGAAAACTTAAAGTAATAAAGGTATAAGTCTATACCAATCCCAACTTCATAATGATAATTATTGGTTTTAAACCTAAATTCTGCATCCGGATTGTTTTCGTTACTTGAGAGGTTAATTGAAGTAGATAAACCGCCCACTATAAATGGTTTGAAGTTATTGATACGGTCTGCAGAAAACTTCAATAACAGCGGGATATGAACATAGGTAGAGTTTATTTCTTCAATTTCTTTGGTAGAAGGAGGTCTGAAATTACGAGTGTTAAAAGTAACCCCAGGTTCCAACCGAAGGTCTAAGTTATTATTGAGTTTTAAATTTCCAACCAGGCCAACGTTGAACCCCATAGTTTTTTCGATAATGAGATCGTTTCCATTAGTTGATGGTTCCTCGTTATATTTGAATTTGAAATCGTAGGTATTAAAACCCAGGTAGTATCCCCAGGACCAACGTTGTTTGTCAAAATTCTCGTTATTAATAATTTTATCTCCTCCAAAAATTTGCGCATTACCAAATTGAACGCAAAAAAGAAAGGCAATAACAAAAAGTTTCTTCATAATTTTATTTTGAAGCAGTATAAATGGTTGCAACCCCAAAAGTTTGAGGCTTATTTTCTACATTTATAAACCCCGTTTTCTTTAAAATATTGTTGAAAGCTTCTCCATATGGAAATTCGGCTGCACTTTTACTTAAATAAGAGTAAGCTTCCCGGTCTTTTGAAAATATTCTCCCAATTAGGGGTAGCATATAGCCAGAATATAATTTATAACCTTGTTTGAACGGAAATCTGGTAGGGACAGAAGTTTCCAAAACTACAAAAATTCCGCCGGGTTTTAGAACCCTTTGAATTTCTGATAATCCTTTTTCTAAATCTTCAAAATTGCGCACTCCAAATGCTACGGTTATCGCATCAAAAGAATTGTCTTCAAAAGGTAGGGCTTCAGAGTCTCCCTGCACCATTTCAATCTTATCGGTTAAGTGTTTGGCCGCAATTTTTTTGCGCCCAACTTTCAGCATACCTTCAGAAAGATCAAGACCAACAATTTTTTTAGCATTTATATCGGCCATTTGTATGGCGAGGTCTCCGGTTCCAGTGGCAATATCCAGAACAGCATTTGGCTTTTGCGCTTTAACCAGGGCAATAACCTTTTTTCTCCATTTCACGTCAGTACCCATGGAGATTACCCGGTTCAAACCATCATAATTACCAGATATTTTATCAAACATCTGCTCAACCTGTTTCTTTTTATTGAGACCAGAATCCTGGTAAGGAGTCACCTTTTTACTCATAATACCAATTTTGGGTCAAAGATACACGATATGAAATAATTGTGATGATACTTTTAGAAATTGTTGTTATAGAGTTCGGTTTTTGGTTTGTCTAAAATACCGTACATTTGTTCTTCTTTTCAATTTCAAGCTGTTATATGAAGATAATTATTGCCGGAGCAGGTGAAGTCGGCTTTCATTTGGCAAAATTGCTTTCTTTCGAATCCCAGGATATCACATTGATTGATACCAACCGGGATAATCTTACTTATGCCGATACGCATTTAGATATCAGGACGATAAAAGGAGATGCTACTTCTATTGCAATTTTAAAAGATTCTCAGGTAAAGCATGTAGATATGCTTATTAGTGTTACTTCCAGTGAAGCTACCAATATTACAACCTGTGTTTTGGCAAAACAACTAGGAGCTAAAAGAACTATAGCTCGTATTTCTAATACTGAATTTCTAGAAAACAAAGAGGAAATTGGTTTTACTCGCTTTGGTATAGACGAATTGATTTCTCCTGAAGCTTTGGCGGCGAGGGAAATTGCTTTGCTACTTAATCAATCTGCTTTTAACGATAGTTATGAATTTGAAAATGGGGCTTTGACTATGATAGGGCTTAGTTTGTCTCGAAATGCGCTATTTGTGGGTAAAACAGTTAAGGAGGCGGCTAATATTTTTCCCGATCTTAACTTTGTTCCTATAGCTATTCAGCGTTACGGGACTCAATATACTCTTATTCCGCGAGGAGATACACAGTTTAAGGAAGGCGATCAGGTGAATTTCATTACCTTAAAAAGCGGTGTGGAAAACCTTTACAAGCTTACCGGTAAAACTAAGCACGCTATAAAGAATATAATGATTTTAGGCGGAAGTAAAATTGGTAAAAAAACAGCTATAGATCTTTGTAGGAATAATTTTAATGTAAAGTTAGTTGAGAGTAATAAAGAGAAGGCATATGATCTTGCTGATGAACTTCCCAATGCTCTAATTATTCATGGAGATGGTAGAAATGTAGAACTGCTTGAAGAAGAAAATGTGCACGATATGGATGCATTTATTGCGGTTACCGGTAATTCGGAAACCAATATTATGTCTTGCCTTGTAGCAAAATCTAAAAGCGTGAAGAAGACCATCTCTTTGGTAGAAAATATGGACTATTATCAATTGAGCCACTCAATTGGGATTGATACCCTGATCAATAAGAAGTTACTTGCTGCCAATAATATTTTTAGATATGTTAGAAAGGGTGAAGTAGTGGCAATGACCAAGATCAATAATATGAATGCCGAGCTTCTGGAGTTTATAGTGAAGCCAAATTCCCAGGTTTGTAATAAAAGAATTAAAGATCTCGATTTTCCAAGATCTGCCATTATTGGGGGAATTATAAGAGACGGTAAAGGAATAATTGCGTTGGGTGAATTTACTATTACAAGGGGCGATCGGATAGTGGTTTGTTGCCTCCCAAGATCTATAAAAAAGGTTGAAAAACTCTTTCTATAATGCCAAGACTTAATTATCAAATTATTCTCCACGTCATGGGGCTGTTACTTTTATGTAACGGTGGTTTTATGCTTACCGCAGTTTTAGTAAGCTGGTTTTATGAAGATGGGGTAACTATAGATATTCTTGCTGCAGCTTTTATCACTTTATTCCTGGGAGTCCTTTTTATGTTTACTACCCGTGGCCACCGCAAAGAAGTAAAGAAGCGTGAAGGCTATATTATAGTAACTTTTGGCTGGATCTTTATGGCTTTAAGCGGCACGTTGCCTTATGTTTTAAGCGAATCTATTCCTGCTTTTACCGATGCTTTTTTTGAAACCATGTCTGGTTATACCACTACCGGTGCCTCGGTTTTAAACGATATTGAATCTATTCCAAAAGGGATTTTGTTTTGGAGAAGCCTAACGCATTGGATTGGTGGAATGGGGATTATCGTTCTTGCTATAGCCATTCTGCCCTTATTGGGAATAGGAGGGATGCAACTCTTTGCTGCGGAAGCTCCCGGCCCAAGCGCCGATAAGCTTAAACCCAGAATTACCGATACCGCCAAGCGTTTATGGCTTATTTACGTGAGCTATACTGTGGCAGAAACTATCTTATTAAAAGTAGCTGGAATGAGCTTTTTTGATGCGATTAACCATTCGCTTAGCACACTTTCTACCGGTGGTTTTTCAACGAAAAATATTAGTGTTGCTTACTGGAACGATAGGCCAATTATTCAATATATTATCATGCTTTTTATGTTTTTGGCGGGAGCTAACTTTGTTTTAAGCTATTACAGTTTCAAAGGTAAAGTTCAAAAAGTACTGCATGACGATGAGTTTAAATGGTATTTCCTTTTTATAGCAATATTTACGGTAGTGGCTTCTTTGTTAATATATTTTGAAGCTGATGTTGCCCTTTCTCAAATAGATCACCCAATGGTTTGGGGTGAGGCCGAAAGTGCTTTTAGACATTCACTTTTTCAGGTGCTGGCTATTATTACTACCACAGGATTTGTGACTGCCGATTACACTATGTGGACGCCTTTTCTCACAATTTTCTTCTTCGGAATGTTCTTTTTGGGAGGTTCAGCTGGTTCTACGGCAGGTGGTGTAAAGGTGATGCGTCATATTATTATGATTAGAAATGGCGGAATTGAGTTTAAACGTGCCTTGCATCCAAACGCGATTCTTCCGGTACGATTTAATGGAAAATCTATTGGCAAAGGAGTAACCTTTAATATTCTGGGCTTCTTTATACTTTATATGCTTTCCTTTATAATTGGGTCTGTTATTTTAGGAGGACTCGGTCTCGATTTTGAAACGGCTATTGGTGGAGCAGCTTCTTCCCTGGGCAATATTGGTCCTGCTTTTGGCGCGCTTGGTCCGGTAAATAATTTCGATATTCTACCGCCACTAGGAAAATGGTGGTGTTCTTTCTTGATGCTTATCGGAAGATTAGAACTGTTTACCGTCCTCATACTTCTCACTCCCTTCTTCTGGAGAAATAGGTAATACTAAAATATTCAGATTAAATAGAAAGGCTGTTTAAAAGGATAATTTTCTGTCAAGCTGAATTCGTTTCAGTTTTTTATCCCGAATTAGCTTCCGGATTCTAAGATATTCTTAATTCATCAAAATCCAGGATCTCCGAATAAATTTCGAAGCAAGCTCCCGACCAAAAATCGGGACAGGATCTGAAACAATTCCGAAGTTTCGAGAAAGGATGGCGTTATGGAATAAAACTGATAACTATTTTTAGGGGTTTCCGTGGCTATAAAAAAATCCTGATGAGTTTTAACTGCATCAGGATTTTGAAAAATATATTATTTTATGAGCTTAAACCTAAGCTTCAGCTAAAACTGATTTAATTCGCTTCATCGCTTCTTCAATCTGAGATTCACTTGCTGCGTAAGAAATTCTTATACAATCTGGGTTTCCGAAGGCATCACCAGTAACCGTTGCTACAAGAGCTTCTTCTAATAAAAACATAGAGAAATCTGTAGCGTTTTCAATCTTATGGCCTTTAATTGTTTTTCCGAAGAAATGAGAGACATTAGGAAAAACATAAAACGCACCTTCTGGTTCTGTGGTTACAAAACCTTCAATAGTATTTAAAAGATCTATAATTAGTTTTCTCCTTTTCTTAAAGGTATCTACCATATAGCTAATTTCACTTACCGGTGCTTCTAGCGCTTTAATTACAGCACGCTGAGCTATACAATTGGCGCCACTGGTAATTTGACCCTGCATTTTATTACAGGCACGTGCAATCCAGGTAGGAGCTCCTATATAACCAATTCTCCAACCCGTCATAGCGAAAGCTTTGGAGACACCATTTACGGTTACTACACGATCGTACATATCTTCAAACTGCGCCATAGAAGCATGACCGCCAACAAAATTGATATGCTCGTAAATTTCATCGCTTACAATAACGATATCCGGATGTTTTTTTAGCACATCTGCAAGCCCTCTAAGTTCTTCTTTGCTGTAAACCATTCCACTAGGATTACAGGGTGAGCTATACCAAATCATTTTTGTTTTCGGGGTGATAGCTGCTTCCAGCTGCTCTGGAGTCATTTTGAAATCGGTTTCTACTGAAGTTGGAACTTCAACTGGAACGCCTTCTGCCAGTTTTACTATTTCGGCATAACTTACCCAGTAAGGGCAGGGTAGAATAACTTCGTCTCCCGGGTTTAATAAAACCATCGCCACATTGGCTAAAGATTGTTTAGCGCCTGTAGACACTACAATTTGAGAAAGATCGTAGGTAAGATCGTTATCTCTCTTAAACTTATTGATTATCGCCTCCTTTAATTCTACATAACCATCTACGGGCGTATAAGAATTGTAGTTATCATTTATCGCCTGTATCGCGGCTTGTTTAATAAAATCTGGAGTATTAAAATCTGGTTCTCCAAGACTTAAACCAATGATATCTTTCCCTTCGGCTCTAAGTTCACGCGCTTTTGCAGCCATAGCCAGGGTTTGAGAAGTGGCTAAATTGTTAATTCGGTTGGATAATTGTTCTTGCATTCTTTAATTGGTTACAAATTAATTACTCAATATTTGAGACTTGAAATACATATAACCTCGAGAAAGGTTTATTTGTTTTCTTATCTCGACCTCGTGGGATTTCTCCAGAGGTAATCTAGGAAATTGCAGGTTTAGAACCCATTTCTTTTAAATGTTGAAAATGGGCAATTATTGCTGCGCGTGTGGTTTTGTATTCGTGATAAGGGAGATTGCATTCTGAAGCGGTCTCCTTAACTATCTTAGCGATTTTAGAATAGTGAATATGACTAATATTTGGGAAAATATGGTGCTCTACCTGATGATTTAATCCACCGGTGAACCAGTTTACAATTTTGTTTTTTGTTGCAAAATTAACCGTAGTAAATAACTGGTGAATTGCCCAGGTATTCTTCATAGATCCGGTTTCATCTGGTAATGGCATTTCTGTTTCCTTCACTACGTGGGCTAACTGAAATACAATACTTAGAATTAGACCTGCAGTATAATGCATCACGAAAAATCCTATTAAAATTTTCCACCAGGAAATTGATAAAATTAGCATAGGAATCACAATCCAAATAGAAACATAAATCAGTTTTGTAATTGCAATAATGCTCCATTGTGCTACCGGGTTGGGCATTTTTCCGTAGGATAGCTTTCGCTTTAAATAATTTTTAGTTTGTTTAAAATCTGTAGTCAACGCCCAGTTAAAAGTTAATAAACCATATAGAAACACAGAATAATAATGTTGAAAACGGTGAAAGCTATACCATTTGGCATGTTCAGAAAATCTAATTATTCGTCCCGCATCCAAATCTTCGTCGTGACCGTGAATATTCGTATAAGTATGGTGTAAAACATTATGTTGTACCTGCCAATTGTAAACATTTCCGGCTAGTACATAAATTGTACCTCCCATAAATTTATTCACCCATTTTTTGGAAGAATAGGAGCCATGATTACCGTCATGCATAATATTCATTCCTACTCCAGCCATTCCGGCTCCCATCACTACGGTAAGTAGTAACATCCACCACTGTGAAATGTCCAGGGTTAGGATCAGGAAATAAGGTGTTAGAAATAAGGAAAACATAGCTACAGCTTTAAGGTGGAGTTTCCAGTTTCCTGTTTTTTTAATGTTGTTTTCCTTAAAGTAATTATTTACTCTTTTATTGAGTAGCCTAAAGAATTTTGTAGAATCCTTTCGGGAGAATTTAATATGATTTTGAATGTTTTCCATTTATTTTTTTTGTAAGCGGTAAAGGTAAAATTTTTATATAGTTATTATGTAATCTAAACCGTATTAATGTACGGTGCAATTTCAGCACCAAATTATGTATTTTTGTGCAAAACTTGAAAACTTTGGAATTAATAAAGAAATATTTCCCCGATTTATCCGATGACCAATATGCAAAATTTGAACAGTTGGAAGCACTGTACAAAGACTGGAATCTTAAAATTAACGTGGTCTCGCGTAAAGATATTGATGAGATTTATCTAAGGCATGTACTACACTCCCTGGGAATTGCAAAAATTCAAAAGTTTAAACCGGGAGCAGAAATTTTAGATGTGGGAACGGGCGGTGGATTTCCAGGAATTCCACTGGCAATCTTATTTCCTGAAACCAATTTTCATTTAGTGGATTCTATAGGAAAAAAAATGAAAGTGGTAAATGAAGTGGTGGAAGGATTAAAACTCACCAACGTAAAAACTACAAACGCAAGGGTAGAAGAGATTTCTGGAACTTACGATTTTATAGTAAGTAGGGCAGTGGCTGCAATGCCCACTTTTGTGCATTGGACCAAAGGTAAGATCGCTAAAAAAAGTCAACACGAACTCAAAAACGGAATCCTTTACTTAAAAGGCGGCGATCTAACTGTTGAACTTCGTGATTATCCAAAGGCCGAAATTTATGAACTCCGCGATTATTTTGAGGAAGATTTTTTCAATACTAAAAAAGTGGTTTATCTACCATTAAAGTACAAGCCTTAATCTTTTCTAATAATTACTTTTTTAGCATAATCTCCGGAATCGGTATAAACTTTCACGATGTAAACAGCTGAGCTTAAGGATTTTTTCTGCGGAACATGAATTTCTTTAAGGTCGGGTATTCCGAAGTGTTGATCTACCAGTTGGCCAGCAATATTATAAATATTAATGTGCTCAATTTTATGAAGTTCAGGATTGCTAATTACAAACTCCCTGTTGTCTAGAGAGTAATAGTAATCAATAGGGCCTTCACCGGGTTCTTTATCTTTTCTGGTGGAAGTTACATCGTGAAACACAATTTCATATAAATCCTGGTATTCTCCTGCAGGTAAGCTAGCTTTAAAAGCTTCTTTTCTTAGATCGTGATAAGTGCTGTCGCTATTATCACGCAAGTAGATATCAATGATATCGGGCACATTCTCGAGTTCCCCCAATTCTATGCTGAATTCTTTTTCTTCAGCTATAGTAATTCCTAGAGGTAATCTTTGATCGAGATTAAAGTGCGGTACACCCTGGATTACAAATCTTCCTTCACCAATCATCCAGTACATATCTTCCGGGCCTCTGTCTATTAGTAGGGCTTCATAGCCATAATCTATACCTTGAGTGGTGTTTCCATCTGCAGCAACTCCTATTTGTCTCCAATAGCCCTGAGGAGAATTAAAATTTAAACGAATTTTATAACGTGTATCTTTCGCATATTTTGCTTGTTCTTTAGTTTTAGTTTCTGGTTTTAAGAACTGAGTTTCATCTGAGTTGCCAGTTATATCGGTGTCAGGAGCAAATACTCTCATTCTATTTGTAAACTCAATAACTCCTGTTTCAGGATTGGAGTTAGGTCCGTCACTATTCTTACTTGTATTTACAAAGAATCCCTGAGCTACCGGAATAAATCTGCCTGGCCGTTTTCCGCCACTCTTGCTAGGATCAGAGTTATCGATTCTTGAGTCAATAGATTTAGCAGGTAAGCCCAATGCTTTAGTATAGGTTGCATAGCCACCTATGTATTCAGCTAAATAATGTGAATCACCCGCAAAGTGGTGCCAGTAATAAATGGCCCCGTTAATATATGGTTCATTATGGTCTATGAATTCATTGGCATCAACTGCTGATGGATAAGGGTTCCCGACTAAATAATTTTGATTAGGGTAAGATTTTCTAAGCGGTAATGTGCCATTATTGGGAAAGCCATTAAAAATATATGTTTGGTAGATCCCTTTTTCTTCAGCTTCAATTACAGAAATATCAGTAGTACCCTTCATTGTGAAACCTTCACCAGGCCATAGTTGAAAATCCTGTTTTGAAGGATTGCTACCTAACTGTTTCCACGAGTGATATTGATTGGCGTTCTCTTCATTTGGATTTTGTGGATTGGGAAAGAAGCCATTAATCCAATAATTACTAATATTGATTTTGTTGGGATCTCCATTTTGTTCAACATAGAAAGGTCCGTTCCCAAATTGGATATCTTTTACCGAGCCATTTACAAGTCCTTTTTCTAAAATTCCAGCAACTGTAAATTTTGAAGTTGTATTATTTGGCATAACCGGTGTACTCCAGTAGTTATAATTATAACTACTAGCCGTTCCTGTTTGTTGTTTTTCAATTGTTCCATTACCTACAAGAATACTTCCTTCTGTTTGTACTAACTGTGACTCTCCTTTAAGATCGATAGTGCCATCTAATTTCAGGTAATGAGTAATACGGAGCTCACTACCGGAAGATTTGTTCTCTCCTTTCATTTTTATAGAACCGCCATCATCTAATAATCCTAATAGGGTTATGCTATTTGAATTATCGGTAGTTGCATCATTTGTTAACGTCTTACCATCTAACCGGACGATATTCCAATTGATTTTTTCGTCTTTGACACCTATACTATTGGGGGTGTCCCAAACCTGAGGTTGCTTCCAGGATGATTTGGTCCGCCAATCACCTCCTACTGCTATGTATGGTAGGGGAGCTGTATTCTGTTGTGTACTTTGAATGTTTTTTAAGCGTCCATCAATACCATTTGGAATTTTGTTTTTGGTAATACCGTTGGTAGCTTCAGAGGTTATAAGCCTATAATATCCTTTTAGATTTTCCCATTTTAAATTATTCGGAACATCTAAAGGTATTATTTCACCTCTAACATTCGTGTTGTTCTTAATTCGCTGGTTCATTATGAACTTAAGCTGATCTAATTCCAATGAAGTATTCCAAATCCTTACTTCTTCAATCCAACCGTGAAAAAAATTGGAGGGGTCAGGTTCGGAAGGTTCATTATGTATTGCCCCAATTAAAAACCTATTTTCAGAATTATCTGGCACTCCTGGAGCTCCATCACTGGCTTTAATTCCATCAATATAAATACCTTCATCTGTTCCGCCCTGAATCACAGCGATATGGTGCCATCGGTTTGAATCAATCTGATAGTCAGAAGAAAGAGTCTGGCCATTCCATCTAAATTTAGGAGTATTATTTTCAATAATTAAATCGTATCCACCCGTACTAAGATTAGCATTATCCCTTTTAGAGAGAATAGTTTTTATTGAAGTGGTAGCATTTTGATCTTGTTTTACCCAGGCTTCTATTGTAAATCCTGTGGTAAGATTTAGGTTGTCTCCAAAATCTATATAATCATCAATTCCATCAAAATCTATAGTACTACAATTACTAAAAATTATTTTTACCCTATCGGTACTCCCGCAGGGGATAGTCCACTCTAGAGTGTAGGTCCCCGTTGCTGTAATTGTGAAAAGACTTTCGGGATTGGTCGGATCTGAAATCACAGCACCGGCTGGGCCATTAATAATTCGCCAGGTCCCAAATTCTTCTTCTCCTGTTCTGGGATTGGTGTAGCCTTCGAAAATTGCCTCTAGCTTTACCTGATCGACTCCGCAATTTAAAACTTTATCATTACCAGCATTAGCAGCAACTTCTTCCGGTTCTATTATTTCAAATTGATAATCATCTCTACAACCGTTTGCGTCAATAACCTCAACGGAATGATTGCCTGAAGGTAAATCACTGACGGTGCTTTCCGCTGCAGTTGAGGATTGACCATTACTCCAAATTATTGTATAGGGAGCTGTTCCTCCAGAAATACTTACAGACACTTCAGCATCTTCGCCAGAATAGCAGGCCAAAGGATTTCTTTTTGTTTCAGTTAATGTGAGGGGATTAGAAGGTTGGTTGATTTGTAAAACTTCGGTTTCAAAGGTATTTCTGGGATTACTGGAATCGGAAATAATTACTTTATAACTACCTGCTTCAAGTTCTTCAAAAGTTTCCGAAGATTGATTGTTTCTTATTATTGAACCATCTTCAGCGGAAACTAACTTGTAAGAATATGGTGCATTGCCTCCCGAGGCTTTTACGGTTATTTTACCATTTTTCGCGCCATTACATAGTAGCTCATTAGCTGTAGCCTTGGCATATAAAGGTATTATAACTTCTCCTTGGTCATTAGATCCATAACATTTTGGATTCGATCCTTCACCGCAAGCTCTATTCTTATTTTGAGAAAAAAGAAGAAGTACATTTTCAAGTTTTATATCATCCCCACATTTCCAATCTACCTGAGCTAATTTTACCAGATCTGGTACCTCTTGATATTCATATAAGCAAAGTGTTTCACGTTCTTCTTTTATTTCTCCAGTATCGCCATTCGTCACAGTATAAATATATTCAATATATAGGGAATAAACTTTACGATTTGATAAATTTCGGAAATAAAGAAATTTATCTACGTTCTCGGCGCAATTTTCAGCCGTTATTTTTTCACCATTTGAATCACCCAAATAAATATTATCAATATCAAAAGAACCATCAGATGATCCACAATTAATTTCAAAACACTCTCCTACATATTGCTGAATTTCAGTTTTAAATTCATTTCCCAATTCATCGGTTACTGTTAACCTTATAGTTTTGCTGCCAGTGGTTTTGTATTTCACCTGAATAAGATTAGGGCCATCAGTAATAGGTTGGTTTGCTATATCAGATGGGTTTCCAAATTCCCATTCATAGTTATAAGGGCCATATCCACCTATGGCAGTATTGTTCTCAACTCTGAAATACGAAGTTCTAAGTTCTTCATTTTCTCTATCACATATAGAAGTTGGAACTATTAGAGCAGAAATGGGATCTATAATTATAACCTTATGATAAGTCGTAATGCAATTATTCGAATCAGTTACAGTTACTGAATACTCCCCTGCTGCTAAACCACTTGCTGTTTGTCCTGTTTGTCCATCTGACCATTTAAATGTATACTGAGGCGTTCCGCCTTTAACAAGCGCAGTTGCGGTTCCTGTTGCTGAACCAAAGCTAGTTGCTTCGGTAGTTATCACATCTGTAATTATTAACTCTTCCGGTGCATCTACAGTGATTGTTTCATCAATAGAACATCCATTTTCATCGGTAATCGTTAAAATAAGGTTATTGGAAGCAGATGAGTTATTTATATTATTAATTGTTGCTCCTGTCTTTCCATTGCTCCAGGTGTAAGTGAGTTGGCCTGTTCCTCCTTGAGCCTCAACCGTAACTGAGGCATTATCTTCTTTAAAGCATCCTCTATTAGTATTGATGTTTGTTATTTCAAGAAAACTCTCTGGCTCGCTAATGGTAAATTCTCTGGTTGCCAAACACCCATTCACATCAGTTGCTGTAACCGAATAGCTGCCCGGGCTTAAACCATCTTTGGTAGTTCCATTTCCTAATTCACCCCAATCATAAGTTATTGGACCAACTCCACCATTAACAATGGCCTGAGCTTTGCCAGTTGCAAACCCGTTACATGAAATATTTTCGGTAGCTATTTCTAGTTTTATTTGATCGATTGTAATGGTTTGGTTTACAGTGCTTTTATTGCCAGAATTATCAGTAAAGGTCCAGATAATAGTACCTTTTTCAGTGAAAGTTGTGGAACGATTTGGTTCTCCAATAATCTCGCCATCACAATTATCCTGGGCTATTGGAGCTTCAACGGTGTACTCACAACCCCAGGTAATATTTTCTTCCAGAATCGGGACAACTGGTGCTTCCTTATCTTTTACTATAATGGTTTGGACAGATGTTTGTAGGTTTTCATTTTCATCAGTTACTTCCCAAGTAATTGTTGTGGTGCCAACCGGATAAATCGCATTTAGGTTTTGCCCATCGCTTCTTATTCCAGTGGGGTTGCCTACATTACAATTGTCAGTAGCGGTCGCACTCACGGAAACATTTGCGCCACATTCTCCCGCATCGTTATTTATATTTTTATCTCCGTTGTGAGTAATGACTGGTTTTTCCTTATCAGTGACCGTTATTGTTTGTGTCAGGGTTTCTGCCTCATTATTATTTTCATCGGTAATGTCCCAGGAAATGGTTGTTACACCTACCGGATAAGGAGCGCTTAAATTTTGTCCATCGCTTCTTGTTGCTGTTGGATATGGAACGTTACAATTGTCAGTTGCTGTCGCGCTAACGGAAACTGTTGCACCACATTGGCCTGAATCAGTATTCACCGATTGATCACCATTGTGTGTGATTACTGGTTTTTCATTATCTGTTACGGTAATCGTTTGAGTAACGGTTTGGGCCTCATTATTATTTTCATCGGTAACGTCCCAGGAAATGGTTGTTACACCTACCGGATAAGGAGCGCTTAAATTTTGTCCATCGCTTCTTGTTGCAGTGGGATTGCCTACATTACAGTTGTCAGTAGCGGTCGCACTGACGGAAACATTTGCACCACATTTTCCCACATCGTTATTTACATTTTTATTTCCGTTGTGGGAAATGACTGGTTGTTCGCTATCGGTAACAGTAACTGTTTGAGTATCGCTATCTGTCCCATCATTATTCGTAATTCTCCAAGTCACCGTGGTAGTGCCTACTTGAAACTCATAGGTTGTAGGGTTTATGGTTGTACCATTCACCAAAATATCAGGGGAGTTGGAACTGTCCTTAATTGTTGGATTTCCTAAATCTACACCTGATGCGTGACATTTTCCACCTGTAGTATTAAAGGATTTATCGGCAGGAGCAGTAATAGTTGGTTCTTCCTGGAGTAGAAAGCCTACAAAAAAAGATTCATGTTTAATTTCCTTTCCAAACATGGGTTTTTCCGGACCATAATTGATATTAGCCAAAACAGTGTTTGCGGAAAGTAGGTACAATCCGAAAATAAAAACCGCTAAGAAAAACAGGGAAGTAATTTTACCCATAGGCAACTAATTGCTTTTAAAAAGTAAAATTACATATAAAAAATCTATTTTAACAGGATTTTAAGTCAAAATTATAGGCATAAAACCTTTAATATCAGACGAAAAACCATTTGTAATTAAGAAGAATATTTATACGTAGGAAAAATCTTTCATTTAAACTATAACTTTCTTCATTCTGTAGCTAACGATTAGTCCCTAATATATAATTTTAAAAGTAGGTAGAATAAAAAGCTCCCAAAAGACAACGTAATCCTAATGCTGAACTTTTATTCTTTTAAGTGGAAAACGCTTAATTAGATCAGATTAAGAATAAAAAATATGGGACTAAAAAACTGCGAAGCAATTTAGGTCGATATACGAGAAAAAGTAATTCAGGACTATTTTAAAAAAATTAGTCTTTTCTAATAATCACCTTTTTAGCATAATCTCCGGAGTCAGTGTAAACTTTCACTATGTAAACAGCCGAGCTTAAAGATTTTTTCTGTGGAACATGAATTTCTTTAAGGTCGGGTATTCCAAAGTGTTGATCTACCAGTTGCCCTGCTATATTATAGATATTAATATGCTCAATTTTATGAAGTTCAGGATTACTAATTACAAATTCTCGATTGTCTAAAGAGTAATAATAATCTATTGGTCCTTCACCAGGTTCTTTATCTTTTCTAGTGGAAGTTACATCGTGAAAAACAATTTCATATAAATCCTGGTATTCTCCAGCAGGTAAACTGGCTTTAAAAGCTTCTTCTCTTAAATCGTGATAAGTGCTGTCGCTGTTATCGCGCAAGTAAATATCAATGATATCGGGCACATTCTCGAGTTCCCCAATTTCTATACTGAATTCTTTTTCATCGGCAATTATAAGGCCAATGGGTAGTTTTTGATCTAAATTGAAATTAGGGACTCCCTGTATAACATACCTACTATCATTAATCATCCAGTACATATCTTCGGGACCTTTATCTATTAAGGGTGCATCAAAACCTAAATCAAAACCCTGACTGGTTCTAGAGTCTGCACCAACTAAAACTTCCCTATGGTAGCCAGTAGGAGAATGAAATTCCAATCTGATTTTATATCGATTATCCGCTCTTTTTTCTTCAAAATTCTTATTGGTTTTGGAAGTGTTCAGAGGCTTCAAAAAGAAAGAAGAACTTTGTCCTCGCTCGATTACAAACGAACGCTGGCTATTTTTAAAAACAATTTTACCGGTGCCAAAATCATCAGTATCACTCGATGATGCATCTGGGGTAGTATTAACGAAGAAACCCTGCCCTACAGGAATATAAGGGCCAGCTTTTTTAGTACTCCGAGCTCCTGAAGCATTGATCCTTGAATCATTTGAGATTGCCGAAACTCCATCAATTAAATTTCGCACAGCGTAGCCTCCTACATATTGTGCCAGATAATGGGTATGCCCCCCGAAATGATCCCAGAAATAAACGGCACCGTTTAGTAGGTTCTTATTATTTCGGCCGGCGCCATCTTTAATATTATCCAATATAAATTCTTCAACACTTATTGCCGAAGGATAAGGATTACCTAAAAGATAATTTTGCCCAGGTTTAATTTCACTAACTTCTATTGTACCATTATTTGGAAAGCCACTAAAAGTATAGTTCTGCTTATCATTTATACTAGCTTCTCCAGATGTGCCTTTCATTGTATAACCCTCTCCGGGCTTTAAAGCAGTGTAGCTTCCTATTTGCTCCCATTGACTGTATTCGTTGGCTTTTCTGGCTCTAAAAGCATTAATCCAGTAATCACTTATTTTAATAGGATTTGCTTTTTGTCCATCGGCATGGGTATGAGCCCATTTGAAGTTTATGTTTTGAAATTCCCTGGTACCCACGGTAGATCCGTCTCTCAACACCTGATTAACCTTATAGTTTTGGCTATTAGAATTTGGTAAAACAGGAGAACTCCAGTAATTATAATTATAGCTACTCGCAGTTCCTTGTTGATCCCTTTCCACTCCGCCGGAACCACTAATTTCACTACCCTCTGTTTGTATTAATTGTGATTCACCGTTAAGATCAATATAGCCATTAAGCTCCAGATAATGAGTAATGGTTAAAGCGTTTCCGGTTCCAAATCCTGTCTGGCTACCACCCATATTATTCTCACCTTCCATATTTAAGATGCCGTTTTCAGAAATTAGGGCTAATAAATTTATATTATTTTGGTTATTTTGAGTGGCTGGATTTTTTATGTCTTCAGAAAGCTTAACGATATTCCAGGTTATTCTACTATTATCGATTCCCTGGCTGCCGGGTGGATTCCAAACGTCCCTTTGACTTATATTTTGACCATTTATTTGGTTCGGTAATTTCCAGGTTGGCTTATTAAACCACTCTTGTCCACTTGTATAAAGTATATAGGGAAGTGGAGCAGTGTTTTCCTGCATTTCCTGTATGTTTTTTAGTAAACCATGGGCTGATTGGCCTACGCTACCAAGGTTATCTGTAAATCCATCACTAATTAGGTTATTTTGAGCAAGAAGTTGATAATACCCCAATAAATTGTTCCAGGAAATCTTTTCAGGGGCATTGGGCAGGTTTAAGTTGTTTCCTAATACTGTGCCGCTCACATTTGAATTCTCCTTTTCAAGACGTTGATTCATGAAAAATCTTATTTGTTCGCTTGAGATTGCTGTATTCCAAAGCCTAACTTCTTCAATGAAACCATTAAAATGATCTTTCGTTTCTTTATTGGTTGAAGGTGAATATGTGGCACCAATTAAAAATGGAGCATCAAAATTGCCAGATCCTCCAGGAATGTTATTGGTATTTGTTTGAATCTCTATGCCGTCTACAAATAAACTCATTTTAGAGTCAGAATATACTCCTGCAATATGATACCAGCGATTTGTAGTTATTTTTTTTGAAGAAGTTACACTTTTATTTCTAACCCTAAAACTGGGGGAACCATTATTAAGAATAAGATCGTATCCCAGGTTGGGTTCTTCTTCAATTCGTTTGGAGATGATAGTGTTCACTCCCGAAATATTGTTTGGTTTCACCCATGCTTCTATTGAGAAGTCACTTCCGGCCATGGTGTAATTATTGCCAGCGTTAACGTAATCATCATCACCGTCAAAATTTAACTTGCTACATGTAGGTGGAAAAGTAACTTCAATTTCTGTTGATACATTACATGATGGATTTGCTGCTGAGGCAACACTCCAGGTTAAAGTATAGGTTTGACCCGATTGGCCGGTAAATGTTGTGTTTGGATTGCCTGGATCTCCCAGTAGAGCTGTTTCACCATTATTGTAAGACCAGGAGCCTGAGCCAATTTCTGGGTCTATTGGAGATGCAGCGAGCCATACAGACTGGATACCACATTCTGAAATTTCAGGAACTTCTCCTGCGTTTATTTCTGGAGGAGTTAGAGTAGTAAAAGTTTTAACTTCAGCGGCACAGTTTTCACTTGAGCTTATCAAGAAGGTATATCCTTTACCTCCTTGCAAACCTGAAACAATAAATCTTCCTGTATTAATGTCGTAAATAATTTGTTCCTGTCCTAAGCTAATTTCATTTCCTGCGGAGTCAAGAATGTCAAGTACATAAGGAATATTTTCAGCATCTACTGTTTCCTCAGCAAAAAGTCCACCTTGAACAGGAATGGCCACTACAGTCCCATATTCATCAAAACAGGAAGCTTCCTCCAGTTGTATAGGATTTTCTACCAGAAGTTCTTCCGGCTGTAAAATGCTTATGGTATCAGATGTTACTACGCAGGATTTTGCATCTGTAACATCTACATAATAATCTCCTGCTTGTAGATTTTGAGCTATTCTTCCTGTTTGACCGTCGCTCCAGACGTAAGTAAAAGGTCCTGTGCCTGTGTTTTCTAAAATATTGACTTCTATTTTTCCATCATTTCCTTCGAAACAGCTAACATTTTTTGATACTAGTTCTAATTCCGGACTAATGTTGAAAATTATATTTATAGTATCGCTAACGGTTTCGCAAACAGCACCTGTATCTTGATTTGAAGTTAATACTAATGCAATTTCTCCCGAAGAAATTTCGTTTTCACTAGGATTATATGTCGTGTTAATAGTATTTGGGTCGGTAAATCTAGAATTGTCTCCGTTAATGGTGCTCCAAAAGCCTGAGTTTATTGTTGGATGATTTATGGAAGCTGTAGATAGATCTATATTAGGATTGTTAGAACAAATTTCTAAGTTTTCACCTGCAAAAACTACCGCTTTTTCTATTACTTCTACCGTGGTTGTTTTAGATTCAATATCACATCCGTAGTAATCTGTAATCTTAAGTTCGTAGTCTTCGGTACTCATTGCTATAGTTGCATTCGGAATTTGAATAGTGTCAGCTTCGGCGAGACCATCCTCATTTTCAGCTACGATAGTTTTTGAAAAGCCATCTGGACCAGTCCATTCAAAGGTAACAGGAAAACGTCCTCCTTCGGTGATCTCTGAATAGAATTCAATAGTCTCACCCTCACAAACAGGCCCATTGTCTGAAAATTCAAAACTGAGCTCTGTGGATTGTAACTCAGCAAAGGAGATATCGTCTATTCCAAAGTCGTTACCATCAGTTGCATCATTATTATTATCAATTCTTAAGATAATACTTGTAGCATTTCCAGAATTCCAAGCTCGAATATTATAAATTGGGAGCCATTGTCCTGCGGGATAACCTCTTTGAGTGGTTTCATCAAAGAAGCTAACAGCTAGCCCAACTTGTTCAAAGCTTGCACCGCCGTCTGTACTAATATAAAATTGTAATTCCGGGTTTGCGTGCTTTTCTTTCCTATAAACTAAATTCATACCATATGCACGAAAGTAATAATCGGTATTCGGTTTAATATCGTCAATAGTTTGTTCCCAGATTAGAGTATTAACATCTTTATCATCGCTGTTGATGATAAGATACTTGTCGTTGCCTTGCCCGGGAGTATGGTCTCCAGCACTTGTAAATGCAGAATGATAAAGATTAGCGTTATTCCCCACCAAATATGTTCCTTCTTCCACCAATCCTCTTGGCTCATTTCGAAAGTAGGTGTGGTCAGTTCGAGATGGAGACAAATCTCTCTCAGAATTTCCTTTTTCGAAAGTTCCATTTTGAACAAGATTTTTAGATATAGGAAGGGAAGCTTCTGCGGTGCAACCAAAGCTATCAGTGACAGTAACATAATAAGTGGAAGCTAAATCAACTTCAATTGAGCTATGACTACTGTCTACGTAATTTATATCACCATCATTAATACCCTGTCCTCTCCATTCGTAATCTACGATATTATCTACTCCTTCTACAGAAAGAATAATAGTGTTTTCCTTTCCTTCAACTCCTTCATAAAAGCAATAATCTGCAACAATTTGGGGTTGTAGTGGCTCTCGTACGATGACGGTCACAGAATTTTGCCCTGTATTACAATTATCACCGCTTTCAATTCCCTCATAGGTATAAGTTGCGGTAAAAGTTGTGGTTTTATTTATAGTGCCAATATCAGCTGGCAAAAGATTAGCTTTTCCTTCAACTTCATCACCCCAGTTTGGATCATCAGATCGGGTCCAGGTGATAGTAGGGGGAGCAGTTCCAACTCCGGTGACTTTAATGTTGTTTAGCGCCCAATAACGATCTCTCCAACCTCCCTCATAACGAAAACGTATTCTAACATTTTCCAGGTTTCCTGGAATTGTGAATTCTTCGTGCCTGAAATCGCTTGGACTGCCCACGTTACTTGTAAATGGCAAAGAACTGTTCAAAGACCTCCAACTAACACCATCTGCTTTATATTCAATGTGGCCCTGTCCATATTCATTATCGAAATAATGATAAAAAGACAAAACAACATCTTCCTGTCCTACGGTGCTAAAACTACTACTGCTTTTTAATGTTAAAGTTGAGTTTGTATTGCCACTAGCGTCTAAAAGTAAAAAACTGGAATTATCATTTGACTGAAATAAAATATTTGTATCTGAAGAACATAGCCCAAATAGTTCTTCCCAAAATCCACATTCGTCCACATATGCCAAAGACCCATTTACACCTTCTTCCCAGTTTTTTCCTTGTGAGGTGTTCCATAAATTTAAACCATCAAGATTTAAATCTAATTGATTTTGACTTGTTTCGAAGTTTATGGAAGAATTAGAATATAGATTTATAGAATTAGGGTCAGCCGGGCTACTTGGATGACAAATTTCAATTTCATCTACTGCATCGGATTGTGTTTGACTAGACATTGATACCGTTGCATCAACTAGAGGAGCAGGTTTTACAGTCACAAAAATACTTTCCTTACTAGCTTCACAATTCTTATAATTCATCGTGTAGATGAATTCTACGTCTTTAGGATTAGCGGTATTGTTAGTAAGTGTAGTTTGCACGCTGCCTAAACCTGAAGTTTTACTGGCTGATATACCATCTTGGGGAACTATCTCCCATATTAAATTAGCTCCTGAAACATTCGTGTAGTTATTGGCTGTAAAAGGAGCCGTACTACACCTCTCATAAGTCTTGTCTCCTTTTAATTGTGGCTTCGGCAAAATAGGGGTTGTTATAATAATTTTTTCTTCTTCTCCTGCTATGCACCCATTAACTGCCTGTATTTTTATTTCAAATTGAACATCGATCGTTTCATCAGTTGTGTTTGTGAAAGACTCCTGTATGTTTCCTTCACCACTTAAAGAGCCTGTTAGACCTTCAATTTCAGGACGTTTCCAATAATATTTTTCTATCGGGATGTTACTTTCGAATTCATATTCGAAAACTCCTCCCGAGCAAACTTCAGAAACTGTTAGGGGGCTTGTTAGTTGCGGCTTAATCTTATCAACAATTACCTCTTTTATAAGAGCGCAACCTGCATCGCTTTGTCCTTTTATATAATAAGTTCCAAGGCTTAGCTCGGTAGGGTTATTTATTTCTATTGTAGCATCCTCATCTTCCCAGTAAGTATAGTTAAGGGAAGAATTATTTTTAATTGTTGGATCTGTAAGGTCTATAGACTCAGGACAATTAGGTAAGTTTATTTCAAATTCGGGAGTTGGATTAACTGTGATCTTAACAGGAATAGTAGTTCCGGTACAACCATCAGCTTCTGGGGTGATATTATAAGTAACTATCTGCGATGTAGAAGAGTTATTAACTAATTGTTGCTGAATCAATTTTTCATCAGCAATTTCGAAATTACCATCTTCGGCGCCTGTTATAGCTGTTGGAGCATCAACTGTCCAGGTATAACTCGTGTTCGCTACCGGACTGGATATTAAAAGGTCAGTTTGTGCTTCAGAGCAAATTTGCTTGGTATAGGAGGTGTTTACCACCGGACTAGGTTTTACGGTTATTGGAACTTCTACTGTCTCCCCAATGCAACCATTATCTTTAGGAGTGATTTTTATAGTGGCATTTAAAAGCGATTCTGTATTATTTATCGGAGTAAAAACCGGAATTTCAGCAACACCAGATTTATTGGAAAGACCTATAGATGCACCACCAGAAATATCATAAGTAATTCCGTTAAAATTTCCATTTATAGGAATTGCTTCAGTTGGCACCCCATTACAAAGCTCAGGTATCTCCAGGATTTCTAGTTCTGGATTTGGTTTTACTTCAATAGTAAAGGTTTCGGAAATCCCCTCGCAATTATTTGCGGTGGGAGTTAAGGTTATAGTCGCTGTAATGCTTTGGGTTGTGCTATTAGTAGCTGTAAAGCTTTCAATATTACCTTGTCCGCTAGCCGAAAGACCTATGCTGGTATTATCGTTAATCCAAACTCTACTAGTTCCTGAAACTGAAGCTCCTGGAAAATTTATTTTGTCTATTGTTTCTCCTGCGCAAACTACTATATTTTCAGGCTTAGTAATAGTTGGGGTTGGATTAATAGTTATTTGGAATTTTTTTTCTTTACCCTGACAGTTTCCACCAAAGGGGACTACTGTAAAATCAACAACTACCGGATCGCTACTATTGTTTTTAGCAGTAAAAGCAGCGATATTACCGGTCCCGCTTGAAGGCAGGCCAATATCTGTGCTACTATTTTTTTGGTAAGACCATTGATACGAGGTAGCATTTGCTCCTGAGAAATTAATTTCAGGAACTATTTCTGTATTACAGAATGCGCTGTTATTTATGGCCGGAATTTCTACTGTGGGTTCAGGAATTATAATTTCTTGTGTGGCTGTAACAGAATTTTCTGAATCATCGGTAAATTTCCAGGTAATAATAAAAGTTCCATAGGTGTCATAACTTAATGGATCGGAGGTAGTTCCGGTTATTTCTCCGTTACAATTATCGGTAGTAGTCGGGAAATTGATGATTTCATCTTCGCACGTCCATTCAAGGGCAGGTATTGTTGGCGTTTCAGGATTTATATTATCATCTACGGTAACGGTAGCTGTTTTTGAAGCTGAATTTCCATTCTCGTCGGTAGCGGTAAGGGTAACGGTGTTGTTACCAATATTGGAGCAATCGAAACTGCTGGTATCTAAACTAAGATTTTGGATTCCACAGGCATCGTTCGAACCATTGTCAATCTGAGCAGTGGTTATACTGGCCTTTCCGTTGGCATCTAACTCTACGGTAATGTTTTGGGTAATTACTTCAGGAGCAACTTTGTCTTCCACAGTAACGATAGCCGTTTCTGAAGTTGAGTTTCCATTTTCATCAGTAGCGGTAAGGGTAACGGTATTGTTACCAATATTGGAGCAATTAAAACTGCTGTTATCTAAACTAAGATTTTGGATTCCGCAGGCATCGTTCGAACCATTGTCAATCTGAGTAGTGGTTATACTGGCCTTTCCGTTGGCATCTAACTGTACGGTAATGTTTTGGGTAATTACTTCAGGAGCAACTTTGTCTTCCACAGTAACGATAGCCGTTTCCGAAGCTGTATTTCCATTTTCGTCGGTAGCGGTTAGGGTAACAGTATTGTTCCCAATATTGGAACAATTAAAACTGCTATTATCTAAACTAAGATTTTGAATTCCACAGGCATCGTTCGAACCATTGTTAATCTGAGCAGTGGTTATATTGGTCTCTCCATCGGTATCTAACTGTACGGTAATATTTTGGGTGATTACTTCAGGAGCAATATTATCTTCAACGGTAACGGTGGCAGTTTCCGAAGCTGTATTTCCATTTTCATCGGTAGCGGTTAACCTAACCGTATTAGTTCCCACATTACCGCAATCAAAGGTGGTTATATCCAGAGATAAATCCTGAATTCCACAGGCATCACTAGAGCCATTATCAATTTCAGACGTGGTTATATTAGCATTTCCGTTAGAATCTAGTTGAACTGTAATATTCTGTGTAATTACTTCGGGGTCTATATTATCTTCAAAGCCTACATTAAAACTTTCTGAACTTTTTTCGCCATTTGTATCGGTTACAGTTACAGTATATGCTCCTGGTGCAAGATTATTAATTTCTTCCCCTGACGATGTAAAACCATTAGGTCCTGACCAGGCATAGGTATAAGGAGATACACCGCCTGATGCACTTACTTTCAGTACTCCATCGCTTTTATCGCTACAACTAGCCTGGGAATTTTCAACTAAATTAATTGTAGGTGCTTCTTCAAGTAGAAAACCTACGAAAAATGATTTATCTTGAATTTGCTTTTCGGCAATAGGTTTTTCCGGGCCATACTTGATATTAGCCAAAACAGTGTTTTCGGAAAGTAGGTACAATCCGAAAATAAAAACCGCTAAGAAAATCCGGGGAGTAATTTTACCCATAGGCAACTAATTGCTTTTAGTGGGGGAAATTACACATAAAAAATTTCTTTTAACAAGAATTTAAATATAAATATGGATTTAAGTATCTAAAAACCAGTTAAAAGGCGGTTTTTTTAAGGCCGGCATTTTTTTTGTGAGAAAATTCTTTCTTAGTCCATGATAAACTTCTTGTCCTTATTTCCATTTTCGGTAATCAATTTTATGATATAAACGCTGGTATGCATAGGCCTAATATGGATAAGATATTCTTTTTGAGCAGGAATGTTCGTATAAGTTTGAATGAGTCTTCCCCCTAAATCAAAAAGGAGCACTTCCGAAATATCAATAAGATCTGGATTATCAATTATGAGTTCCCTTGTATTATGATTATAACCAAAATCTAATGAGGTGCTAAGTGGTGGCTTGTCAGGATTTTCGAGAGCTTCTTTGTTGCTAAATACTATTTCAAACCTGTCATTAAAAATTCCCGGCTCTGAAACTGCTAAATATTCTTCCGATCTAAGATTATGTATACTATCGTTTAATTTGTCATTTAAGTAAATGGGTAAAGTTTCTGGGTAATTGTCGATTTCCCCAGCTTCAATTTTTAATTGACCTTCTTCTTTAATTTTAATACCCAATGGCAACACCTGATCGGAATTGAAGTGGGAGACCGCCTGAATTACAAACTCATTATCCTGAATTAACCAGAACATGTCTTCAGGAATATCATCAATTAAAAGAGCATCGTAACCTAAATCAAAACCATTTGAGGTATAAGCATCAGCAGTTACTAAAATCTGTCTTTGGAAACCAAGCGGGGAGGTGAAATTCAGTCTTATTTTATATCTTGAATCTTCAGTCCTTACCGCTTTTTGGCTTTTAATAGGATAAATAGGCTTTAAAAATTGTGAGTCATTTGGATTTACCTCGGTAACAAATGCTCGTTGACCATTATTGAAGTTAACAGTGCCTCCTTGTATGATAATGCCATTACCAATTTCCGTATCTAAAGCAGTATTGATAAAAAATCCCTGACCAACCGGAACGAATTCTCCCGGTCTTTTAGTTCCTGAGGAGCCATCGTTATTAATACGTTCGTCTATAGAAGATGCAGATCTTACCGCCCCAGAAAGGTTTATAGTTGCATAACCTCCAATATATTCCCTCAAAATATGTGTGTTTTCGGGCCCAAAATGATCCCAGAAATATAATGCTCCGTTAAAAATGTTTTGGGAATTAGTAGCACCAGCCACTGTATTTTTATCAAGATTATCTAATATAAATTGTTTTGCTTCAATGGCCGATGGATATGGGTT
Organism: Salegentibacter mishustinae; assembly: GCF_002900095.1. Taxonomy (NCBI): domain Bacteria; kingdom Pseudomonadati; phylum Bacteroidota; class Flavobacteriia; order Flavobacteriales; family Flavobacteriaceae; genus Salegentibacter; species Salegentibacter mishustinae. Next base: position 369,285 of record NZ_LLKN01000001.1, on the reverse strand, counting down.
TCCTATTAAACGGTTTTGGTTGGAGCCAATACTAACCCCAGTGACGGGCCCGTTATTTGGTAATCCCTTAAAAACGTAGTTTTGTGGAGTTGAAATCGCAACATCCCCCGAAGTCCCTTTCATGGTAAACCCATCGCCACTATTAAGCTGGCCATTTTCGCCTATCCATTTCCATTCTGCATAAACATTGGCAGTACCAAAAAATTTAAAAAGCCAGTAAGCACTTATACGTTTGGGACCGGTGTTATAATTATAATTGTCGGCATAGGTATGGTCATTAGCAAATGAAATATCCCGGGGATTGTTGGAATCAGTTCCATCCTTCAAGATACTTCTTATTGATCCACCAGTGTTGGAGACTCCTGCACTAACCGGGAAGCTCCAGTAATTATAATTATAGCTATTTGCTGTTCCTTGTTGATCTCGCTCCAGGTATCCAGAGCTGCTGGCATCAACAATACTTCCAATATCCTGAAGTAATTGAGATTCCCCGGTGAGATCTATACTTCCATCTAATTTTAAATAATGACTAATGCTTACATATTGTCCGGAATTAGTTTCATTGTGAGTTCCAGATGGGTTGAATATGTCCAGTTTACCCGTTTCTGATTTTAATCCTAAAAGGCGAATATTCTTATTTCCTGAATTAATATTGTGGGAAGTTCTAACAATATTCCAATCAATTGGAGCTCCATTTATACCGTTGCTGTTTGGTGCATCCCAAACATCGAAGTGTGTCCAGGTGTTAACGGTTGCCCAGTTTTGACCATCAATGCGTGAAGTATAGGGCAGGGGAGCGGTGTTTTCCTGAAAAGTTTCCATGTTTACCAATCTGCCAGGGTTCGTCGTAAGAGCGAGATCGGGAGTTGTTCCGTTTGCTACTAATGCTGGGTCCGCAAGTAGTTGGTAGTATCCTGCGAGATTGGTATAGCTTAGCCCGTTGGGAACAGGCATAGGTATTTCTACACCCATTTGTGTTCCATTGTTATAAAGTCGCTGGTTCATCATAAACCTAATTTGATCTACTGAAATCGCAGTTTCCCAGATTCGCACTTCTTCTATCCAGCCCGAAAAGTGATTTTCAGCCTCTTTTATTTCAGCATTCCATCTGGCACCTATTAGGGTTTTGGTTCCTGTGTTGGTACTATTGAAATTCCCCATATCTATTCCATCCACATATATTTTTCCGCCTGAAACAGCGATATGATACCAGCGGGAATTAGCATTTATGCCTCCCGGTAAATTTTCCATATTGATTTCAAAATTAGGTCCGCTAATAAGAGTGCCTGTTGAAGCTTCAGGGCGAATCCAGGCTTCTAAACTATAGTTTTCGGTATAAGTTTCGCCCAGGTCTATGTAATCATCTATACCATCGAAATTCAGGGCAATACAGCCTTCAAAGACCACATCTAAAGCTTCATAATTGGGTGTGCAAGCTTCATTTACTATTAAATTTCCGTCCTCATCGGTTTCAGTTGGTTCCAATACCCAGGTGATAGTATAATTCTCCGGACTTTGGGATTCTGAAGTAAAAATTGCATTCGGATTGTTTAAAGGTTCAACTTCATCTTCAGGGTCGATATTTGAAAATTCATAATCTTCGGGCCCTTCTACTACCCATTTTCCGATGTATCCATCTTTTGTTGGGTAGGAGGTGATTTCACCCTGAGTTTCACTGGTTACCGTGGCACTCAATTGGGCAGAATAAACACCACAGCTCCCGGTTTGAGCAGCTACGGTTGTAGTATATTGATCATAAACAAAAACCCTGATTTCTTCGTTATTGATGGCGGTAGCGCAAGAGCCACCAGTGTATTCTAAAGTGGTAGTAATTATAGAAACATTCCAGCCAATTTCGGTGGGCGTCCATAGCTCTGAATTATTGGTTCCAATAATTTTAGGCGCCTCAGGATCAGTGGTGTCTTCCCAAAGTACTCCAACATTTTGAGGGCCATCGGGCATAATAATATTATCCAGGGCCCACACATCACCATTTCTTACTCCAACGAAACTGAATTTTATTCTAAGGTTATTTTGTCCAATATAATTTCCGAGGTCGATTTCAATTTTGTTTTCTGGTCGGGAAGAAGGTGTTCCAGAGGCAAAATCATCATAATTGCCACTTGAAGGATCATTGTTGTTTGTATATAATGAAGTATAAGTATTGCCGCCATTTGTTGAAATTAAAACTTCAATGGAGGCTCCATCGGTAAGATTATAGGCCTGGTCAAAAGTTAAAATTCCCGAATCCATGCCATCGAGTGCAAAAACATTGGTTTCCATAGTCGAAGTATTATTCCCTGAAACCAGTGCGAAACCTTTGTTTCCATCATCCAAACCGTGATCGAATCTTTGTATGGAGGTGTTGTAGGGAGAAGAGAGATTTGCGGTGATAAATTCACGAGGCGTTACCCTTTTCCAAATATTTGGGTTGGTGTTATTAGCGCTGGTTTCAAAATTCTCTACCTCCCCATCGGAATTGGTAATCCTCCACCCGTGTTGATCTATAGCAGCATTGTCAAAATCGCCCCGGTCGTTTACTCCGTCACCAGATTCATAACCGGTTTCCGCAGTTAAAGTAACTTCGTCTCCCAGGCAAATTAGGTCTTCACTTACACTTACCGGGGCAGGCTCAATATCTGAGGAAATCACACTTAAAATCGCGGTTCTGCTTGTAACAGGTACATTACAAGCGCCATTTTTTATTTCTGCCTGAAAAATAAGGCTTTCATTACCAAGTAAATTTGCTATTACTGAGGAAGGAAGTGTAGTATCGGTTTCCCCCGGTATGGTTTGAAAAGTACCCTGAGCAGTTCTGTATTTCCATGCGGAAACCTGACCCGTATGTTCGGAAAGAACAAGATCTTCCAGGAACTCTGGATCCTGACAGGTGGTAAATAACCGGTCAAAACCTTTGAAATTTAATTCTCCGCCAATAGGATAATCGTCTACCTGTATAGAAACTGCTTCTGAAATTGTTTCTTCACAAACACCATTTTGCACTACGGCCCTGAATCCAGTGGTGGTAATAATATTTTCGTAAGAATAAATGGTGGAAATTTCGGATTCTTCCTGTATGACAGTTTCCCAGGTTACTCCTTTATTTTCAGAGAATTCCCAGCGAATTACTTCTCCGTTTATATCAGCAACGGAAACTTGTCCGGAATTGTTTCCAATACATACATTGGTTTCTCCGGTAATTGTTCCGGCATCACTGGGTTGGTCAAGCTGAATGGTGATTTCGGCTTCAGCAGTGCAATTTCCTGTGCCGGTTCCAATAACTTTATAGGTAGTTGTGATTTCCGGATTTATTTCAAGAGAGGCGGTTGCTCCAATTTCCTCTTCAGCCTCGTTATACCAAATAAAACTGTCAGCTCCTTCGGCAGTTAAAGTAACGGCAGATGCTGAGCAAACCAGGGTTTCTGAAGGGGTAATGGTTACAATGGGTAACTCGTGAATTATAAGCGTAATTTCTACATGGTCACTTTCACAAGCCTCAAGACTTTGGGAGACATAGTAGGTATATGTTCCTGGATTTTCAGTATTTGGAATTGGAGCTGCAGAAAGAAGGTTTTTCTCTTCATCATACCAATTTAAACCGGCTTCACCGTCGGCGACAGCTTCAAGAGCATTTGCTGTTTCTCCTTCGCAGTATTCTATAAGAGTCGTAGTTGCCGGTGATGCTGGTTTTTCCTTTATAGTTACACTAACTGCTATACGTTCACTTTCACAAACATCTGGGGTTTGAGTAACCCAATAAACAGTTTCACCTGGTTCATCTGTATTTGGAACCGGAGTTTCAGAAAAAGCATCATCTCCTGTTTCTGAGGCATACCAGGTAAGGTTTTCGCCATTAATCACAGTTAAAGCTGGAACTTCTTCGAACTGGCAGTATTCAAAATTTTCTACTGTTGGTTTTTCCGGAACTTCATTTAAACGTAATTGAAAAGGATTGGAGACTGCTGTAGCACAAGTAAACTCAGAAGGTCCCTCGATTTCTACATAATAATCTCCGTTGTATGCGGTAGTAATATTTACAATTTTTAGCGTGCTTTCGTATATGCCATTTTCGTCTGCCGGTAGTGTGGTAATAGTAATATTTGCATCAGCATCATCTACCGGCGTATTTCCTTCGTACCAGGTGAAATTTAGAGGAGCGCCATTTGCGTGTGCGATAAATTTCATGGTAATTTCCGAAAAACCATCGCCGCAGATTGGGACCGGAAATTGAGGTTCCTCTATTATGATATCTTCATCGACATTTAGGCTAACAGTATCAGAAATTACTTCGGTACAGGATTGAGCTCCTGTAACCACCACATAATAATCCCCGGCATTGGTAGAAGTAGTATTGCTAAAGCTAAGCGTCGCAGAAGTTGCACCATTTACAGTATTTCCATTTTTATACCATTGGTAATTGAGGTTATCCCCAATGGCGCTAACACTTAACTCGCTTGGTTGCGTAGAGCAAATTCCAACATTAAATGGTTGAGAAGTGATCTGTGGTTTTTTGAAAATTTCTATCGCCAGGTTTATAACTACTTCTTCGCAGGAATTTTCAGCAGGAATACTGTAAAATACCGTATGTGGTCCGCCGGTACTGGCTGCCGGATTTATGCTGCCATCTGCGTTTATGGCAAGACCGTTACTTCCCGAGAATGTCCCTTTTTGATATTCAACCGGAGTATCTATGAAAGTTACCGGTTGATCTTGCTCTACAGAAGTACAGAGGGCTGCATTTTCATAGCTTAGCGTTGCAAATGGCACTTCTGTTATAGTTGCTGAAGTATTTAGGATTACTGCTTCACATCCTCCCTGTCCCGGAATAGTGTATGCTATGCTGTAAATTCCCGGATTACTTTCGGCTGGGTTAATAGCTCCCGTTTCCTCATTAATAGAGAGTCCGGCGGGACTTGCTGTAAATGTTCCATCTTCATAATTGCCTACGGTACTGCTAAAGGTCACTTGCTGTAACTCAGTTTCGGAAGCGCAAATAAGTGTGTTGTAGCTTATCTCTGCCGATGGCAATTCTGTGATTGTTACATTTGTTTCAGTTTTCACCGGCTCGCATCCATTTATCTCTGGAGTAGTATAGGTTACCGTATAGGTTCCCGCTGAGCTGTTTTCCGGATTAATAGCCCCAGTTATTGCGTTTATCTCTAAACCTACCTCTGCGGAATAAGTACCACCCTGAATATTTTCATTCCCTGTAAGTTCAACCTCGAATGCTGTGGTTTGTGAATTGCAGACTTCTGTCGCCGGATATGTAATCGTAGGATTTGGCGCTTCGGTTATTATGATTTCGGTTATGAAATTATATGTTCCACAACCAGCGCCTTCTGGAGTAGTATAAGTTACCTCATAAGTGCCTGGATTACTGGTTGATGGATTAATTTCCCCAGTTTCAGAATTTATTTGCAAGCCAGTACCGGCAGAGAATGTTCCATTTTCATAATTTCCGCTACCATTTAGAGTTACTGATTGGATATTTTCATCGGAAGAACAGAAATAGGTGTCATTGTAGCTTAAATTAACCTCCGGTGCTGCAGTTATACTTACACTAGTGCTCAATTCAACACTTTCGCAACCAACTGCAGCCGGAATAATATAGCTTACTATATAATCGCCCGGATTACTATTCGCGGGAATAATAGCCCCTGAAGTTTCATCGATGCTTAGATCTGAAGGTGCTGCCGAGAAGCTTCCATTCGCTGTTGCGCCAACAGTATTTTCAAGACTTACTTGTTTGGTCTCAGTATCATCCTCACAAAACGCCGTTTGGACGTATACGAGATCTGCTGAAGGCACTGGATTAACGATAACCTCGTGGGTTCCTGAAATCGAATTTTCACATAATGGTTCTTCCAGGTATTGTGAACTTGTTAATTCGAAAGTAGTAGTAGAAGCTAAATTACCTGTATTTATAATGGCTTCTCCATTTTCATCCATATCTATAGATTTGGAGGCGCCATTTTCAGTATAGAAGATTCGGGTTTCAGGAGTTCCCTGGATATTAATTTGTGTCGCTGAATTTTCACAAATATCCTGATTCTCGGTTAAAAAAGTAGCTGTAGGGTCTTCTCGAAAAAATATAGTCATTTCGTCTTTCCCGGCACTACAAGCGCCACCCGGTTTTTCAGTGGTGAGGTAAAAGGTTACTTCTCCATTGCTTAAATCTGCTAAAGTCGGAGTATAAATAAATTCAAAATTGTCTACCTTTCCAGACGGTGTGTTAATTTGCGTCCCCGAAGAGGTCTCAATTCTTTCTATTTTTAGTTTTGCATTTCTAGAACCAAAAGCAACGTAGGCATTTAGGTTAACAGTATTTGTGAGGCTACACAAAACCATATCTTCCCCAAGATCGGCAATTACGTAGTCATCAATTGCTATTCCTCCAATTGTTTGCATTTCACTTTCCCCGCAAATGTTTACAGCTTGTACTGAAACACTTTCGTTTGCACTATAATTGGAATTTGCTGTGATATTTACAGTAATATTGGTAGTTCCTGCACCGCTTACAATATTCCATCCATTGGGTAAGCTCCATAAATATTCTTCGGCGTTCGGAACTTCAGCTATCCAGAATTTTACATTATTTAATGGAGGGCAAATTGCTGTGCTAGGCAAATTAGAAGATATAGCTAAAGGTTTTGCAGGGACAGCGGTGATGGAATTTATGGTTTTAGAAACTACTGCACTTTCTCCACAATTATTGCTTACGAAAACTTTTATATCTCCTGAAGTACCTGAAGCACTTACTTCTATACTATTGGTGTTTTCTCCTGAAGTGATTACCCAGCCCGAAGGTAATGACCATTCATATGAAGTAGCGTAGTTTATAACCGGAATACTATATTCCAATTGTGTTTCGTTTGAACAAACCTCTGCCGGGCCGGTTATTTCTGTGGTTCCAATTTCAGGGGCTGGCATATCTACGCTAACCGCCAATGTACTTGTAGAACCTTGTCCACAAAAATTACTGGGCACTACACTCACTTCTCCATTTTCTCCATAATTTCCGGCATTTACTATAATGCTATTTCCGGTTTCAGAGCCTGTAATCTCCCATCCTGGTGGGATAATCCAGGAATACTCTTCGGCTTCAGGCACTCCCGGAACAAAAAATTCTATTTGATCTCCCGGGCAAATTACATCATTGAGATTACTGTATGTTATACTTATTGCGCCTGTATTGGTGGGAGCGCCATCCTGCATCTCGACAGGTAAGCTTTGAGCTGCACTGGTACCACATGAATTTCTTGCTGACACTGTGATATTTCCACTTCCCGAAGTACCGGTTTGAATATTAACCTGTGGGATTGTAGTAATTTGCACGGGAATTCCCCAGGAAGAAGGGAAATTCCATACATATTCTTCCGAATTATTTACTGCATTTATTGAATAAGTTTCATTAGTGCCTGGGCAGACTTCTGTCGCTCCAGTTATGGTCCCGGGAACTCCGGGAGTACCAGGTTCTACATTTACAGCTAAACTTGAGCTAGCACTTTCGCCACAAGTATTTAGGGCTTTTACAGTAATTAGCCCGTTTCCTGAATTTCCAGTGATAATAGTTGTTTCTGGAATGCTCGTTGTTATGATATTTCCATTTCCCCATCCTGAAGGGAACGTCCATTCGTAAGATTCGGCCTTTGCTAAGGAATTTATACTGTAGGTTTCTTCTTCCCCAGGGCAAACCGATTCATTGCCTGAAATATTCCCTGGTTTAGCAGGAGCTCCGGGTTGTACATTTACGTAAATACTTTGTTCGCTATTGCCACACTCGCCTATGGCAATTACTTTTATAGCGCCACTGTTGGTTCCAGTGGTAAGTGTTATGGAAGAGGTATTGCTAGAACCGCTCCAGCCAACAGGTAATTCCCATTGATAAGCTATAGCGTTATTAACCTGGCTAATACTGTAAGTTTCGGAAGTCCCGGGACACACAAGAGTTGCTCCATTGATCCCAGAAGGTGTATCGGGAGCTGCCGGTCTTTCAGAAATAGTAATTTGATTACTCGAAAAATCATCGGTACAGGGATTACTTGAAGTAATAAAAAGCTGTACCAGATCACCTGAATTAAGTGGGGTGTTTAGAGTTGAGCTACTTCCCACACTAGTATTATTCACTCTCCAGTCATACACGGGATTATTACCGGCTTCAGAAATACTTGCAATGCTAAAATTTATATTCTCCCCCGGGCATACTGGATTTTCACTCGCTTGAATTACTACACTTCCCTGGCGAATGCTGTTCACCGTCATCTTAATAGGCTGAGAAATTTTTTGACAGTTTGTATCATCGTTTGATGTGATAATCACTCTTATTTCATCATTATTTTGTAAGGCTGAAGTATCGTAATTAGGTTGATTATCACCAACATTGTTATTGTTAATTTGCCATTGGTAATTTAAACCGGTTCCGCCATTAGTGGAAGCACTAAAGTTAACCTGGGTGTTTTCACAAATGGTTCTGCCTTCAGCTGCACTTATGCTAACCGAGGTAGGACAGGCCTGGGAATATCCATTTTTTGAAACTATAACAATAGAAAATACCAGTAATAGATAAAGAAGTAATTTTTTTCCCACAATAGTAATGTTTTAGAGCAATAATTACGTAGGCGGGGTATGTTAAGTGTCTTGGTGTGTAACCTTCTGGGGCGAAGACAATTAACAGTGGAAAGTACAACATTAATTATCTTTTTCTGCTTTAATTCGTTGAGGGGATGTTTAATTCGTTAAAAGAAAAGAAATTGTTTTATAGTTTACAGTAAAATTCTAATAATCAATTCGATAAATCGTTTGTTAGCGAATGGGTGCTGCGGGGTTGCAGCTTTTGGTGACTACAGTAATAATCAAAAAAGCCACAGCTTTTAGACTGTGGCTTTTTGTGAGATATATTTCCTACAAATTACTCTCCCATAAATGGGTATCTGTAATCTTCTGCAGGTACAAAGGTTTCCTTGATTAGTCTAACAGAAGCCCATCGTAGCAAGTTCATCTTAGAACCGGCTTTATCGTTGGTACCGCTGGATCTCGCGCCACCAAATGGTTGTTGTCCAACTACGGCTCCGGTAGGTTTGTCATTTATATAGAAGTTACCTGCCGCGTTTTGCAACATATCTGTGGCAACTGCTGCCATATATCTATCTCCAGAGAAGACTCCTCCTGTAAGTCCGTAAATACTTGTATTGTCTACGGTTTTAAGCAGATCTTTCCACTTCTCTTCACTATAGTTTTTATCGTCATACACATAAATAGTTACTACGGGACCAAATAATTCAGTTTCCATAGTTGTGTAATGAGGATCTGAAGTTAAGATTACTGTAGGTTCTATAAAGTAGCCTTCAGATTTATCATAATTTCCTCCAATTACAACTTCAGCATCTTTATCCTTCTTAGCTTTATCAATATAACTGGCCAATTTATCGAATGCGCCTTCGTGAATAACAGCATTAATAAAGTTGGTCATATCTTCTGGAGATCCCATTTTGAAAGATTCAATATCCTCTTTTAAAAATTCCTGGATCTCTGGCCATAGACTTTTTGGTAGATAAACTCTTGAAGCTGCACTACATTTTTGTCCCTGGTACTCAAATGCACCACGAGAAATAGCAGTTGCAACTTGTTTTGGTTTAGAGGTTGGGTGAGCTACAATAAAGTCTTTTCCTCCTGTTTCTCCTACAATTCTTGGGTAGGTTTTGTACTTCTGGATGTTATTACCAATTTTACCCCAAATTCCTTTAAATACATTTGTACTTCCTGTAAAGTGAATTCCGGCGAAATCAGGGCTGTCGAGTACGGTGTTGGTGATCATTTCTGGATCTCCCATTACCATATTAATTACACCATCTGGCAAACCAGCTTCCTTAAATACTTCCATTATTACCTGTGCAGAAAAAATCTGACTATCACTAGGCTTCCAAACTGCAACGTTCCCCATAAGAGCCGCACTTGATGGAAGGTTTCCAGAAATAGCGGTAAAGTTGAAAGGAGTAATAGCATAAACAAAACCTTCTAAAGGTCTATATTCTACGCGGTTCCAGTTTCCGTCAGAAGAGTTTGGTTGCTCGTTATACATATCTGACATATATTCTACGTTGAAACGTAAAAAGTCACATAGTTCACAAGCTGAATCGATCTCTGCCTGGTAAATATTTTTTGATTGCCCAATCATTGTCGCAGCGTTAATTCTAGAACGGTATGGTCCAGCAATAAGATCGGCTGCTTTAAGGAAAACGGCTGCGCGCTGTTCCCATTCTAATTTAGCCCATTTTTCTCTTGCTTTTAAAGCTTCGTCTATAGCCTGTTCAACGTGCTTTTTCTTAGCAAGGTGATAAGTTCCTACTTTATGTTTGTGGTCGTGTGGAGGGCGAATATCTGCCGTATCTCCGGTTTTTATCGCTTCAGATCCAATGTAAAGTGGAACTTCCATATTGGAGTTATATAGATCTTTGTAAGTGAGTAAAACTTCTTCCCTTTCCGGGGTTCCCGGCGCATAAGATTTTACTGGCTCGTTAACCGCCTTTGGAACGTGAAAAAATCCTTTTCCCATAGTTATTTTGTGTTTTTTTTGGTTTTTAAATATTGTACCTATAAAGGTAAAAAAATTACGTGATTTTTAATCCTTCTGAAGGAGCATTCACTAAAGCTTAACTATTTTTGTAAATTCAAGACTTTTATTAAGAAAATTTTATGTGCACCATAAGCCTCACGCCTCATCTTCAAAATCCCAATGGATTTATCTTAACATCTAACAGGGATGAAGCGAGCGAAAGAGAAACCTTTCCGCCCGATTTTAAAGCTGAAAACGATACAAAATTGCTTTTCCCTCAAGATGCCGTGGCCGGTGGAAGCTGGATTGGGGTAAGCGAAGTAAAAAGAGTTTTATGCTTAATGAATGGTGGTTTTGTTTCGCATAAGCGTGAAGATTCTTACCGAAAGAGTAGGGGATTGGTTTTAAAAGACTGGCTTGTTGCCCATAATATTGAATCCGAAATTGAAAACTATACCCTAAAAGACATAGAGCCATTCACAGTAGTGATAGCCGATTGGTCTTCAGGGTTATTTTTTGCTGAATTTGTTTGGGATGGAAAAGAGAAATATTTTAAAAAGCTGCCATTCCAGCCGCAAATTTGGTCTTCTTCTCCTTTATATACTTCAGAAATGAAAATGCTTCGGGAAGATTGGTTTTCAACTTTTCAAAAGGAAAAAGATCTTTCAGCTGAAAATTTATGGGAATTTCATCATTCCGCAGGAAAAGGTGATAAAGAGATTGATTTAATTATTGATCGTGGATTTCTAAAAACAAAAAGTATCTCGCAGATAGAATTCTTGCCAGGGAAGTTGATTTTTAAGTATGAAGACCTTGAAAAAGGAAAGATTACCAGAAAGGAATTTCCGGGACTTTAATTTACGGCAAAGGGAGCGCTTAGTTTAAAAGTAGGGATCTTAACCCTAAATTTCCTGGTAGAAGTAAAGCTCACCATATTATAATAACCGCTCATAGATCCAAATGGAGAATTTAACAGGCAGCCACTCTGATAAGTGTGCGATTCACCAGGCTTTAAAACAGGTTTCTGACCAATTACGCCTTCCCCCTGAACAATTTCAGTATGATTTAAAGCGTCTTTGATCTTCCAGAAACGAGAGGTTAACTGCACCGAATCATTACTTTGATTTTCTATGGTAATATGGTAAGAAAAGGCAAAACGGGAGCCCAAGTTCTTGAGTAAAGTACCTTCAAAACTGGTGTTAACAGAAATCCTTATGCCTCTTGTAACTTGTTGAACCATATATTAGTAAATAGCAAAAGATGCTAAAATTGATATTATTGCTGCAATTCCTGCTAAAATAAAAAATATAAAGTTTAAGAGAATGAACTTTACAATGGTTTTAACACGTCCCTGGCCGTAAAAATTACGCATGGCCTTATATAAATAAAAGATAAAAACGGTATTGGCAATGGTAAATGCCCAATCTTTTAAAAGGTAATCTACTAGCAATGCCAGAGCGTAAACGATAAAGAAAGTGGTTTGTACATGAAAGGCAAAGATTAAATGCTCCATATAGTTAAACGGCCTTCTTAAGTATAACAGCCAAATAAAAAGGGCAAACACCGGTAAATAAAAGAAGATGATAAATGGAAGTTTATTTACAAAATAATTAAAGAATAGTCCCGGGTTATCTTTTACGGTATTCCAATCTACCGCCTTTTTGTAAAGCCAATGGTTGTAGGAGGTTTGCGGGTAAGCAAGGCTATCCATTGCGGTTTCCGCATTCCTAATAGTGGTTTCCTTATAAAATCTTGAATAGATATTGAGCTTTTTTGTTCCTGCATCCAGGTAAGTCATAGTGTCCAACTCCTGTGGCGGGACATAAAATTCTTTATACGATTTTGCCTTATTTTCATTTTGGGCCTTAATAATTGAATCCAGGTTCATGCCACCAACAGGAGTATGGACTATGTTAGGAGTTCCAGTGTTTAAACTGTCTTGCTGCAATTGTTCAGCGATTTCTGTATTGTCTGAAATCGGTTGAATATTATCGAAGGAATTAGTAAAACTCCAGATTAAAAAGAAAATAATGGAAGCGCTTAGGTAAAATCTAAACGGATTGGCATAGCACATGCGCTTTCCATTAATATAATCTTTTGAAATTCTACCGGGAGAAAATAACAAAACCCTTAGAGTTCTTTGAAAACGCGAATCGTAAGCAAATAGGCCTGAAAAGAATTCAGAGAAAAAATCGTCGAATTTTAATTTTTTGGTACTATTTAATTGTCCGCAGGTAGGGCAATATTTATCACTTTTATCTAGCGGAAAATCACAATTTAGACATTTAGTACCCCTATATTTTAGATCAAATCTATTGCTTGCCATTTTTTAGAAGGAGTTGGTTAGGTTCTTAATTAGTTGCTGATATTCGTTGAATTCCCGGTACCTATTCCAATTAATCGGTCATATCTGGCCCCCGGATTTCGGTAATAAATTAAAACCTGGTAGGAATTTTCGGTTTCATCGAAATTCCCGCTAAAAAAACCTTCATCTATAGTTCCGTCGGTGCGTTTTAATACATATTTATAATTATAAAATCCCTGTTTAAATAGCCGTGCACCTTCATAAAGATCGGAATTTTCATTGTAACTAAGACGGGTGCTTTCATCTAAATTAAAATTATTGAAAGCTCCATAAATATGAACTTCTCCACCATTTAGCTCTGAATAATTCTGAAGTTGAAAATGAACCCAAACATACTCGGCTTCTATAGATGGGTTTTCTGCAGGTAAACTTCTTATAAGAAATTGCCCGTTTATATCGGGATTATAAGTGTATGGTTCATTGGCGCGGGTGCGATCTGTAAATAAATAATGATGATATAGATCCTTTAAGGCCACCGAACTAATATCGGCAGTAGAGGCTCTTAGTTCCTTATTGTCAAACTGAAGATATTCGTTACCGCCCCAAAATGCTGTTTTGGTATCATAGCGATAAACCAGGTCGTTGCCAATATTATATTGTGGTTTAATATTTTTTATACCCGTTTTTAGGTTGTGATTTTTGGTGATTAGCACCTTAACGTTGTTTTCGGGATTTTTCAATATTAAATTAGGAGATTCAATCGTGAAATTAACAACTTGTTTTTCATCTATAAAATTAAGGTCTCTGGAGCGTCTTAGGTTAATTCTGGCCTGGGCAATATTTTCATAAACCATAAATTTTCGGGAAAAAACCAATTCTTTCTCGGCATTAAAAATATTGATCATATAATTTCCGCTTACTCTAAAGCCGCCGGTATCTTCGTTAGGTATTTTAAGCTCGTAGTGAGAAAAAGGTTGAAGCGTATTGTAAGAATTTAAATAATTAAAGATCCTAATATCGTCAAAACCAATTAAATATTCAGTTTTAGCCAACTGTGTCGGTGTCCAATCGTAATTATAATGTTCTATGGTGTAATAATAATCGGCTTCGTCTCCAATGATGTCATCAAACTTTAATATTAATGGTTCTCCCAATTGTAAAACAGGATTTCCATAGTTGTTTTCTGTATTTCCCGAGAGCTGAATACTTCTTATATAATTTGGCGCGAGTGTTTCTTTTGCAACCTGGGCGGTCAATACGAGCGATGAAATAGAAAAGAGTAAAAGGATGAAAAGTTTTTTCATTGTAAATAGAATCTAGACAAATGTAATTACAATTCTTATTCCATAATTTTTAACATTTCATTTTAACAGTTTTAAATGCTTAAAAATCTTTGGTTTCTTGGGAAAAGTGTGCTTAAAATTCCTAAATTTGCACGACTCAAAACAAAAAATTTTTAACATACACTCCATCCTATGTCAAAAGACATTCGAATTAAAAGAGGATTATCTCTAAAATTAGAAGGGGAGGCGGAAAAAGAGCTTGTAAAAGCTCCGAGGTCTAAGACCTACGCAATCAAACCGCCAGATTTTCACGCTTTGGTACCTAAAATGGTTTTAAAAGAAGGGGCTAAAGTCCTTGCCGGCGATGAACTTTTCTTTTCAAAATACACTGATGAAATACGTTTTACCAGCCCTGTAAGTGGGGTGCTTAAGTATATTAAGCGTGGTGAAAAGCGTAAGATCATGGAAGTGATTATAGAGGCCGATCCTGAAGACACTTACAGAGATTTTGGAAAAATGGACGCTGCTTCTTCTGATGCTGAAGCTGTAAAACAACGCATTTTAGAAAGTGGTTGTGGTGCATTTATTAATCAACGACCTTACGATATTATTGCCGATCCTAAAGATACGCCAAAAGCTATCTTTATTTCTGCAGTAAGTACGGCGCCACTAGCCCCAGATTGGGGTTTTATTTTGAAAGATAAGCTAGCTGCTTTTCAGGAAGGAATAAACGCGCTAAAAAAACTTACTCCAGGTAAAGTACACCTTGGTGTAGATGCTAGGTCAGCACAATATTTAAAGGATATTAAAGGAGTGGAACTTCATACTGTAAAAGGGCCACACCCTGCAGGAAATGTTGGAGTTCAAATTCATAAAATAGATCCTATTAATCAGGGTGATAGAGTTTGGACTGTGAATCCTGAAGATGTAACGATTATTGGGAATCTTTTCCTTACAGGAAATTATATCGCCGATAAAACCGTTGCAGTAACAGGTAGCGAAGCTACTAACCGTAAATATTTTTCAACAAAAATTGGAGCTGAGGTTTCAGATCTTATCCAAAAGGTTGATGAAGATGTTCGTATCGTTTCAGGAAATGTGCTTACCGGTTTAAAATTAGCTTACGATCAACACGTGAGTTTCTTTTCTAACGAAGTAACACTTCTTCCGGAAGGGAATAATTACAGAGCTTTTGGTTGGTTGCCATTTACATATAACAATATTCATTCAAACTCAAGAACTTCTTTATCCTGGTTGTTTCCAAATAGGAAATTTAAACCTACTACCAATTTAAATGGTGAGGAAAGAGCGCTTGTGGTAACCGGCGAAATGGAAGAGGTTTTACCTATGGATGTTTACCCAATGCAGCTTATTAAAGCTTGTATGGCCGGTGATATTGAAAAGATGGAAAATCTAGGGATCTATGAGGTAGCTCCAGAAGATTTTGCTTTGGTAGAATATGTGAATACGTCCAAGATCGAGATTCAGGATGTAATTCGTCTTGGTTTAGATTTAATGATTACTGAAGTAGGTTAAAAAGCAGTATAATTATGGAATGGATTAGACAAAGATTAGATAAAATAAAGGAGCCTTTTGCACCTGGGAAAAAATATGAAAAGTATGCGCCTGCAGTTAATGCAATCGATACCTTCTTATTTACCCCAAATCATACTACGCAAAAAGGAGCTCATATTCGTGATGCAGTAGATTTAAAGCGTACTATGATCACGGTTGTACTTGCCCTTATTCCGGCGCTTATTTTCGGAATGTGGAATGCAGGCTACCAACATTTTACTCAACTTGTAGATGCTGGTACCATTGAAGCATTTACCTTTTGGGAAGCGATTGGTCACGGTGCATTAAAGATTGTTCCTATGATCGTTGTTTCTTATGCGGTTGGTTTAGGAATTGAGTTTGCTTTCGCCATCTTTAGAGGGCACGAAGTAAACGAAGGATATTTGGTAACAGGATTGTTAATACCGATGATTATGCCTATAGATTTCCCACTTTGGATGTTGGCATTATCGGTAGTATTCGCAGTACTTGTGGGTAAAGAAGCATTTGGAGGAACCGGAATGAATATTCTTAACCCTGCACTTACCGCAAGAGCATTTGCCTTCTTTGCATACCCTACTTATATGTCTGGTAACCAGGTTTGGGTTAGCGAAGCAAGCAGCGTAGATGCCATTTCCGGAGAAACTATTCTTGGTTCTTTGGCAGCTGGAGAGAATGCCAGTTACAGTATGATGGATATGTTCTTTGGCTTTATTCCGGGTTCTGTCGCTGAGACTTCAACGCTTTTTATTCTTTTAGGAGCCTTGCTTTTAATCTTAACGAAAGTAGGAAGCTGGAGAATTATTTTAAGTGCGTTTATAGGTGCTGCAGTAATGGGGCTTATTTTCAACGCATTGCCTTCAATGGGTCTTACCGGTAATCAACTTACAAACTTCCCGTGGTACGGTCACCTTATTATTGGTGGACTTGCTTTTGGTATTGTATTTATGGCTACAGATCCGGTATCTGCCGCCCAAACTATGAAAGGAAAATGGATCTACGGATTTTTAATTGGTTTCCTTTCAGTAATGATTAGGGTGTTTAACCCGGCATATCCTGAAGGGGTAATGCTTGGTATCTTACTTATGAATGTATTTGCACCAACGATAGATCACTACGTTATTCAGTCGAATATCAAACGTAGA
Organism: Salegentibacter mishustinae; assembly: GCF_002900095.1. Lineage (NCBI taxonomy): Bacteria > Pseudomonadati > Bacteroidota > Flavobacteriia > Flavobacteriales > Flavobacteriaceae > Salegentibacter > Salegentibacter mishustinae. Next base: position 352,446 of record NZ_LLKN01000001.1, on the reverse strand, counting down.
AAGAAAAGAATTAAATCGGCTACCGCACAGGTAAAAACAGCAGTTTAGTTATGGAAGAAAAATCAGTAAATAAAACAAACAGTAACGGTTATACGTTTCTTTTTGCGGTGATTATGGTGTTGGTTGTAGCCTCTGTCTTGGCTTTTACAGCAACCTCGCTTCAGCCTATTCAGAGAGAAAACGTACGTCAGGAAAAGATGCAGAGTATTCTGGCTACTATAGGTGTTGAAACCGATAGAGCAGGAGCAGAAGAGCTTTATAATCAATATATCACTGAGGCAGTTACCCTAAATCAAAAGGGTAATGTAAAAGAGGATGTAGATGCTTTTACGGTAGATTTGGCCAAGGAGCTTAAGAAAGAGCCTATAGATCAAAACTATCCTTTATATATTGCTAACTACGAAGGTTCTAAATATTATATAGTTCCTTTAAGAGGTAATGGGCTTTGGAACGCGATCTTTGGTTACATTTCTTTAAAGGATGATGTAAATACTATTAAAGGTGCCACTTTTGACCACCTTGGGGAAACTCCGGGTCTTGGTGCAGAAATCACCAAAGAATGGTTTAGAAAAAGTTTTGAAAACGAAAAGATCTTTGATAGTAATGGTAATCTAATTGGTGTATCTGTGGTAAAAGGTGATATAGATCCTTCAGATAAAGGCGATAATAAGGTAGACGCTATTTCTGGAGCTACAATTACCGGAGACGGAGTATCTGATATGATTTCAGAAAGGCTTCAGCGTTATCTGCCTTACTTCAAACAGCAAACAGAAATTAAAGTTGCAACTAAGTAATTATGGCTACAGAGAAAAAAAATATTTCAGAAGAGAAAGAAGCCAAAAAGAAGGAAATGATCCTTTTTCTATCTAATTCAGAAGAAAAAGAGCACTTCCTTTCTAAAGGCAATAGAAAATTATTGTCAGATCCGTTGGACGATAACAACCCTATTACCGTTCAGGTATTAGGTATTTGTTCAGCACTGGCAATTACGGTACAATTAGAACCTGCAGTGGTTATGGCTATCGCGGTGGTTGCGGTTATGGCTTTTAGTAACATGATCGTTTCTATGCTGCGAAATATGATTCCAAGTAGAATTAGGATTATTGTACAGCTGGTAGTAGTAGCCTCCCTGGTAGTTTTAGTAGACCAGGTGCTTAAAGCTTATGCTTATGATGTAAGTAAGCAGCTTTCGGTATTTATTGGTCTTATTATTACCAATTGTATTGTAATGGGACGTTTGGAAGCTTTTGCTTTAGGAAACGGGGTTTACAAATCTTTCCTTGATGGTGTTGGTAATGCCGCAGGATATGGATTAATACTTGTAATCGTGGCATTTTTCCGTGAACTTCTAGGTTCTGGAAAATTATTCGGATTTGAAGTTTTAGGACATAAAGGAGCCACTTTGGCCGACTCTACAGGATTATATGCTTTTGGATATGAAAACAACGGTTTAATGTTGCTTTCCCCAATGGCCTTAATTGTTGTTGGTTTGCTTATTTGGGTACAACGTGCCAGAAACCGTAAACTGATAGAAGAGAACTAAAAGCACAACAGCTTAAATAAAATTAAATTATGGAATTAATAAATTTATTTGTTAGAAGTATTTTCATAGAAAATATGATTTTTGCCTACTTCTTAGGAATGTGTTCCTATTTAGCAGTGTCAAAAACCGTGAAAACAGCTGTTGGGTTAGGTGCTGCGGTAATTTTTGTACTTACTATTACCGTACCAATTAACTACTTGCTGGATAACTACCTTTTAAGACCGGGAGCTTTGCAATGGCTCGGTGCAGAATATGCCAATGTAGACCTTAGCTTCCTAAGCTTTATTATGTTTATTGCGGTAATTGCATCTATGGTACAATTAGTAGAGATGGTCGTGGAGAAATTTGCCCCTGCACTATACGGTGCGCTTGGTATTTTCTTACCGCTTATTGCTGTAAACTGTGCTATCCTTGGAGGATCACTTTTTATGCAACAGAAGGATTTTGGAGCTATAACTGAAGCCTTAACCTATGGGTTTGGTAGTGGAATTGGATGGTTCCTGGCAATTCTTGGTATCGCAGCTATTCGTGAAAAAATAGCATACTCTAATGTGCCTGCTCCATTAAAAGGTTTGGGGATAACATTTATTATCACCGGGCTTATGGCGTTAGGATTTATGAGTTTTATGGGAATTAAATTATAATCGCAAAAGAAAGATTATGACAGTTATTATAGCAAGTGTAGTAGTATTTTTAGCATTAATACTCATATTGGTTTCTGTGTTGCTTGGGGCAAAGGCAAAATTAGCGCCTTCTGGTCCGGTTACCATAAACGTAAATGGGGAAAGAGATATGGAAGTTGGTTCTGGAGGAACTTTGCTTTCAACTCTGGGAGACAATAAATTATTCTTACCTTCTGCCTGTGGTGGTGGTGGAACTTGCGTGCAGTGTAAATGTATCGTAAAAGAAGGTGGCGGTGCCATTCTTCCTACCGAGGAACCACACTTTACTCGTAAAGAGATCGCACAGGGATGGCGATTAGGTTGCCAGGTGAAGGTGAAAGAAGATATGAAGATCACTATTCCGGAAGAAGTTTTCGGAATTAAGAAATGGGAAGCTACAGTGGTAAGAAATTACAACGTAGCATCCTTTATTAAGGAATTTGTAGTTGAAATTCCTGAAGATATGGATTACAAGGCTGGAGGTTATATCCAGATCGAAATTCCTAAGTGTGAAGTGAAATTTAGTGATATGGATATCACAGCTCACCCTGAAGAACACGATACTCCAGATATGTTTGAAGAAGAATGGGACAAGTTTAAACTTCGCCCACTGGTAATGAAAAACCCTGAAACCGTAGAGCGTGCTTACTCTATGGCTTCTTATCCAGCTGAAGGACGTGAGATTATGCTTAACGTACGTGTAGCTACTCCACCATGGGATAGATCAAAAGATACCTGGATGGCTGTAAATCCTGGTATTGCTTCTTCTTATATTTTCTCAAGGAAAAAAGGAGACAAAGTAATTATTTCAGGGCCTTATGGTGAATTCTTTATTAACCATAGTGAGGCAGAAATGCTTTATGTTGGTGGTGGTGCAGGAATGGCGCCAATGCGTTCTCACCTTTACCATTTGTTCCGTACGCTTAAAACCGGTAGAAAAGTTACTTACTGGTATGGTGGACGTTCAAAAAGAGAATTGTTCTATATAGAACACTTTAGAGCTTTGGAAAGAGATTTCCCTAACTTTAAATTCTACCTTGCACTTTCTGAGCCAATGGAAGAAGATAATTGGAAAGTGAAGAAAAGTCTTGATGATGATGGCGACGGATTTGTTGGCTTTATTCACCAGGTTGTAATAGATAACTATTTAAGTCATCACGAAGAACCGGAAGATATTGAATTGTATTTCTGTGGACCGCCGTTAATGAACAAAGCCGTTCAGAAAATGGGTGAAGACTTCGGAATGCCACCAGAAAACATCAGGTTTGATGATTTTGGAGGTTAATAAAAACAGTATCCCGCTTTTTAAAGCGGGATTTTTTATTTTTGCACTATGGCAAAATTAAATGATCAGGAACTGCATAACCTTGCAATGAATATTGTAGGAAAAGAGCTGGAGGAACAGGGTTACGAATTTCTTGGGGTAAATAGTGAGATAAAAAAGGATCCGCAGTTCGTTGCTTTAAAAGACAAAAAACTTCACTTTGTAATAGTGCGCGCTATAGAATATCCATATAATCCCAAAGAATATGATATGGCATTCCTGCAATCTATTAAAGACCATGCTGTCAAATTCAAGGCTCGTACCTTTTACGCGGGAGTAGGTCTTGCAAATTCTTCCGATTATGAAAAACCGGTGATGCATGGCGAAGAATATGTAGTGAATTATGAAGGCTGGCAGGAAATTTAATCTGCTGAATAAAATATTTATAATTAGATGAAAAAAATTACTGCATTATTCTTTCTTGTTTTACTAAGTGTTTCCTGTAAAAATGATGGGCCGCAGGCAAATACATATACCGGGAATGCTCTAGGAACAACCTACCAGGTGAAATATTTTTCTTCGGAAAATTTTAATACTGAAAAAGCTTTAGATTCTATTTTTTACGTGATCAATACTTCCATGAGCACCTATCAGGATAATTCTGATATTTCCCGAATAAACTCTGGTGCTGAAGAGGTAGAAGTAGATGTACATTTTCAAAATGTATTTAGATATTCTAATCAGATTTTTAGGGAAAGTAACGGCTATTTTGACCCAACAGTAGGTAGTTTGGTAAACGCCTACGGCTTTGGCCCTGATAAGCCTTTAAATGAACCAGACGAAGCTGTTTTAGATTCCATAAGACAACTTGTGGGATTTGAAAAAGTTAAATTAACCGCCGATAATACTATTCAGAAGGAAAACCCGAATATCTACCTCGATTTTAATGCTATAGCAAAGGGATACACAATTGATGTTATCGCTGACTATTTGGATAAGCAAAATGTTGAAAATTATCTAATCGAACTTGGGGGAGAATTAGTAGCCAAAGGACAGAATTTAGAACGAGAATCTCCCTGGATGGTAGCAATAGATAATCCGCAGCAAACCGATGCTGAACGTACTTTGCAAACTGTTCTTGCATTGAAGAACCGGGCGATGGCAACTTCCGGAAATTACCGAAAATTCAGAATTGACAGTATTACGGGGAATCGCTATGTACACACTATAAATCCATTAAACGGGAAAGCCGAAAAAAGCAATTTGCTCAGCGCATCTGTACTTGCTGAAAATTGTACGCTGGCTGATGGTTACGCCACCGCTTTTATGGCTTTAGGCTACGAAAGATCCTTAGAAATGCTGGAAGAATTAGAGAATGTAGATGTTTATTTTATTTACGTAGATGAGGCCGAAAGTATTCGAATTTTTACTTCTAACGGATTTGAGGAAGCTTTAGTAGAAGATTAATTCTTATAACAAACCGGAATAACTTCCCCTTTTGCAAGACGGTATTTATCAATTTCTTCAGTAGATAATTGATTGGTATAATCAACTTCTTTAACCTTAAAACCTATACTTCTTAATTTGTCAAAATAATCCTTACCGTATATTCTTACGTGGTCGTACTGGCCAAAAATACGTTCCCGTTCTTTTCTATCGGTAATCGAATCATCCTCAAAAGTATTTTTCCTCTTTAAATCCTGCGGAATTTGCAGAATCGCTGTACCGCCGGGTTTTAGAATTCGATAAATCTCCTGCATCGCTTTAGTATCATTTGGAATATGTTCTAAAACATGATTGCAAAGAATAAAGTCGAATTCATTTTCTTTAAAAGGCAAATTGCAAATATCAGCCTTTACATCAGCTAAAGGTGAGTTCAGGTCGGTAGTGGTGTAATCCAAGTTTTTAAGCTTTCTAAAGCGTTTATAAAAAGCCTGCTCGGGTGCAAAGTGCAGTACTTTTAGGTTCTTGCTAAAGAAATCGGTTTCATTTTTTAAGTATAACCAAAGTAAGCGATGCCTTTCCAGGGAAAGCGTAGAAGGGGAGAGCACATTTTCCCGCTGGTTAATATATCCGTAGGGAAGAAATTTAGAAAAGCTTTTCCCGTCTATCGGATCGGTGTATTTACTTCCGCGAAGCGCATATTTAAAGAAAGGTTTAACCCAATAACTTACTTTTATGAGCAAGGGGCGGGGGACGGTATTTAAAACTACTTTAAAAAGCTTTTTCATTAAGAATTGCTCTTGCTAGACTTTAATATCGCCCCAGTTTTCACCAGATTTTATACGGTAAAGTTGCATTTCTGAAACACCAAATTGTTTGGCAAGTACTTTTATCCTTGTTTTTCGCTTGGGGTCTAAAAGTTTCTTTTTAAGAATTACGGCTTGCGCGTATGTGAGTTTAGAATAGGTAACTACACGTCTTAGTTTTCTTTTGCGTTTGTTCTCCTTAACGCCAGGACTATTATGCTGGTGCTGTACCCATTCATCTTTAGTTGTCCATGCCAAATTCTCTACGCGATTATCATCTTTTTTAAAATTCTTATGGATCACGTATTTGTCGTCGTCATTTTTTACAAGAAATAATTCAGCAACAATACGGTGCATATAATAGGCTTTATGCTTGCCATTTTGCAACCTGGGAGAAAAACTGGTATAACCGTTGGTACGGCCACCATTTATCAATTCCCCTTCAGGATATTGTACATAACTAATTAATCTTCCGTAATTAGAAACATCGTAGACAAAACGATCCTGCCATTCCTCTTTATGAAGTCTTTTCCATACTTCGCCTCTATAGCTCTTTACCATAGACTTTTGCTTTGAATTCATCTTCTTCATCACTTTCAATTCCTAAAGCTTCATATATATAATCAAAGGTAGACAGAAGTTGGGGTTTACCGTCTACTAGCGCAATATCGTGTTCAAAATGTGCGCTGGGCTTATTGTCTGCGGTTAGAATGGTCCAGCCATCAGGCAATTGTTTTATTCGTTTTGTTCCAAGGTTTATCATAGGTTCAATGGCTACCACCATTCCTTCCATAAATTTTTTACCTCTTCCGCGTTTACCATAATTAGGCATCTCAGGATCTTCATGCATAGTAGCACCAAGGCCGTGACCTACCAATTCCCTTACTACACCGTAGCCTCTGTCTTCGGTGTATTTTTGAATAGCATAGCCAACATCTCCAACCCGGTTTCCGAGCTTAAATTCCCTTATTCCTTCGTAAAGAGATTCTTTTGTGACTTTTAAAAGTTCTTTTACTTCTGGTTTTACTTCACCAACTTCAAAAGTATAGGCGTGATCTCCGTAAAATCCATTTTTTAAAGCACCACAATCTATTGAGATAATATCACCCTCCTGCAAAGGCTTGTCGTTTGGAATTCCATGAACTACCTGCGCATTAGGACTCATACAAAGTGAATTTGGGAAATCGTACATTCCTAAAAATCCAGGTTCGGCGCCGTGATCGCGAATAAATTCTTCGGCCATTTTATCCAACTCCAAAGTAGTTACTCCGGGTTTAATATGCGGCGCAAGCATTCCCAGGGTTTTAGATACAATTAGCGCGCTTTCACGCATTAATTCAATTTCTTCAGGGTTTTTGGTAATTATCATATGTGTAATTTAAAATCGGCCTAAAAATCCGAATTTCTTCTTTTCTTTTTTCTGTTCTCTAATTATAGATCGGTCTTTTAACCTTTGGTATATTTCACCCCAACCCCACATGCCACCAATATTTCTATCGTCTATAAAAATATCGGCAAGGATCTTCCGACTTATATCATCGTCAAAAACCTCTTCGGGATAACTTTTATTTACAGCGTAAAATTTAATGCCTCTCTTTTCACAAAATTTTACCGCTTCTTCTAATTTATCTTCGGCTCTATAGGTCCATAAAATAAGCCTGTGACCATCTTCCTGAAGCTTTTTTAGTGTTTCAAAAGCAAAAAGCTTTGGCTTTCCAATCTCAGGAAATTTATTTTCTACAATAGTTCCGTCAAAATCTACTGCTATGGTTAGCGTGTTGGGCATAGGGCAAAATTAGCAAGATTAACCGAATATCTCCTTAGTTTCCTGTTATTTGGAGTAAGGATCTGTATATTCTTCGCCTTTAACTATCTTCGCAACATCTTCTTCCAGGCTTTCTATAGAGTATTCCACAAAACGGTCTATTTCTTCTCCATCTTTCATAAAGATAATAGTGGGTACCCGATGGATATTATACTTTTCGTCTAGATCTCCCGGAGCTTTTTTAGCATAGTTTACGGCAATACTTGTAAGATTTTCTTTATCAAAATCTACTACATCTAATAGCTTAAAAAACTTCGGAACTTCGTAACGGCTATCACCACACCAGGTTCCCATAAAGAGAAGAATTTCATAATCTCCTATATTTTCCTTTATGGTTCCTACAGCTTCTTCTTTAGGATTGTAATTCTCGTAGCCGGGGGTAAACCATCTTAAATGAGGCGGTTTTTCCAAGTCAGCTTGCGTGAATTCTCCTAAAAGCATTTCTGCTGAATTTATATTTTCTAGTTTCTCTTTTTCATCTGAAACTTCTCCCGCAGTTATAAAAACTCCTAGAAAAAGTAGCAATATCTTATTAATCATTGATTTTTAAATTAAAGGGTCTTCAGTCATTAATTCAGGCTGCTCAATTCCCATTAGCTTCAGGATAGTCGGAGCAATATTTCCAAGCTTACCGCTTTTAATAGATTTTATGTCTTTATCTAATAAAATTAAAGGTACGGGGCTGGTGGTATGCGCCGTATTTGGACTCCCGTCTTCGTTGATCATAATCTCGCTGTTCCCATGATCGGCAATTACAATTACTGAGTAATCATTTTCCAGTGCAGCTTCAGCTACGTCTTTAGCGCAAGAATCTACAGTTTCGCAAGCCTTAACCGCAGCGTCAAATACACCGGTATGGCCAACCATATCCGGGTTCGCGAAATTCAGGCAGATAAAATCAGCCGATTCGTCCTTTAGTTCAGGAACAATTTTGTCCCTAATTTCAAAAGCACTCATTTCTGGCTGAAGATCGTAAGTAGCTACTTTTGGAGAATTACACATTAAACGTCTTTCTCCTTTAAAAGGTTTTTCACGCCCACCGCTAAAGAAGAAGGTAACGTGCGGGTACTTTTCGGTCTCAGCAATTCTAATTTGCTTTTTGCCCATATACTCCAGGACTTCGCCCAGCGTAGACTTGATATTATCTTTTTTAAAAACAACATTTATGCCTTCGAAACTATCGTCATATTTTGTCACCGTTACATAGTATAACGGCATTTTCTTCATATTGTACTCAGGAAAATCATCCTGAGTTAATGCCTGGGTAAGTTGTCTACCACGGTCTGTTCTAAAGTTGAAGAAGATTACTACTTCTTTTTCTTTTAAGGTAGCTACCGGCTCGCCGGCATCATTGGTCATCACGATAGGCTCTATAAACTCATCGCTAACATTGTTTTCATAGCTTTCAGCAATGGCTTCAGCAGCGTTGGTGGTTTTTTTACCTTCGCCTTTAGTAATAAGGTCGTAAGCTTTTTTTACTCTTTCCCAGCGCTTATCACGATCCATGGCAAAATAGCGCCCAATAACCGAAGCTAATTTCCCGTTAGTTTTTTCTAGATGCTTTTCGATCTCTTCAACAAAACCTTTTCCTGAATGTGGGTCTACATCACGTCCATCTGTAAAGGCGTGAACATATTTTTCTTTTACTCCACATTCGTCTGCAGCCGAAAGTAATCCTTTTAAATGGTTGATGTGAGAATGTACCCCACCGTCACTTAAAAGTCCCATAAAGTGAATGGGTTTATTGTGTTTTATTGCATAATTAAAAGCTTCTTCCAGTACTGGCTCATCTTTTAACGTGTTTTTTTCTACCGCCATATTGATCTTTACCAAATCCTGGTAAACAATGCGTCCCGCTCCAAGGTTCATGTGTCCTACTTCGCTATTTCCCATTTGTCCTTCCGGCAATCCAACTTGCATCCCATCGGTACGCAGTTCGGCGTGAGGATATTTCTCCAGGATGCTATCCATAAATGGAGTTTTTGCTTTGGCTATAGCTGAAACGTCTGGGTTTTGCGTAATTCCCCAGCCGTCTAAAATCATTAGTAGAACTTTCTTATTCATAATATTAGTTAATTTGGGCATAAAGATAAAAACAAATTGCCGGTATGCTAAACCCACGCTCGCTAATGTTTTATTAAATCTAAATGCAGAAGATTATTTTCGTAGCGTTTTCACTATAAAATATTTCAGGTAAAGGATTTTGAATTTCTCTATAAGATAAGATTTAAAATTTTAACAATAAACATTTTACATTGGAATACTTTTTTCTTCTTTTAATCGTTTTTAAGCTATCAATGTGAATGTATAATATCTTGAACTATAGCTTTATAAGCTTATAAATGTTAAAATTTGCGATCTGAAGCGTTAAAAATTCAATTAATAAGATTATTTTGTATGTTGGCATTACATTTGGAATTAATTAAGAGAATATTAATTTAAAACAACGTGTATGATTTATAGACTTCTGACTGTATTTGGCGTATTAACCTTCTCTTTCGCATTTACAACAACAGATGATTTAAAAACCAACCTTGAAACTTCAAAAATAGAAGCGATTGCTTCTACAATTCCTGAAGAAAATACCAAATCAAATTTCGAAAATAAAGTCGCTACTCTTTATAGCGAGTTTTCTACCAAAAATATTAGTGTCCCGGCGATGCCTGTGTTCGAAAAAGCCATGAAAGGATATGAGCAATTAGACGAAACTGGTAAAGTGGGTAAAAAAATCCTTACCGTAATAGATTTTGGACTTTCCTCTACAAAAAAACGTATGTGGATTATGAATATGCAAACTAAAAAAGTATTATTCAATACTTATGTTTCCCACGGAAAAAATACCGGTGGTGAGTTTGCTAACAAGTTTTCTAATACTGTAAATTCCCTGCAAAGTTCACTAGGATTTTACGTTACTGCTGAAACTTACTACGGAAAGAACGGATTGTCGTTGTTTATAGACGGTATGGAGAAAGGCTTTAATAGCAATGCTCGTAAACGTTATGTGGTAATTCACGGAGCAGATTATGCAGAACCTAACTTTATAGATAGAATTGGAAGATTAGGAAGAAGTTACGGTTGTCCTGCGGTTCCAAATACTATTGCTAAAGAAGTGATAGATACTATTAAAGAAGAATCTGTTGTGTATATTCACAAGAATAATAAAGAATACCTCGAAAAATCTACGCTACTAAATAGTTAGTTTTTAGTAAGCAAATTATAAATGGCAGCATCTCTTTTGTAGACATCTTCTGCAAAACGGGTGCTGCCATTTTCGTTCCAGGCAGTCCAGTAAAGATGGTGTACATTTACATTCTGAGTAACTTTTATGGTTGTGGTTTTTCCCGATTTTAGAATTTCTGCAATTTTATCATCGTCATATTTAGGCTGATCGTTTAACAGCATTTTGGCGAGATCCAATACTCCCTGTACTCTTACGCAACCAGAGCTTTGCGCCCTTAAATTTTTGTTGAAAAGCGATTTTGAAGGCGTGTCGTGTAAATAAATCATATATTCGTTAGGGTAGATGATCTTAACCAATCCAAGCGGATTTGCCGGCCCCGCTTCCTGCCTAAAAGTATAGCCTTTAACTTTAGAAGAAGACCAGTCTACATCCTGAGGGTTCATTTTTTCACCACTTCGGTTAAAAATGCTAAAATTCTTCCTGTTTATATAATCGGGATCTTTGGAAGCTGAAGGGATAACATCTTTACTCTTAATCGTAGGCGGAATAGTCCACGTTGGGTTATAAACAATATGTTCTACCTTATCTGAGAAAACAGGGGTTTTCCTGGCTTCAGTACCCACCATCGTGCGATGCGTAGCAAGAGTATCTTCGCCTTTAACCAGATGTAAGCGGTAATTTGCAATATTTACAATGATGTATTGTTCGCCTAAATTTTTGGGATACCAGCGCCAGCGTTCCAGGTTCACTAAAATTTGTTCCAGCCTCTCCTGGTAGGTTTTGTTAAGGGTTTTAATTGTGCCGCCGCCAATCACGCCATCGGTTTCAATACCATACTTTTCCTGGAATTCCTTAACTGCTTTCTGTAGAGGTTCATCGTAGATAATAAGACTATCTGCAATTTCTTTATCCCAGTAGCCTAATTCTTTTAAGCGCCTTTTTATATTTGGTATCCGCTCATCTTTTTCATCCGCTTTAATACTCTCTCCTTCTTCGGAAATAAAAATGGGGTCTTTTTCGTTTTCTGCCAGTTCCCTGTATTCTTTTAAACTACGTTTTAAACCTTTATAGACCTCGTGTTGCGGTACTACAGAATCTATAGCCGCCAGAATATTATTTTTCTGAACACCGTGATCTAAGAGTCCCGGAAGGTCTATTTTATTGCTTTCTACACCCCAAATACTATAAATTTCCTTAGGATCTAATTTCCCTGAATTATAATCTGAAGTAAGGCTGAAAAAAGCATCAGTTAGTATGATTTCGGTTAAACTACGCTCCTCATCATCTAATTCCGATAAATTGGAAAGGGACTTTTTTAGATAGCTTAAATGATAATCTTCAGGTTCCAGGCCGTCTTCTTTAGTTCTTTCAATACCGCGGTAGAGATCTTCCCGTAAGGCCCTATCTGTCCAAATTGGTTTATAATCACGTTTTGAATAGATAGAATCAAGTAAATCGGGATATTGCAGATCTATATTCCCAACGGAATTGGAAAGCCTGGAGAATCTTTTGGCAATTAAATCAGCTGAAGCTAATTTCTCAATAACTACTGCTTCTTCCTCTTTTGAAGTTTCAATTCCCTTTTTTTGATCTTCTTCACAAGAAAATAAAATCATTAAACCAAGGAATAATAATAAACGGGAGAACTTCATAAAAGAGGAAAAAGTTAGTAGGTTTTTTAAGCTCTTACATCGCTGTAAGACTTGTTTCTGTCAAATTGCACTTCAGCGAAAGGGCATAGGGGCTCTATCTTATAATTATTTTCACGGGCAAATTCCACGCTATGGGCCAGCAGCTTAGTTGCAATTCCCTGTCCTTCCAGTTCTGGTCTAACCTCTGTGTGATCTATAACAAGAATGTCTCCTGCCTTTTTTTGATACGTTAGCTCTGCGTAAATGCCTTTTTCATCTCTCACAAAGAACATTCCGCGGCTATCGTTCTCGCGATGTTTAATATCCATAAATTATTTCTTGAAAATACCGTCAACAATTCCGTAGTCTAAAGACTCCTGGGCATCCATCCAGTAATCACGATTAAAATCTTTAAGTACTTTTTCTATAGTTTGCCCGCAATTTTCAGCAAGAAGCTTTGCGCTTAATTCCCGGGTTTTTAAGATTTCGTTGGCCTGGATTTCGATGTTTGAAGCCTGGCCTCTGGCACCACCCATAGGTTGGTGGATCATAACTTTTCCGTGCGTTTGAATAAACCTCCTGCCTTTAGTTCCGCCAGAAAGTAAAATAGAACCCATAGAAGCAGCCAGACCACTACAAATGGTTGAAACAGGGCTTTTAAGGCTTTGCATAGTATCGTAAATCGCAAATCCATCGGTTACATAACCACCTGGACTATTAATAAAAAACTGGATTTCTTCATCTCCCTCCATATCAAGATAAAGAAGTCTGTCTATAACGTGTTTGGCCGATTTATCGTTGACTTCACCCCAAAGGAATACTTTGCGTTCTTCAAGGAATTTTGCGTCTATTAAGTCCTGGGTTTTACCGGGTTTATTACTCATAAGAAATTGATTTAAGATGTATTCTGTTAGGCATTAAAAATAAGATTTATTTGTCGGAACACTTGTTTTTTAATTACCCATTTAACAAGATTTTATCGCTTCATTTTATTTTTGGTCTGAATATTAAGCAAATAGGATCGCAGAGTCTAAAAAGTTTAATTTTCCTTTGGAAATTGAAGGGTTTAAACTTTATATTTGCAGAACAAATGCGGGAGTAGCTCAGTTGGTAGAGCGTCAGCCTTCCAAGCTGAATGTCGCCGGTTCGAACCCGGTCTCCCGCTCAAAGAAAAAAAGCCTCAACAAAACGTTGGGGTTTTTTTATGCCAAAAAACGTTGAAAATTCGCCGGGTGAGAAGCCTGTCCCGATTGAAGCCCGATAGGGCGTAATATCGGGAAACCCGGTCTCCCGCTCTAAGAAGTGGAGTTGTCTCACAAGTATACTTTTGTCAAGCTGAACTTGTTTCAGCTTCTAACTCGTTCTGATTATCGACTTTTTAACCTCTGAAATAAATTCAGCATGACGATTTTAGGAACTTTTTACCTTAAATCTTTTTTATACCAAAAAACGATGAAAATTCGCCGGGTGAGAAGCTTTTTCTGATTGGAAATGAATAGGAGCAGAGTCCTTATCTATTAAAATGAATCATAAAAAAAATCCGGAAACTTAAAGCTTCCGGATTTTTTCAATTTATAACTAAAGAAGTTTTTACCCGTTCATAGAGATTAAAAACTCTTCATTATTTTTGGTTTGTTTAATCCTGTCGTTAATAAATTCCATAGCTTCTATAGGATTCATATCGGCAAGATATTTACGCAACACCCACATTCTTTGTATCGTGTTTTCATCAAGTAATAAGTCGTCACGACGTGTACTTGAAGAAGTAAGATCAATCGCAGGGAAAATTCTACGGTTTGCAATTTTTCTATCCAATTGCAGTTCCATATTTCCTGTCCCCTTAAATTCTTCAAAGATCACTTCGTCCATTTTAGAGCCGGTATCGGTAAGGGCGGTAGCGATTATTGATAAAGAACCTCCGTTCTCAATATTACGGGCGGCACCAAAGAAACGTTTTGGTTTGTGTAGTGCATTAGCGTCTACACCACCACTTAATACTTTACCACTTGCAGGTTGTACGGTGTTGTATGCACGAGCCAAACGAGTAATAGAATCTAAAAGAATCACAACATCGTGACCACATTCTACCAAACGCTTTGCTTTTTCTAAAACGATATTCGCAACTCGTACGTGTTCGTGTGCTTCTTTATCAAAAGTAGAAGCTACTACTTCCCCGCGTACATTACGTTGCATATCGGTAACCTCTTCAGGACGTTCATCAATAAGGAGAACTATTTGATAAACCTCGGGATGGTTTGCTGCAATTGCGTTGGCAATATCTTTAAGCAACATTGTTTTACCAGTTTTAGGCTGGGAAACAATCATACCACGCTGGCCTTTTCCAATAGGGGAAAAGAGATCCATGATACGGGTAGATAAACTGCTTTGTTTTTCGGCTATATTGAATTTTTCCTTTGGGAAAAGTGGAGTTAAGTGCTCAAAAGAAACACGGTCTCTCACTACCTGTGGGTCTAATCCGTTAATTTTATTGATCTTGATTAATGGGAAATATTTCTCACCTTCTTTTGGTGGTCTTATTTGCCCTAATACGGTGTCTCCGGTTTTTAAACCGAATAAACGAATTTGCGACTGGGAAACATAAATATCATCTGGAGAAGTAAGGTAATTGTAATCTGAAGATCTTAGGAAACCGTAGTTGTCCTGCATAATGTCCAGTACACCTTCACTTTCAATAATCGCATCAAACTCGTAATCTGGTTCGCGGTAGCGATTGCGGCTATCACGGTTTCCGCTATCGCGGCCTCCGTTATTTTTATTGCGCGTATCTTTTTTGTGCTCACGAGGATTGTTCTTCTGATTTTTAGAAGAATTATCATCTCTTGTGTCCCTTTGCTTTTGCTCCGGCTTTTTATTTTCCCCTGACTTTGAAGATGCTTCTTCTTTTTTAGGAGAATTACTTTCCTTTTTTGCCGGGCGCGAATCTTTGGTCTCCGCCGTTGCAGCAGCCCTTGGTGGTTTTTTGTTACTTCCTATTTTCCCACCTTTTTTAGCCTGTGGTTTTTCTGAAGTTTTAGCAGTCGCCTCACTTTTTGGAGACTCCTCCTTTTTTGTGTCGTCTGTAAGTGCTTCTTTTGCCTTTTTGGGGTTGGCAGCCTGATAGTCCAGGATTTGATATACCAGATCTAATTTTTTTAAGGTCCTGAATTTTGGGACATTTAAAGATTTAGCGATATCCTGCAACTCAGGAAGCTTTTTAGCTTTTAATTCTGAAATTTCAAACATGGATAATTAAAAATAAATTTGTGTTTGGGTTGATTGTTAAACTTCGCGAGGAAGAATCGAAAAAAATTTGGAGACTTAAGTAACCTGTTTTGAATTGGTTACGAAATGTTCCTGCAAGTATACAACTTTATTTTAATATTTTGAATAGCAATTCTAAAAAGAATCTTTATTTTTGTTCGCGAATTTCACCAGAAGATATGCTACAAAGAATCCAAACTATATATTTACTTATCGCCGTTATTGCTAGTGGCGGGCTGATCTTTGCTTTCTCTCTTTGGGAAAATGCAGAAGGAGTTGCTATGTATGCGCAAGATTATCTTATGGTTTTTATTGCATTTCTAGCTTCAGCTTTATTATCTTTGGTGAGTATTTTTATGTTCAAAAATAGAAAGCTTCAATTTGTATTGGGGCGTCTAAATATCTTATTAAACTTTTTTTTACTAGGAGTGTTTGTTTATTGGTCGCTAAGTTTACCTGGAGAAATGGATATTTCAGAGAAGGGTATTGGGATGTTTCTTCCAATCATTTCTATCGTTTTTCTTGTTTTGGCCAATAAGGCCATTAAAAAGGACGAAGATCTCGTAAAATCTGTGGACCGATTACGATAAGCCTATCATCTTAGTAGTATTAGTGCGTGAAAACCCGAAGTGAAAGCTTCGGGTTTTTTAGTTTTTATAAGTATAGTTGAATCATTATTACATCGCTACGAATTCACGGATCTTTGATTCTTAGCCTCATTACGAGCCAAATAGGAGTGTGGTAAACTTTAGATATGGAAATAACTGAACAGATTGCTTCGCCCGATAAAAATCGGGATCGCAATGAGGCTAAAAAACACACTCGTGACTTATTCAGGAATGTTTTTAGTGTAATTGTCGTTTCGTCATTGCGAGAAAAAATTTGAATCTGGGAGAATTATGACGAGGCAATCTGTTGTTTAAGTATAGCTTTCCTTTTTTGATAGTTCGTGAGTTAATCGAAAGATTACTTCAGTTGTGCCTCCATTGCAATAACGAGCAATTTTAACTGTCTACTGAAACCGCAGACTCTAAACTGCCTACTTACTTTTCAATTCTATGACCTCTAAATCTTTAATTTCTCCAGCATCAATTTTAAATCTAAGCATCGTACGTTTCTTATGAAATCCCTGCTTTCCTGCTGCGCCCGGATTCATATGAAGTAATCCCAGGCTTTTATCGTTCATTACTTTTAAAATGTGAGAATGACCGCTAATAAATAGTTTTGGCGGATTTCTTTTAATTTCTTCCCTAATCGCGGGCGAATATTTGCCCGGGTAACCGCCAATATGGGTAATCCAAACATCCACGCCTTCACAATTAAAGCGTTGGTGAAGTGGGAATTCCTTTCTTATTTCTGCATCATCTATATTGCCATAAACGGCCCTTAAGGGTTTTACTTTTTTTAATTCATCGGTAATATCGGTTATGCCAATATCGCCGGCGTGCCATATTTCATCGGCTTCGGCGGCGTAATGTAGAATTCTATCGTCAATATGACTGTGGGTGTCGCTTAACAGCAATATTTTTTTCAAATCGGGATTGTTTTTGTTTATAGAATCATTTTGAAACCTATGCCTTCAAAGGATTTAAGCTTCTAATAAATGCCTTATCTTTGCAGTTCGCAAATATAAAAATAAAGAACTCGGTTGAGGTATTTTTTAGAACTGGCATACTTTGGGAAGGCTTATCACGGATGGCAAAATCAGCCAAACGCGATTTCGGTTCAGGAAGAAATAGAACGAGCACTTTCGGTTGTTTTTCAACAAAAAACAGCTATTATTGGCGCAGGAAGAACAGATGCCGGCGTGCATGCTAAACAAATCTTTGCGCATTTTGATACCGATAACAATCTTGAAAAGGAAGTTTTTCAGTTTAAAATGAATTCTCTGCTTCCGGCAGACATAGCCTTACGGGATTTCTTTAAAGTAAAACCTGATGCACATGCACGTTTTGATGCTTTAAGCCGAAGTTATGAGTATCATATCGTTCAGCATAAAGATCCTTTTTTAGAAGATAGAAGTTATTTTTTGAAAAATAAGCTGGATGTTGAAAAAATGAATAAGGCTGCAGAAATCTTAAAGGATTATACTAATTTTAAGTGTTTTTCAAAGTCTAAAACCGATGTAAAAACTTATAATTGCAAGATTACTGAGGCGGTTTGGAAAATTGAAAATGGTGTGTTGGTTTTTCATATTTCAGCCGACAGATTTTTAAGAAATATGGTGCGTGCAATTGTAGGAACTTTACTGGAAATTGGTTTTGGGAAGCAACCTATCGAAAATATGCACGAGGTTATAAAAAGTAAAGACAGGAGTAAGGCAGGAACTTCGGTGCCTGCAAAAGCATTATACCTTACAAGGGTTACTTATCCGGAAATAGCAATAAAATAAATGGCATCTAAAACAGGTAACGCATTCGATTTTGATTTATTTAAGCGTCTGCTTAAATACACTAATCCCTACAAAGTAACTTTTTATTTTGTGGCGGTTGCTGCTATTTTGCTTTCATTCTTTGCTGTTTTAAGGCCTTATTTACTGAAGGTTACCGTAGATGATGCTATTACGCCACAGAATTATGATAACCTTGTTTTTTATGTAGGCTTAATGGCCGGGGTTTTAGTGCTGGAAGTTATTTTTCAGTTTCTGTTTGTTTATTTCGCCAACTGGTTAGGTCAGGAAGTAGTGAGAGACCTGCGTGTAAACCTTTTTAAGCATATGCTCAACTTTAAAATGACTTATTTTGATAAGTCGGCAGTTGGGCGTTTGGTAACCCGTGCGGTAAGCGATATTGAAACAATTGCCAGTATTTTTAGCCAGGGACTTTTTATGATTATCAGTGATATTCTAAAAATGCTGGTAGTAATAGGCTTTATGTTCTACCAAAGCTGGCAGTTAACCTTATTGGTGTTGACGGTTCTTCCGTTAATTATGTACGCTACGCGTGTTTTTCAGAAGAAAATGAAAGTCGCTTTTGAAGAAGTAAGAACACAAGTTGCCAACCTCAATACTTTTGTGCAGGAGCGCATTACAGGTATGAAGATCGTTCAACTCTTTACCCGCGAAAAAGAAGAATACAAGAATTTTAAAGAAATCAATGACAAACACCGGAATGCATGGGTAAAAACCGTTTGGTATAACTCTATTTTCTTTCCAATTGCTGAAATGGCGACTTCTATTACCATTGGTTTAATTGTATGGTTTGGTGGGTTGCGTGCAGTGGCTGACGACGGAATTACACTGGGTGTAATAATTGCTTTTATTGAACTTTCTCAGCTACTTTTTAGACCCTTGCGTCAAATTGCCGACAAATTTAATACCCTGCAAATGGGAATGGTGGCTGCAAATCGTGTTTTTGGAATTTTAGATACCGATTCTTCCATTAGTAACGTAGGTAAAATTGAAGTGAAAGACCTAAAAGGTGAGATAGAATTTAAAAATGTTCGCTTTAGTTATACCGATGATGAGGAAGTTTTAAAAGGCGTTTCATTTAAAGCAAATGCCGGCGAAACTATTGCTATTGTTGGTGCTACCGGCGCAGGGAAATCTACGGTAATCAATTTGCTTAATCGTTTTTATGAAATAGATAGCGGGCAAATTCTTGTAGATGGCATTGATATTAAAGATATTACCCTGGAATCTTTACGCTCTGAAATTGCCGTGGTGCTGCAAAACGTTTTCCTTTTTGCCGATACTATTCTGGCTAATATTAATTTAAGTAATCCAGATATTTCTGAGGAAGACGTGATTAATGCAGCCAAGCAAATAGGTATTCACGATTTCATCAATACCTTACCTAATGCTTATCATTATAATGTAAAAGAACGCGGGGCCATGTTATCTTCCGGGCAACGCCAGCTTATTTCTTTTTTACGGGCATATATGAGTAATCCCAGCATTTTGATTTTAGATGAAGCTACTTCATCGGTAGATACTTACAGCGAATTGCTCATCCAGGAAGCTACCGATAAGATCACCAAAGGCAGAACCTCAATTGTAATTGCCCATAGACTTGCTACTATTAAAAAAGCCGACAAAATTATGGTAATGGATGCCGGTGAAATCGTGGAGATCGGAACGCATTCCGAATTGCTTCAGAAGAAAGATGGATACTACAAAAATCTTTACGAGGTTCAGTTTATGGCAGAAGAAAGCTTATAAGTTCGAGGAAATCTAAGGAAAATCAATAAGAAGTAATCAGGAAAATTGTTAGAGAATTTCGAGAGTAAGCCTTTCGGAATCAAACCTTCTATGAGCGATTATAGAAGATCTTCTTTTATTCGATCTATAAGTTCGTCGTTGCTTTCAAACATTACAAATTCCCCATCTCTTACATATGAAATTTGGCCGGTTTCTTCACTTACTACCAGGGCAAGCGCATCGGTTTTTTCTGTAATTCCAACAGCTGCGCGGTGGCGTAATCCAAATCTAAGCGGAATAGACCTGTCATTAGAAACCGGTAGAATTACCCGGGTTGCGGTAATCTTATTATCTTCTATTACCATCGCACCATCATGAAGTGGTGAGTTCTTGTAGAAAATAGATTCTATAATAGGTTGGTTGAGTTCAATATTCATATCGTCTCCAGAATTTTTTACAAAATCCAGGTTCGTGTTTTTCTGAATAATAATTAACGCACCGGTATAACTTTGGCCCATGGCTTCACAAGCCGAAATAATGTCTTCTACATTGGTGCTGGTTTCCAGGTCACCTTTTAAAAACCTAAGCTGGGTAAAAAATTTTCCCTTTTGCGTGAAATTTGTTGACCCAATCATTAAGAGAAATTTTCTTATTTCCTGTTGAAAAACTACAATTAGAGCAAACATTCCTACTCCTATAAATTCACCCAGAACGCTGCTAAGAAGCTCCATTTGGAGTAATTCGGTAAGGCTACCCATCAGGTAAATAATCACGATTCCTATAAAGATATTTACCGCAACTGTTCCTTTTACTAATTTATATAGATAATACAGTAGGAATGCGACAAATACAATATCCAGCACATCGAGAAAGCGAAGATTGATTATATCCAAATTAGTGGGGTTTTTTGTAAAAATAGAAAATATGCGGCTACTTATTAAGTTCTGCAAATAATTTAGTGCATTCTACCGCTTCTTTCACATCATGAACTCTCAAAATAGAGGCGCCTTTAGTTAAGGCTATAGTATTTAAGAAAGTCGTTCCGTTTAAAGCTTCTGCTGCCGATGTTTTTAAAGTTTTATAGATCAGTGATTTTCTTGAAAGTCCGGCCAATAAAGGCAATTCCAAAGTTTTAAAGAGCTGCATTTTTGAAAGCAATTCAAAATTCTGATCAATATTCTTAGCAAAACCAAAGCCCGGATCTACAATAAGGTCATTTATTCCTAAAGCTCTTGCTGCATTTATCTTTTCTGAAAAATAGAATAAAATATCCTGTAAAAGATCATCATATTGGTTGAGACCTTTCATAGTTTGTGGTGTGCCGCGCATATGCATCATAATATAAGGCACTTGGTGGTTCGCCACGGTTTTCATCATTTCAGGGTCTAAACTGCCGGCCGAAATATCGTTAATTATTGCTGCGCCAGCTTCAATACTTTTTTTGGCTACGTTTGCGCGAAAGGTATCTATAGAAATTAATGTGTCGGGAAATTGTTTTAGAATATTTTCTATTGCGGGAAGTACGCGTTTCAACTCTTCGGTTTCCTCAACTTTGGGTGCTCCCGGCGGAGTGCTGTAACCGCCAACATCAATAAAATCGACGCCATCTTTCAGCATTTTTTCTACCTGCTTAAGAATGTCTTTTTCTGAAGTTTTTCGGCTTTCAGCATAAAAAGAATTGGGAGTGGTATTAATTATCCCCATCACTTTAGGGCTATTAAGATCTATAAGTTTGCCTTTGCAATTTATGGTCATTTTAGCGGTATTTTAATTGAATATTCAAAAGTCAAAAACATCGATTTTCAGAAATTATAAAATGCGGTTTTAGTATCTGAAATATTTGCACGAAATTTACGCAAATTAGATCTCTTTTATGCAGAATACCTCAAAACAGTATGACGCGGTGGTGGCTACCTGCCGCAGCCTGTTTATTAACAAGATGAAAGATTACGGAAGTGCCTGGAGAATTCTTAGGCTTCCGTCACTTACCGATCAAATTTTTATAAAAGCCCAGCGCATAAGAAAACTTCAGGAAAATGGAGTGAGAAAGGTAGATGAGGACGAGAAATCTGAATTTATAGGAATTATCAATTACTCGATCATGGCTTTAATTCAGTTAAAGAAAGGCGTTGTTGACCAGCCCGATCTTGGGGTGGAAGAAGCTGCAGAGCTTTATGATGAAAACATTGCAGAAACCAAAGCCTTAATGATGAATAAAAATCACGATTATGGCGAGGCCTGGCGAGATATGCGGGTAAGTTCTTTGACCGATCTTATAATTCAAAAATTATTACGCGTTAAGCAAATTGAAGATAATAAAGGGCAAACCTTAGTGAGCGAAGGGATTGATGCGAATTACCAGGATATGATAAATTATTCCATTTTCGCAATGATTCTAATGAGTGAAGAAGAAGCATAACTTTTCAAAAAACAAAAGCATTTTATAATTATAGGAGCATGAAATTATTAGTAGGAATTTCCAGGATACTGGTTGGAGTATTATTTATTTTTTCAGGATTTATAAAACTCAACGATCCACTGGGATTTTCTTATAAACTACAGGAATATTTTAGTCCGGAGGTTTTAGGGCTTGATGTTCTGATTCCATTTTCACTGGTAATCGCTATAGTTTTAGTGGTGTTTGAACTGGTGGTGGGAATTATGCTTCTAATTGGTTACCTGCCTAAATTCACGGTTTGGAGCTTACTTTTAATGATCGTTTTCTTCACGTTTCTTACCTTTTATTCGGCTTATTTCAACAAGGTTACAGATTGCGGATGCTTTGGTGATGCGATTCCGTTAACGCCCTGGCAGTCGTTTATTAAGGACGTTATTCTGCTAATTTTTATATTGATACTCTTTTTCAACCGAAAATTGATCACTCCCGTTTTTAATCCTATTTCACATCGTTGGATCATCTTTTTATCCTTTATGCTTTGTTTTTGGTTTTGCTACCACGTATTGATGCATTTGCCGGTTTTTGATTTTAGGGCTTATAAAATTGGAAATAATATTGAAGAATTAATGCAGGTGCCTGAAGACGATCAAAAAGCAGTCTATGAATATGAGTGGACTTTTAACCAAAACGGCGAAGAAGTAAAAGTAACTACAGATGGTACTTATCCTAACCAGGAAGGTGAATTTGTTGGTGTGGAAACTACCATGATCGAGGAAGGTTATGTACCGCCAATTCAGGATTTTCAGATAGAAGTGGATGGCGAGAATATTACCGATGAAATTCTTAATGCCGAAAAGCTTTTTATGGTCGTAGCTTACGATTTACCGCATACTGAACAGGAAGGTTTTAAAGCCATACAGGAACTTGCCCGTCAAGCAAAAGAAAAGGGTTATGATGTGGTTGGTCTTACAGCTTCAAATGATAAAGACCAGCAGAAAATACTTGAAAAATTCAACTTGGATTTCAAGTTTTACCTGGTAGATAAAAAGACCTTACAAACAATAGTGAGATCTAATCCGGGACTTCTGGTCTTAAAAAATGCCACAATTACCCAGAAAAAGCATTGGTTTGATGCAAGTGATATAAAATTGTAAATCATTCTTAAGATTTTTTAAAATATTGGTAAAAAGCCAATCTTCAGTAGGCTTGGGCGCAGCTATGTTTATTCTTATCGATATATTTGTAGGAGAGCGGATTTTTTTCCGCGGAAATAATTAAAATCAACTAAGAAATTATGAGAAAAAAGATAGTAGCCGGAAACTGGAAAATGAACAACGATCTTGCTGAAACGCAGGAGTTGCTTTCACATTTAAAAATGCAATTGGTAAAAGAGCCTGAAGCCGAAGTTATGGTGGCGCCGGCTTTTACTAATCTATACTCAGCTTTTCAAGGTTTAAAAGATACTCCTGTACAGGTGGTGGCGCAAAATATGCATCAGGCAGAGAATGGAGCTTATACTGGAGAAGTTTCAGCAAAAATGCTTAAAAGTATAGGTGTAGATACGGTTATTCTAGGACATAGTGAACGTCGTGCTCATTTTGGAGAAACCAACGAGATTCTTGCCGAAAAAGTAAATTCAGCGCTAAAAAGCGAGATGAAAATTATTTTCTGCTTTGGAGAAGAACTAGCCGATAGAAAAAGTGATAAGCATTTTGACCTTGTTGCGAAACAACTGGAGGAGAGTTTGTATCAAATTTCAGAAGCTGACTGGAAAAATGTGATCTTAGCATACGAGCCGGTTTGGGCAATTGGAACCGGGGAAACTGCCTCGCCAGAGCAAGCGCAGGAAATGCACGCTTTTATTAGAAGGAATATTTCAGAAAAATTTAATGATGAAATTGCACAAAATGTTTCTATCCTTTATGGAGGAAGTGTAAAGCCAGCGAACGCTAAAGAGATCTTTGCTAAAGAAGATGTAGACGGCGGCCTTATTGGTGGAGCCAGTCTTAAAGCGGTAGATTTTGTTGAAATTATAAATGCCTTTTAATTATGTCTTCAAACTATCTCGAATTCAAATTTAAAATAGAACCGCTGCAGCCTGCCTCGGAAATTCTTGTAGCAGAGCTGGGCTATTTAGGGTTTGAGAGTTTTGTGGAAGAAGAAGATGGCATTACAGCCTATATCCCTGCCGAGGAATACGAAGATGATCTCCTGGCAGGGGTTCATATTTTACAATCAGAAGATTTTGAAATCACCTATTCCAAAGGAGAAATAGAGCAGGTGAATTGGAATGAAGAATGGGAAAAGAATTTCAGTCCCATTATGGTAGACGATATTTGCAGTGTGCGAGCGCCATTTCATCCCGAGCCCGATGTAGAATATGATATCGTAATCGAACCAAAAATGTCCTTTGGTACCGGGCATCACGCCACCACTCACATGATGATTCAGCATATTTTGAAAAATGACTGGAACGATAAAGCTGTACTTGATATGGGTTGCGGCACCGGTGTTTTAGCCATCCTGGCAAGTTTAAAAGGGGCGAAGTTTGTTGACGCCATTGATATTGATAATTGGTGTTACCAAAATACCTTGGAAAATGTAGGCAGAAATGATTGCGATAATATTAATGTAGAAGAGGGTGGAGCCGAATTATTGCAGGATAAAAAGTATGATATGATTCTTGCTAATATTAACAGGAACATTTTGCTTAGAGATCTCCCTATTTATTTAGACTGTCTTAATAAGGGCGGAGATCTTTTTTTAAGCGGATTTTATGAGGAAGATATTCCGGTAATTAAAGAAGCCTGTACAAAACTTGGCCTAACTTATATAGAGCACTTTGAAAGAAGTAATTGGGTGGCTGTAAAGTTTTCAGCATAAGCATTTTATAGATAATTTGTATCTTTGAGGTTTTAAAATTGTAAATGAAGATGAGTACTAAAGAAGAAGTATTAGAAGAGGTGAAGACCACCACGCAGAAGGAGAATGAGATCGTACTTTATAATGACGATTACAATACGTTTGATCACGTAATAGAAACTTTAATCTATGCCTGCGAGCATACTTCTGTGCAGGCAGAACAATGTGCTATTCTGGTGCATTATAAAGGAAAGTGCACGGTTAAAACCGGTTCTTTTGATGAATTAAAGCCCAGATGTTCAAAATTATTAGAAGAAGGATTAAGTGCAGAGATAGTTTAAGCACGATAAGAAAAATATTACATTTATATTAAATATTTAATTTTTTAATTAAGGTATTGTTAATGGTATTCATAATATAATTAAGTTTAAGTAGTAAATCAGTTCAGATTAAACTTAAACTATAAATTATGAAATTTAAAAAACTATTACTAGCTATTTTTACTGTAAGTCTTGTGAGTGTTTCCTGTCAACAAGAGGATGTAGAAACCACCACTCCAGACGCAGAGGCAGAAGCCATAAGTCAGGATAAAGTTTCCAAAGCAGTTCTTGCTAAATTAGAAGCTCTAAATCTTAATACCGAGAACGTAGAAATTTCTGAATTTTTACTTCCTGATGGTACCAAAAAGCAAACTTTTATTATTGAGGGAGATATCGCTATTGATGCTGAGCAACTTGATGCAATGCAACCCGGAAATATTACAAGTAAGCAGTATAGAACCTATAACTTGGTAAGCGCACCTAGAACTATTAATATTGTTGGGTGGACAGGCACAGGCTTTGGACAGAATCTTACACAGAAGCAAAGAGATGCTTTGCAAGCTGCCGTAGATAACTATAACGAATTAAATATAGGACTTACTTTTACCCTGGAATTTAGTACTAATCAAGCTGCAGCTGATATCTTAGTATTCCAAAATCCGAATGGTAACGCAGGAGGGGTGGCAGGATTTCCATCTCGAGGTAATCCTTACGGATTTGTTCAAATCTTTTCAGGGATGGAACAGTTTAGCCTCGGAACCAATACTCACGTAATGGCTCACGAAATTGGGCATACTTTAGGACTGCGCCATACCGATTGGTTTACCAGACAAAGCTGTGGAAGACCAAGTTTTGGTGAGCTAGCTAATCCTAGTGGGGCAGTACACATTCCTGGTACACCCTTTAGATTAGATCCAGATTCTATTATGCTTTCTTGTTTCAGCGCTAATGAAGATGGTGAATTTGGTGAAAATGATGTAGTAGCTCTGGATTACCTTTATTAACAACTAATAATTTCTGAACTGATGGAGGACCTCTGATAAAGAGGTCTTTTTTTATATAAAAAAGTGTAATTATTTTTCAAATTATAAAAATAGTAATATATTTGCAGCCGCTTAACCGCTTAGGAAAAGCAATGAATTAATGGCCTTGTGGCGCAACTGAATAGCGCACCTGATTACGGCTCAGGAGGTTCCAGGTTTGAATCCTGGCAAGGTCACTTTTAGAGAATTCAAATGATATCAAAACCCTGTAAATTCTATGATTTACAGGGTTTTATGTTTTTTAGAGCTTTTGTTAGAATGACTTTTATTATATTTATTATCTAACAAATCGTCAACATAAAAAATTACCCAGTCAACATGTTGACAGTTTGATTACCAGTAGCTTAAATTTTTTGTGGATTTTACTTTCGTCTTTTAACTGAATATTAATTTAAAGACGATACCTATGCGTACTTCTAAAACATTTTCCATCTTATTCTGGGTGTATGCTTCCAGAGTGAAAAACAATCAAGCAAATCTCTACGTTCGAATTTCTCTAGATAGCCGTAGAGTAAACATTAGTTTAAAATCTAAAGTTCCATTCGATCTTTGGGATCCTTCGACACAACGTGTCGATGGTAATTCTAAACAAGCTAGGGAGGCTAATAACCTCATTTCGGAGACCAGAACAAAGATTTTCCAGCATTACCAGGACTTAAGGTTTCAGAATAAAAAAGTAACCGCAGACCTTCTTAAATCAAATTTTTTAGGGGAAGGGCCTAGAGATAAAACCTTGTTAGATATTTTAGAGTATCACAAGCAAAAGATTGAGAAAACGCTTACCAAAGGAACCATCCGTAATTTCGGTGTTACAGAGAAATATGTAAGTAAATTCTTAAACGAAGAACTTAAGACGACCACTATTTATCTAAACGAACTTAATTATAAGTTTATCAATGACTTTGCGAATTTCCTTTTTAACTACTGGCCAAAGGGCCATGTGAATGCCATGAGTCATAACACGGTAATGAAGCATTTACAGAGACTTCGTAAAATAGTAACTCTTGCTTTTCATTTGGAATGGGTTGAAAAGGATCCGTTTATACGCTGGAAACCTACTTTTCAAAAAAAGGAACGAGACTTTTTAAATCTTAGTGAGTTAATACAAATCGAGGATTTTAATTTTCATAATGACCGTTTGGATAGGGTGAGGGATTTATTTGTTTTTAGCTGTTATACAGGAATTAGTTTTACAGATATGAATGATTTAACCAAGGACCATGTTAGGAATGGTCTGGACGGCCAGAAGTGGCTTTTCACTTCAAGAAATAAGACTAAAGCCAAAGTTAAGATACCTTTACTGGATAAAGCTCTAGAGATACTCGAAAAGTATGAGGATCATCCAATGACAGAAATAAGCCAAAGTCTTTTGCCAGTTATAACCAATGTTAAGGTTAATCTTTATTTAAAAGAAGTCGCTGATCTCTGTGATATCAAGAAGAATTTAACCTTCCATATGGCCAGACATACTTTTGCTACTACTGTTACGCTTTCCAATGGAGTACCTATAGAAACTGTCTCTAAGCTTTTGGGGCATACGAAAATAGCAACAACCCAAATATATGCGCGAGTCCTTGAAGATAAATTAAGTCAGGATATGTCTGAACTTAGTCGGAAGCTTAGAAATTGGAAGCCTAATATTTAATTAGAGATTAAATAAAATCTGATAGTAGGCATTTGACCAATTCTGTTCTTAAGGCTTTTCCTACATCGAAAATTGGGATAATGAAAGTGGTGGTGTTCTTAAAATCCTCGGAATAGATATTATTTTAAGTGACTAGTTCAAGGTCAAGTGTTTAAAGCCTTGTTAATCGATTTATTTTCAAGGCTTTTTTGTTTTTGATGTCTTTGTCTATCCGTTTTTTAATTCCTTTAAAATGCTATAAATCAGAATATATGAAAAAACTATTTCTCGATGATATCCGTACACCAGGAATGGTAAATGACACCACTCTTACTGTGAATTAAATGAATAACATACCGTAATTCGCGATTCGCGAATCGCGAATTGAGAAATAATTGCTATTTTTGGTAATAATTAAATAGCAGGGCCATGAAGAAACATAGCGGAATGAGACCGCACGATATAGTGATACTTCTTAAAATAGCAGCAAAGCAGGATAGAAGTTGGTATATGAAAGATCTCTCATATGAGCTTGGTATAAGTGGAAGTGAAATTAGTGAAAGTATTAATAGATCGGTAATTGCGGGCTTAATTTTTCCGGACAAAAAACGATTAATGAAAACGGCTATTCTGGATTTTCTTCAATATGGATTACCACATGTTTATCCTCAACAACCTGGGGCATTGGTACGAGGAGTAGCAACGGCACATTCGGCACCACCATTAAATGAAGTTATTGAAAGTCAGGAGGCTTATGTATGGCCATATGGTAAAGGTGACTTAAGAGGGCAATCAATTGAGCCATTACACCCTAACGTTCCCGAAGCTTGTTTAAAAGACAAGAAGTTTTATGAGCTAATGTCTCTTTGCGATGTACTAAGAGTTGGAAGAGCCCGTGAAAAAAATCTCGCTATTGTAGAATTGGAAAACGGTCTATGCTAAAAAATACTATAATAAATCGCAAAGCCACCAGTAAGGTTGCAGTCGCGCTAGGAGAACTGAATAAAGATGTAGTTTATGTAGGTGGTGCCATGGTAAGTCTATATATAGACGATACGGCAGCTGAGGATGTAAGGCCAACAAAAGACATTGATATTACTTTAGAGATTGCAAATGTTGGAGAGCTCGAAAAACTACGTGTGGCACTTGAAAATAAAGGTTTTGTACAATCTGCAGAGGACGACGTTATTTGTAGATTCAGGTTAAAAGAAATTAAAGTGGACGTAATGTCTACTACCGAGGTGGGGTGGGCTCCGGCAAATCCCTGGTTTGAATCGGGATTTGAAAACTCAATAACTATAGAAGTCGAAAAGGTGCCAATCAGGATTCTTACATTGCCTTATTTTTTAGCAACTAAGTTTGCAGCTTTTGAAGGTCGAGGAGGAAATGATCCTCGAATGAGTCATGATTTTGAAGATATTGTTTATCTCCTAAACTACACTTCTAATTTTAAAAAACAAATTTCGGCTTCCGATCCGGAGGTTCAAGAGTACTTGAAGGAACAGTTTGCTGCTATACAGGAAAAGGCAAATATGCAGGAAGCAATCATCGCAAACCTATATCATGAAGATCAACAAATTCGCTTCGATCGAATTATGGAAGAAATAAAAGAACTAACCAATGGCATTTAACGAGTTTAATAGCGTAGAATATTATATAGTCCATCAACTAAGTGGTGTGAATCTGAATAAAGACGAGGCTGCAGGTTCCGGTAGTAATTGGGGAAGCTAAAACGCCAATAAGACCTTCTATAAGTTGGTTAGATGGCGCTCATGAAGTTCATAATTTTATGAAAAAGCAGTACCTCAATTATTTGTTCCAAACATTTTGTCCTTTGACAGTGAGGGTAAAGAACTCTATTCCGGTGCAGTGAGAATGTTGTCTAAATCGATTTGATCTAAGATAACGCTGTATTGCTAAGGGTATCTTTGCAATTTTTGACTGAAATTCTAATAGTAAATTTTCCATAATTGCTTTCTGTAAAAAGCAATTATACTTGTTTTGTGCTTTCTTTAAGAAAGCAATTTGTTGTTTTTTACTTTTTGATTGAAGCAAGATTACCTACAAACATAAATATCAGCGTTGGGAAATTCTTTACATGCTTTCAGATAATTTTCAACGAATGGCACAAAGTTCTCATATAAACCCCATCCGTTACTCGAGTTGAATTGCTCAAAATATTCAGGTCTTGATTTTAGATTCTTCAATCCTTTTTCAAGTAATTTCATAATATTTTTTGCTTTGGTCGAATTAATTTCTTCAGGTCGCCATAATGCTTGATAAATGTCAGCTTTCGCTGCCATTTTATTTAAGTTGTGAGTGATATTGGACCAATACAATTCTTCTTCTTTCTCAATATACGTTTTACCTTCATCGTAACTTAAATATACTTTTCTAATTAATTGAACATCTAAACTCATAATTAATTTTAATTAGTACTGTTCACCTTTACTAGCATTATATAACTGCGCGAAAGCAGTATTGCAGTTAAAACTGTACCCAAGTTGTTTTCGTTAACTAAGTAAAATAAAAAAGAGGATAAACGTAAAAATAAATTGGATTAAATTTTGAATTTAATTCAATTTTAAATCAATAACGGCTCTCCATAGTTTTATTCTTACTAGTATACAAGTTATCCCGATAATGGGACGGTGAATTAGACTTTAGACCTTTTTTTATTTCGTCAGCTTTTAATATCCAGCTTCGTGCACAAGCATGCCAATTTGTGATTGGATTTTTACCATTTAATTTCCAAACTATGGATTCATAAAAATTATAGAATTTTTTAGCTTCCAAGGAACTTCTTTTTTCTTCTCTGAAAAACTCAATAACCTCTTGTTCATTTTTTGGACAAGTGTTTATAAAAGAGTTTATTATATGTTTACTCTTATGTTTATTAAAAGATACCAATTTTTGGACAGGTACCTGTTCAGAAACTGGATAAGTCCTGGCCATTTTTTGATCAGGGTGTGTATCAAATCTGGACATCTCCACGAGGGATCCTATTTGTGGACTAGTGGAGGGATGGTATTGAAGATATCCCCAATTTGTTAGATCCAGAAGTAATTTGTGGTAGGTCGTTCTGGAACGTATTTTGGCTAGTGCCATCACCTGTTTACTGTTAAGAATAATGGTTATAGGATAACGCTTTTGGTTCCATAATTCAAAAAAAGCCAGGTATAAGCTGCGGTGTGAGGATGAAATTTTATTGTCATCGGAAAATCTTCGAAATACCCCGTTTAGGTGACTAATGTAATTGACTTCTTTCATTATGTTGGATTTTTGCTATGGCGGAAACCATCTTCTTCCAAGTTAGAAATATCTTCCTTTTTCTCTCGGAAGATTTTCTTTTCCCGGATGAGTGGTTTCTTTGGAGGTGGTGCTTCGCTTTGGAAAAGGGAGGCGATCATCGCCGCTGTAGGTTTGGTTTGGGTTTTTTCCATATCACGCATAATGGCAATAACCGCATTGATACGTTTCTTAAAAGAAGCTTCAATAGTCCTCCCGGTCGGGCCCAATCTTTCGTGGGGAGAAATCTCATTATAGAAGAAAAAGTCGAGCATTGTTTCCAGAGCTTCGGTGTGTGATTTGAAGTGTGTTCTTGAAAATTCCTGAAAACGTTTTGCTGTTTCTTTTTTGAACCTGATGCCGATAAATGAGTCCATAATTCGCCGATTTGTCGCAAATTCTTCCCTAAAAATGGGCCCTGGCTGGGCATTTGTCGCAAATTGCTTAAAATCAGGAATTTAAATTAATTTTAAACAACTGATTTACAGTTGATTAAAAATGAAAAGGAGTGCTTAACATCGCGTAGCGTGTTACCCTCTTGCTATTCGATTTCGTCCCGCAGGCGGGACAAAATTTTTCATACATGTTGGTTTGCACCAACTGCTTTTTAAAAAAGGAATCAAGAAAAATCCTATTCCTTTTCGAAGCATTTTATTATTTAGCGAAAGTCAAAACCGAAGAATTCCTGTCTTGATATTAATCAGAAAATCAACACTTTAAAATACTATTTCCGGGTTGTTTTTGAAAATGAAATTTTCGTTTGATTTGATGTATTTTGATTTAATTTGAGGTAAAAATTCCGATTTGCTTCAATTCAAGAATTTTCAAAACGCAGATTTTTGAATACGTAGATTAAAAACCATTCAAAAATTTCCACTGTTGACTTCAATAAAATCTTATCTAATTTTGGATTACATCACCCATTTATTGAATTGACATTTTAAATAGATTTACTTATTATATCCCGAGCATTTTCCTTTTTTTGAATTTTAATAACAGACTCGATCAAAGCTTTTTAAGGTTTTCAGCTGAGTCTATCGCTTCCTTGTAGATTTACTTCCTATAGTGCCTTCCCATTACCTTTTTTCGATGCGTTTATTTTACAACATCCTGGCGTGGTAAAGCGTATAAAAAGAGTAGGCAAAGCCGAATCGGCTTTATGCCGCTGTCCAGGAAAGGATGTTGTTTTTTGCATCTTAAAAAGGGGAGGGGCGTAAGGATGATTTTGAATATGGAACAGGAAACACCACTATTTTGTTGGGAAAGAAAAACTATGATTTGGACCTCAACCGGGCGGACTTCATCGAAAAATTTCGAATGGAATGGAGCGATCCGATCTTTCATCGGGTTAGCGTAATGGAAGTCGCAATTTATTCGATGGTGTCCAAGACCTTAATAGAGAAGCGCTTTTCCCGGAATGAAGCTTTTGCGAAATGCAGGGGAATGGGCTGAACGGGTATGGAAATATATTGCTGAATGTTATCATGCGAATACAATGATAATTTTCAGTTATCTAAATTTTATTTAAAGTTAAGCGAACACCTACCATGTATCAAATTAATTTCATACAAAATAATAGGGCACAAAGTTGTATATGCTAAGTGCATTTAGTGAGTGTGATTTTCGACCTCACCTTACGGGTTTACAAGCCCCCTCGTAATTTAAATTTTCAATCTGTTATAAGTTCAATACCGCTTTTCTCGGCCTTGTATTTTATTTTGGTCATTAATTCGTAATAGCTCCAGTTTCTCAGCACAAAACCTTCTTCTTTAGCAATTCCGATTTTGTCTTCCTGGTTCAGTAGAATAAGCGTACCCGCCTGGTGTTTAATACAAAAGTCAATTAATTTTCTGGTGTATACATGCAAGCGATTACTTACATAATTTCGTTCCTTCTCGCGAAACCTCTCTACTGCTTTTGTTTTTCTTTTACGCCCTTTACCTGATTTAGCATAGGTGGCACTTACCTGTGCTCTTTTTCGAGCAGCTTGTATGGCCAGTCTACGATATAGAAATTCTTCTTTAGTACCAATAGTGAATTTTGCCTTTCCGGATTTCACCACAATTGGATATTCCAGCGATAAAGAAGCTTCTGCAATTACTTCCGGTCTCAGGTTATGCTTCTCCTTTTCAATTTCAAATACGGCTAACAAATAAATTTTCCTATTTTTCAATTGAACTTTTGAAGCGCAAAGCTTGATTTCTCCCGCTATTACCCGCTCAAGTAAGCGTCGTTTATCGGTATAATCCCCTCCTAAATAGGTTTTCAAGGGAACGGAAAATAAACGAAAGCAAAATGCTTTTTTTTCTTCATTAAAGGATAACCTCTGAATCCCTAGGGCATCAAAGGGAAAAGCCATATCCCTTTTAAAATTCAATAGTGAACATTTTCCCTTCCAGTAATTCTGTTTTTGATTATTGAATTTATTGAACAAAATTTTGTTCAAGCTGTTCAAAATATTGGTAGGGATTTCTCCTTTAAAGCGATCAGAAACTACACGGTAGGTTGTATTCATCCGGGAACGATTTAGGATGCCATCCTCATCTTTTTTTTCGTCTTCAAGTTTATATTTTATTCCCTCAGATAAATAAAAAAAATCTTTAATCATTTCCTGTACATATAGATGCGAAACAATTAGGTTAGCTGCTCTATAACAACGATTTTGCCATTGGTATAATTTATTCTCGGCTTCCTTTCGCTCTTTTGAGGTCGGCAAATCGACCAACAGCTGGATTTTTCGTGTTAGCTTTATCGTCTCTTTTTCCATCACTAAGCTGATTGTTGTTCGTGTTTAAGCTGCATCAGTTTATAGGCGGCCATAAATTCTTTGTGGACTTCCTTTTGGGAAAGCTTAAGTTCATTTGCAATGGCCGCGAAAGAATACTGTTTTTCCGTACGTAACTGTAAAACTTTTTCCTGCTCCTCGGTCATTTTTCCTTGTATTTTGATAGCTAAATGCGGTTTAGGTTTTGTTTCCAGGGTACTGCCCTTGTGGATGATTTTTTTAATATCATCAATAGCTCTTTTAACCTCGTTACTAGTTTGAGTGATGCCTGTACCCATTACCTGGGCAATCAATTTATACTTAAAGCCATATTTTAAACAAAGTTCTATCAGGTGCCTTCTCTGGGCGCTAAGCAATGGGAAGATGCTTTTAAAACGGTCGAAGGCGTTTTGGTCTGCATCCTGGTCTACCAGATGGTAATCCACCTCTTCTGGATCATAACCGTGCATATATTCCTGATAATTTTCGTATAAATCTAATCTCTTGGTGTTCTTGTCAAACTTATTTTTAGGCCGGCAATAGTAATAGGTACACTGCATCTTCATTACATAGCGTAAGAAAAAATAAATATGTTCGGGTCTTTCTATCGTATCCCTTTTCTCCCATAATTTTAAAAAAGTATCCTGCAGGATGGTTTCTATAACAAATTCATCTTCAATCCTTTTTTTTCCAACCCAAAAGAGACTCTTATGGTACCTGGCATAGATAAACTCCATAGCATCTGGATGTCCTTGTTGTAATAATTCAAAAATACGCTGTAACATAAAAGTTTATAAATTACAATTAGTACTTAAATACTTACTAAAAGTAAATAAATATATTTAAAAAACAAATTATAATTTATAATAAGTATATTAATCAATACCATAAATGAATTAGTTGTCATTTTAGGGTAAATAAATAACCCCATGGCAAAAGACGACCAACATAAAGACCCAACATTACTTTCCATAGGATCGATGTTTGAAACTGGCAGGATTAAGAAGATGTATACGCTTTCGGAATTATATCCAACCAAAATAGCTAAATCACTTGGTATAAATTATGGTAGATATATGGTTAAACTTAGTCACCCCGATAGATTCACGCTTGGTGAGATAGTAAGGCTTGCCAATTTGCTAAATATAGAACCTGAGATGATTACCAAAGTTATTTATTCAGAAATGGAAAAATAGTTACCTTAATTAGAATAAAGATTGTCATTAAGTAACGGTTTTCCGTAATACCCTTTTTTAAAAATTTTATATTTAGCGAAACCGGCGTTTATCCCGAGATATTTGTACTTAAAGGAGTAAATTTATCGAGATATAACGAGTAAGGTGCAAGCGATTCACAACCAAAAATCAATAATATGGGACTATTTAATTTATTTGGCAGTAAAAAAACAAATTCATCTTCAACTAATAGTGAAGGTATTAAATCGGAACTTAAAAATTTCAACACCGATTATTATTTAGAAAAATCTGAAGTAGTAGGTATTCAAGAAATGGGAGAAATAGATTTATATCATATGGAAAGTCCATTAGAAGAAAATTTCCTCAAAGCATTTGATACTGTTCTATTTAAAGTTGGAAAAGAAAATGATGAGTTTTTAAAAACAGAAACAAATAAAATTAAAATTGGATCTGTAAGTTTTTATAGAAAAGACAATTTAATTCCAGCATCCGAAATGAAATATGTGGTTAATCAAATTGCAAACCTGTGTAATGCAAAAGATGAATATTGGTCAGATGTTGATGAAATGAGAATTAATGAAGGATTTTGGAGAGGAAGAAATTTACTTTGTGATAAAAAGATTTTTATAGAATTAGATGACGAACAAGGTTTCAAATTAGATATTTTAGGTTGGAACGAATTTGTAACTAAAATCGCCAGCACCTAACAGCGAATAACTCAAATAGGCGGCACCGTTAGAAAAAAATAATTATCTTGACCAACAAACCAGGTCTAAACCGACAATGCCGCGTTCCCTATCCCGCCAACTTGCGATAGGAGGCCGTTGAACCAAATTGTTTCATAATAAATTCTAATTATGCGTAATTTCATCTTATTCCTATTTTCCATAACTATCATCATTACTAATAACCTATATTCCCAGAATAATAAAAAACTAGATTCAGAAATTGCATCATTTTTAGATACATTAAAACCAGAAACATTTTCAGGAATAATTTTAGTAGGAAAGAATGACAGTATTCTCGAAGAAAGAACATACGGATATTCCAATATTGAAAATAAGATCAAAATTGATAAAAGCACTAAGTTCCATATAGCCTCAATTACAAAATCATTTACTGCTGTTGGTATTCTTAAACTATATGAGCAGGGAAAAGTTGATTTAAATAAACCAATTGGAAATTATATAGAAAACTATCCAAACCAAAGAGTTTTAGATTCGGTTACTATACACCAGTTACTTACTCATACTGCTGGAACAAAGGCCATCTATGGAGAAGATTACCAAAAATCAAATAAGGATAGATATCGAGAACTTGAAGATTACTTACCTTTATTTGCTAATGACTCATTAAACTTTCAGCCAGGAAGTAAATACGAATACAATGGCGGGGGTTTCGTTTTATTAGGATTGATCATCCAAAACGTAACTGGAGAAAATTATTATGACTACCTACAAAAGAGTATTTTTGATCCTATAGGTATGGATCAAACAAAAGCCCTAGAAATTGATGGTGTAAATTATAATACTGCCGATGGCTATTCTATTTATTTACGTGAAGATAAGTCTTTGGCTAAAAATGATTATTTAATATCAAAAGCTTCAGGGGCATCAGGATATTACTCGACAGCTGAAGATTTATTTAAGTTCTCCAAAACTTTAAGAAATTACGGACTCCTGAATAAAGGAACTACAGAACTAATGCTAAAACCTAAAGTTAAATGTTATAATACGCATCTGGGATATGGAATTGATATCGATAAAAGATATGAAGAAACAATAATAGGACATAGCGGAGGTTGGTATGGTATAAGATGTGAATGGATGGATTTCTCAGATTCAAATTATACCGTAATCATTTTATCTAATTTCGACAACAATGGCCAGCAAGAAGTTTCTGATTTTTTCAAAACCAAGATTTCAAGAAAATTAGAGGTAAAATAACTAGGCACAGAATCGGTTCATCGCAAATAACGGGTAATTTGAAAAGTATAGAATATTTTAGACATCAAGAACAAATAAACTAAGCCGACAAGTTCGCCTCCCTACTCACGGAACTTGCCAATCTTAACCGTTATACCAAATTAATACAAAATCAACTATGAAAAATCATAAATTCTCAATTCTTATTCTATTAGTTGAGTTATAACTCAAAATTTCTATTCTCAAGAAAATCGTTTTGTCGATAAAAGAATAGATACATTTTTAAGCAATTTAACTGGAGAAGAATTTTCAGGGACAATATTGGTTGCAAAAGGAGATAGTATTATCCAGAAACGAGCTTATGGGTTAGCTAGTAAAGAACTAGATGTAAAAAATAAATTTGATACAAAGTTTAATATAGCTTCAATAACAAAAGCATTTACTGCAGTTGCAATTCTTCAACTGTATGAAGAAGGAAAAATTGATTTAGAAACACCGATAGGAGAATATTTAAAGGACTATCCGAACGAGAAAGTTAGAAATTCTGTAAACATATCTCAATTATTAACTCATACCGCCGGATTGCCCAACTTTTATGTCACTAACTTCTTAGACAAATGTAAATTTGAATTCGAAGAGGTAGAGGATTTTGTAACATTATTTGTAAACGACTCCCTACTTTCCGAACCGGGTACGGAATATAATTATGATGCAGCTGGTTATGTATTACTGGGATTAATTATTGAAGAGATTACGAGCTCTAATTATTATGATTACTTAGAAGAAAATGTATTTCAAAAAGCTAAGATGCCAAATACTTCAGCTTTTGATGTTGAAGCAATAATAAAAAATAAAGCCAATGGCTATACCTTTGCCGGAGATACAACCCAAGCCTTAAAGAATAATATTTTCTATTTATCAAAAGCTTCTCCTGGAGGTTTCCATTATTCCACTGTCGAAGATTTATTCAATTTTAATAAAGCACTTTTCAAATACGAGTTAATAGGCAAAAAAACCTTGGATTTAATGATCGAACCAAGGTTGAAAGGTTATAACACGCATTTAGGTTATGGAATAGATGTAGATCAAAGGTATGATGAAATTATTTTAGGTCATAGCGGAGGATGGTATGGAATCAGTGGGGAAATAATCTACTTACCTGAATCGGATTATACAATAACGATTTTATCAAACGTAGATTCGAGTATGGACTCAGGAAAAGCAATGGTATCTGAATTCTTTAAAGAATTGTTAGCAGGAAAAGATATAGAGAACTAAATAATTAATAGTATACAAAATAGTGTACAACAAGTCGATTATAGCAACTAGGGGGCTTAGTCAAAATTGTGATTTAGAAAACCAGGAAAGAAAATGGTTAAACCGACAAGTCCGCATTCTTACTCCAGCAACTTGCGCTAATCATAACCGTTAGTTAAAACCTAGAGAAAAAATTCTGTATTAATGAATTTTAGTAAAAAAGATCAATTAGAAATAATTGAAAATACTAAAAGTTGGATTCTTGTAGTAGCAATGTTTATCTATGGATTTGGTAAACTATTTCAATTTGTTGGAGCCACAGAAATTGATAAAGCTTTAGCCGAGTTGAATGGAATTGATGTGGGCTTTTTATGAATATTCTAAAATTTTTTGCAATAACCCTACGCTTGGCCTATTCGAAGTGTTTGGTAGAATACTTATTTTAACTAAAAGGACCAGACTTAATTATCGACTTAAGCTTAATTTACTCTAAGTTCCTTCTTTATTGATATTAATCGACCATTTTTTGAAAAGCCTTGAATATTTAGATGGTAACTATTAGCCTCTTGTTGAGGAAAACTAAAAGTAAATACCCCGTGATTGCTTAGGAGTTGAGGAATCCAAAAATTAGCATTGGATTTTGACTTAGCCTGGGATTTTTGTTGATAATCCTTCGAGTTTTTATAAGCATTAGTCACTACTATTTGTTTAAAATTTTTTTCACCTTTCTCCTTATTTGCAACTTTTTCAAATATATGGATGGATCCACCTTTATTACCTTCTACCCCTAAATGTTCATAGTATATTTCATCAATGCTACTCAAAGGCATATTAATAAGTTCACTATTGTCAAATATTTCAAAGTCGTTAAGATAAACTTTTGGTGGCGTACCATAGGGAGAATTTGATGGAGATTTAGGACCTATATGGAGACTATAACCATTTCTCCGCACTTTAAATCCCGCTTTTCTAATTAAATCGGTTACTAAAGGATTATGCTTTACTAATTCAGGAGTGACTTTAAATTTTTCATACGCCGCTCCGGTAGCTATTCGATTTTCTTCGCTCTTCCGAGCTGTTATTAATACTTCCTCTAATTCTTCGGTAGTCGTATCCTTTAGAATTTGACCAATATTTTCTGGATAACCTGTATTGGAAATACTATCTAAAGTTGGAAAAGAATCATTGGAATTCTGGGCAAATGGATTAAAGGCTATAAACAAGTCGGGTTTAATTAAAGTTTCGTCTTCTTCTAAAATGGAAACTTTAAATACTTCATCATTAAATAGAATTTCTTCAGAATTGAACTTGCCTAGGGAATCAGTCTGAACTATAAAAAAATCCATAATATTATCTTTGAAAAATATAATGTCCTTATACGCCTGAGGTTCATTATCAAGTAAAACCTCACCTTGAAATCTGATTCCGTTTTGCAGCTTGTAATTCACTTCTGGAGGATTATTCAGAATCTCACTCCATCTAAAAGTACTCCAACCTTTATTAAATAAAGTGATGTCTAATTGTCCAGGTTGTAAATTAAAATCAGGATCTTTTGGTAATTCTCTTTTGGAATAGGGTTTAAAAAGGAATGAAGAGATAATAGAATTAGACAAATCGTGCTTGGGCTCGTCTGAAGGATCGATGGATATGCTAAACTTTACAGAATCATTGACAGGAAGATTAGTAAAGCGAGCACTTACAAATATGCTATCGCTTTTCGATTCTATTTTTTCAAATTCCATTTCCGGCGTTTGGTTTAAAGGTTCATTGAAAATCATTCGTTCTGCAATCGGATTTAATTCTTTATCCATTAGCGTAATTACATTGATTCCGGGACTAAGGTTTTTCCTGGGAAATGAAATTAAAGTATTTTCCTGGCTAATACTAAATCCCTTCCAGTGAAGTGCTCCATTTTTATGCAGTGCTAAAAAATATTCATTGTCCGATATTGAGTTTTTATTGGTGGTAAGATTAATTACAACTTTATCCCTTAAAAAGTTATTTGTTCTCATAGTTATTCCTTTAGAATTTGCTGCCGGTAGTTCTTTCTTAAGAAGATCCCCGTTTTCCATACGAATCTCAAGGGTATAAGTTTGATTATCCTGATAGAACAGGGTGAATTTACCCTCACCATAATCATTAGTTAGCACAGGACTTTCTGTTTCCTTATCATTTTTATCTACAAGCCTTACTTCTTTTATCGAGTGACTTTTAGAATTAAATCCTTCTATTTTAAAACCAATTGTATTTGAGGTATTTAAAACTAAATTTTGAGCCTCGCTAGTAATTACTATACTGTCAAGATCTTTAGTCTTCTTTGACAACGATGGAGAGCCTACTACGATTTCTTGTGAAAACGGAACACTTTCCTTGAAGTTTTTCATCCAATTGGTATACGCTTTAACGAAGTAAATACCTGGAGTCAAATTCTGCATAATAGGTATATTTCCAGAAGCTATACCATTTTCTAATAAAAAAGAAAACTCGGTAATCTGCTTCCCATTCTCATCATAAAGTCCGCAATAAAGCGTTCTTTCCCACTCAAAGGGTATTCCCTGAGTTTGATCAAATAGGTAGGCTGTAAACCAAATTTTATCAGGGGAAGAAAATTTTGATTTATTTAAATGCAGATGAACCAGCGGTCTAGGTAATTCGTAATAGCGTGCGAATTGATCTTCCGGAAACTTTATG
Organism: Salegentibacter mishustinae; assembly: GCF_002900095.1. NCBI lineage: Bacteria > Pseudomonadati > Bacteroidota > Flavobacteriia > Flavobacteriales > Flavobacteriaceae > Salegentibacter > Salegentibacter mishustinae. The sequence goes on along the minus strand of NZ_LLKN01000001.1, from coordinate 311,324 downwards.
GAATCTTGAGAATAAATGGAGTAACTACTCCAAAAAAGTAAGATAAGAAATGTCAAACTTTTTACCATTGCGCGAATATTGTAATGTTTCGGATTCCTAATGAATTAATTTATACTTTAATTGTATAGCTAATTCACGTGAATTTAAAGATATTTATTTTAATTCAATAATTCCATTTATTGCTTTCACAGCTTACCAACCAGGATTGTAATATTAAAAAATAGAATTCCACAGATAACTATAATTAGAAATAGATAATTTTCTGAGTTTAATAAGTTATGCACTCCTAATCCTGCCAGCTCAAATCCACCCAAATTGCGGGATGCTCACTGGCTGCATGATCTTTAAGATTTATACTTAGTATACCGCACACATAGGTCGTTTTTCTGGCATACCCTTTTCCTGATAAATCCACTACTTTTAACTTAATTAAAAAGTTCTGAGGATAATTTTAAGTAATCTATTTACCTGATATTAATTCCCATGAAGTAAGCCCCAAGAGTATCGGCTATGTCTGCAACTGAATCTTCAATGCCGCCAATTTGTGCGAAGAGCGGATAAGAAGCAGAGACAATAAGATTGATGAATAAATTGTTTTTTTTCATAATGTTCGTTTTTTGATCTGCAAGGGCAGAATTGATTGATGATGACCATAATTAATCCTCGAATACTTGATAATAAATTTTTGGAAGGCAATATTAAAAGTTATGCAAAGGAAAACGGAATTGAAGTTTTATATCTTTATTGGGATAAAACCGGAGTAGATATATGGTCTCAAAGTTTTATAAATGAGGTAGAAAAAACCAGCAGATAGCATGATTCATCGCGAACAAACTACTCCACTTTTGATACAAAATTTTCATGGTGCTGCAAACCTAACCTTGCCACTACGACTGCTGGTTTAAACAACTTGTAGCATATAGCGATTAGTACTAGTTTCTTACTTTTACCTCGTCTGTAAAAGTCCTTGTGTAAGCCTTATTATTTCAATAAAGCTTTCAGGCAAGTTTGTGAATTTTGGATTTTTCTATTTTACTGTTTCTTTTTCTAGTATTACCGCTATTAGGGGCCTTATTCTTCTGAAAATTCATCTCACAAATTATACTCTGAATTCTGCAATTTTTCTTTTACTTTAATGGGTAATCAACTGAATATTAGTAGATTTGTGCAAAGACGATATAAATGGCATCAAAATTTAGGTTCACAAATCGTCAACATAGAAAATAAGTTATCAGTATTTATAGGCTGTTTGAGAAATCGGTGAATCCTGGCAAGGTCACAATACAACTACAGATATTAAGCGCAATCACTTGTTAATAAAGAGATTGCGCTTTTATTTTCTTCTAACCTCTCTTTTTTAGTCCACATATAGTCCACAATTAATTTTTTTAGGTTTTTCTATGTGTGTCTGGTTGCTTGGGTCAGTAAAAAATCCTGAAATGCTTGCACGCAAACAAAGAACCAACATTAATATTTTAGTAAGCTAGTAATAATGCCAGATTGGTAGAATATTTTTAGTAGAAAGAAAATAAAATTGGAGGGTGCGAATCGTACTAGGATTAGAACCCTAAGATCTATTGTAAAGAAGAGAAATAATCTTATAATTGTAAATCCTAAATATTCATGTCGAGTTTTAGGGTTCTGTTTAAGCCCTGCTATTTATAGTGGGGCTTTTTAAAAACAGAAAATGCCTATATAAGAATAGGCATGAGACTGTATAGAGGTGTGAGAATTTTAACCGGGAAATGTAAATTCTTTCTTATGTGGTATGGGGGCGAAACTTGCTTATGTTCTATTAAAACTTTTAGCTTTTAATATCCGCTATCTGATTCCTGTAAGCTTGAAGTTAGCTCCTGAATGTTGCTTTTAATGGAGTTATCTTTAGAGTTGTTGAGAATATAGAGGTATTTATCCAGCTTGTTTAGCTGATAGGTTGCTTTGGTATTTTTACCTAACTTTCGTTTTAAGTGCTTTTTTATAGCTTCTCTGTCACCATTGTAGACTTCGTTGAGATACTTTGTGTAGATAAGGTCTTTTTCTTCAGCAATGCTAAATTCATCTGTCTCGTATAGATAAGGAAAGCTATCTTGCTTGCTAATTATTTTTTGAAGCACTTGTTTATTAAGAGATTCAGCACTAAGGATTTCAGGAAGCATTACGGAGTTAAGGTGTTTGCTTATAGTTCCTCCCTTGCCTAGTTTGGTTTCCATCCTCAAGGTCTTATCAAAGTGCTTCATTACTTCTGGATATTTCTTGAAGAAGTGCTTGTCGTTATTTGGCTGGAAGTCTTTTGAATAGAAAGTTGTATAGAGTTTATGATGCTTAAGTTTTTCCTTGAAAACAATTCCGGTATTGTAAGCTGTTTTGGTAAACTTAGGAGCAGTCAGATGGTTTAAAGAATTTATATACTCTGAATAAGGCTTTGTTATTTGGATGTCGTCTGTAACATCTATCCTTTTTAGTTTGCATTCATTTACAAAGTCAGGGTCAAGATCTAAGCCTTCTTTGCTGAGGTTATGAACAAGTTGATTTATAGTGCCTAGTGTTATACCAAGATGGTAGTTATCGCCAAGTAACTTGCTGTTGAGCGTTAAACTTACTTTGTTGAATGTCTCGTTGATAGATGCGTTACCAATACCAAAGGCATTTGCATTAAGACTGTGGGAGATCATCTGATGTCCATTTGATTTGTCTTTAATATTACGTTCAAACTTATGTTTATCTGCCTCTCTGATGTATTCAGTAGATGTTGTTAAGCTGATTGTATCTAGCTTCATTAGGAATAAATTTTAGCTCTGTCTTAGATATACTTATGTATAGTGGAATTTGTTGCTGATTGGATCTAATCGCAAGCTGTTAGGCTCTCCATTATTTCAGATCTCTTGAAATAAACTCTACCTCCTTTTTGGTACTGCTTTAGCCAGCCATTTTTCACCCAATTATGAACGCTTGCTATACTCAGCTTAAGTAGTTCTGCTGTCTCAGTTCGGGTAAGGAGTTCTTCTGGTTCTTTTGGAGTAAAATGCTCTTTTAAAGCCTCTACCTCCTTTTTGAAGACTTTCTGCATTTCACTAATTAGCTCTTCTGGTGATGCGTTGTGCATCTGTGTTACGGTTGTCATTTATCTATTTGTTTATGATTATACCGCAAAGATGAGTTGAGGTTGATTCCGATTTATGGCAGTTTTTTCCGATTACCGGAAGAGTAAAAAAGATTATTTAGATTCAGGATTATTTAGATTTCGCTAATACTTTACTAAATTGTGGAAAACTATAACTGATACAATGAAAACGTTTTATTGGAAATTGAAAACAGGATTTCTGATTCTGGGAATTCCCTTAATCCTCAGTGCCTGTTCAGGTTCTAAATCTTCTATGTCGGAACCAATTGTTCTAAAGGAACAGGGGAGTTTTGCCGTGGGAGGTATAGTAAAAGAAAGTCCTGGAACATTTGATCCAATAGAACATGGAGCATTCAATCCCAGCGATCAAAGAACCGAAGGTCAAACCCTTCATGGAGACCATGCTTTTGTTTTTTACCAGAAACCTGAAAATGCAAGAAAATTACCCTTGGTATTCTGGCATGGCTATGGTCAATCTATGAAGACCTGGCAAACAACCCCAGATGGAAGAGAAGGTTTCCAGAGTATTTTTTTGAGAAAAGATTTTCCTGTGTACTTAATCGACCAACCAAGACGGGGAAAAGCTGGCAGGAGTACTGAATCGACAACAATCACTGCTTCTACAGATGATCAACTATGGTTTGGGATTTTCAGGCTCGGGCTGGGGACTGAGTTTTATTCAGGAGTACAGTTCTCAAAAGATCCAAAGGCTTTAGATCAGTTTTTTCGTCAGATAACCCCTGATACAGGTCCGTTGAATATTAACGTAAATATAGAGGCTGTTTCTGAATTGTTTGATAAGATAGGATCAGGAGTTCTCGTTACTCACTCCCACAGTGGTGGTCAGGGATGGCTTGCGGCACTGAAAAACAATAATATCAAAGCTATCGTTTCCTATGAACCCGGTAGTAATTTCGTTTTTCCTGAATCTGAAGTGCCGGAGGCAATGCCTTATTTAGGGGGAGAACTAAGCGCTAGGGGAGTACCTATGGCTGAGTTTAAACGCCTAACAGAAATACCTATTATTATTTACTATGGTGATTATATTCCCGAGAAGCCTGTTCAGAACCCAGGAAAGGAACAATGGCGAGTTGCGCTAGCTATGGCCAGAAAATGGCGAGATGTAGTAAATGAATATGGAGGAGATGTTACCCTAGTTCCACTCCCAGAAATAGGATTAGAAGGTAATACTCATTTTCCAATGTCAGATCTTAATAATAAAGAAGTAGCTGGTCTAATGTACAACTGGCTAAAAGAAAAAGGATTAACTAAAAAATAGAATAAAAATGAAGAATTTAATCACAGTATTGTTACTTATCGTTCCTATTTGTGTTTTTGCTCAACAAGAAAACTATTCAGTCTCTTCCTATCTGGAAGCGGGATCAAAGGCTCCCAATACCCATTACATTGGAGAAGCTTGGTTAAATGGACTTCTAGAGGTTGAAGGAGATTTAAATTTTCATATCACTAAGGCGAGCTTTAAAGCTAACTCTACTCTAGACTGGCACAAACACGCCTCTACTCAAGTCCTGATTTACGTAGAGGGAGAAGGCTACTATCAGGAAAGAGGAAAGGATCCAATTATCCTTAAAGCTGGTGATGTGATTAAATGTGAAAAAGAAACAGAACATTGGCACTCCTCAACTATAGATAGTGATGTGACTTATTTAGCGGTGTATGGCGGTGAACAACCTACTACTTGGACTGAAGTGGTTACTCAAGAATATTACGATAGTATAGCGGAAAAGCTGAAGAAATAGTTTTCTATTACATTGTTGATAATGAAGTTTTTCCGATAGTAGACACTTATGAAAGGAAAGAAGTTCTCCTAAATTTCAGATGTGTTAGATTCAGAGAGGCCTAAAAAGAAGTTTTTTACTACGAAATGAGCGCTTTTTAAGCTATTCCGCTTTAGAATTGGTAGAGCGACTGAGCTAGATTTTGTTTTGTCTCTAACTGAAAAAATACCGATGATGATATTGTTTACCAGTTATTCATAGACCTTAAAGATGAACATTTAATGAGTAGAGATAGTTGGAAAGAGGAATTACTTGGAAACATAGAAAAAGAGGCAAAAGGTGAATCTATACCAAAATAAGAAATTTAGATTGGTTGGGATGCCATTCTATAATGAAGCTCTGCGCAAACAAGAGTTTAATAAAAAGCTTTCTGAGCTAGATAAGCAACTTAAAGAAGTATAACTCTGAACAAGGACACTAACAAGGCTTTGTTTTTGAACAAGGAAAGCAACAAGGGAAATTCAATCATTCTCAAAATATTTATCTTTAAGCTTATAGTAGCTATTTAATCTTGCTTGATTAGTGGACTTGCTCAGGGATCTAAAGTGTCCTTTTTCTAAGAGAAGGTCGTTCTCTTTTTGCGTTGTGTGTCCTGCTGATTTAAGCCATAATATAAACTCTTTGTGAGAGATTGGGTGAATTAGCTTTTCGTCTTTTAACTGCTGAAAGATGAAGCTATAGTCTACATAAGGCTCAATTATATAATTTGCGGCATAATCCTCAAAAAGTTTAAAGCATTCTGGGTGCTTGAAAAAAGAAGGTGAGGTTTTATTCTGTGCTGGAAGAACTGTAGGAGTATTTTCCTCCGGTATATTGTCTTTTATCTCCTTGAGATATTCCTTGTCGTGTTTAAAAAATTCGGTTTTGTTAGCGTAGTCAATCGAAGCCATAGAGGTAATAATAGCCTTAAATTTGTCCTTAGCTGCTTTTCCGGATTTTACGGTATTCTCAGCAATCTTGATATAAGCAGATCTTTTAAGATGCTCTAGAAGCTCTTCAGAGTTGGTTTCTACTGCCTTATTGGAATAGCTAACTTGTAGTTCTGGAACGTCCTCTGGTCTTCCAAATTGCTGAAAAAATAGGTTTATTAGGATGATCTCTGAGAATGCTATAGCCTTGAGTTGTGCTAGGTCTTTCCTTGAATAGTCTTGATCAAGTGGTATCGTTTCTACAAGCTTGTTGAGGTCGTTAAGATCCTGAATAAAATTAAAATCTTCGGCAACCTCTAGGGTTGGCATAAGCAGCCTTTCAGTAGAGATATATTTAATTAGATCAGCAAACAATAAGCGTTTCTGAAAAGCTGTGTAAGTTCTGTTTTCTTTTTTAATAAGGTTCTTTACGGAGGCAAAAACCTCATCTTCAGTATAGTCTTGAAAAGAATCTACGTGGTGTAAAGTCACTAGTAATTAGTTTTGGTTAGAGGCGTTCTTAATTACTTCTAGTTTAGGCTCTTTATTTCGAGAGGAAAAGATAGTGTGAAGTTCTCCAGCTAAAGCTGTTGAATCATGGTTTCCTGTTCCACCAACGTATCTTAAAAATTGTCTTTCAGAAGCATGCCCCGTAGCGGCGCGAAGTAAAGGGGTTGCTATTTTTCCGTAAAAATTTGTAGCAAAAGATCTCCGGCCAATATGACTTGCAACTGCCTTCCATTTAGGAGCGGTTTCTGTGATATACCTGTTAGTCTTCTTATCTCTTTTCTTGCGTTGGACTTCCTCATTTAATTTGGCGATTCTGCAAACTTTTTTAATGTATCGGTTATATAATGCTTTATTGCTTTCAACATTTTGAGAGAAAACAGGAGGAAACTCTCCATTTCTTCTCTTGATAACTTCTAAGGCTTTGTCCATAAAGGGAATTTCTACGGGCTTTTCCGTTTTTTCCTGTTTTACCCTTAAGTAGTGAAAACCATCTCGCAACACTAGGTCTTTAGAAGAAAATTTTAAAAAGTCAGACACTCTCTGTGCAGTATAGCAACTTATAATAAGCCAATCTCTTGCAGCTTGCAAAGTTTCGTTTTCCAATTTTGTTTCAGCTATTTTGTCAAGTTCATCTAAGTTTAAGTGTATATGCTTGGATTTTTGGTAGCGCAATCCTTTTGTTATATACTCTAGTTCAGGATGAGTGGGAATACCGCGCTCCTTAGCGTGATTGCAAATAGTTAAAAGAACTTTTAGAGTTTGTAATTTGGTGTTATGTGCGTAATTCTTTTTGTCGCACCATTGTTGAAGAGCAACCCCTATTTTTTTATCAACTTGGTTTACATATACTTTACCGTAATCTTTCTGGAATGCTTCGATCCTATTTTTAAATACTCCGATCTTTTTTCGGGTTGTAGGTTTAAGCTCGATGCCTTTTACTTTTAAATAGTAGTCAAAATAGGAGGTTAGATCTGTAGGGATTTCATCTCTTTTAGGAGGATCAACTATTTCCTTAAGCCAGCCACTATTGACAACTTCATATTCTTCTCTATTGTTAATCGCTGAGGTTATTTTTGAACGTAAAGAATCAAGATCTTTCTGAAGCCTATTTAAAGCTTTATTTTCTTTTCGGATCTCTTCTTTAATTTCAGCACTTGCGCCAGTTTTCATTCTTAACTGCTTAACCTTACCTTGTTTAAATAACTCTGGATCTATTTTAAACTTGGTCTTTGTTTTAGCATCTATTTTTCTGCCTTCTCGTAAACGAACATAAATTGTTGCTGGATTTTTTTTGGATTGTAAAAAGAAATTGATTGCCATCCTGTGTTGATTTTTGGATTGAAGAGAGGCAAATATAAAAACTTAGTCCGCATTTAGTCCACGTTTAGTCCACAATTTTAGATCTTATTTGTTTTTATTAATAAATTGATATAGGATGGTATGTACTATAAACACTATAAATACAAGCGTTAGTCGGGAATTCATGCGATTTTTAGAAATTGGCAAATACAAAAGTTTTAGTTCTGGCAAGGTCACAAAATTTAAACCGTAAATAGCTTTATAATGCTGTTTACGGTTTTTTTATGTTTTGTGCTTTCCTATCTAAAGCACCTAATTAGCGTAATAGTCTACCTTCTATTTATTTATAAATTCCTTTGCAAGGAATTATCACTTCTATTCTGAAATAGGCGCTAAAATTTTATATAAACAAGTTAACTTTATAGTACCCACATTTAATATTGCCAAAAAGAGTAATCAATATTCAAGGCACTCCTGGGTTAAACCCAAAAATTAGTCTTATAAAATATTCAGCCTAAATTCTATTTCCCATTAAATTTTAGTAAATTTAGTATAGATGCTTCAGAATTAAAGTTTTCTTATTATAACAAACGTATTGTTTGGCAACACTTCTGCGCACGATTCCGTTGAAATTTGAATTGAAAATTCTATCACTTTATGAAAAAGTCATTTTTAATAAGTGCGCTTTTATTAATTCCTATGTTGGGATTTTCGCAGATTAGTGACAGTCTGGCCCAACCTCTTATCTCCATAGAAAAGAAAAGTCTCTTAAAAAATTTAAATATCACCTTCGATATGCGTACCGAGTTTCAGGCGTATACTTTTAGGGGATGGGACCGTTATTACAACGGCATTCAATTTGAAAATGGATTCACTGCGCTTGGGTTTTCAGCAAAACTACACGATAGGGTGAACTTCAGTTTTAGAAACCGGTTTAATAAAGGCAGCGATATACAAACGCTAGACCAACTGGGTAGCAATATAGAATTAGCATATTTAAATATAAAAGCCAGTCCTAAGCTTGATTTTATTATTGGGAAAACTTATGCATTTTACGGCGGTTATGAATACGAGTTCAAGGCTTTGGAAGTTTTAGAATATAATGATATTCAAAGCAATGCTTTGGCATTTGTTACGGGTGCCGGAATTACTTATAAACCTTCGGTAGATCATAAATTTGGGTTTCAGATCTTGAATTCACGTACCATGCTTTATGATGACATTTATGGCGATGTGGTTGCAGAAAATATTCAGGAACCTGACTGGCCTGTAGCAATTGTTGGAAACTGGCGCGGTAGTTTTTTTGATGGGAAAATTCAAACTATCTATAGCCTAAGTTATTCTAACCAGGTGAAAAATAAAGGGACCTATTTCTTTACCTTAGGAAATAAATACCAAAACCGTAATCTTACTTTAATGTACGATTTCAACTACAGCTATGAGGAAGTAGATACAAAAGGCATAGTAACAGATATCATGGCTGGAACATCGGTAGCTGAAGATGCTCTGTATGTGGAGAACTGGTTGAGAGCTGAATATCGCTTTAGTTCAAAATTTAAAGGGCTATTAAGTTTAATGACCAGTAGCGCCTACGGTGATGCTGCAAGCGATCGTAAGCATTTAAGAACGAGCTACGGAATGGTGCCTACTGTATATTATAGTCCCATTGAGAAAATTGATATCCGGTTTTTCTTTGCCTATATCGGCCGATTCTATACTTATTCTAATTACGCTATACAGGAATTTGATACTGCCTATCATAACAGGAATGAAGTAAGGCTAGGTATTATTGCGCCGCTTCTATTATTGTAAGATTATTTTGAAGAAAAAGAGTCGAATTCTTTTTAAACTAACCTCTATAAATATTTAGTTTCTCTTAGAAGCTAAATACTGATCATTATATTTTATATCAGATATCCTTAATTTTAACCAGGTCCATTCGCCTTCATCTAATTTCCACTTTACTTCAGATTGAACCGGAATTCTTATTCCGTTGCGTACTTCGGTGTTAATTGCAGTAACGGTCCATTCGGCAGGTTCGGCGTCACTGGCATCTTTGTAGCGCATGGCTACAAACTTTTTAAAATCCCCATTTTCATCAAAATGAAACACGCCCGAACCTTCTGTTCCTTTATAATTCATAATGGCGTTCGCAGAATAGTCATCTATGGGCTCCCAGCTTATATACGAACTTATAGCCGCAGAGGGAAACCAAACAATTTCGGCCAGATATCTTTGTAAAGTAGCCTGGTCTACTTTTTCACTGTCTTTTGCGTTCACCATAGGAATAGCCGATAATAATTTTATAAGCATTTCACCTTTTCCATCTTCAAATCTATCCCTGCCTACCACCTTTAAACCCGGCTTCATATTAAGATCTATCGTCCAGTTAAAAGCTGGTGGTTTTACACTAAAATATTGTTTGGCTTCAGCCTTCATCCAATCTTTTTGTTCCGGTTTCATCAGCATTTGTATTTCCTGCTCTAAATAGACATGCTGGAGTATTTCATTTCCGGGTATTCCGCTATTGCAAAGCCATTTTTTTACAGGATGAGGAAAGCTCTTAAGCATTTGTTCTGTAAGTATAATTTTTCCTGATTTTTCAGATTCAGCGAATAAATCGCTTACTTCAGCAGTTACCTTTTTTTGAAAGCTAATTGTTGAAAAACCTATTAGTGCAGCAACAAGAATTACCAGGTTGAAGATCGTTCCGAATTTGCTATCGCTCCAATAACTAATAATTAAAAACTGGGAGAGTATAACTGCAAAAATTGCAATTATCCACCAGTAACGATAATAACTTAAATACAGGCTTAAAGTAACTGCAAATAAGAGAAAGGCGAGTAACCAGAGGATGCCGAAGGTTTTGGAAATTGGCTGGGAAATTGCATCAAATTCTGAAAAACCGAATGCTTTTAGAAATCCAAAAACATGGATAATTCCGTGTATAACGATCACTATAGATAAGGCTATTCGCATATTTTTTACCTGAACCAAGCTTTACTCCCTTAAAGATAGCAGGTTTTTTTATCACTTAATCTTTATAGAGGGTATTTTTCCTTTTAAAAACCTCTCTATTAATGGTTTCAGTAATAACCACATCAGAAAAATTAGCGCCATAATAAGTTTTATTTCTGTTATGATTCGGGTCATAAAATAGGATTGACTTGTCTGGTAATTTTACTTCAGAAATCAAAAACAATCATTATGAAATTATTTGTAAAAATAGGATTGGCTATAGCCCTGGTATTTTCATTCGCAGCCTGCGGAAATTCAGAAAAAGACAATGAAAAAGATCTTCGCCTAGATGATTATGGATCTCAACCTAAAAAAGAAAAGGTTGAAACCGATAATACCTCTCAGGATTCTGGTGTTGCTTTAGCCAATAAAGGAATTGGCCCGGTAAAATCTATGGAGCTACCCGCCGATATCAATGCTGAAATGGCTGCTAATGGAGCAGATATTTTTAAGAAAATGTGTTCTGCCTGCCACAAAATGGATAAGAAATTTGTTGGTCCATCGCTAGCTGGTGTTACCGAAAGACGCTCCCCCGAGTGGATCATGAATATGATTCTTAATCCCGAAGAAATGATCAAAAAAGATCCTATCGCCAAAAAATTATTAATAGAGTCAAATATGGCTGTTATGGCTAACCAGGGGCTTAAAGAAGATGAGGCCAGGGCTATTGTAGAATATTTCAGACAATATGATAAGCAAAATTAGCTTGTTCCAGTAAACAATGAGTTAACCTGAAGGCAAACAAAACCTAACTAAACCAATCAATGATGAAAAAACTCCCTTTTTTAATAACGTGTATCCTGCTTTTAAGTGCTACTATTTTTATTGGCTGTAAGGATAATAAAACAGATGAAGGTGAAACTCCTGCCGCAACTACTGAAGCTGAAAATAATGAGGGCTCCAATAAGGGCCAGGCTTTTATTGAAGGCGATAGTGAAAATCCAAATGCTTTGCGCTTAGCCATGGATTCTAAAGATCACACCACTTTGGTAGCGGCAGTGCAAGCTGCAGGTGTTGAAAATGCGCTTGTTAATGTTGGGCCGCTTACGGTTTTTGCTCCAACAGATGCAGCTTTCGATAAACTACCCGATGGCACCGTTGAAGATCTTTTAAAACCAGAAAACAAGTCTAAACTGGCTTATATCCTTAAAAATCATGTGGCGCCTAGCAATTATCCCATAGATATGCTTGAGAAGAATATCGAAAAGGGGCGTAGCCTTTATATGGCTTCAGGAGAGAATGTTGAGGTGAGTAAGGAAGGCGAAGACATTATTGTTGGAGGAGCTAAAATTGTAGGTACCGTTAAAGTAAGTAACGGATGGGTGCATATAGTGGAAGACGTCATTTTACCAAAAGAATAATCAATCTAATTTCAATTAATAAATTAAAACCCAATCTAATGAAAAATATTTTTAAAATCGCGGTTCTGGGAGTCCTGGGGCTATTTATCCAGTCATGTGGGAATGATGAATCTTCTGGTGAGAAATCAGGAGCCATCACTTCTAACGCAGCCGAACGTGTTTATGTAGCGCCGGGAGAACATGATGAATATTATGCATTCCTTTCAGGTGGATATAGTGGTAACCTAACAGTTTACGGTTTGCCTTCAGGAAGAATGCTTAAAGAGATCCCTGTTTTTTCACAATTCCCAACCAATGGTTATGGATATTCTGAGGAAACAGTACCAATGTTAAATACTTCTTTCGGATTTGTGCCGTGGGGAGATTCTCACCATCCTGATATTTCTCAAACCGAAGGAGAACTTGATGGGCGTTGGATATTTATCAACGAGAATAACACGCCAAGGATAGCACGTATTAGTCTTGAAACTTTTGAAACCGAAGAGATCATTGAGATCCCTCACAGTGCAGGGAACCACTCTTCTTCTTTCATTACCGAAAACACAGAATATGTAGTTGCAGGTACGCGTTTCTCTGTTCCTTATCCACAGGAGGATATGGCTATAGATCAAATGAAAGGGAACTTTAAAGGTCCTCTTACCTTTATTGCGGTTGGTGAAGACGGTAGAATGAATATCGATTTTCAGCTTAAAATGCCAGGATTCAACTACGACCTTTCCCACCCCGGACGTGGAGATTCTCACGGTTGGTTCTTCTTTACTACTTATAATACCGAAGAAGCTCACACCATGCAGGAAGTTAATGCTTCTCAAAATGATAAAGATTTTATTGCAGCTGTAAACTGGAAAAAGATCCAGGAATATGTGGAAAATGGAGGTGGCGAAGAAATCGCTGCTGAATATGCGCACAATGTTTTTGACCACAGTACCCAGGCTGCTACCACTACTATGAAAAATAAAGTGCTTACCGTAGATCCAAGAGAAGTAGAAGGAGCGGTATACTTTATGCCAACTCCAAAATCTCCTCACGGTTGTGATGTAGATCCATCTGGAGAGTACATTGTAGGTAACGGAAAGCTTTCAACAGATCTAACCGTTCACTCTTTCTCAAAAATGCTTAAGGCTATTGAAAATAAAGATTTTGACGGTGATGCTTATGGTATTCCAATTTTAAACTTCGATTCTACCCTTGCAGGAACTGTGAAAGAAGGAGGATTAGGCCCACTGCATACCGAGTTTGATGGTAAAGGAAATGCTTATACTACTTTCTTTATCTCTTCTGAAGTTGTGAAATGGAAATTAGGAACCTGGGAGGTGCTAGACAGACAGCCTAGTTACTATTCTGTTGGTCACCTTATGATTCCCGGAGGAAATTCAAGAGAACCTTATGGGAAGTATATGATCTCTATGAACAAAATTACCAAAGATCGTTACCTGCCAACAGGACCCGAATTGGAGCACTCTGCACAGCTATATGATATTTCCGGCGAAAAAATGGAACTTCTTTTAGACTTTCCAACTCACGGAGAACCTCACTACGCTGCCGGTATTCCTGCCGAAAAGATTAAGTCTCAATCTAAAAAGATTTACCGACTGGATGAAAACGAGCACGAATATGCTGCTACTAGCGAGTCTGAAACAAAAATGGAGCGTGATGGGAATGAAGTTCACGTATATATGACTACCGTGAGAAGTCACTTCTCACCAGATAACCTTGAAGGTATAAAAGTAGGAGATAAGGTATTCTTCCACGTTACTAACCTTGAGCAGGATTTTGATGTACCGCACGGCTTCGCTATGATTGGTGCAAATACCTCTGAGCTTTTAATTATGCCCGGGCAAACAAAAACAATTACCTGGGAACCTAAAAAAGAAGGAGTTTGGCCATTTTACTGTACCGACTTCTGTTCAGCGCTTCACCAGGAAATGCAGGGATACGTAAGAGTATCTGGCCAAAATTCAAATGTGCCTTTAAAATGGACTTTGGATGATGAAGAGATTAATTAGTTTATTTAGTTGAAAACTGGTTGTTTTTAGATCGAGAAGGCGGGTGGATGGAATGTTTACCCGCTTTCTTTTAAAAATCCCCTTACAATGAAAAAATCAGGAATTTTAATGATAATAGGTTCAGCTTTACTGCTCGGGCTGTTTATCTATCCGCTCTGGAACATCCAGCTGGAAGCCCCACAATATCCAGATCCCCTGGGGATGAATATTTATATTAATGGAATTCAGGGGGAAGAAGAATTTGATATTCAGAATATAGATGGTATTAACCACTATATTGGGATGAAGAAGATCCCTACCCCGGCCGAAATGTGGGAATTCAATACTTTTCCCATTGTAATTGGAGGAATGGCTGCGCTTGGTGCTCTCCTGGGAATACTTGGCTTCTTTAGAATTATTCATCCAAACTGGTTCTTAGGCTGGCTTATCTTAATGACTTTTTTAGGCATCCTGGGAATGATGGATTTCAATAATTGGCTAACCGATTATGGAACTGACCTTGATCCCAAAGCGATTATGAAGTTAACCGATTCTGAAGGTAATCCTTTGAGCTATAAACCACCCTTGCTGGGATCACAGAAGATTTTGAATTTCACCGCACATTCTTATCCCAGGGCAGGCGCTTATTTAATGTTTGTAGGAATGTTATTAACTCTGGTCGCCTGGTGGATTGGGAAAAAGGCAAATGAAACGATGGCTAAATAAAAATTAAAGCTATGAAAAAGATAATTTACCTACTTGTACTCGTACTATTTACAGCTTGTAGTAGTGAACCCCAACCTATAGATTATGGTAAGGATAACTGTGATTTTTGCGAGATGACTATTGTGAGTAAGGCTTATGCTGCGCAGGCTGTAAGTGAAAAAGGAAAGCAGTACAAATATGATGCTATAGAATGCATGGTAAACCACCAGCTTCAGCATAATTACGAAATGCCCGTAAACCTGGTTGCCAATTTTGAACAGCCGGGAACTATGATAAGTGTGAACGAAGCAAATTTCGTGATAAACGATAGTATAAAATCTCCCATGGGTGGCAACCTTGCCGCTTTTAAAAAGGAAAGTGCTGTGGTGAATACGGAATCTAAAGACATCTTCAACTGGCAGGAATTAAAGACTATTTTTCTCGAAAATGATTCATTAACAACAAGCTATTGATACTATGTTAAGGTCGTTTTTTCTTTTCTTATTTCTCGTTCTAGCATCTGTGGTTTCCCAGGCTCAGGAGATAGAAGTCTGTAAGTCTTGTGAGGTGAAGACTATTCAGGCTGCTGTAGATATGGCCGAAGATGGTGATATTCTCAGGATTAAAAGCGGGACTTATAAAGAACACGACATAAGCATTATCGATAAATCCCTTACTATAATAGGCGAGGGGTTTCCGGTGATAGACGCTGAAATGGAAGGGACCGCCGTAAGTGTAAGAGCAGAAAATTTTTCGATTGAAGGTTTGAAAATTATAAACGTGGGTAGAAGTCATACCAACGACTTTGCGGGGATCCTGGTTTCAAACGCTAAAAATTTTGAGATAAAGAACAACAGGCTGGATCAGGTGTTTTTTGGGATTCTTTTAGAAAGATCGTCAGAAGGAACAGTTTCAGGAAATATTATTACTAGTAATGCTGAAAGCCAATCTACTTCGGGTAATGGTGTACATATCTGGAAATCGGAAGAAATTACTGTAAAGAATAACGAAGTAATTGGTCTTAGAGATGGCATTTACCTGGAGTTTGTAAATAATTCAGAGATCATCAATAACCTATGCAAAGACAATTTACGTTACGGCCTGCATTTTATGTTTTCAGATCACGATCTATATAAGGGCAATATTTTTGAAAACAATGGAGCCGGTGTAGCTGTAATGTATTCCAAATTTATTGATATGCAGGATAACCAGTTCAGGAAAAACTGGGGGAGCGCTTCCTACGGACTTCTGCTAAAAGAAATAAACGATTCAGAATTAAAGAATAATATTTTTGAAGATAACACTATAGCGATTAGTGCCGATAATACGAACCGCATAGATTATATAGAAAACGATTTTAGGAATAATGGTTACGCGATAAGAATTCGGGGTGCTGTTTATGATAACAATTTTAAACGCAATAATTTTTTATACAATTCTTTTGATGTAGCCTATACCGGGAGACTCAATAACAATAAGTTCACCAATAATTACTGGAGCGGTTATTCCGGCTACGATTTAAATAGAGATGGAATTGGAGATGTGCCTTTTAGACCGGTGACGCTATTTTCCTACCTCGTGAACAAAACCCCGGAAGCGATAGTGCTATTAAGAAGTACGTTTATAGATCTGCTGGATTTTTCAGAGAAAGTTTCTCCAATTTTTACGCCGGCCGATCTTATTGATGCTCAACCCCAAATGAAAAGAATCCAATGGTAAATATTACAAACCTCCATAAAAAATTTGGTCCGCTGGTTGTGCTAAACGGACTTAACCTTAAGACCCCCGAAAGCGGAATTGTAGCGGTATTGGGGCCAAACGGTTCCGGGAAAACCACGCTTATAAAAAGTATCCTTGGGATGGTAGTACCCCAAAAGGGAGAAATTCAAATTAACGGGGAAAGGGTAAAAAAACACTGGAATTACCGAAAAAATATAGATTACCTGCCGCAAATAGCAAATTTTCCCGGCAATTTAAAGGTACAGGAGCTTATTGATATGATTAAAGATCTGCGTGGTAAAGAAGCGCGCGACCAGGAGCTGATAGATCTTTTTAAGCTGGAACCATTTCTGGAAAAAAAGCTCAGTAATCTTTCAGGAGGAAGTAAACAGAAGGTAAATCTTGTCTTATGTTTTATGTTCGATAGTCCGTTAATTATTCTTGATGAGCCAACCTCAGGCCTGGATCCTGTTTCGCTTATACGCCTGCGAAAACTTATTCAGCGGGAAAAAGAGAAAGGGAAGACCATTCTTATCACTTCGCATATTATGAATTTTGTGGAAGAAATATCAGACAGAATTGTATTTCTTCTGGAAGGTCAAATCTATTTCAACGGAACGGTAGAGGAGCTTAAAACTTCTACAGGCGAAAAGGATTTTGAACATGCCATTGCCAACATCTTAACCGAGAACCATGCTTAAAATATTAAAATATAGTTTTTACGACCTTTCGCGTAGCCTCTGGAGTTACGTCTACTTCTTTTTTTACTTGCTTTTGGGAGTAGTCTTGTTGTTTTTAAACAACGACCTTTCTAATGCGGTAATTACTTTAATGAACGTGATCATTATTCTGGTGCCTCTTATTGGGACCATCTTTGGAGTGATGTACTTTTATAATTCGCGGGAATTCACAGAGCTACTCCTGGCGCAACCGGTAAGAAGAAGTTCTATTTTTCTAGGGCAATACCTAGGCGTGGCTATATCTTTATCGGCCAGTCTTATTCTTGGATTAGGCTTGCCTTTTATTATCTACGGTTTATTCCAGTCGGGGGCAATTTGGGATTTCGCTTCTCTTTTGGTTTCCGGGGTATTTCTCACTTTTATTTTTACCGCTTTGGCTTTTAATATCGCTTTATCTCATGAGAATAAAATAAAAGGCTTTGGCCTGGCGATCTTGCTTTGGCTTTTCCTGGCTGTGGTGTACGACGGACTCTTCTTACTGTCGCTGGTTTATTTTCAGGATTACCCGCTGGATAAATTCTCCCTGGTGGCAAGTATGCTGAATCCTATAGATCTTTCCAGGATACTCATTTTGCTGAAATTAGATATTTCTGCTTTGCTGGGTTATACCGGCGCTGTATTTAAACAGTTTTTTGGAACAGGTCTGGGCGCGTTAACCTCGATTGCAGTGCTGAGCTTATGGGTGATACTTCCTGTTTGGAGAATAAAATATATTTCAGCTAAAAAAGATTTTTAAATTTGAATCCAATAGCTTTGTAAATAGGGTAGTTCTGTGAGACCCTATTAAAATTGAGTGTCTAAAGCTTTAAATTGATTCGGTTCATTTTTAGCAGTGTTGTTTTTTCGGCCTACCGAAAGTTTATCGTGAAATTTGAAGTGAAAATTCCGTCAAATTTTAGGCTGTTTGATCCCGATTTTTATCGGGAGAGTTCCTAAAATTTAGGGATTGTACGATAAAATTTAGATAAAGTTTCGTAAGCCTAGACTTTTTTGTTTCATTTTTGGGCAATGCAAAAAAGAATAAATTGTATTATAATATTTAAAAATTATAAAGAAGCTAATAAGGGCTTAGCGATATACTTTTCCGCTTTTAATTCTTATTTCGCCTTTCTTTTCCAGGCCTTTCATAGCCCTTATTACCGTTTCTACCCGTAGCCCGGTTAGATCGGCTATTTGCTGACGGGTGAGGTTTACTTTAAATTTAAATTCACCTTCAATGTGATGTACGTATCGTTTTAGGTAATCCAGGATCCTTATAATTCGATGTTCCGGATCCTGACTCGAAATTTCAGAAACCATAATCGCTTTATAAAAAAGCCTTTTTGCAAGGGTTCGAGTGAGTTTTAAATGCGTTTCAGGATGTTTGGTGAGCAGTTCTAAAAAGTTGAGTTTTGGTAGTTTTAATACTTCTGAAGTTTTTATAGCCTCGGCATTTGCAGGATATTTTACGTCGGCCAGCAAGGGTGGTTCGCCAAAACTCTGCCCGTCTACAAATAAACCCTGTATAAATTCCTTGCCATCGGCATTATAATTATTCATCTTGATCTCTCCGGAAATAATTTGAAAGAAATTAAGAGCAATTTCGCCTTCCCCAAAAAGCTGGTCTCCTTTATGGTAAATTTCCTTCGAAGCTCCAAAATCCAGCAAAATACGTTCTTCAATCATTCTATTCTTTTAATTTAAACAACTTCCAAGCAAGCTCACTAAGCATTTAATCTCGTTTATCATGTATAGCAAACCTGATGAAAATTACTGTGTTAATAAATGAGAACGGTCATATCTTCTGAGAATGAATAATGAAGAGTTTACTTATTTTTCCTAAAATTTAGGCCTATGATCCAACCTACAGCAATGGGAATTAGTGCACTTACCAAAACCAGGATCAGAAAATAACTGCTGAAAAACGGAAGTCCCAGCCATAGCACAAAACCTTTGTAGAAAATAAGCATTTCAGAAATTAAAAATCCGCTGAGGTACAGGTAAAATGCTTTTTTGGGAAGCCTTATCAATTTCAACCAATTTAAAAACCCGAATAAAGCCAGGGAGACAAAACCAAGAAAAACCCAGTGTAAATAGCCAATAACAAAATCCAGATTTTCAAAAGCCAGGTCGGCAAAAAAAGGAATTGCGGTAAGGCTTTGCATAAAGATCTTCCCAACCAATAATATGCCTGTAATCTTTAAAATTTGATAATTAAATGAACTCAAGCCGGCTTTCAATTGATATTTATTCCGCAGGATAAACGCGAAAAGTTGGTAAAAAGCAAGTAACAGTAAAATAACGCCAAGTCCACCTAAAAAATGGAAAACTATGGGCGGATTTGTCCAATAAGTAGAAAGAAAAAAGCTTAAGATCACTCCGAAGTTTAACAGGTAGAAAAACCGCTTAAACTCGCTTGGAGCAAATGTCAATTTTAATTTCTGAAAAAGGTAAAATACAATACCTAAAATGCCTAATAAAAACCAGGCATTATATTGAAAATGAAGATAGAAATAGATAGAAAGTTTATACCAGATAGAAGCTTTGCCCAGCGTACTCATAATTGCGCCCAGAGCCCAGGGGCCAATACTGGAAAAAACCATATACCATAAGGCAGCTTTTATAAGTTTAAAATATTGGGTGTGCCTATGCTCGTCCGGAGTATTTCGTAAAATAAAGCCGGTATAAAAATAGGAGCAAAACAAAAAAAGGGTGGAAAAAATTATAGAAACCACCGCATAACCCTGGAAAGGGAAACTAAATAACATGCCCAGCAAACTAATATTGGTTACCAGGAAAATGTACAGGTATTTTTTGGGAAGCTTTGTAGTTTGAAAAAGTAAGCGATAAATAATTCCGGTTAATGCAAGATATACCCAACCCAGCAAAGCGGTATGAGAATGCGCGTGAATAATATATTTATAATTTGCCGCAATGGGAGTTACGTAAAAAAGCCGGAGTAAAATTCCCAGGCCGGCAGCCAGGAAAAAATAGGCAAAAGCAATGTTAGTATGGGCTTTTAGGTCTAAACGAAACATCCGGGAATATAGTAAATTACCTCGTGGCAAGCTAACGAGGCATTAAATGGAAAGATTTTTTTTTCCAGGTATCCCGATGCTTCGGAATGGAGCATTAATTCTCGATTATCGAGTAAAAAGCAAATACCCCGGGAAATTTCTAACCCGGGGTAGTCTTCAACACAATTAAAAACAAACCTCTAAAATAAAACTAAATTTCTCTTAGGCTTTGGGGGGAATCCTAAGAGGAAATCTCTCTAATTGTTTAAACTGCGCTCAAGTTCAATTGCCTTTGGAAAAAGAATGTTGTTTTCTAGATGTACGTGATGGTGCAGATCGTTTTCAAACTCTTCCAATTTTGCATAAAACGCCCTATAAGTATTGCAAGCCCAGTCGGGGCAGGTATAATTATCACTTAGCTTAGCAATTTGTTTAAAAATGGCGCCGGCTTCGTCGTGTTCAGCCTCCATCATTTCAATTGGATCGTCAATTTTCCCGAAATGCGGTTGTGGTGCAGGAGTACCTTCTTCCTTCGCTCTTAGCATTTTTTTGATAAATGGAAACAGAATAAGTTCTTCTTTCTTTAGGTGGGCGCTTAATTCCTGGGCTACCTCGGTAAATAATTGCTGGATATCAAATAGTTCTTTTCTCTGGCCTCCGTGTACTTTAGCCACTTTTGCGGCATATTGAATAAGCAACGGGATATTTTCCTGCACATACTGGTGATGTACGTTTATAATATGGTCAGTTAAGAAGTCCAGTTTCCAGTTTCTATAATCATAACCGGGGCTAATAGCCGAATCTGTTTCCTGTAATTCTCTTTCCAGTATTTCTAAGCTCACATTAGCTTTCGCCGCAGCTTCAGCTAAGCTAATTCCTCCGCCACAACAAAAATCGATGCCGCGTTTTTTAAATAGATGCGCGTTTTTAATATTTTCGGTAACGTAATCGGCTACGGTTTTACCAGTTCCTGCATTCATAATAATAGCTTTAAGTTGAACAATATTTCATATACAAATATCTGCCTTGTCCTTCTGCTAATTTATGAGTCAGGTCATAATGAGAAAATTCGTAGATGCAACTGGAATATTTGAAGAGTTTAGTAAGTCTGGATTTTTTGGCCTGGTTTAGCCCGAGCACAGTCGAAGGGTTTTTACCAATGAAAAATTAAAAGGCTAATCATCCAAACCACTCTTCTGTTTCTCTTTCTTCCACTTCTTCAACCTGGTTAAGTTCCAACCTTGTTAGATTCTTTTTAGTACTTAAATACTTATTCACGATCCTGTCAGCATAGCTCGAATTTTGCTGCGGAATCAGGTAATCCTCAAATTGATCTACATTAAAATCATCTGAATTTTCTACATAACCGTAACCGGCATAGCGGCCTTTTTTCAGGTAAATAAAAGATTTTTCGGCTTTGGATCTTCCTTTTTCCACCAGCAGGCACGAATTTTCATATTGCTGGATATAATCTACCGCTTTAGAAACCCGGTGGTTATATTCGTACTGCTCTATTTCTCCTTTACACATCCCGCTGCAGTCTTTAATCTTATAATGGCTGCAATGATCTACGCCGGTTTGCAAGCCGCAATACCTGGGGCATAGCTCAAATTTTTGGCAAAGAAACTCCAGGAACTTTACGGCTTCTTCCCGGGTATAGAATTTCATCCAGCTTACCGGCGAAACCTTATTTTTATGAATTACAAACTGCTCGATACCTTTTTGGTTGTGATAGGAGGTTAGGGTATATGGCCGACTCACCTTCTTCTGTGCTTTATTGAATTCCGGGAAATATTTTAGGATTAAGGCCGATTCCCGCAACAAAGCAAGCACTTCGCTTCCGGTAAGCTCGTAGTCTATACTATACGTGGCCTGCATCATTTTATATTTGCGGTTAGATCTTTCCTGGAAATGAGATTTTACCCTGCTCTTTATATTTTTGGCCTTGCCAATATAAATTGGGATGCCATCTTTATCCTTAAAGAAATATACTCCGGTGGAAGTAGGCAATTTTTCGAAATCTGAATTTTTAAAATTTGGTGGCAGGTACGAGGCCGCGGTTTTCTGATTTAGCATTTTTTCGAATATCTCGTATTCTGGATCCAGGGCTAAACAACGTTGAAAAAGCGTCACCGTGGCTTCACAATCTCCTTTTGCACGGTGCCTGTCGTAATGCGGAATATTGATGGAAGTACAAATATTGCCAAGGCTATACGAAAACAGCCCCGGAATAAGCTTTTTAGCCAGCCTAACCGTACAAAGGCGTTTTCGCTGAAAGCTCATATCTAAGCTCCCAAACTCGGCTTTAATAATATTATAATCGAAATTTACATTGTGCGCCACAAACACACAATCTTTGGTGATCTTTTGAATTTCTGGAGCTATCTCTGCGAATTTAGGGGCATCAACAAGCATCTCGTCGTTAATATTGGTAAGCGTTTCAATGTACAGCGGAATCTCGGTCCCGGGATTTACCAGGGAAGTGTATTCGTCTATCACTTCTCCATTTTGAACCACCAGCACACAAATTTCGGTAATTTTATTGCCTTTAATGCCGCCGCCCGTGGTTTCAATATCGGTTATCGCAAATTTGACATCTTTCATACGGCCAAATTATAATTATTTCTGAAGTTTTAAAAGGAAAAAATACTAAATATTGGATATATTCCTATTTAGCCTATGTCAAGCTGTCCCGAAGCATCGGGATGTTTCAGTTTTTTAAGTCGTCATCCTGTCCCGAAGCTTCGGGATTATTTTAGAGCCTATCCCGATTTTTTATCGGGGATCTAAGTGCTGCTAAAGATTCTGTCGCATTTAAAAAAAATTATCAGTAATTTCTAAAAAATTTTAATCTTCTTCTTATATTGTTAAAAATTTAACAGCGGTAACTGTTATTAAATAATTTGCCTGGACAGCTATCCCTATAGGCTGTTTTTTATCAAAAACTCATATTTCTAATTTTTTGGAATAAGTGGCTTATTCCGGAAGCTATTAAGTGATACCTAGTAGTTGTCATTTTTATAGAATTACGGTTAGAGAAATAGGGGGTTGAATATATAAGGAGTTATATAATATTAAAATCAACCAATATGAAAACTAAAATTACTACATTTTTGTTCCTTGTCCTTGGAATAGTATGCCATGCACAAGACAGTCCTACGTTAAATTTAACAGGAACTAATCCCTCTGTTTCCAAAGGAAATATTGACACAGAAGTATTAACTGCAATTATTCAACAAAAACAAGAAGAAATTAAAGAAAGAGTATTTAGAAATACTATTGTTAAACAATTCAAAGATTCAGACAATAATTATACGAAGAAGCTGAATAACTTCGCTACATTTAATTATTTATACAATTTAATGGATATACTTACAAGTGGTAAGAATAAGACTGTTATGACTAAAACAGCTATTGAAAATACCGCTGAATTTGCATTTATTTTTGGACTAGCATATTATACAAATAAGCAAACAGTTTTGAATGCTAAAGTGAATCTTAACAATATTGACAACAATAATAAAATAAGAGTAAATCAAACAACTAATGTTGAGGACTTTAATTTATTAGTCGATTTGTGTTATCAAATCGTCATCGAAAATGAGGATAAATTTCAAGAACAATTTAAGTTCAAAAATTCATTAGAAAATGTCAACTTCAGAAGGTGGTATGAATCGGATAATGTATTCGTCTTAGAACTCAAAATAGCTAATGCTAATAACAATACACAAAGGGTCACTCAATTGAATACTTTAAAACAGACTGTCACTAAAAGCATAGAAGATATATTACTTGTTTCAAATCAAACAAATGAATTGATTGAAATAGGAAAAAAAGTGAATGATGCTGGTCTTAAAAATGAAATTGATATTTTATTACAGAAAATCACAGAAGCTAATGGTTCTGAAATTTCGTCAGAAATAGATAATCTAAGAATAAAATATTCAAATTTTTTAAATATTGACCAAAAGAATTATTTAACTAAACTATCAGGTCTAGTTCGGTCTAACTTTGACGAATACGAAAATCTCTATGATTTTTATAAAAGTTTAGAAAAAAGTCAGTTCAAAGATTTTACTATGACTCAAAGCCAATATTATTCTATGAAATATTTAATTGTAGAGTTTATTAGTGTCGCAAAAAATCAATATCCTAATGACGCCATTTCTACAGTATTAGAGTTTTTGTTGGAAAACACGTTGGTAGAGTTCAATGATTTATCAGGTAATCTAGTAGATGAAGTTACCAATGAAACAAAAGAGATTGGCTATTTATATGTTGATATTGAATCCCTTATTTCCACTATTGACCAAAGGTTTAATTCTATAACAAAGAAAAAGTTCACAAAATATATTACACCATTTTTTAGTATGGGAGTTAATTATGCGTCATTCAGTAATAATAACAGCCTCATTGATAATGAATCAAATAGCACAAGTTCAATAGGTAGTCTTTATTATGCCAGTGAGAAAATCGGGATTAAATGGAAATTATGGAATTGGAAATATACGCACGCTTTTGAGGCCGGAGAAAGTTTTGAATATTATGGTAAGCAGACTTACTGGCTGAGGCCACAAGAAGAACCGTTAATAAGTGACGTATATATATATGGATATGCGTCAGGTTTACTATATAACTTGGTTGATTTAAAATCCGAGGAAAACTTTGATTACGCCCTAGTTGGAGCCGGAATGGGTATGACTTTTTTTAACGGACTTTCAGCAAATCTTAGTATTTCTAGTCCAATTGTTGATAATTCAATATCCTCTAAAAACAGTTTTGTTAACTTGGGTTTAGATATACCAATTATAGAATATATATCTGCACTGACTAAAAAGAAATAACGGTATACAATAATCTATATGAAAAAAAAAGCGTAATAGTATTAAAACGAGTCTTTTGGCTCACATCAAATTTTGTGCTTGACCGAAAGTTTCGCGTTTTGCAATCGCCTAATTATCATATACTAACCGTTAGCTATAAAGTTTAAGGTGAAATAATGCTTATAACAAAGAACCATTTAAACAAATTTGAAACTTCATATTTTGATTTACCACTTACAAGAATAAGTAATATTCTTCTTAGAGAGGCTAAAAATGAAAAAGGAACAGAAAAGAATTTGGTTACTGTATTTCTTTCTCATAAACATAATGAAGAAGAAATTTTAAAAAAGGTAATAAAACTTTTAGAAAATATTGGAGTAGATGTTTATGTTGATTGGCAAGATGATGAAATGCCAAAAACTACATCTGGTGAAACTGCGATAAAAATAAAAAAGAAAATAATCGAGAATAAAAAGTTTATCCTTCTCGCTACTAAAGATGCAATAGATTCAAAATGGTGCAATTGGGAATTAGGTTATGGAGATTCTCATAAATTCTCGGATGATATTGCAATAATGCCAATTGTTGAAATTGATAGCACCTGGCCTGGAAATGAATACCTGCAAATTTATCCAGTTATAAAAACAGAATATAATTATTCAATCGGAAGCTATTACGTAGAGTTTAAGAATAAAAAAATTGATTTAGAAGAATGGCTAAAGAAATAAATTTGGATATTAAGATAAAGCATCTTGAATTTCTTCAAAATATAATTACCAGAATGAATTCCAATTCGTTCTACATTAAAGGCTGGACAATAACATTGGTTTCAGCAATCTTTGCAATTTCTAAAGAAGATTCAATTTCATATTCAATTCTATTTTTGGGTGTTCCAATATTCTGGAGTTTAGATGCATTTTATTTAAGTAGAGAAAAACAATTTCGAAAATTATATGAACTTGTTAGTGCTGATAGTAAAAATATTGAACCTTTTTCTTTGAATATTGAAGAGGTTGAAAAGAAAAAAATAAATTGGTTTAGGTGCTTATTTTCAATAACAATAGGTCCTATATATATGGTCATTATTGCTGCCATATTCCTATTAAAATATTACAATTAAACACTACTGTTAACATCGGTTCACGGCTAATGCCGGGTATCCTCGAAAAATTATAATCTTAGAAACCAGGAAAGAAAATGGTAACTCGCCAAGTCTGTGTACTTACTTCCGCAACTTGTTATAATAGAAATCCTTAGCAAAAGAATTAATAAATAACCTTTATGAAAAAGAACTTAAAAGTATTGACCGATGATGAATTGACTAAGGAATACAGGGATAAGGCAACGTTTTTCTCCATTTTCTTAGGTTTAATAATCGTAATGGTAATTTCTTCATTAATTACCATCTTTATGAATAATATAATGGCTACTACATTTCTTCCATTAGCATTTTTACCCTTATTACTTATTTTTTGGAAGGGATTTAATGAAGCAAAGAAAGAAATGAAATCCAGGAATGCCAGGAAAATGCTTAGGTCCTGTTCTAAATAAGGACAGGCAGTAGATGAAAATTTTAAGGAAGTTGAGGTGATAAAAAAATTTAAACTATGAATTAGAACAAAAATACTATGCAGAAAGTCTCTTTAATAAGTATTGGAATCATCGGTTTTATTGCCGGCATATTTCTAACGATAAATGGAAATAATATTATGGGGATTGCCGGTTCAGTAGTAAGTGCTGGAATCGCTATAAAGGGAATTAACGAACTTAGGAAAGAGAAAAAAAACAACTTGATCAATAAACTAAGACGGCAAGTTCACGTTCTCAACTCCATCAACTTTCTTTAACCGCAACCGTTGGCTATAATTTTAAACATAATCCAATTTAAACATGAAAAAACAATTCTCAATATTTGTAGCCTTGTTATTAACCATTTCTAATTACGCCAATAACAAGGTTAAGATTTACTATGAAAAAACTGATTCCGGATATAGTATGTACGCAGACAATGGAGAATATTGCCCGGCAACAGTAAAGATTCACTTTGAAGCAACAAATTTGGATATTTCAGGTGGAAACAATCAATTTTATTTAATCGATCCATTAAAACAAAAACAGTTGCTGACTCATCTAACTGTAAAAGATGCTCGAAAAGGATACAATTTTAAGTATACATATGAATCAAATTTAGGAGATCATAACCTGGAAGAGTTCGATTCAGAATATATATACGACTTACCATTTTCCAAAACCAATTCATTTACCGTACAACAAGGGTACAATGGCGATTTTTCTCATCAAGATCAGAATGCATTAGATTTTAAGATGCCTGTTGGCACAGAAATTAAAGCCGTTAGAGATGGTGTGGTAATTAATGTGAAAGATGAAAATTCAAAAAACTGTGGTGAAGAATCTTGTAAGAAGTACAATAACTTTATAACTATATATCATTCTGACGGGACATTTGCTGAGTACACACATATTAAAAAAGGTGGGGCAAATGTAAAAATAGGTGATAGCATAACAAAAGGAAGTACAATTGCTTATAGCGGTAATGTAGGTTGGAGTACAAATCCTCACCTACACTTGGTGATATATTTACAAAAATTACAAAGTAGAGAAACTCTTAAGACAAAATTCAAAGTAAATGATGGTGACAAATCACAATATTTAGTTAGAAATGAAACATACATTAGAAACTACTAAAACTACCAACAACCAAAGGGTCATCGCAAATAGCCGGCAGCGTTAGAAACTAAATAATCATCTTGATCAACAAACCAACCAATATCCCGATAGCTAGCGGGGCCGCGTCCCTTACTCTATCAACTTTCTTTAACCGCAACCGATACCACACATATGAAAAAAATTCTCTTCTTTTTTTGTTTTGCATTCGTTAGCTGTAATTCAGGTCTGCAATTTTTGAACAAATTCGATGGGTTTAACGGAAAGCCAAAAGAGGTTAAAACAACTACATACAGAGTAAAATACGAAGACAGTATTCCTACTAAGAATTTGGCTTATATGAATATTGATTTCTATGATTCTAAAGGAAAGAAAATAAAGACATTGATGTACAAATCTGACGGCTCTCGAAGTACAGGGGGAACTTATTATAAATTTGATAAAAATGGCAATCTAATAAGATCTATTATGTTCAATAGGGACAGTACAGTAAATATAGAAATTGATTATAAATATGATGATTACGGCAACCAAATTGAAAAAACCTATAGCAGTGAATTTAGGAGATTTACAACAAAAACGATTTACAACAGGGCGACTGGAACAGCTAAAATAATTGGGGAATATAGTGATGGTAGCTTCAAAGAAAATGCTGTCCTAGAGTTTAACGATAAATGGAATGAGAAAGAACTTATAAGTTATGACAGCACCGGAATTCAAACAAATAGGATTGAATTTTTTTATGATAGTGAAGAAAACAAAATTCAGTCAAAATGGTTCAATGCTAAAAATGAACTTACAAGTTATTACAATTCCAATTATAATTCCAAAGGTGACCGTATTAGTATTGAAAAATATAAAATCAAAAATGGTAAGCCTGAACTTACGGATGATACTAAAATTGAATATGAATATGATGAGAAAAATAACTTCATTGAGAAAAGATTAATTCATAATGGAAAGATAACGTTCATTACTAAATACGAATATTCATACGTGTGGTAACAATGGCTCATCACCAAAAGCCGGCAGCCTTAAAAAGAAAACAAACAATTTGCCTAACAAACCAATACTAATAAGACAAACCAATATTCCTACCGCACCAACTATTAACAGCAAAACTTAACCCCTAATTTATGATCTGGCTTAACCTCAAAAAACTGGAACGACTATTAATTGAAAATAAGATCACCGAATCAATTTCTTACCAGTACTTACTGGTTTTCCTAGTAATGCTCACATTAGCCTCCTTTTTTCCCGAAACAGATGATTTTTCGCATTACGGCTGGGAGGTCGCTTATATTATCCTGGAGTTATTGATCACCATTGTAGGAACTTATTCAGTATTTCAGGAAAATGAAAAAGGAGATAACCGCGATTTCCTAAAACGCTATTTTTCGCTCTCGTTTGTAAACGGACTTCGGCTGGTTTTATTCGCTGTATTGATAAGACTGGTTTTTAAAATATTTATGTTCGTGATTCCGCTAGATCTCTGGTATACCATCAATGATTTCTTTGGGGAAGATTCGGGGGAATTTTTCTTTGATATTATCCTTTCTATTGTTTTTTATGTGCTGTTAATGGCCTCTTTTAAAAGAGTAAATGCAGGAAGAAACGAGAAGCCAGCTGCCTTGCAACCTGATTTAAAGTAGGGATACGGGAGATCGAGTAGCAGGAAGTGAGTTCTCGATACGATTTTTTAATGCTCCGGCTTTAAAAAATCACTCGAACTGACGTAATTTGATATGATTCTGAATATCAGTTATTTAATTTAGGTGCTTAAAAAAGCTTATTTTTCATTTTCTTAGCTATGTATTCCTCTCACTGTGTTCGTCGGATACAAGCGAAAACGAAACAAAAGAAAAGGCGCTTTTTCCAAGGTATTTTTCAGCGAAGCTGAAAACCAGTTTTATTTTGCTAAAATCTTTCCAGGGCTTCAAGATTTTTTAACGCAAAACAAAACTTATACTGCGGAAAAAGATTCCAAAGCGCTGCTTTGAAACGTCAATACTGCCGTTTTTCAGAGTTTTTGAATTGGGTCTTGAACTTACGGTTAAAATAAGCTTTCAACAACAAATTTCAAACTCGCTTACTTAGCCTCAACCACATCTTCCCAATCCCAGCCGGCTTTTTTGATGTAACCTAATAATCTTCCGCGACGTTTACTAAAATTCTCATCACTGGGTATCCCGGGGTCTTCTTCAAAATTTTCTTTTAATTGACCCGGCAGGCTATCAAAATAATTAAAATCTGGCGGATCATTGGCAATAGAGGAATAACCTTCAGCCAGTCTCACCGCAAGATTATCCATAGCGCCTCTTAACACGCCCCAGGTGTAAGCATTTGCCGATTTATCTAATTTATAGGCGTCCTGAATATTTAAAGCTTCATCTAAAATGGCGAGATTTAACCGGGTGGAATGTGATCTTTTATTGGTGTGAAAATAATGCAGAATAGGGTAGGCAAGGTGATGCTCCCCGTGTTTCAATAACATAGTTTCTAAATTCTGAAAGCGGGAGTATAGCGGGGTAAAGTCTTCGCCATCATATCCATTTTCAATAATTTCTTCTGGGGTTTTTCCTAATTGATAAATATAAACAGCCAGGGTTCTTTTGTCTACAACCGCCTGGAGTACGGGAAGTAAATATGAAATTCCCAAACTTATAAAGATCATACTGTTCACTCCCATAATATTGGAAACAATGCGCCAAATATCTGACCCCGATTGGAAATCTCCATTTCCTAAAGAAGTAAGCGTATAACCTACATAATAAATATTTCCGATAATATCGGCATTTTGGCCAGTAGCGCTATCTACCACAGAGCCGGGATCTGAAAGATAGATCAAGCTGTAGCCCGTCCAAATAAGAAAGATCCACATACCAACCAGCCCCATTAAAATGGTACCGCCGGCGAAATTTAAGATGGGCGATCTGCCATTTCCACGGGCTAGTTTGAAATAAACCCACCAGATCTTCCTGGCGGTAAAGGAAGATAACCTTCCGCCACCGTTTATATAAAGAATAGTTTTAAAGATGTCTATTAGGACAATTAGAAGGATAAATATCCCTAAAGGAACCAGCAGATAACTCATTTCTATTAGTAGATTGATTAGATTTTGCAGCCTGAAATTAGAAAGTAATAAGGAAAACCTGTGTTTAAGGAAGCTTAATTATTTGTGAAAGAATGTAAAGATGAAAGGTAAATAATTAATAATTCTAATTACCGTAATTGGCTTTCGTAGAGATCAATCCAATCCTGCACGGTAATTTTTGAAACCAGTGTTCCAATTAATTCGAAGGGGATTTTTTCCGGGTTTTTAAACCTGATGCAGCTTTTTCCCATATCCAGTTTGTTGAGGGGTAATTTTGCATATTCCTCTTTAAACCACTGCAGCAAGTCGGGATTAGCATATACTCCATGGTGATAAAGCGCAATAAAGTTCTTTTGCGCAGCAATGTTGATAAAAGGCAAAGGTAATTTAGGGTCCACGTGGTATCCGCCGGGATAAATGCTGTGAGGAACTACATAGCCAATCATTCCGTAGTTTAAAGTTTCTGTAAAACCTTTTGGAATGTTTTCCCTAATTATTTCCCGAAGCCTGATGATGGCCGATCTTTTATCTTCCGGAACTTTCGAGATATAATCTTCAACAGAACTGGCGTTGAGGTCCATAAATAGCTAAGTTTTATTCCAGTTCCTTTAAGATCAATACCGGTACCTTCGGATTAAAATCAATTTCCTCTTTAAACCTTTGTGAGAAGAGTTTGCTAAAAAAGCCCTGTTTGCGTTTATAAAGGGCCAGGAAACTACTTTCCCTGCTTTCAATAAATAGATGAATTCCGGTAGTAACGGTAGTTTGCGTGAGTTTATGGAAGCTGAAATCTACTTCGGTAAAGTAAGTTTTTAGCATGTCCATATTTTGTTCCTGCTCTTTGCTAAGCGGTCTCCCATCGCTGTCAATATAAAGAATCCTGATGCTTGCATTTAAATTATTGGCCATATCTATAAGTGCAGCCACCTCTTTATTTTTAAACGGAAATTTATAATTGGTAGGAAAAACAATTTCCCGTTTCGTTTCCGGCAGATCCTGCATTTGCTCGGGTAGCACCAAAAAAGGACAATCTTCTACCTTTTGAATTACCTCTGAAATTTCGTTTTCAAAAGCGGCGTTAATCGAAACATTTTCTCCCCGTGAAACCATCAAGATCAGGTCTATTTTATGGGTGTCTACGGTTTCCTGAATGGCATCAGCAAGGTCTTTATTGCGGGAAATAGTTTCAAAAGTATGCTTCTCGTTTTCTTTTCTAAAATTTAAACCCTGCATGATCTTATGCAAGCCTTTTTCAGATTCGGCTTTTGCGGCTTCCAGTTCGGCACTTTGATTTCGGTTCAGGGAAATTCTCGTAGGTATTTTATAAGCATTTAGAATATAAAAGGTACAGGGCACACTTTTATAAAGGTTTAAAGCATAAACGAGGGTATTCCAGGCGTGTTTGGTAAAATTGGAAGGTATGAGTATTTTTTTCTCCATAGTTTAGAAAGCATTAGTAAGCAATCCCTGTAAATATACTAAATCTAATTTCCTGAAATTTCGCTTTTTTCTGAAAGCAGTTTTAAAGAAAATGAGGTGGTTTGAAGTTTACCGTCATCCTGAATTTATTTCAGGATCTAAGTTGTGAATAACTGGTTCATCTTAGAAGCTGAAACAAGTTCAGCTTAACGTGTGATTTCAAACCACCTCACTTGTACAATATTTATACAAAGAATGAGCCGAGAGAGCATCTACTCCTTGCTCATCTCGGTGAAATATTTATAAAACCAGGGGATAGTTTCTATGCCTTTTAAATAATTCCAAACGCCAAAATGTTCGTTAGGGGAGTGGATGGCATCAGTATCAAAACCAAAGCCCATTAAAATGATCTTACTTTTTAGTTCTTTCTCAAAAAGCGAGACTATAGGAATACTCCCACCACTACGCTGCGGAATTGGGGTTTTTCCAAAAGAGGCTTCATAAGCTTTACTCGCTGCCTGGTAGCCAATATTATCTATTGGAGTTACATAACCCTGGCCGCCGTGATGAGGTTTTACCTCAACGGTTACCGCCTCTGGCGCAATGCTTTCAAAATGTTTTTTAAAGAGCTGGGTGATTTCTTTCCAATCCTGGTTGGGTACCAATCGCATAGAAATCTTTGCGTAAGCCTTTGAAGGAAGTACGGTTTTTGCGCCTTCCCCAATATAACCACCCCACATTCCGTTTACATCTAAAGTTGGGCGAATAGAGGCTCTCTCTAAAGTAGAATAACCGGCTTCTCCATAAACATCATCAATATCAATTTTTTTCTTGTAAGCTTCTTCATCGTAAGGAGCTTCCGCCATTTTAGCGCGTTCTTCTTTGCTTAATTCTTCAACCTTATCATAAAAACCGGGAATAGTTATATGATTATTTTCATCGGTTAAAGATGCGATCATTTTACTAAGAATGTTAATAGGATTTGCCACAGCGCCACCATATAAACCAGAATGCAGGTCTCTATTTGGCCCGGTAACTTCAACTTCCACATAGGAAAGTCCGCGAAGTCCCGTGGTGATAGAAGGGGTGTCTTTAGCGATCATCCCGGTATCTGAAATAAGGATCACATCGTTGGCAAGTTTTTCTTTGTTGTTTTCTATAAACCAGCCCAGGTGTTCGCTGCCAACTTCTTCTTCACCTTCAATCATAAATTTCACGTTGCAGGGAAGCTCATTGTTTTTGGTCATATATTCCAACGCTTTTACGTGCATAAACATCTGGCCTTTGTCGTCACAGGCGCCACGGGCATAAATAGCACCTTCAGGATGAATTTCGGTTTCTTTAATTACCGGTTCAAAAGGTGGGGAGTTCCAAAGATCTAAAGGATCTGGTGGTTGCACATCGTAATGACCGTAAACTAAAACGGTAGGCAGGTTTTTATCTATTATTTTTTCTCCATAAACAACAGGATGACCCGGAGTTTCACAAATTTCGGCGGAATCACACCCGGCTTCCAATAAATTTTTTTTCACCGCTTCTGCGGTTTTTATCATGGAATCCTTGTAATTAGAATCGGCGCTTATGGATGGAATTTTCAGTAAATCAATGAGTTCGCCAAGGAATCTTTCTTTATTTTCCTCAACATATTTTTTAATATCCTTCATACTAGAAATTTTAACTGAGATAAAGGTAAAAAAAATATTTCCAGACTATTTGTGAATTGAAACATTTATGTATATTTGCATCCGCTTAGTTAAAGCAACACATATTGAAATGCGGGCGTGGTGGAATTGGTAGACACGCTAGACTTAGGATCTAGTGCCTTACGGTGTGAGAGTTCGAGTCTCTCCGCCCGCACAAAGGGATAAGCCGACTTGAAAGAGTCGGCTTTTTTGTTGGGGTAACACAGAGGTAACACGTGTCAAGGAACGAGCCTGTTTGTGGATCACGTCCAAAGGTTGTTGGATTTCAGTATTATGCAAAAATTATTAGGGTTAGAAATAGAAAAAATCTACGTTCCGGCCTCCTCAGCTCTAACTTTTCTGTCCAAATAAGGCCTTCACGGGCAACTAATTTTACTACAGTCCTTTTTTTAGGTTATAGTTAGTAATGTTTCATAAAACAAACATCTACCACCCTTTTTATTCCTAGAAAAAGTTTAAATCATTACGTTTAAAAAATCGGAAATTCACAAACAATTCTTGGATTTAATTTTTGTAAAATATTGGGTAAATCAATAAAAAAAGCTAATTATAAAGCCTATATTTGATAAAAAGCAATTATTACAAAGGATTAAAATAATGAAAAAAATTATTTTACAATTGGTCTTGATTGGACTTGTATCCTGTTCTAAGGCTAGTATCGATCCTAGTGAAAATAAATCAGAAGACCTACAGCAGGATTATGTCATTGTCGAAGCGCAGCCTTTTCAGATCAAAATGACTGAAGCTATCGCAATAAGATTGGAAGATCTGAAAGAGGTTACTTATGAGGGGGATGAGACTATTTTTCTAAGTTCAGAAGAGATGATTATCCAGGAGGATTTCTTTTCCAATATCGAGGAGCAACCTTATTTTTCCAATAGTGATACGATATATCTCAATAATGAAAATGTAGTAAGAGCGTGGTCAATAAAGGGACCAGAATAGAGTACACCGAAGCTATCTTTTCAAGTTAGGTAGCACTCAGAATCTACAAAAAAAACAGGCCTCAAAAAAGAGACCTGTTCTTCAAACTAACCAAACCATCTACAAAACTCTTAGTTATTAATCCTGGGGTAAGAGGATTAGTTGCGCCTGACCATCTACCGAAAGATACTTCTTTGCAGCATTCTTTAAATTTCGAGGCTTAAGTTTGTCCAGATAATCTTCATATTGATTTATATAATCCCTTTTTATACTCTTAGAATATACTCCTTTAATATAGCTAAGCCAATAGGAGTTTGAACGAAGCTGTAATTCCTTCTGTCGTTTTTCCTGTGCAATAAATTTTTGAAGTTCTTCTTCATAGGGACCATCTTCAATCATTCTATCGACTTCTTCTTTTGTAGCTTCAATCAATTCATCTGCTCTGTCGGGAGCGCTATTAAATGAAATTGAAAAAGTATAATAAGGATTAGGAATTTTCACAATGCTAAGTCCTACAGAGGGGCTGTAAACACCGCTTTCTTTTTCCCTCAATCGCTTTAAAAGTCTGGTTTCCAAAGCCGATTTGATAGCTTTAAGTTGAAGATTATTCTTCTGGTTATGCTTATAGGTATCATGATAGGTTAATACTACCATTGCTTTCTCTTCAAGACCCTTTTTTATTTCTTTATTTACTTTTCCCTGAATTGGTGCAATCCCCACATCTTTAAATTTTTCCTTTGATCCTGTGGAAGGAAGAGAACCAAGATATTTTTTCAGGTGAGGAATCACTTCCTGGTTTTGGAAATTACCTACAAAAACAAAGGTGAAATCTCCTGCATCCCGGAAACGGGATTGATAAAATTTGTAGGCCTGATCCAATGAAAAGTTTTCAATATCGTCAACCTCAGGATCCAGCGCCCAGGGACCTTTTCCTCTCATAACGGTATTAATTGTATCCTGGAATACAGCTACAGGATTACTGGATTTTCCCTCAATTGCGACTTTGTAATTATCTTTTAAATTTTGGAAGATAAGTGAATCCTTTCGCGGTTCGGTGAAATACAGGTAAGTAAGTTTTAATAAGGTTTCAAGATCATCGCTGGAAGTTTTACCCTTTATTCCTTCAGTATAAGTGCTGATATAGGGAGAGAGGGAAAGTGATTTTCCCGCTAACTTCTTTTTAAGTTGAATGGCATTAAATTCTCCAATTCCGGATGAAGCAATAAGGTTGTCTGCTATTTTTGCTGATTGAATTAAGTCTTCAGTAGCTAGAGAATATCCACCCGGGCTAAATGCCTGAAATAATACCTGATCGCTTTTGAAATCTGTTGATTTTAAAATAACTTTTATTCCATTTTCCAGAGTTATCTCTGTCGCATCCAATTCCTTAATTTTCTTTTTAGAAGTGATCCCGGCGGTGCTAAGCTCTTTGTCCAAAAGAGGTATGGAAGAAATCTCATCCTGGTATGCTTCAAAATCTCCGGTATAATTTAAAAACCAGTCAGTAAGTGTGGCTTCATCAGGGAGTTGTTCTTTAGAACTTTCTGCGGCCTGAAGAAGAATTATTTGGTTGTCATCCCGAATAAACTCAATAGCCATTTGATTTACTTCTTCCAGGGTTATTCCGTCAAGATATTTATTATAGAAATCCATGGAGTACTCCATATCGATCACAGCCTCACCTTTAAGAAAATTGCTCAGAATTTGGTTTACATATACTTTGGATGCAGTTTTATCTTTCTCTTTATAGCTTTGTTCCACCGCTCTTTTAAAATTCAACTTAGTTCTGTCCAGCTCCGATTGGGTAAAACCAAATGTTTTCATTTTCAGAACTTCATCCATAATACCTTTTACAGCGGGTTCCAACGTTTCAGGGGTTTTGGCTACCACTTGGATAGAAAAAGCATCCAGGTCTCCCATACCTCCCTGGTAAGCCCCGTAGGATGCACCAGCCTGAAGGAAAGGAGCATTTCCAGCCTGAGTAGTTTCCTGAATTCTGGCGGACAGCATACTATTGACAGCACTTCTCATTATCGAATTTCTGAAATCCTTGTCTGTTTTTACCGAAGTTCCGGGGTGCTTATACATCAGAGATGCAACTGTATACGGATATTCAGGGTCGGTAACTATTTTCACCAGGGGTTCCTTGTTAGAAGGAATGGAGTAGATTTCCGGTTTTTTAGGATTTTCTCCGGTTTTTAGATCTGAAAAGTTTTCTTTGATCAATGCCTCTACCTTATCCTTATCGAAGTCCCCAACGGCAATTACTGCCTGAAGGTGCGGTCTATACCAATCCTTGTAATAATCCTTTAATGTTTGGTGATCAAAATTTCTAATAATCTCTACTTCACCAATTGGCAAACGATCCTCATAGCGTGAATCCTTCAGTAGTACTGGTAGC
Organism: Salegentibacter mishustinae; assembly: GCF_002900095.1. Taxonomy (NCBI): domain Bacteria; kingdom Pseudomonadati; phylum Bacteroidota; class Flavobacteriia; order Flavobacteriales; family Flavobacteriaceae; genus Salegentibacter; species Salegentibacter mishustinae. The sequence continues at coordinate 274,114 of NZ_LLKN01000001.1, read as the reverse complement.
AGCTGTTTACTTATTCTTTCAGAAACATTTTTTCCTCTTTGACGTTCCTCTTCTACAATTACTTCACGTTCATTATTTATTTCTTCTGCTTCAAATGAAATTGCACCGGCCCATTCAGAAAGTATTTTAAAACCGGACTCAAAAAGAGCTTCATCATCGGTTGGTAGGGGTAATTGATAAACCGTACGATCAAAGCCTGTATAGGCATTGAGATCGGCACCAAATCTTATTCCTGCCTTTTGGAGATAGTTTATAAGTTCGTTCTTTGGAAAACTTTCAGTACCATTAAAAGCCATATGCTCTGTAAAGTGTGCTAAACCTTTTTGGTCATCATTTTCCTGAAGCGATCCTGCTTTTATAGCCAAATATAACTCAGCTCTTTCCTGAGGTTCTTTGTTTTCTTTTATATAGTAGGTTAACCCATTTTCGAGTTTGCCAATTTTTATATCTGAATTTAAGGGGATTTCCTGTTTCTCCAGAATATCATCAAGAGATTGTGAAAATCCTGAAGCGCCCAGCAGGCCACACATCAGTAAACTAAAATATTTTTTCATAGTTATTTTTGATAACCGTGAGAGAACAATTGAATCTCTCACGGCATATGTTTAATTTCTTTTTCTTCTTATAAGGATTATCATTCCTAAACTTCCCAGGGCAATTGGAATAATACCCGCATAAACTCCTTTTAGCCATTGAATCTGATTTCGGTCAAGTTTAATTACCGTATCTATGGCTTTCGTTCTCCCCGTATTTACCGGATACTCTCCATCAGAGAACCAACGGAACATTCTTACTGCGAGAGAGGAATTAACGGTATTTATATTATTCCGGTTCATTTCACTGTTGCTCATATAATCAGAGTCTCCCAGTACCATAATTTTCTGGGTGCCATTTTCAGTTTCTCTAGTTAGCGCTAAAGCAACAGGGGTAGCCAGTTTCTGGTCATTTTCGGGATCAAACCTGATATTCTCGGTGTCCAGATCGAATTCTCCAAGTTTGTTCCAGGTCTGCTCTTTATTGGTGAAAAGAATAGGTTCTACATTGAAGCCTGCAGTATCTGCATAGGTTACTGCCATGGTGCCGGGCAAAGTAACAAGTGCTTTTTCATAAAATCCGAAACCGTATTTTGCAGCTTGTTGAGTGAATTTTGCCTGAATTAAATCCAATTCATAATTTTCGGTTTCCTGAAGAAGTGTTCCCTGGGCAAAAGCTACACCGAGCTGCTTTAAAAATGGATTAAGAATTTCCTGGCGTCCGGGCTCACCGGATATGACAAGATTACCTCCATTATTTATATAGGATTCCAGTTTACTTATCAGTTCAGGAGAAAATTCTTTTTTAGGATCTGCGATAACCAATACATCTAAATCATCAGGGAATTTGGCGGCTGTGGCGGGAACATTCATTACTTCAAATCCCTGATTTATTAGAGACCCACGAACGTTCACCCCATTGGTTATTATTTTATAACCATTATCGCCAATACTTTCTATGCTTCTTTCCATTTGTCCTGTTAGTACTCCTACTTTTGAGGGCTCATAAACCAGGCGTTTCAGGGCTGCAGTAATCTCACTTTCGTTGGGATACACATAAATATCATCGAACATTCGCAATGGTGTTTGTTTATCGCCAATTTTCACCATTCGTACCAGCCGATTATTCTCAGGAATTAAATTAATTTTTTTCTTAATCTCTTCCGGAGGTAACATATCATCAAAATCGAACTTATGTGCTGAAGCTGCTTTTTCAGCTTTTTCGAGTAAGGTTTTGGTGGTGTCATTATATCGAACCAGGGTATCATAGTAGGTCACATAATTCATTTCCATACCTGGAAGGAATCTTCTATAAGATTCAAACCTATTGAGATCTTTTATCCTATTTTCTGGGGCTCCATAGCGAGCGCTGTGGTGAACAGCGTTTACATAGGTAGTGATCTCTAGAGGCTGGTTTATTTTTTTAATAATTTCCTGTGAATTTTCAGTTAGGGTTCTATCCTTAAATCGTGTTGTATCATAATATTGATTCAAAGATGGGAGGGAGGTAATATACCCAATCACAGCTACCGTAATAATTACTCCAGAATACTCCAGGATTTTTCGGGAATTGCTTTTTGTCTTTCTCTCATTGGTTAGCTTTATTATGGTGAGTCCTAGAAAAAGAGCTATCACTAAAAAGAAATATATAAGGCCCTTACTACTTATTAGGCCGTTAACCATGTGGTCAGCTCTACCAGAAATTGAAAACCAATAAGTGATATTCCGCACGAAATCATAGGCCTGGCCAATTTCACCGATAAAGTTTAAAGCTGCGAGAACGGCCAGAGTACTAATTGCTGCTACAACCTGATATGTTGTTAAGCTTGACATGAATAAACCTATTGCTGAATAGGCACACATAAGCAGAAAAATTCCTAAAATTCCCCCTAATACAAACTTAATATCAAGAGCTTCAATGGAAACTACTCCTGAGACTATAAAAGTAGCCAGAACCAGAGCTAATAACAGGGTATAAATCATCATGGAAAGAAATTTTCCGAGTACTATTTGGGAAACCGTTACAGGCGATGAAAGCAAAAGCTTAAAAGATCCACTACTAGTTTCCCTACTAAAAAGCCCCATTGTTAAGAGAGGGATATATAAGTAGAGGTTTTTTTGAACTGTAGTTAGAATCCCATCTTCACCTGCAAACAGAACTTTAGAAAGCACATTTAAAGGGCGACCTAATTGTTGATTCGTTTCCTGGCTGTACAGGAGATCAGTAAAAGTCAAACCAGTCTGAACAATAAATATTATGAGCAACAACCAGGCGATGGGTGAATAAAACATAATACTCAATTCCAGCCTGGCAATTTTAAAAATTTTCTTCATTAGGCTGAAATTTTGTTTTTATTGGTATTGTAAGTTTGTTGTGGAGTTTTAGATAACTGGGCAAAAACACTATCTAAGGAGGTCTTTTCTAAATATATTTCTGTTAGCTTCCAGTTATTTTGTACACTAGCTTTTATCAATTCCTGGGTTACTTCAGGACCAGAGTTAAACTTCAATCTAACCTGATTTTTGTTTATAGTCTCGATTTCGCTAATTCCCGGTGTTTTCAAAATTTCATTTTTATCTGGAATTTCCTCAAAATCCATAATTAGGCTATTTGGCTCAATGTAATTATTGAAGGCGTGAAGGGTATCCTGGAATACGATATGGCCATTTTCAATCATTACGATATCATCACAGGTGGCCTGAACTTCTGAAAGTATGTGGGTAGACAAAATTACGGCCCTTTCTTCAGCGATTTCTTTTATCAATTTCCTTACTTCTAGAATTTGGTTTGGATCCAATCCATTGGTGGGTTCATCGAGAACTACCAATTTTGGATTATGGATTATTGCCTGAGCCAGCCCAACCCTTTGTTGATATCCTCCTGATAAATTTTTCAGCACTCTTTTACTGAAATGAGAGATACCGCATTTTTGCTTAGCATATTCTAAAGCAGGTTTAATGTCTTTAGAGGGAATAGACCTCATGTGGGCGCAATGAGTAAGATATTCGTCTACCGTTAACTCCGGGTGCAGGGGTGCTTTTTGAGGCAAAAAACCTATAAGTTTTTTCGCTTCAACCGGATTTTCTCTAACATTAATCCCATCAATATAGGCTTCTCCTTCTGTTTGATTAATTACGCCGCAGAGAATATTCATAGTGGTAGATTTTCCGGCACCGTTTGAGCCTAACAGGCCAAGAATTCCATGATTTGATATTTCAAAATTTATGTTTTGAATCGCCCAGTCTTTACTGTAGCGATGTGAAAGGTTCTTAATTTGAGCAATACTTTCTTGCATTGTTTTTATTTTAAAAGGTTTAATTTCTTTTACGTGATATTAACAGGAAGCCACCAGCGAAAGCAAGTGAGAGAGGCATAATTCCTAATAAGAATTTTTCAATCCATGAAATTTTTTCCTGGCTTACAAGAATTTTATTATCAATTGGTTCGGGTCTGGTAGTATCTATAGGAAATTCATAGTCGCTAAACCAGTTAAGTAATTTGGTTACGAACTTTGAATTTTTTGTCCTGAGGTTAAATCGTCCCAATTCTCCATTACTCATAAAATCGGCATCTCCAATAACCACAATCTTTTGATTTTTTTCTCCCACTTTCTTCTCCATGGCTACAGCAACTGGTTTGTAGTTTCTGGACTCTGTAGATGGATTAAAACTTATTGAATCTGTTTCCAGATCAAAAGGGGTATCTCTATTCCAAACTTGCTTCGGGTTTGTATGAAGCAGCGGGGTCATTTCAAAACTATCGGTGGTATCAATACGATTTATAGCTACAGCACCAGGAAGACTAATCACATCTTTATCAGAAAAATCAAGGTGAATAAAATCTGCTTCTTCAGCTAAAGTTGCCTGGATAAGATCTAGTTCATATTTATCACTTTCCTGTAACAAGGTGCCTGGGGTAAATTCAAGACCGAGTTCTTTGAGCAAAGGATTAAGCAATTCCTGTTTTCCTGGTTCCCCTGCAATTAAGAGGTTCCCTCCTTGTTTGAGGTAGTTTCTAAGCTTTTGCAGTTCTGATTTAGAAAATTCCTCCATTGGGTCAGCCAGAACAAGAGCCGTTAAGTCATGGGGAATGGGTTTTGGGTCATCCAAGCTTACTTCGTCTATATCAAAACCTTGATTAATTAGCGAGTAACGGGAAGTAAGGGTGTTTGTGACATCTTTATAATGCTTATCCCCCGTTAGGTTTATCCTTCTTGTTTCTTTATCGGTTAGGATGCCAATTACGGGGGGATCCTGTAGAAGTCTTTTTATACCAGCTGAGATCTCAGCTTCATGAGGGTAAGTATACATATCATAGAACATACGGAGGTTGGAGGTTTTTCCTTTGTGCTCTACCGTTCTCACAAATAAATTTTCTTCCGGGCGTAAGTCTATTTTTTCGCGTATTTCCTCAGGTTTCAAAGCTTTTTCAAAATCAAAACCATAGGCGGTTGCCGCTCTTTGTCCTCGTTCTTCTAAAGTCATTGGGGTGTTATCCCGTGAATTCAATGTCGAATCATAATAGGTAACATATTTCATTTCGAGGTCTGGTAAATAGCGGGTGTATTGATCAAACTGCTGTAAATCAAAAATCCTCCATTTTGGTGACCCCAAATGTGCAAAACTGTTTATTACATTCACATAATTAGTAATGGTTATGGGTTCTTCCAGTTTTTCCAGCAGTTCTATACTGTTATCGGTAAGGGTTTTGTCTTTAAATCTGGTAGTATCGTAATAACCATTTAAAGCAGGCAGGGAACTAATGTAACCGATAGCTAAAACACCTACAATTAATAGGGCATAGCGTGAGGCTATGGTAATGGTAGATCTTACTTCCCTTCCACTATTCAACTTCATTATTGTTAGGGTTAAGAAAAAACCAATTACCAATAGAAAATAGAGTAGGTCTTTTGAACTAATCAGGCCATTCAAAAAGTTATTTGCCCGACCTTCAATGGAAATCCAATAGGTTATATCCCTTACAAAGTCAATACTCTGACCAATGGTGCCAACAAAATTCAAAGCTGCCAGCACAGCGAGAGTGCTAACTGCCGCCACTACCTGGTAGGAGGTAAGACTTGACATAAACAGACCTATAGCTGCATAGGCACAAATAAGTAGATACAATCCTAATAGACCTCCGAGTAGAAATTTAATATCAATGGCTTCAATTGAAAAACTTGCGATACCTATAATAAGTAACAGTACAGCAATTAACAGGAGACCGTAGATCATCATTGACAAAAACTTCCCAAGGATGATTTGTTTATTAGTAACAGGTGAGGAGAATAATAATTTTATGGAACCGCTACTGATTTCCCGGCTCATGAGGCCCATCGTTAATAATGGAATATATAAATAGAGTTTATTTTGAACAGCAGCAAAAAATCCTCTGCCACCTCCAAAGATATCCATTGTGAGCCCTTTAAGGTCATTGCCAAGTTGCTGACTAGCCTCCCGGGCTTCAAGGAGGTCGACAAAAGTTATCCCCGCTTGAATTGTAAAAATTATTAAGATTATCCAGGCTATGGGAGAATAAAACAGAATGCTTAGCTCCAGCCTGGCTATATTAAATATCTTCTTCATGTAAATTTTTGATTTTCGGTATGCGTGTGAGTAAGAGGCATCACCACCAGGGTGATGCCTTTATTAAATTAAATCCGAATTTTTTTTATAACTGAGTTGTAATTGCGGTAATTCGATCAAATCCTCCAAATACTTGAATGTTACTGTCATCAATATTCCCTACCCCTGCATTAACAAATGGTAGCAAGTATACTTTTCCTTCAGAACCATAGGTTGAAACGATAAGTTGCTTGTTATTTGTATTGATGTAAGGAGGGTCAAAACCTTCGGAACGGAAAGGATAATCCGCCTGGCGGTAAACCTGAACTGTAGTTATTTCTTCGGCATCAGAGAATTTATACCTTTCTTCAAATACCGGTTCATTACCACTGTATAACATAGCGTATAACACATTTCCAGAGGTATAGTAAAGAACCTTTTGATTATCCAGGAAGGTAAAATTATCGGCCTCTTCAATACCAGGGGCATTGGCTAAGCTGAAAAGGTTTTTCGGTGCAGGGGGACCTACGGTCGGGAACCCATCCTGACCACCGTCAAGAACGTATAAAGCTATTTCTCCTGTTTCCTGGTCTTTGAGAATATGACGGAAATCACCATCGGTACTAACACTAGCCGCTAAATTCACTTTGTTTGGTAAGTTTGAAGGGTTGAAAACGCCTTCTTCACTGTTTGGAGTTACATACATATTGTTATCTCCCCAGGCTGAAAGTGATGGCAGGTAGACGAAATGGTCATTGGATTCATCATAGAAACTAATCCTTACCGGTAGCGGATAATACGTAAAAGGATTAAAGGCAACGTGATCAGGTACCTGGTATGAGGTGTCAAATGGTAAAGCAAACTTTCGCGAAGCTCCCAAATAAGTTGCCGTTAACTGGTTATTCCCAATATAAATATCACTCTGACTAACGGCTCCAAGAGCCTGTGGGTTATATTCCGGCTTACTACCGAAGAACAAATCATCATTCATGCCTCCGAAAGAATAATCAAGGGTATTTATTCGATAGAAATCTTCATCAGTAATGGCCATAATAGCGTCTACACCATAAATTTTTGCGAATCTCATCTGTTTAACCAAGCCTGGGAGGGTTGATCCATTAAGAATAGAATAAATATTATGCTTTACACTAACTTTATCATAATCTGGAGTAACCTGCGGGGCCATAATATGGCTGATATCGGTATTAACTCCATCGGGGGTTTCCGCAATCACTAAACCTTCTCCAATGTTATTCCTAACAGTAACCGGCCATGTCATTATATAATCCAGACCAGTCGTAAGGTCAGTTATAGTATAGTATAGCTGATGGGTTTGTCCAGAGGTATTCGGTCTGAAATTAATCTCGTATTCCAGATTTTTTTCTTCACTAATCACCTCATAAACGGTGTCATTAGGTCTAAGGTTAATCTTCCATTCATAAAGAAGATCTGACTCTGAAAGATTCCCGATATTAAGGTTCGGTTCCACGTTTAAAGTATCAAACTGGTAAACTGAAAGAGAGCTCATTCCGGTGGTATCGATTTCTACCCCGGTTATTTCATTTATATCAAGCGTGCTGGTATCTTTAAAACAGGATTGTAAAACCCCTGCCAGAACACTTATGAAAAATAGGTATTTAAATAATTTCATATCGTGATATTTTTATGAGGTAGATTTCCTCCTCAATTAATTTTTAATCAAAAATGGATTTAGTATAGTAGATTGGCTCTATCAATTCGCCTGCAAGAGGACCATCATCATGACGTAAAGGATTGTCAGGATTATCCCTGTTCCACTGCTTAACATAATCACCAAACTGAGTTCCCATTGCTTCTGCACCAGTTGGACCAAGGGCTAAATAATCGCTAATCTCGAATTGTACTAGACCGGTTGAGGCTACTACAGCTCTATAAGCTTCTGTGCTTGGAACCCTGGTAAAGAAATATGAATACCATCTCCAATTCGGGACTACTACTTTATCCGTCCAGGTTAAAAGGAATTTTGAAGATTCAATATTTCCTTTTTTGAAATCTTGGGAATCGGAAAGTCTGAGATGAAGAGAAACCTCTTCTTCAGCCAATTCAGCAGAGTTAAAAACTTTTATGGAGAGTGTTCCAGTATATTTATTAGCTTTAACTACTCCGTCAATAATTTCAAACTGATCGGCTTGAGCAGTGGTTAGTTCATCATCGATGATTTCTACCTCAAAATTTCTATCATAATCTTTGGCCATTCCCATTATTCGAACTTCTATCTCCTGGATATATTCATCACCTGGATTCGACAGGAAGGAGTAGGTGACGGATTCATCTAAAAAATTAATAGCATCATTTGCCTGAAAGGATATTATCTCTTCCCTTTCGCAAGAAAGGGTTAAAGCCATAGTAAGGAAAAGGAGTCCTATGTACTTAAATTTTTTCATTGTTTTGTATTTTAAATTACCGGTTACCAAATTCAATTTCATTATCAGGAATAGGGAGTACATACTCTTCTTCGTCCATGATTACAGTCTCCGAAACACCTGGGATTTGGGTCAATCCATTTCTTTTATAGAAATAAAATAACTGCCCTTCACTGATGAATTCTTTACGATATTCTTTCATTAGTTCTAATTCCATTTCTTCACCATTTAGAGTATCAGCAATAGGTTCTAAAATTCCTCTGCTAGCACGTACATCATTAAGATACTGTGCCGCTTTATTCAATTCACCTGAGCTGATATAGGCTTCTGCAGCTACATAATACATTTCAGGAAGTTTAATTAACGGAACCTGATTAGGATAAGCACTAGAACGTTGAATTATTTTTGTACTAACTAATCCTCTTGTTTGACCTGTTAACATGGTATTATATCTAACATCGGCAACCCCTATATTAACATTCTGAGTTTCGAAGATATCGGTGGCCATTGCTTCGGTATAAAAGAGGGCATCATAGTTAGTATTGGAGCTGGCATCGAAATAGGGATTAGCTAAATCGGCAAGGCCGGTTACATCCAATGAGAAAAGAATTTCCGGATAAAGAATGGGATCATTGCTAACATTATAGGATTCAGAGTTAACCAAAGCAAACGGAGCGTCATCAATAACTTCCTGGGCTGCAAGCCTTGCTTCGAAAAGGTTATCAGTACCTCCCTGCCATTGGAGTACTCTTGCCTGCAGTGCTTTTACCGCATAATAATTCATGCGTTGCTCCCTATTGTCATAGAAGTTATCCCGGTTAATTTCTTCAAACTCATCGCTATCCAAATTTACCGCACTGTAAATAGGATCGCTTTGTAGAAGCTCCAAAGACTCCTGAATATCCGTTTCCATAAGATTGAAAGTTTCAGCGTAGGTTAGCTGTGGAGTAATATTTTTTGAGTAGTCAAGGATATACGGGATTGCTAATTCGCCTGAAACATTCTGATTGGACATTCCTTCAACACCATATAACCTTAGTAAATCAAAGTGTAAAAACGCTCTAAGTCCAAGAAGTTCACCTTTTATCAGATTATAATTTAGAGGGTGAAGTACTTCACTATTCTGATCTATATAATCTAAAGCTATATTAATGTTAGCAATAGTATTATATGATTTTTGCCAGATTCCATCAATTTGGGGGGTAGAAAGATTTGTTCTATACTCAAATTGTTGTACGTCTGAATAAAGAGCTAGGTTTGGTAGATCGGCATGTTGCTGACCTAATATATCAACCAGGTTCCAGGATAAATCCTTTGCATAAAGATTAGGATTTGTCATTCCGATATAAACACCAATTAAGGCATCCTTGTATCCTTCTTCAGATTTAAATTGCTCTTCGGCTCGTATTTGCAAGGAAGTAGTTTCCTCCAGCCATTCTGGTTCACATGAAGTGAGCGAGAAGAAGCCAAATAATCCCAGTAATATATTTTGAATTTTTATTTTCATAATTTTTTGAATTTAAAAAGTTGCCATTAATGAGAAAGACATATTTCTTGCAAATGGATAGTCGGTACCTCTTTCGATTCTAACCGAAGAGAAATTAGCTGCTTCATTCATGTTGAAGCTTAGGCGCAATCGATTTAAATTTAAGGAATCGACAAGATTATCATTAAACTCGTAATACACATTAATTGCTGCTATATCCAATTCATTTCTATCCTGAACGAACCTCGAAGTTGCTCTGGTTCTTTCAGCAAAAGTCTCAAATACATTATCTCCATCGGTATCCGCAGAAAAAGTACCTAAGCGCTTAAACAGGGCTTGTTGTCCCGGCTCCAACCATCTACCGGTTAAAACGCGACGATCAACATTGTAATTCATATCCACATTTTCAACTCGGTCTACAAGAGTCTGATTATACATTTGCCCTCCACCCAAATATCGAGCGGTAATACTTATTCCAAAACCGTTATATTCTCCGGAGAACCCAAAATTTCCACGGTATTTAGGATTAGCGTCTCCAACAACCACCATATCACGGGCGCTCCATTCATAAGTTGTATTACCATCACGATCAAGGTAAATTTCCTCTCCAGTTGAAGGATCAATCCCTAAGGAAGGTACCGCCCAAATAGCATTCATAGACATTCCATCTTCATACTTATTAACCGGTTTACTATTTCCTCTATCGGCGGCTATCTCATCCATTCTTTCATTAAAACTTCTCATTGCATTAGACAATTCTACTATTTTATTTTCGTTGGTTGCAATACCACCAGTTACAGAAAAGAAGTTGTTACCCTGTGACCAGAGCAACATGGATAGATTAGCTTCAATACCACTGTTTTTTACCTTACCAAGATTGTCTTTTACGCTGCTAAATCCTGTTGAATAGGGTAGGGTGATAGAAGTAATAAGGTTTTCAGTATAACTCTCGTAGTAGTCGAGTCTAAGCGAGAGGTTTCCGAATTTGGTATCCAATCCTGCGTTATAATCGAACTTTGTTTCCCATTGAAGGAAAGGATTTGCCATATTTTGAACATACGAACCTGGAAATCCTTGGTAAAGAGATTCAAGGAAGTAATTATATGTGGCTATAGATTCATTAGTATTGAAATTCTGGTTACCAGTTGATCCTAGTGATCCTCTTAATCTCAGTTCATCAAACTTAGTGTCTTCAAGGAAGTTTTCATTATGAATATTCCAACCTAATCCAAGACTCCAGAAATTTGCCCATTTTTTATCGGCTCCAAACTGTGAAGAAGCACTGGTTCTTAAAGTTATGTCAGAGAGAAAGCGGTTATCATAAACATAAGATCCTACTGCAAGGAAACCAATATCTCTTGATAATCCTTCAATACCGCTAGGCCTTGAATCCAATGCATAATCACGAGCAAAAATAATATTATCCATTCTGTTGCTCGGAAAGCCTTCCACTTTGTGTACTACTTCATTAAATTTTCTTTCACTTATATTGAAGCCAAGGTTTGAAAAAACAAAATGTTTTCCGATATTTTTTGAATACTGAACATTGAAATCACCTGAGATATAACTACTTTCTCCATTATTTACCTGATAAGAACCTTTTCTTTGAGCGTCTTCACCGTAATAATTTTCAAAACGGGTATGTTTAGAGGGGTAAAATTCATCAGCATCGTTTTTCTTAACATCAATGCCAATTCTTGCAGTAGCTCTTATAGCCGGGATAATCCTCCATTCTAAATAAAAGTTATTAATAAAGTTTAAATAGTCTGATGTTATTTTAGAATCTAGGGTCGAGTTATAAAGTGGGTTGGTATAGCGTTCCCCATTAGGGCCGATTTCAGCATAATAGGGGATGGTACCATCCACCTCTTCAGCTCTCCAATACGGATTCATCTTTACATAATCAGAATATAAACCATAAGGAGATTCCTGAGCATTGTTACTATTAATTGTCATTATGTTGCGAAAGGAGAAATTATCCAATCTGTACGATGCTGTTAAGCTACCCGTAATGTTTTTTCTGAAAGACTCTTTCATTACTCCCTGAACATCGCGGTAGGCAATGTTTCCAAGAATACGTAAATCATCTCCACCTAGTTCAGCTGATAGAGAGTGTCTTTGCCCAACTCCATTTCTCAAAGGTTTTGCCATCCAGTCAGTATCAAGACCTTCGAGAGCCAATTTTCTTCGTGAATTATAAAGTTGTTGTAGTTGTGATAACCTTTCAGGATCGTTATTACTAGGAATATACATTCCATCGATTCTCTCTGCTTCTAATTTCTCCAGAGAGTTGGTTAGATTGTAACTGTCCAGGTCTGGTAATTCAAGATCAACACTTGCATTATACGTTATCAGAACTTTTTCGCCAGAAAGCTGAGTTGTTTCAATTACCACAACTCCATTAGCAGCTTTAGAACCATAGAGAGCTTTGGAAGCTGCATCTTTTAATACGGTTACTTTTTCAATTCGATTAATATCCAGATCAAATATCTGTTCAACATTTACTTCAAAACCATTAAGAATAAATAGAGGTTGATTTGGGTCTCTCAGGTAATTTCCTTTCAAGCCTGTACCAACACCTTCTCCAGGAAAGGTAGATGTTCCTCGTATTTGCATATCCGGAAGTGCGTTGGGATTTGATCCCAGGTTTAAATTATCGGCCAAAACAATTGAAGGATCAATGTTCTGTATAGCCTGGAAAACGTTAGCATTTCCCTTTTTCTTCAGTTCTTCTTTAGTAACCGTAATAGCAGAACCGGTGAAACTTTCAGCCTTTCTTTCGAAGATACCAGTGATAAGTACTTCAGATAATTCTGCCCTATCCTGTTTCATTCTTACATTAATGGTAGATTGACCTGTAACAGGAGTTTGTCTGATTTCGTAACCGATATGACTAAACATTAATGTGTCCCCAACTTTAGTTTCTATAGTATATTCTCCATTAATATTGGAATACACTCCTCTACTAGTCCCCATAATCATTACTGTAACGCCTGGGAATGGTTGATCCACTTCATCTGTTATCAAACCTTTGACTATTTTTTGTGGTACCTCTGAAGAAGATTGTGCGCCAACACTTTGCGATTGGGAACCCTGAACAGGCTCGCTTTTCTTTAAGAAAATTTGTTCTCCAATTATTTCGAATCCGGTATAGGTATTCTCGAAGATCTCTTCCAACAGTTCATTTATTGGTTTATTGGTACCTTTAACATTCACTGTTCTTTCAAGGTCTACATCAGCGGTTTTATAAACAAAACGATATTGAGTATTACTCTCAATTTGATCAATTAAACTTTCAACAGTGATATTTTTGCTATCGAGACTTATTTGAAAATCGGTAGTGGTTGCTTGGGAAGAAATTGTAAATAAAAGAATAAATAAGGCTAATGGTTGCTTAAATTTTTGAAATAAGCAGGCAAAATGAACCTTTTTATGAAGATTTTTCATATTTTTAAATGTTACTTTGTGGTTAATTTTTAATCACTTCATAATCGGGAAATGTTGCGAGCATTTTCCGATTTTTTTTAAGTTGAGGTTAGTTAATGTTTATTCATAGGCAGCTATTTATTTTATAATTATTTTATTGTTTTCAATAATGTAGTTTATCTCATAGATTCTATCCAGATATTCCAGCACCTTTTCTACAGGTTGATCACCGAAATTCGCGTTAAAGGTTTCATTAGAAACATTTGAGGTTTTGTTTACAATGGTCACGTTGAAGTGACGTTCTAACTTCTCAAGAATATCATCTAGAGTCGCATCCCTAAAAACCAGCTCTCCATTAATCCAGGAAGTGTAGACGCCGGTTGGTACTTTTTTGGTTTCAATATTTTTATGGTATTTTTCATAGGAACCTAATTCCCCTGGTACAAGCATTGTTTGTCCGGTGGATAGGTCATCATAAAGGCCTACGGAACCTTCCACAAGGACAATATTGGTATATTTTTCATTAGGATAGGCCGATACATTGAATTCAGTACCATAAACCTTCGTGTTAAGTCCGTGGGAATTAACTATGAAAGGTTTTTCTTTGTTTTTTGTTACATCAAAATATGCTTCTCCAGAGAGAGAAACCTGTCTTTCTTTCAAGTTTGAAAAATTAACCGGAAACCTAATGGTTGTACCCGCATTTAAGTGAATACGGGTACCATCAGAAAGGCTAATTTCAAATTTTTTACCAAAAGGAACTTTAATTGTGTTGTATTCGGGATTTTGAGGAGATTTTTCATTAATTGTGTTATAAATAAGTTTATCCCCTTGCATGAAGCCTATAGTATTACCCTGAGCATCTTTGATTAAGGTTTCTTTACCTTCTTCTAATTTCTCGATGCTACCATTATTATCTTCAAGAGTAATCTGTTCATCAGAAATAATCAATTGACTAGATTCGGGATTTTGGATGTGGTTAAAAAATGCTCCAATAAGGATAATTCCTGCCAAGGCAGCTGCGGTGGCATAAGACCATCGGAATTTATTAGGTTTTAGGAGGGATTTCTTTCTCTTTGGTTGTTTCAAAATTCTGGAAGAAATTTTGTTGGCTTCACTCTGGCTTAATTCGGGGAGTTTGATATAGAGGTCATTGATTTCCTCAACACCCGGATGATCTTCCGTTGGAATTTTAGCATCCCTGTAGTAGGCAATTATTTGCTCTATTTCTTCACCAGAACAACGGTTAAGTGCAAATTTTTTGAGGAGGTACTTTATGTTTTTAGGTTTATTCATTCAGGTAGACAATTGTTGCTTGTATATGTAATACAGTTGAAACCTGATTAGGTACTACTCTGATTTCACTTTTTTTTAAACATTTTTAGGGTAAATGTTAAAACTACTGTAAAGACTGAGTATGGGCTTTAATTAAAAATGAAATAAATCTTTAATTAAAAACAGAATGAAGAAGGTTAGGTCGGTTTTTAGTTGGAGATAATTTCGTATGGAGGAAAGGGCACTGGACATTTGAGATTTAACTGTACTTACAGAGATATTTAGTTCTTCACTAATATCGGAATAGCTTTTTCCTTCTAAGCGGGACATCTCATAAATTCTTTTGCGTTTTTCAGGTAATCGGTTAATAGCTTCCATGGTAATAATTGCATATTCATTATGCACGACTTTATCAAAAGTGGAATTTTCAGAAGATGTAGTTTTATGAAAAATCTCTTTTTTAAGCAATTCAGAATTAGCAGCCTTTTTAAGGTGGTTGAAGGACAGGTTTCGGGCAATAGTAAAAAGATAGGATTTCAACGAGAGGTTTGGATCTAATTCTTCAGAATTCATCCATAGTTTCATAAAGACCTCTTGAACAATTTCTTCTGCATTCTCTTTAGATTTTAGAAGGCTGATACTATATGCAAAAATCGGGGGATGATATTTCTCAAAAATTTTATGAAATGCTTTCTCATTGTTAACTTTCAATTGCTCAACCAGTAACCTATCAGGATTCCGATTATTTTTAGATGAAAGCATAGAGATTGCGATTTATTCTTTAAACCCTCCAATACCTTTAGGTGTTAGGGTTTTATTTAACCTAATAATTAAAAGATCAAGATTCAAATTTAGATTTTTTTAACAAAGAATAAAATAAAATATAAAATTTATTTAAAAGAAAATAGAAGTAGTAATTATTATGTACCGAATCTATATAGAGAAATCGAGGAATATTTATCTTCGGATTTTTAGGTTGCGATCCAAAAAAACAACAAGATTATTCTATCCGATGGTGAAGTTGATTAAAATCATTCGGATGATATTTTGATTCAGGGAAAGTTGATTGAGATTAGGCAAGATTAAGATGGATCACTTTTCATATTTCAAGAAATTTATTTACCACAAGATGGTTCAAGGAATTCGATTACTCGAATATTTTACACTAAGATGATGAGGCTGAAATGTATGAGTGTCTTTATAATTTGAGCCCTTTTAAGTTTATCAGTGAGCATATAAAACTCTATAAGACAACTGTTGATGGCAGGTATTTATTTGAAATTCGCAATTACGGAAAAATAGCTTTTGCATAACTGCAAAATGTTGTAAGAAATTACTCCATGTTTTATAAGGTTTTACACCCTCGGTAGTTTCCGCAGTTTTATTTTTGACTTGATTGAGATTTTTACCCTGGGATCCATATTAATAGTAAACTGGAACCATAAAAGGTCCGTATGGATTAATCATAATTAAAGAAATTCAAGGATTTGATATAGTTGTGCCGTGGCCCCTAATCTACCATAACTAACCTGCGCCGGATCCTATGCCGTTTTTATAGCGTACGGGAAGTTAAGCGTAAAGTAAAAACAGCATAGGGGCGTTGTGGCATTTAGTATAGATACCTATCTTTCATATCGTCTTTTAAGAATATCTAGTTCGGTGAAATCAATATCTATTTTAAAGTAAGGCTTGCCAAAGGTAGGTTCCACTTTATTTATCCCATTAATAATTTTAGATAAGATTTCTGAAAACTCCCTTCGATCTTTTTGACGTGCACTGCTAAGCAAATCGTATTCCTCCTGCGAAACTTTCCCATCCTCCAGCTCCCATTCCTCCCTGGTCAATCTTCTAATATTTGTTTCCTCCAGTGGTCTTGTTTTAGCCTCTATTTTTTCAGCTTTATCAAAAAGTCCTGCAAGCATATTATAGGTAGGCTTATGATATTTTTCTTCGTGCTCCCTAAGCAGGGCAATAATAAAATCCAATCGACCAATTACATAATTATAAAGCCCAATATAGTGCCTAAAAATTGGGCTCCTGGGATGAATCTTTGTGGCTTCAAAAAAGTCCATCATATCATCCAGGCTTTCCGAATGAGAGGGAGCTACATTTTTTGAAAACTTACGAAATCGTGCTGCCGTGATACGATTAATACTAATGGCAGAAAACAGGCTTTTTCTATCTTTATTTTTTTCCATTACAGTAATTTTTTTCTTTGCTGCTGGGCTTCTTCAGACCAAAGAGCTGGTTTTTGCTCCATCTATCATTTTATTAGATATTTTTAATAATTTATTAAATACTGAATTACAGTGTTTTAAATTAAAGTGTGGTTCCTAAGTATCCACTGTGTACAGTAGATTATTCCCCTGTTTTCAGTAGCTAACAAATGATTTTAATTGTTTATACACCAGTGTTTTAAGTATTAAAAATCATAAACAATTGAATATCAGGAATTTGAAAATTGTAACCTTGCTTTAGCAGGTTACCCTCTTGCTATTCAAATTCCTTCCGCTTCGCTTCTGAAATTTCAATAGCTTTTCCATATCATTAAATCACTAAAATCAAGTGCTTAATGATCAGCTTGAAACTCCTTTGAAATTTTTTTAAAATTCATCTTTGACTACCTTCTCCTTGATTCTTTTAGGGCTAAAATCTCTTGAGGAGGTAAGTCAAAAAATTAATAGCTGTAATCTTATTTCCCTGATTGATTTTCTAGTTCTGAGCTTCTAAAATCAGGTTATCCAATTCTTATTTTTGACTTACTTCCGAATCCTCTTTTTGGACGAACCTCTTTTTACTAAGCTGTAGCTTTTGCGAATGCGTGGAAAATGTGGTGAGGACTTTTTAGTACCAATCATTCTCGCCAACTTCTACCTTCCCATTTAATGATATTGAACATTTCCGGCAACCGGTCTCCAATATGATGTCCATACCGGGCCGATATTGCTGAAGGTTTTTCATTGGTAGTCACAAAAGTTTTTAATCTTCGCCGGTGTCTTTCATAAAGCAATTTTCCGATAATCTCTTCCCGGTTATAAGCCTTGTTTTCTTTACCCACATCATCCAGGTACAATTTTCCGCGATAATAATCTTCCAGTTTAAAATTGCTGTTTTTATTCTGTTGCGATTCGTAATAACGGGTCAGTAAATGAACTGTAGAAATCTGGGGGAACCAAAGTTGTGTACTTCGGGTTTGCTTCAGAATTATTCTTCCAATGTGATGAATAGCATCAAAAAGCGTGGATTTCCCCACACCGTAGTCGCCATATACTAATAGACCTTTATCGAGGCCCGGTTTATTTTTTATGAGCCCATATTCATTGAAATCTGACTGTTGTAAGAAATAGCGAAAAATACTAAAGATGATGTGCTGGTTTTCTTCTGTGATTTGATATCCCGGAAAGTGATTACAAAACAACTTCCAGAATAGCTGTTTGCTAACTGGAGGGTGTGTGCGTTGTGAGGCCTTCTTTTGCCATGCAATATCTAGTAAAGGAAAACTAGTCATAACTTTGAATTTTATGCTGAACCTGGAGGTCCATCGTTTTTATTTTCACCGGCTTTTTTCCCTGGGCGATTAGCTGCCCAATTTTCTCCCTGAGTTTATAAGTGCTTAGTATAATTCCTTTCCAAAATTCTTCGGAACCATTCAGTAATTCATAGGCAAGTAGCAATTGATCTTCTGAAACTCCATCTTTTTCCATCATCAACCGGATAGGATCAAGACAATTTTTGAAGCTTGTTATTTCTACTTTTTTTGTTGGTGCACTTTTATTTTTTAAGTTTTTTAGAAAGAGCTGTTGAAACTTAAGTGCCCACTGGTAATATATAAGCTGATCTTTTGGAATTTCAGACTTATCAATTTTCAGAAATGGCTTTTTATTTAAAGTTTCATTGTTTAATAAGTTTATTTGTTTATCTATACTAGCAATGCTTCGGACTTGCTTTGAGCATTGCTCAGACACTGTTGTGTGCAATGCTTTGTCCAATGCTTCGGGTTGTGCTTTGGTATTTTTTACCAAAGCAATGACATTAGCAGTATACTGGTTTTTACTTTTCTGTATCCATTGGATAAAATTCCAATCCACGAGATCTTCAAGGGCGCGGATATAAGTTTTATAATTCTTGATTCCCAAAGCTTCCATTGCCAGATCGGTTGGAAAACCAAAGTTTTCTTTCCAACCTAACCTATTGCAGCGTTCTATGACAAAAAAATAAATAGCGGTATGGACGGGTTTAACCTTATTAGGATGATTAAAACTGAAATCAAACCACGCCCTTGAAAATTCGTAACCACTCATCTCCTTAAGATTTTTGGTTGCCAAGCAGCCAGGCGTTCAACTTGCTTTTCTCAAAATAAATCAACTTTCCCCGTGGTTTGGAATAGGGAATAAGGTTTTTAGCGGTAAGCTTGTACATATAGCTTCTCGAAATCCCGGAATACAGGCAGGCTTCATCAAAGGTTAGTACTTCCTTGTTTGCGGCGAGCATTTGCTCCATACGCATCAATCGATCTTCTAATTGTAAATCATTCATAATTGATATTTTTTATAAGCCAACACAATGGTTGTCTTTAGGTTATGGCAACAAATGAATGATTAAAATCTCTGTAAATCAATATGGTAACTGGTAATAGTAAAGGAATTACCTATAGGTTTTTAAAAATTTCAGAAATACCTCGAAGGTAAGCAGCTTCATTGGTTCGCCAGTCTGAAATGTTTTTTGTAGATAAATGTTGAAGGTTTCCCTTCGGATTTTTAAGTTGAAAATACTGTTCGACAAATATGATAATCTGCCGGTTGTCCAGGTTCTTAAAACCGATAAATAGATGGCTTAAAAATTCCAGTAGGGTTTGCCGGTTGGCCTGTTTCGGTCTTTTAGGAGAAAGATCAACCCATTGCAGACGTTTCTCAGGAACTACCGGTTTCAACTGAACTAGAAATTGAAAACTTCGATAATTTCCACTGGTAAAGTAATTCCCCGAGAATGCTTTAAAAATTGTTTGAGTCTTTTCTTCTGTAATCGGAATAACTTTCAGATTAAAATGGTGAAATGACAATGAATCGTGATCCAGTGTATATACTTCAAAGGAATTAGATTTAGTCCTGATCCTTTTTCTCTTAACGATAAAATAAATTCCTGAAATAAACACTAGAGAAGTAAAGAGGTAAATTATCGTATAACAGATCTGAAACCAAAGGCTAAACGGAGTGATCCAGACATAAAGGAGGAGTGCTGTAAAAACTAAAATACAACAGGTAAAAAAAATTTGGCCCAGTTGTGAATCAGTTTCCCTTAGGAGATAATTAAAAAAATCCTGGAGCTTAGCCCTTAGCTGAATAGTGAAAATCGCAATGCGCTCCAAAAACATCTTACTTTGTTCTCTTTTAACTATTTAAAGATAATAAAAAAGAAAATATAGGTGTAGTTTTTAATTTTATCTAGAAGGGGTATTTCAATCCTGTAGTTTAATTCTAAAAGAAGAAAATCCTAATAGAATGTTTAATTAATCTTATTGCCGTTGGAAAATTTTAAAATCTCATCTAGCGCTTGATCTGAGGAAGCGTGTACAAAATTACCCTGATATCCAATTGTAGTACTCAAGCTGCTATGTCTATATAGTTTTTGAAGCATTTGTGGGGACACCTTATCTCCGGCAATATTTCCAAAAGAATCTCTGGCGATATGATTGGTGATTTTTTTATCTATTTCTGCAAGATCAGCTATATCCTTTAGATTAGAATTATGTTTTTTTATAGCACTCTTTATTACACTATATTTTTGTTTGGTTTCATCTCCTCCCACTTTTTTAAGTTCAGGAAAAATAAAATCAGCATAAGATCTCTGATCGGTACGATAGAACTCCAAAATTTCAATTACTTTCTCAGGAAGCCGGAGCGAATCTAATTTTGCGTTTTTTTTCATTCTATAAAACAATCTGTCATCTACTATATCATTCCATTTTAGATGAAGTAAATCTGTTATTCTGATTCCTGCTAAATAGAAAGAGAATAAAAATATGTTTCTTGTATGCCAAAGGGGAGTATGTTTTTGTAAATCTAATTGTTCAATTTTAAGGATTTCTTCTTCTGTTAATCCTATTTTTAATGATTCAGGATATTTTATAAGTATTTTACCCCTACCGAAGGGATAAAAAGTTTGGTCTATTATGCCTCTTTTAATTGCCCTATTGAATAGCAATCTAATAAACACATATGAATTCATTACAGACCTTTCTGAGTTGTTTTTTTCATTTTTAAGATATACTTTAAATCGCCTTAAAAAACTTTCATCAATTTCCGGAAATAAGACATCTTTTCCTTTGGTAAAATCTTTAATAATTTTTGCTTTAGAACGATCGGAAATAGCGCGATTAAATTTTTTTGATTTTTCTAAATCCTCCCCATGTTCTTTGGCAAGAGCGAAGAAGGAATTATTATTTTTATTACTTCTTATCTTATCTGTTATTTGCTTTGCAGATAATTGCTTTTTATTACGCTCTGCTTCATAGATAATATCATCTAGTTGATCATATTTTTTCCTGATTAGCCTATTTAAATGCTGGTATTTAGGATGTGATTTCTTTACTTTTTCTGCTTTCTCATCCCAATCCTTTGGATCAATATTATAACCAAGATGAAAATAGCTGCGTCTACGGAAACTGGTTACTCTTAATGCTAACCGATAAATTATTTCAGTCTTATTTAACTTTTTAGGATGCAAAATTGCTTTGAGATGAACCATAATTTTCTTGTTTGAAAATACTAAGATAATCATTCTGGGTAACACATAGGTAACACATTTCTTGAATTGTTTTGGGTTTATTTGATATCTGTTAAGTGGTTAAACATCAGTAAATCAGTATTTTGTATTCTTTTGATTTCCTTTGGTTTCTATTCAAATCGAACTTAGGATCTAGTGCCTTACGGTGTGAGAGTTCGAGTCTCTCCGCCCGCACAAAAGAAAGCTTCTCAGAAATGAGGAGCTTTTTTATTTTGTGAAAATTATGAAGATCTCTAGGCGGAGAGGCGAGAAGTTTATCCCGATGCCTATCGGGAAGTCTCTCCGCCCGCACAAAGGGATAAGCCGACTTGAAAGAGTCGGCTTTTTTGTTTGGGTAACATAAAAAGTCGAATTCTAAAGAGATAGTTGATTTTGACTAAATAAACGTATTAAGCTATATCTTACTAATATTCCGAGTATTCTGATCAGCTTAGATTTAGAAACTAAGATTATTTTTTTAATGTTATTTCAAAAATTAGTTTCCTGATTGTTTTAAAGATTTGGGAAAGGATTTAGTTAGGAGTATAGAAAAGAATTATCTAATCTATTTTATTCAAAAAATCCTTTTACCTTCTGATATACCCAAAATTTTGAGATAAAAATTGTCGCGAATGCTAAAGGCCATTTTTGGCATTTAAATATATGATAGCGTAATTTTTAAAAATTATAAATTACGTTCGCATATAGATTTCTACCCGGTCTCGGAATATTATTCCAATCTGAGTAGGTTGAGTAATATTCATCAAACAAGTTTTCACCACCAACCTTTAAAATCATCTTTTGGGCATTTATATAAAATATTTGGGATAAGGCTAAATTAAATACTGAATAGGCCGGGGTTTGATTTTCTCCAAATTCAGGGCTATAATCAAATTGCTTTGTAGCGCTTTCAAGTATTGCTTCGGCATAGAACGCATTCTTTCTATAACGTAATCCTGCTTCAAAAGTTAAGGGTTGAATAAGTGGTAAATTGCTATTTTCATTATCCCTACCTATACGATAAACCGCTTTCGCCTTTGCGGTAAAATCTTTTAAAAATGTATAATTTATACTTAGGTCATTACTCCATAATTGCGCGTACGGTAATTGTTCGTAAACCTTAACTCCATTAATTCCAATATTCATCGGGGATAGGTCCGGGTCTGGTTTTCCTATGATATAATCTGAAATATGATAGAAAGCAGAGTTCACGCTAAATGAAAAAGATTTATGTTCGTACCGGGTAGATACATTCATTTCCAGGGATTTTTCGTTTGCCATGTTCGGGTTTCCTATATAGTCAAAAGCATCAAAACTATTGAATAAATAGAAACCGTAAGCTTCAGAAACCGAAGGTGCTCTCTCGCCATAACCCAGTCCCAGTGCAAGTGTCCACGGATGTGTAGAGTAACTTATTTGAGCCCCGGTATTTAGTAAAAAGCGGGTTTTTGAATCTTCCATCTCCGGGTAAAATATGCGTAGACTTTCCAGGCCAAATTCATCTTGAATGTTATTATTATGAACTCCCATTCCCAGTGAGATTTCTGCTGAAAAATCTTCATTGATCAGGTATTGATCTTTAGCGAATAAGCCGGTGTAAATAGTGTTCACATCGGGCCAGGTTAACATAAACATATCATTTTCATTAGGATCTTCAGGGAACATGGTCATTTCAGCTAAAGAATTATTGAAATGGCCGTTTATAGAAAGATCCCAGGAATGATTCTCAAAATTTCCCTTTAGTTTAGAATACATTCCGGCAGTTTTGCTCCAACCGGGCATATCCATTCTTATGGGTACATCGGGACGCTGGGAATCATCCATAATATGAGTGACATTATTATAATAAATTTTGGTCTTCCATTCCTTATAAAATTCATCTTCTGGATTAGATATATATTCTAAAGAGCCTATATATGCTCTGGCTAAAGAGACATCCATAGGTAGGGCAGGGTAACCTACATCATTGGCTTCATCAAAAATAAAAGAAGCTTCTATGCTTTTGTTTTGTTCAATTTGATAACCGGTAACCACTGAAAAATTATATTTTGTAAATTGTGAATAGAGAATTTCCTCGTTCCCTGCGGCGCTATAATTTTCAGCATCTCGATACATTAAATCAACATCGGCAAAAACTTTATTAGAAGTGTACTGCAGCGCGGCTCCCAGAATTTTTTGTTCGTTAATACTTTCTATGCCCGATTGAGCATTGCCACTCCAACCAGAATTTTCATACTCACTTTTTTGCCGTTCTAAATCTATGGCCCCTCCAATGGTAGCACCATTTTCGGCACCTGCCTGTCCTTTTTTAATTTCAGCTTTCGATAAGTTTGAAATTTCTACATAAGAGGTGATCGGATCCATCTTATCGGTACAGGCTCCATAGATCCGCATACCATCTATGGTAACCACACTTCGCTCTGAAGCCATTCCCTGTATCATAGGTTCCCAGGCATAGGCTCCTCTTTTTATAAAATCAACGCTATTTGCCTCTTCTAAATAAGTTTCAATAGTAGCTAGAGACTTATTTTCGTAATGGTGTTTGTTTGAATTCTTACCAATAAGAATTATTTCTACTAATTCTTCGGGAACAATAAGGCTATCTTGCTTTACTTCTTTTTGCTCTTCCTGGGCTTTTATCCCGAAAGTCAATAAAAACATTAGCCCGAAATATATATATTTTTCCATAGCTGTTATTTAAAATACCGGGTGATAAGAGAGTATCACCCGGCAAAAATTAAAATTCAATTTCAAAGTAAATGCTACTGGATTCATTTGTTTCAGTGACTTCTTCCCCTTTTAAGACTTCTCCTGATTCATCGATTAATTGCAGGTTGATCTTCCAATAACCCGTCATGGTAAGACTTAGTTTTCCGTGGTAAAGATTATCTGAATCAGACTGAAGAAGATCTTCATTATTTGGCGAACTGTGGTTTCCCATACTTGGCATTCGCGGATCTATCTTTAACTGATAATCGTTAACTATTGGGAAACTCATCATGTTCTCCATTTTGTGAATGGCTACTGTGATATCGTTCACGGCTACTTTGGGGGAATCTGGCTCTATTAAGGCCGCGATATAGCGCGTATCGTCATTTCCGGTGAACACACTTACCCAGTTTTTGTCGGTAGGTGTTACCTCAATAATATCCTTTGCAACATATTCCGCCCCTTCAACATTATAATTAAAGCTTAATTCCCAATATTCGGAATCATTCTGAGCCATTTGGATTATGATATAGCCTTCGTAAAGGGTTTCTGCATTAGCCTTCTTATTAATTTCTGAATGCGGCCCACTGTGCGACATTGCTGTCATGTGCATTACCGGCATCCATGAAACGTCTGCATTATTAATAAAATCATCTCCATCTTTTATCTGGAAATATATTTTATTATAACCTTGCTTAAGGCTTCCGTCTTCTGTGAAAAGCGTAATAGTATGTGTTTCATTTTGTATTTCCTGAACAAAAATTAGATCTTCAGTTTCATTAATCTGAATAGGAGTATCGTCGTCTGACGAGCAGGAGAAAAGTAATGCTACAGCGAAAACGCTGAAATATTTTAATAGTTTCATCGTATAAAAATTTGGTGTAATTATATAAGTGTCCCTGCTGGAAAAATAAGTCTCCAGCTATTAGGTAGTTTTATTAAAGGGAAATTTATACGATGGGGGGAAGAATGAACTCCGATGTAAAAAGAAATCGATAATTATTTAAATACTCATTGTCTACAAGAGAATTTTGTGCAAGTATTTTAGGTTGTGGTGAATAAGAAGCAGAATAGAATAAAGCAATTTCTTTTTGAAGAATGTCTAAATAGCTTGGTTTTTCTTTGGAGGTATCACTTTCGGCTAGTTTTGAAAGCTCGCATTTACCATTACATTCCAATTCTGGTTTCTCTTTATTAACACAAAACAATTCTACAAAGTTCTTAGTATCTACCATATAAAAACTTATCATAATACCACTTTTGATGCTATTGAAGGAGATCAATAACACAAAAAGCGATACTACTATGGAATGATGGTTTTTCATTTAGAATACAAAGATAAACCTCCATGTGAAATCTTTTATATGATTGCGCTCATAATTATTTATTGGAGATTGTATTTGTTGGCTTTCCGCTGTTCTTTCTTATCTTTTAAATAATTGAGTACCCCTAATTTAGTATATCTTACCTGCGGCAGATCCTATGCTATTTTTATAGTATAAGGGAAACTGTGCCCAAAATAAAAGCAGTATAGCGGCGTTGTGGCATTTAATATTGATACCTATTCTTATATAGTATTTTAAGAATATCTAAAATCGACTTATTTATAACCAGTTTTTAAGATTACTGGTGGGTATCTGCTGGATCTGATTTTACTTCACAAGCTCCATTTGCACAATTTCCACCTGCACAGGCAAGTCCGAATAGTCCCATAGCAGCCGGCCAGGCACCAAGGGCAATGCCAATCCATTCGCCTTCCAGGGCGCTTTGTACAATTACCCAGCTACCTATTAAAAAATAGGCCGCTCGAATCCAGGTCCAACGTGTAAAAATTCTTTCTTTCATAATTATTAGGAAATTCGGCTATTTAGCCTGGCCCAGCTTCCGCCATTGTACACGTTCGAAAATCCGTTAGATTTCAACATACTTTTTGCTGAAGCGCTTCGCATTCCCGAGGCGCAACAGGTTATTATTGGTTTATCTTTTTTTAGTTTATTAAGATTCGAAGGTAGCGCTTGTAGAGGAATATTCTTTGATCCTTTAATATGACCATTTGAAAACTCTGCTTTAGTTCTCACATCTATGATCATACCACCTTCTTGCAGGAGTTCATTGTAATTTGGAGCAGGTTTTATTCCTAAAAGCTCTTTAAGTTTTGCAATCATATTTTTATGCTGTTTCTGATGTTAGATAATTAACTTCAAGCCATGATCCGCCATTAATACAATTAATGCCCTGCCGACTTAAGAAATTCTCTGCCTGGCCACTTCTGTTTCCAGAAGCACAGCATAAGATCAATGGTGCTTTCATTTCTTTAAGTTCGTCTATTCGGTGTGGAACTTCATTCAGTGGAATGTTTACTGCTCCGGAAACACTTCCGCCCATAAATTCGCTATGTGTACGTACATCTACGATTGTACCTTCGTTATTTCTAATTATTTCTTCTCTATTCATTGCGTTATTTTTTAATTCAGTATAAATAACTGACGGATTTCCAGTCGCAAAAATAAACTTAAGACCCTCTGCCCACAGTTACTTTTGTTACATAATCTATTGGAATACAAAGGTTTTAAGATAGGGGCGAGGCGACTTCAGCGCCAATTCGTTCAGATAGATCTCTGCTGAAATTAGCATTTTTGACCGGACTTTACTTCATCTGAAACTCCCAGTTTTTCAAGGATTTTATCCATAAGACACCAATGGGTAAGTGAGGATTGAAGAAGATTTGCTCCCACAAATGCGGTAAACCATAACCAGTTAATATTTACATAAACGGCCAAAAGAAGACTTATAAGTACAAAGCTTCCTGCCACACCACGTACTATTCTATTTTTCATTTTGATATAGTTTTTGGGTTAAATAAAATTTTCGATGTTTACCACGGCCGCCCTTATAGGATTATTGGTTTCCAATTTTTCATTGAATTCTGAAACCAGTTCAAACAATCGGTCTATTTTTTCCTTTTCGGTAAAAGAAAAGAACATAAGAGATTCATTCCCGCCTTTCTCTCCCGGGAACCAGCTTAGTGTAGCGATTACCTTGTTGGGGTTCTTACAGCCATCAATCTCACTGCGGCTAAAGGCTTCGATCCTTGCCATTTTAAATATGTTGAGAATTTCCTTCTGAAATTCCGACACACTTGTTACAATTAATAATTTCATTTGAATAATATTTAGTAGTCGGTAGAAAGCTGAAGAGGTTTTGGTTCCTTTTCAGCTTTCTATTGACTTAGTTTTACTCGTGATTTTTCTTTTCTATCATATAATAAACCAATGGCACAACAAGCAACGTAAGTATTGTTGAAACAATGGTCCCACCCATTAATGAGATCGCAAGTCCCTGGAAAATTGGATCAAAAAGGATAACGAAAGCTCCTATTACTACCGTTCCTGCGGTTAAAAGAATAGGAGTGGTACGCACTGCACCTGCTTCTATCACGGCCTGTTTTAAAGGAATTCCGTCTTCCAGCCTTAGGTTTACAAAATCAATAAGTAATACCGAGTTTCTCACCATGATCCCTGCCAGGGCGATCATACCAATAAAGGAGGTTGCGGTAAAGAAAGCTCCCATAATCCAGTGCCCCAGTACAATCCCAATAAGTGATAGCGGAATTGCTACCATCATTACGATTGGTGCTTTGTAATTCTGGAACCAGCCTACGATTAAGATGTAGATAATAAAGATCACTCCAAGAAAGGCTATTCCCAGGTCTCTAAAAACCTCCAGGGTAATTTGCCATTCTCCATCCCATTTCACGGTATAATCGTCTTCCATTTGTGGTTGTTCTATATAAAGCTCGTTGAGCTCGTAACCCGGAGGAAGATCTATTTCTTTTAATTTTTCTTCCATTCCTAAAATGGCATAAACCGGGCTTTCTAACTCTCCCGCCATATCAGCCAGTACATAAACCACTCGTTTTTGGTTCTTTCTAAAAATGCTGTTCTCTTTTACCTTTTTATCTATCTGAACAAGATCGGCTATACTTACCATTTCACCGGTTTGCGAAGCGATCTTGATTTGAGAAATATCCAAAGGAGTTGATTTTTCCTGTTCGGCTAAGGCTAAAACAATGGCTACTCTTTGGGTAGCATTTTCATCATAAAGATGCGTCACGGCCCTATCGCCTAAAGCAGCGTTCATCGTATGTACAATTTGCTGCGGAGCGACCCCGTAGCGCATTGCCTTTTCCTTATCTATCTCGAAGTGAAATTCCTGCTGATCTGCTTCTACCATCCAATCCACATCTACCACATCTGAGGTTTGGTTTAGGATACCCTGAATTTCGTCTGCAATTTGAATTTGTTTTTCATAATCGGGGCCATAAACTTCGGCTACGATGGTGGACATTACCGGAGGGCCCGGTGGTACTTCCACGATCTTCACATTGGCGTCAAATTTTTTAGCGATCTTTTGTATCCCAGGTCTTAGCAATTTTGCAATATCGTGACTCTGGGCACTTCTTTCGGTTTTATCCTTCAGATTAACCTGTATATCGGCAGTATTGCTTGCCCCCCTAAGATCATAATGCCTAACCAGGCCATTGAAGGTGATCGGGGCCGAAGTCCCTACATAACTCTGGTAATTCACCACTTCCGGCCTTTGAGCCAGATACTGGCCAATTTCCCTGGTAACCATCGCGGTACGTTCTAAAGTTGTACCCTCTGGCATATCTATCACCACCTGGAATTCATTTTTATTATCAAACGGCAACATCTTTACGGCCACAGATTTTGTAAAGAATAAGGCCACAGAACCCAGTAACAATACTATAGTTGTTCCCAAAAAGATCCATCGGGTACTTTTATTAGTAATAAGCGGTCTTTCTAATTTGTTATAGAGTTTATAAATACGTGTATCTTCTATATTTTCTGCAGATTCTTCTTCTTTTTTCTCTTTTCCACTGCTTTTCTCCCTAAGGAAAATAAGTCCGAGGTAAGGAGTAATGGTAAGTGCCACAAATAAGGAAAGAATCATTGCAATAGAAGCTCCAATGGGCATAGGGCTCATATATGGTCCCATTAATCCGCTTACAAAGGCCATGGGCAATACTGAAGCAATTACTGTAAAGGTTGCAAGAATGGTTGGGTTTCCAACTTCATTGATGGCATATAAAGCAGCCTGTTTAAAGGGCAGCCTTTTCATTTTAAAATGCCGGTGCATATTTTCGGCAATGATGATGGAATCATCTACCACGATTCCTGTTACAAATACTAAAGCGAATAGAGTTATCCGGTTAAGCGTATAATCTAAAAGATAGTAGCTAAGTAGGGTAAGAGCAAAGGTTACCGGCACCGATAAGAAAACCACCAAACCGCCGCGCCAGCCCATAGCCAGCATTACCACCAGGGTAACTGCAACTATAGCTCCAATTAAATGCAGTAGCAATTCGCCTACTTTATGAGAAGCTGTTTCCCCGTAATTCCGGGTGATTTCAACGTGCACATCATCTGGAATTAGATTGCTTTTTAGTTTGTCTACTTTAGCGATGATCACATCGGCAATTTGCATAGCATCGGCTCCCTTGATCTTGGCTACTGAAATAGTTACTGCAGGATATTCAGAAGAGAAATTATTTCCTGCTTCAGAGCCCTGACCATAACCAAAAGAAACATATTCCTTAGGCAATTCAGGTCCTTCAATTACTTCTGCTATCTGATACAAATAAACAGGCTGTTGCTGTTGTATTCCAATAATAAGATTCTCTACATCTTCGGCAGATTCAAGAAAACTCCCGGTGCTTACCAAAAATTCGGTGTCATGCCGGTCAAAACTGCCTGAGGAAAGTTGTTGGTTGTTCGTCTGAATTTTTTCAGAAACACCAAGGAAATCAACACCGCTGGCAGCCATCTTTTCTTTATCAAGAACCACACGTACCTGCTTGCTACGGCCACCAATTGCATTGGTCACCGAAACATCGGGTACTTTTTCTATCTCGTGGGTGAGTTCATTGGCTATCTGCCTAAGCTGGTAATCGTCATAATTTTCACTCCAAAGCGTAAGTCCCAATACCGGAACATCGTCTATAGACCGTGTTTTCACCAATGGCATTGTAGTTCCCTTTGGCATCTGGTCCATATGCTTCATAAGTTCATTATAAAGCTTTACATAGGAGCGTTCAATATCTTCTCCCACCAGGAACTGAACGGTTACCATTCCCTGTTCTTTCATAGAAGTAGAATAGATATAATCTACTCCAGGAATATTGGAAACCATTTTTTCAAGGGGTTTTATTACCCGCGATTCAAGTTCTGTGGGGCTTGCACCAGGATAACCAACAAAAATGTCGGCCATTGGAACGTCTATTTGTGGCTCTTCTTCTCGGGGAATAAGGAACGAACTATATACTCCTATGACCATAAAAACGATCATAAGAAGCACCGTAAGTTTAGAATCCATAAAGCCTTTGGCAATTTTGCCTGCTAATCCTTCTTTCATTTTGTAGTAATTTTTATCCGATAATCGAGATTTAAATGATTCAAACTTAACCGTGTAGGCTTATTGCTGAATACTTAGGTTTGCGCCATTATATAATTTTCCTTCGGCTGAGGTGATATAAGATTCCCCGGCACTAAGACCAGATAGTACCTCCACTTTATTACCCACTTTTCTGCCCAGTCTTACCCATCTTAGAATAGCGGTGTTCTGTTCGCTTGGCGTATAAATGCCCTGCAAATCACCACGGTTAATTATTGCGGTTTCGGGTATCAATATCATTTCTCTTTTATCACCGGCGGTGGTAGGAAATTGAATACTGGCATACATTCCTGAATAGATCTCGGCATGGTTTTGATCTAAAGCTATTTTCACGGTATACTGTCCTCCGGAATTACTGGCGGAAGTACTTATTTCTGAAACTACTCCTTCAAGGGTTTCCCCGGAAGATTTAATGAGTACATCTACTTTTTTTCCTTGTTCTACTGAAGCTATTTCAGATTCCGGTACACTTGCTCTCACTTCAAAATTGCCGGGTACCTGCAGGCTAAGCAGTGGCATCCCGGGATTGGTCATATCACCAACTTCCACATTTTTATCAGTTACCACACCGCTAAAGGGAGCTGTAATATTTGAATAGGCAAATTGAGCATTGATCTCATTCTTTTGTTGCTTAGCTGCTTCAAGTCGGGCTTTGGCCATTTCATACCTGGAGGTAATATCATCCATTTCCTTTTGGGTAGCACTATTCTTAGAAAATAAGGCCTGGTAACGTTCATAATCCTTCCTGGCATTGTTAAATGCCGCCTGGGCCTCTGTGATCCCTGCATTTACCTGGGCACGTTTTGCCTGTAAGTCTGCATTATTGATCGCGATAAGCAATTCGCCTTTTTTTACTTTATCTCCAACTTTAGCATTTATCTGGGTAACATAACCCATATTTCTAGTGCTTAAAGTGGCATTTTCAACCGCTTCTACTTTTCCGCTGAAAGTGATAAACGATTGATCTGATTCTGTAGGAGTATTTACGGTGACGTTTACAGGCGCTGTATTTTCAGTGGAATTTTTCACCTGAGAATCTCCGCAACTAAAAAAGAGGCTTGTTGCACCAAGGAGACCTATTATATATAATTTAGTATTCATAAGTTGATAGTTTAGTTTATTAGAAATTCCAATTGTGCCTGGGCATAATTGTATTCATAAATTGTTTGTGCGTATTCGAGTTGTTTTTGGGAGTATTGAGCTTCTGCTGCTAGTAAGTCACTTGTTTTTTCGAGTCCCTGCTCAAATCTATTGGCGCGTATTCTCAAAGATTCTTCGGCTTGTTCCAGAGCTAAACGAGTAAGTTCAAGCTTATTTTCAGCATCCTTAACGGCGCGACTGGCCCTGTTTCTTTCCATTTCACTGCGGGAAACATAAGCTTCATATTCAAGCCTGGCTTTCTCGTAAGTTGCCTGGCTTTTTTGAAGTTTTCCGAAGCGTTTATAACCTTCAAAGAGATCCCACTTTAATTGTATACCTGCGATATATCCACTGGCGTCCCCGTTAAAGAGCTCATCATCATAGAGTTCGTAACTTCCAAAAGCATTCAGGTTAGGCAGGAAAGACATTTTATCTGCCTGTAAGATTTCGCCATAGGCTTCTGTTGCCAGTTTTTTTGCTCGAATATCTGCACGTTCTAAGGAAACCGATTCCTGATCTTCCTGTAGAGGAAGGGAAACCTCCAGGGAATCTGTCGGTTCAAAAATGGTATTAACGGGTTCGTTTAGTAAATAAGCAAGATAATCTGATGCATTGACCACGTTGCTTTTTGCATATTGAAGCTGATTATTGACTTCAGAAACCCTTATCTCCACAGATAATAAATCAGATTTTTGCAGGTAACCCTGCTCATAATTATCATCTGCCAGTTTTTTGTTGGCGAGAGCTGCTTTTTGAGCACTTTCCAGAACAGCTACAGCCTTTTGGGCCAGTTGCAACTCCATATAAGCTTTTTCAACCTCCAGGACCATATGATCTATGGTGCGGTCTCTCTTTAAAGCCGTTGCAGCCATCTTGCTTTTCGCAGCTTTACGTTGAAAGATCCCATCTACATTGATAAGCGGTTGTTCTACTTCAATCTTAGTGGCGAAATTGTTGATCCTATCCGGATTGTTTAAGAGCTCCGGGTTAAAATCGCTTTGGGTAACTATTCCCTGGTTGAGTTTAGAACCAAATGCCATTAGAGGATTCGTGGTAGTTATTCCCGAATGTGATACTGCTACATTGGGTAAAAAGATGGAATTGGTTTGCCTAAAATCTCCCCTGGATTCCAGGAATTCCTGTTGAGATATTTTGATCTCCCGGTTATTTTGTTTCACCAATTCTATGGCTTCACTTTTGGAAATTGGCCGCACTTCCTGGGCCTGTAACCACAGTCCCGGAAGTAAACTTACCAGCATAATTATATATTTGATTTTCATCATTTCGCTTTTATATTTCGGATTAAAAGTTTTTGAAGAACCAGAATTTTTCATCCCACCATTTGGAGAAATGGCTCCACTGGGCTGGATCTTTCATCTTTACCTTTTTATTTTCTTCACCGGAAAATTTTCCGCCGCTTTCACTGGCTTTTCCTTCTCCTGCCTCGATGAAGTATTTTCCTTCGGGTACAAAGATTTGATCTGGTTCTTGATTGCCTATTTTTCTACTAATATTGTGAGCTACTACTTCTCCCTGTTGCCTTGCAAAAACTCCTATTTTTGGAAGTATGGTGCCGGTTTCAGTTTTGAGGTGAGTGATATCACCAATAGCGTATACATTTTGAAATTTGGTTTCTAAGGTTTGATTATCTACTTCAACCCAACCAGATTTTCCGGCTAAGTCGGTCTTTCTGATCACCTCAGGCAATTGGTGTTTTGGAGTATAGGCCAGCAGATTATAGGAGTATTTTTTGCCGTTATTGAATTCTAATTTATTAGCAGAAACCTTAGTAAGCTGATGATTTGGGTAATACCTGATCCCTTTCTTTTCCAGTAACTCCTTTAATTCCTCAGAAGCTTCAGCACTTGCAAATTCCATAGGGCCGGCTTCAGGAGTAAAAAGTGAAACAGTGGTTTTATTATTGAGCTTGTTTTTTGTTACAAAATCTTCTATAAGCATAGCAGCTTCATAAGGTGCCGCCGGACTCTTAAAAGGAAGGGAAGAAACTAGGATAGCAATCTCGCCTCCGTCAAAATTTTTAAGTTTTGAATGGAAATCTTCAGCGCCTTTTAGCGTAAAGAAGTTATGCCCAAATTGTTCCAGGTTATAAATATCTGATTGGTCAACCCCCAGGGAAATTACCATATGGTCTCCCTTATATTGTTTTCCTTTTACGGTAATGCTTATATTTTCTGGATCAATATTTTCAATATCTCCCTGGATAACTTCAAGTCCCGAGGCCTGCAGTTTGTTAATACTTTTTGTTACCTCTTCCTGTTTTCGGTTGCCAACCATTACCCAGGGTAGCGAAGGCGAAAAAAGACTGTTTTCTCCTTTTTCAAAAACCTGGATCTTTACCAGGTTGATATCTTCTTCGTTGCCGCTATGTTTACTTAATTCCCTGGCGGTTACGATTCCGCCTGTGCCGGCTCCTAAAACTAAAACAGTTTTCATAAATAATTTTTTAAGGTTGTTTTTTATTAATTTATTACCTGAGCAGTTGAGGTTTTGCAAACATTAATTGGCCTCTTTTACCTGGTTTTCTATGATTGCAGCAAAACCTATTTAACCTATTGTTCAGCTAATAGCTAAGTCAATTTGTTTTTGAATTACAGCACAAAATTAGAAACAAAGTCGCCTCTTTACAGCAACATTTGTTACATAAGGGATTGATAAATAGAAGGCTATAGTGGAATAATAAATAGTATGCTATGATGAAGATCAGGTTTCGCTGGAAGAGTTCAGTTTTTACTTGATAATCGAGATTTAAATACATCAGGGCTTGCCTGAAGTTGATTTAATGAAAATTCTGAATAAATATTAGTGAGCTGGGAAGGATAACACCTAAGCGGGGTAAATGGCAGAATTTTGAAATGGAAATATTCAGTAGGAATAGCTTAATATTTATCTAAGAAAGGGCTGGAAAATAATTCGGTATTGAAAGTTGGAGTAGTGGATGCGAAAACTAGTTCCCGGGTTTTAGGAAAACGGAGAATCAGATTAGTGGGGAAATAAAAAAGTTTAAACTTGGGTTGAGAAATGGCAAAAGGCAAAATGGTTATTCTGCAGCCGAAATTATTTAATTAAATTCAGCGCAATCTTCCGAAGGCTGATAAACACCTGCTCCCTGCTGGTAAACCAGGGTAGCGCCTAAGTGCCCAACATACATAAGATAACCGGAACCTATCGACAAAGTAATAATACAGAGAATAGATAATATACTCTTCTTTTTGGTAAGAAATCGAATTTTAGAGAACTTTAATAGATCAATAAGGAGGGAGGCGGTAAATAGCCATGCGGTTACATAGGCCAGGTTTTGATGTTCTTTAAGCACAGTGGGATCACAAATTTTTCTTGAAACAATTCCGTCGGCAAGATTACCTGTATAAATTGCAATCCAAACTCCTATCGTGCCTAGTAAAAGTAAAAAAGTTCCTCCTTGTTTCCAGAGGTCTTTTGCCGAGCCCAGGGCTATTAGTTTAAATAAAAATGCAACTAATAGAATGGCGATAGGAAAATGAACGGACAGGGGATGAAAAACCTCTGTCCGCCAAAAATCAGGTAACTGATTCATGTTATTCCATAATTTTTACAGAAATAGGATCTAAACGTTTTCCTACTTTTTCAACTTCAACTTCTACTTTTTGACCTTCTTTCAATTCTGAAAAATCTACGGTGCTACCATTTCTGGTTAACTCGGTATTTTCCTTGAAATACAGCTCTAAAGTCTTATTGTCGTCTGTTTTTACGTAAATCTCATCTTTAGAAGCTTCAACTTCTTCTATTGTTCCCTGGTAAGTTCCAGATTCTACAGTATCTGTACTTTCTCCGCAGGAAACCATAAAAAGAAAAATACCTAGAAAAGCAACTGATTTTAAAGTTTTAGTCAGCATAATTTTGATTTTAAGAGTTATTTATATTTAAGCTAACTTACAAATTTATGGGTTTAAATGCTTAAAAGAAATACTGAAATTTAGAAATCATTTTCCTTTTAAAAGCTGCTGCAATTTTTATTGCACCGCATTGCTACCAAGGGCTTGTAAGTACTCAGCCTGGGTTTTTAGAAATTTAATCTGAAGATCTAATTGCTTAAGCCTGGCTTCAATAAATTTACTTTCGCGAGTGTTTATTAGAAAGATAGAACTTTCACCAAAATTAAACTTTCGTACTTCAGCATCCAGCAAGGTATTAGAATCGGTTACCATTTGCTGGGTCATTTCAATTTGTTCTAAAAACGCCTGAAGCTGTTGTTCTATAGCATTGATGCGAGCCTGCAACTGGTTATCTTTTAGATTTAGTTCCAATTTGGCGTCTTGTAGCTCATATTCTGCAACTTTAAGATCTCCACGTTCTTTTCTTAGGAATAAAGGCATAGAAAATTTTAACCCTGCTTTATAGGCGCCTGAATTAAAAGTTTCGAAATTATCGGGTTCTTCTGATAGAAAATTATATTCCAGATCTATTTTTGGCAATAATTTATTGAAACGATAGCGTTTTTCTATCTGCAGTGCTTCTATTTTTTGACGATAAAAAGCCAATTGCGGATGTGTTTCAAAATTTGTTTCGGGTCTTTCTGAAAGCAGGTTTCCCAAAATTATGTCGGTTTCTACGGGGACCACTTCTTCCTGTAAGAGCAGAGGTTGATCCTGGCTCCATAAATAGGTAGATAGTTTTAACCTGGCCTTTCTAAGATCTACTGCTGCCTGGTTGGCTTGCAATTTACGTTGCTGAATATTAAGCCTGGCTTCTACGGTATCTATTCCTGCTACTTCTCCTGTTTCAGCGCCTCTTTTAATTCCACGGTAACGCTCGTTGGCATTTGTTAGAAAATCTTCAAAAATATCCAGTTTTTCGTGAGCCCTTAACCATTCAAAATAAGTGAAAGAAGCTTCTAAAAGAATATCGTTTACTAAAAGTTGCTGTTCAGCTTTGCTTTGTTCTCTATACGCCTGGGCCTTACGTAAGCCGGCCATTCGTTTATTTATCCACAAGCCTTCGCCAAGGGATAAAATTACCCCGGCCTGGTAAAGACCAGCTTCAGGCACCTGGTTTTGAGGATTTACATAAGCGCCCTGGCTTTGTTGAAATCCGCCCTTCAATTTTAAGCCGTACCACATAGGTACCTGCAATTGAGCGTCCAGAAGATCGTAGTATTCTGTTCCCTTGTATTCCTTTTCTTTATAATCTACCACAAAGCGCGGATCAAAAGCCCCTCTGGCCGACTGAACTTCTGCATCACCTATATTTCTTACCAGTGTTGCCTGCCGTACCACGGGATGTTCGTTTATTACCTTATTTAGAAATTCGGTATAACTTAAACTGTCTGTTTGTGCGAATGCAGAAGAACAAACAAAAAATAGCATTAAGAAATAGTGTGCTAAGCGCATTTTTCGGTCTACTTTTTACTCGATAATCGAGATTACATCCTCCGAGGTTTGCCTCGAAATCAAACTATATTTTCCAGTAATAACGCTTCGAAGGCTCGCCCCGAAGTTATTTACTATTACTTTTTGTCGGTTTTTCTTGTGTACCATTATTTGGCGAATAGTAATTAGGTGGGAAACCATTTAAATTTCGCCACAGTTCGTACCAGATTGGAACATTTTCCAGCAGCGCAATAGTTTGAGCCCCACTGCCAATACCAATTTGTTCTGGCCATGGATTATCGTCAGGATCGGGGGCCAATAATACCCGGTATTTGCCATTGGGAGAAATATAATTTTCTACCGCTACCACCTTCGCACCATAAGTACCATAGGAAAGATTAGGCCAACCGCTAAATATAATAGCCGGCCAACCGTCAAATTGTATCTGTACTTTTTCACCCACGTGAATTAAAGGTAAATCTAATGGTCTAACATAGGTTTCTACTGCCATTTGGTAATTTGAAGGCATTATACCTACCAATTGTTCTCCTTGTGAAAAAGTTTCGCCTAAACCGGCCCGTAATGCCTTATTTACGTAGCCATCTTGTGGTGCAACTATATAGTATAATTCACTGCGTTGTTCGTAATTAGAAAGTTCAATTTCAAGTTTATCTACTTCAGCCTGGGTAGTAAACTGATTGCCTTGTGAGGTGAAAATTTCCTGTTTTGTTTTTGAAATCTTGTCAGCATATTCAGCGCGAATTCTATTGATCTCTATCTCGGCATTAATTACCTGATTTCTGCTTGATAAAAGATCATTTCGTTGGGCAATTAATTTTGCCTGCGCTTCCTGCAACTTTAAGCGCCTTGCTTCCAGATCGGTTTGGGAATATAGACCTTCTTCCTGTAAAGTTTGCAATCTTTCAAACTGTGATTTGGCAATTTCTACCTGTGTTTGGGCGGCTTCAAGCTTTATGCTGTCGCTTCTTACTTTTAAACGCGCCTGTTCTATTTTATTGATCGCCTGACTTAGCTTTAATTCCCGTTCATTCTCCTGGGCCTCCAATTGTTGCCTTAACGCGTTGATTTTTTCATCGTAGGTAAGTGCTGATTGGTTTTTGGCATCGATTTGGCCTGAAGTTCTGCTAATAAGCTGCGGATCAAAATAATCACTGCTTACTTCAGAAATTCTTAAAATTGTATCTCCCTTATTTACGAAATCCCCTTCGCTGATATACCATTGTTCAATACGCCCGGGAATTGGAGATTGAATGGTTTGAGGTCTATGTTCAGGGCTTAGCGTGGTAACATTTCCGGTGGACCTAATATTTTGTGTCCAGGGTAAAAAGAGAATGATCAGGAATAAAACAAAAAGCCCGATAAGTACTTTATTAAATATGGCGTAGTGTTTTCTAAAAAACACTAATTTACCCGATGCGGAATCAGTTATATCTATACGCTCGTTTAATTTTTCTTCAGAAATATTCAGCATAACTACAGAGATTTAACGATTCTACCATCCTGCAACTCCAGGGTTTCATCACTAGTATTTTTCCATAACTCATCATTACTTACCACTATAAGGCTCCATTTGTTTTTAGGATCGGTTAAGAATTTTAATATTCTTTTCTTTTCCTGGAGTTCAAATTTTTCAAGCGGCTGTTTTAAGATTAATACTGAAGGTTTTCTTACTATAGCTCGTGCTAAAATTATCCTTTTTGCTATTAAGGTAGAAAGGTACCTGCCTTCTGGATGAATTTGTGAAAAGATGCCCTCGGGTTGATCTTTTACGAATTCTTTTAAGCCAGAATGCTCCAGGGCCCAGTCTATATTTTGATCTGAAATAGATTCGTCGCCAAAAGTGATATTTTCCCAAAGACTGCCCTCAAATGGAATTTCTTCCGGTAACATAGTACCAAGATGTTGCCTGTATTCATTTAGAACTAAAGTATGCCTGGCGGTATCGTTAATATAAATTTTTCCTTTGGTAGGAGTAAAAATACCCGAAATAAGCTTTAGAAGACTGGTTCTGCCATTTCCGGCAGGTCCTGTTATCAATAAGCTTTTCCCCGGATCTAAAGTGAGGTTGATTCCCTTTAAAACTGTATGGCCTTCTGGCTCAAAGGCTACGTCTTTCAATTCTAATTTAATTCCGTTAGAGGCATCAACAGAATTCTGATTTTCAAATGCTTCTAATGGCTTGTCCACTACCTGCCCAAGTTTTTCCAGTGATGTTAAAGTGTCATAAACATCTTCCAGGCCACGTATTAGTTTTTCTACGGAAGAAATTATCAATAAGATAATGATTTCGGCCGCAACGAACTGACCAATATTCATTTGTTGATTTAGAACCAATATTCCTCCAATAGCTAATAAGCCACCGGCCACGAGTACTTTAAAAACAATTAATTTGATATATTGAATTTTAAGTATACCGAAGTGATCTTCTCTTTCCTTTAAATAGGAAGCGGTTAAACGATCGTTCTTTTGAATTGCTAATCTACTGCGCCCGGAAATTTTAAAGCTGTTTAAATTCCGTGCAATCTCCTGGATCCAATAAGCTACCTGGTATTTATTCTTAGACTCATCTAAACTGGTTTTTAAACCTTTAGCTGCCGTAAATTTAAATACGAGGTAGAGGAGTAAAACTAGCAGTAATCCATAAAGGATAAAAAACGGGTGGTAAAGCGAAAGCAGTATAACTCCTAGAATAATTTGAACTGTGGCAGAAGGTAAATCCAATAGAATTTTACTTACTCCTTTTTGAACGGTAATGGTATCAAAAAAACGGTTTGCTAATTCTGGCGGATAGATATTTTGCAGAGATTCACTCTTAATTTTTGGAAACCGATAAGCGAATTCGAAACTAGAGCGTGTAAAGATCTTTTGCTGAATATTTTCGGCAAGTCTAAGTTGTAGCAGTTCAAAAACGCCAACCATGCCTACCGCAAGGGTTACAAGAATAACGAGAATAATCCAGCTTGTGCTTACTCTGCCTCCCTGAATAAGATTAACAATAGCCTGTATGCCTAAAGGCACGGCGAGGTTAATTAGACCGGCAAAAAGTGCATAAAAAAGTATATGTTTTACATCACGATTATCTAATTTAAGTAAGTTCCAAAGTCGTTTTACGGTCTTGCCTGGTTCGGGTTTCTTCATCAAGTTATACTAAGGACGTTTAATAATTTAATATGCGGCACAAAAATAATTTACAGAAATATGTTTCTTTAAGATTTAGTTAAATTTTAACGCTTGTTTTAAGCCATAAAATATAAACAGAAAATTAAAAAAATGAGATTTAGTGGGTAAAGCTATGTTTTGAATTATTTATGGAGCAAAAGCTTTGAGGTATTCTATTTTTCAATCCTTATAATTCAAATTAACCGTAAGAGCTTCTTTTTTGCCTGTTCTTTTAATTGAAAGTTTCCCTCGATTCTGATCTCCTTCTATTGTTAATTCAAATTCTGAACGCGGAGCTAAAACAAATGGTAAACTTTTTTTATTCAGAATTTTAAAATTATCGCTCGCCTCAATATCGGTAATCACAATAGCCTGATTTCCTCCTTTGTGCGATATACGCACACTCCGGATGTTCTTTTTAGAGAAATCTAAATTGCTTTCAGAAGCTTTTAAAGCTCCAGCCAAAATTGCTTCGGTACTAAAATTAAGTGTATTGTCTTGAGAAAAGATTTCAAAAGTATTTAATTCAGGGCCGCCACCACGGTTCCCACTGCCGGCGCCAATAATAATTTGTTTGTTCAAACTTATAGCCTGTGTACCGTGTCTTCCCTGTTTTAAAGGCGGTAAACTATCCCATTTTTCCTCTGTGAAATTAAAGACTTCAGCTTCATTATGTGCTGCTTCCTGTGCATCACTTTCTCCTCCTATAATTACCGGTTTCTCATTTATAATTACAATTGAGGTTCCAGCTCTTGGCGTAGGTATATTGGCGGTAGAGGTCCATTTTTTAGCATCAAAATTATAGATATCGGTTGGTTTTACGGTTCCTGCAAAGCCATTGCCTTCCACGCTTCCCGATTTTCTTCCGCCGGCAACAAAAAGAATATTTCCAATAATTGCAGCTTGAAAATGATCTCTCTTATTTGGAGAATCTGGCAAAATATTCCATTTGTTTTTATATAAATCATATTCATCAAACCAGTTTACCCAACCAGAAGTATGCCCATTAGTAATACCGTTTACCAAGTAGATCTTTTTATCTTTTACGGCCACTCCGGCAGCTCCACGTCTTCTATCTTCGGGAATTTCGGGGCCTTTTATCCAAATGTCTTCTAAAGGATCGTAGATATAAATATTAGGAATAGGGTCTTCTTCTGGCCAGCCACCCGTAAAGGCTCCCAGAATATAAACCAGTCCGTCAATGCTTACAGCCTGGGTATGATGCATTTCTAATGGAGGTTGTGCACCTTTTTTCCAGGTTTGATCTTCGGTGTTATAAATATCTATAGGTTTATTGCCGCGGCCACCAATTAAAATAAAGCGTTTCCCGGCCTGTGCAAAAGCATTCTCATGTCTTTCCTGTGCAGCTCCATTGGCAGGAAGTTTTTTCCAGGATTGTGAGTTAAGGCTAATGGCAGAAAAACAGAAAAGGCTTAGCAGTAGGTATTTTTTTATCATAATAATGCTTTGAAGAATAAATATAAGGCTTCTAATAAAACTAAGCTTAGGTTTAACCAGGGCTTAACTGCTTTAATTCTTTGTTTGATTGATTTTGGAAGGCTTAACTTAGCTAGTTTTTGGGCTAACAGCCTAGACAAAGCATAAAATTTAATTTATAAAATTGAAGTTTCAATTCGGAATCGGAGCTAAAGCGCTTCTGAAAATAATTCATCTTAAGATATAAGGATAGGAAGGATTCTTTAATTAGTCCAAAGAATTTTTTGTAACCCAGGATTTCCAGCCAATAATGGCCATCTGTATCTTGCTGGCTTTTCTTAGGTCCAGTTCTTTTTTGGTATAATTTGGAAGGATCTTTTTATTGATCTTAGATAGCGCTTTAAAGAATTTCTTTTTCATGATTGGTTTACTAGATCCTCGAGACTTAACTGCCGTGATGCTCAACTCAAAAAATAAATTATTCTAAGCTGAATTCGTGAGCTTCCCTGAAAGTTGTTATATCAAAGATATTGAAAATCAGGTAAAAGAAAAAGGCAGGTGTGAGCCTGCCTTAAATTCAAATTCAAATAAAAAATGAAATTATTTTTTGGTTTCTTTTTTGGTAGTAGCTTCTATAGCTCCATAATTAGCTTCTTTTCCATATTTTTCAATCGCGTTTGCACCTTTAAGCACTTTTATTCTTTCAATATTCTTGGGCTCAAGTTCTTTTAAACCTGCTTCATTTGACTTTTTACCATCAATAATTACTACTGGACCAACTTTTTCTTTCTCATTTAGGTAT
The DNA here is from genome assembly GCF_002900095.1 of Salegentibacter mishustinae. NCBI lineage: Bacteria > Pseudomonadati > Bacteroidota > Flavobacteriia > Flavobacteriales > Flavobacteriaceae > Salegentibacter > Salegentibacter mishustinae. The sequence goes on along the minus strand of NZ_LLKN01000001.1, from coordinate 231,557 downwards.
AAATTGATTTTTTCGGCAGGTTCTGTATTCCACTGAAAAGCATTGATGTCCTTTCCTATTCGAAAGCTAATCCTCTCTGGTTTTATGATTTCATAATCGCTTTTCTTTTCAAATGTTTGAAATCCAATCGAATGGGCTTTTGCTTTAATTACCTTTTTTTGGGAATCTTCTTTTTTAGATTTATCCAATACTTTCGTAGTAATAATCACCGCGCCGTCTCTGGCTTCTTGGCCATACAGGGAAACAGCACTTTCACCTTTTAGTACGGTTACGCCTTCTATTAATTTGTTATCTATAAGTTCTATAATTTCCTTTTCGCTTTTTTCACCGTTTAAAATATAAATTGGGTTGCCTGGAATTTCTTTAGTGTCTTGAGAAGTAACCTTGCTTTTTGGTTTTTTCTTCTTCTTTATATTTTTTTCAACCCTGGCTTTAAGGGAAATTAAGCTTGGAGTTTGACCGTGCTTAATCTGTAAAAATTCCTTTTTTAAATTGCTATTTACCTTATCAATTCTTTTAAATTCTGCTTTTAGATCATCAAAAATACGGGCATTGTTTGCAATAATAACTCCGTCTTTAGCTTCATTTCCAAATTTTTGAATAGCTTCCTCTTCAATACTAATGCTAATTCCACTTTTGGAAATATCCAGGTTTTTTCCGTCCAGTTCTTTACTGCTGTACTTTTTATTATTGATAATAAAAAGAGGATTTTCTCCAAGTTTATTAAGAAGACTTCCGTTTGTAGAAATTGCATCTTTGCCCATAAGCGCGTTTACTTTTCTAAACCCGGTTTTACCTTCGTTCTTATAAAACTCAAAAGATTCTATTCCATCACTATTTGTTGCTGAAAAAACACCGGTTTCGTTGGTTTCGGTATTTAAAAAAGAGACTTTTATACCGGTAAGTAAGTCTTTGGAATATTCAATTTCTGAAAACTCCAGCTGTACATTGTACTTCTTAAAAAGTTTAGAAAACCTTTTAAAACTTTCCTTTTCTGAAAATTTTGTGATAACCGCTGAAATTTTTAAACCATCCTGATAATCAACATTACTCACAGGATAGTTGGTTTTGGTTTGTGCTTCGGTCTTTACATTAAAAGTTAGCATAAAGGCCAAAATTGCGGGAAAAACCAGGCTTATCTTCCAAAGACCCGGATTTTGAGTAGATTTTTTATTCAGCATTAGAATTCGTTTTTTGATAAATGATTGATAAAAATTATTGGTGAGCGCAGGTTTTAAATTTGCAATAGAAACTTTTACCAGCGCTTGCTGATACGACTTTTTTGCACCTGAAAGTACCACGGTCTCCCTGTCGGCTATATATTCTAAATTTTGTTCTACGCTTTTCTTATACAACCAGCTCAATGGATTAAACCATAGTAGGGCAGTAGTAAGGTTGGCAATTATTATATCTATAGAATGTTGTTGAGAAGCGTGAATTTTTTCGTGCTGTAAGATCATCTCAAGATCTTTTGCTGAATGCTCTACGGGATTGTAAACGATAAACTTGAAAAATGAAAACGGACTTAGGGTCTTGTTGGTTTTTATAAACTTATACTTCTCGCTTTTATAAACCCTACTCTTAGAAATAAGTTTAAAAACGCTGTATAGCTGTACTGCAATTCGGCCTACCAGGAAAGTAGCGATCAAAGCATAAATTAGTCCGAGCCCTTCCCATACTCCAAAACTTGAAGATAAATCTGCCGAAATTTCCTGGGTAGTTACCGGGAATTGATTTACTGAAAAATTGTTGGCTTCCACAACTACCTTTCGGGTAAAATAAATAGCTGGTAAAACTGCAGAAGCCAAAATACCGCCCAGTAAAAACTTACGATTGGCCTGGAAACTTGTGTCTCTTTTAAGTAAAATAAGGTAAGCCAGGTAAAAAATGCTTAACAGCCCGGCGCTTTTAAGGATATAGATTAGTAATGCTTCCATATCCTATGTATTCTTTTCCTTTTCTATAATATCAAGTATTTCCCGGAGTTCTTCGGCGCTAATTTTTTCTTCTTTTGCAAAAAATGAAACCATGCTTTTATAAGAATTATCAAAAAAACGTTTAGAGGTTAAACTCATAATATGTTTTCTATATTCTTCTTTAGAGATCACGGGAAAATACTGGTGAGTATTGCCATAAGCCTTGTGAGATACAAAACCTTTATCTTCTAAATGTCGTACAATGGTAGATACGGTATTGTAATGCAATTTCTGGTCTTTAATTTTAGGTAAGATCTCTTTTACAAAGGCTTTCTCTAATTGCCAGAGAATACGCATTACCTCTTCTTCTTTATTGGTTAATCGTTTCATCTTTCTATGTTTATTACAAATATAACGAAATAAATAGTTTAACTACTAATTTAGTAGTTTATTTTTGATTTATGATGCTTTTAAGTTTAGGTGGCAGGATTATTTTATCTTCGCAAAAAAATTTTTAGATGAGTATTGCTTTTATTCTTATTGGGCTTGTTTTATTGGTAGTAGGAGGAGAATTTTTGGTTAGAGCTTCCGTCGCTTTATCTTTCAAATTAAACGTTTCCCGAATGGTCATTGGGTTAACGGTAGTTTCTTTTGCTACTTCGGCCCCTGAACTTTTAGTGAGTCTACAGGCTGCCTTAAGTGGTTTTTCTGATATTTCGCTGGGAAACGTAATAGGCTCTAACATCGCTAATTTAGGTTTGGTACTGGGTATTACCGCAATAATTTCGTCTATAGCGGTAGATAGAGAATTCTACCGATTTAACTGGCCGGCAATGATGATATTTTCCATTGCACTCTATTATTTTTTAAGTACCGGTGGAAATATTTCTCGTTTAGAAGGTGTTATATTATTTGTTGGACTAATCCTCTTTTTGTTTTTGTTAATAAGAAGATCTCGCAGAAAGACTGAGATAGCAGTAGAAGGTATAGATGATTCTTTAAAAGACACATCTAACTTTAAAATGATTATTTGGTTGCTTATTGGAGGTGTTTCGCTTTGGGGAGGTTCAGAATTGCTGGTAGATGGTGCGGTAGACCTTGCCACAATGCTTGGCGTGAGTGAGAGAGTAATTTCGGTTACAATGATTGCTATTGGAACCAGTGTTCCCGAACTTGCTGCTTCGGTTATTGCTGCATTGAAAAAAGAAAAAGCGCTTTCATTAGGAAACCTTATTGGCTCAAATATTTTTAATATTGCTTCGGTTTTAGGAATTACGGCTATGATTCAACCTATCTATATTCAATCAGATCAAATACTTACCAACGACATTCTTTGGATGATTGGAGTTGCTTTTGCAATTGCTCCACTGGCTTTTCTGCCAAAAAAGTTCCTTTTCAGCAGATATAAAGGTGCGATTTTATTTGTGAGCTATGTAATTTTTACGGGTCTTGCATTTTTGGGTTAATTTTAAGGGGGTGTATTAAGAAAAACATAAAAATTAGAATCAGAGCCTAGTTGTTTGGTGGGGTGTATTTAAAAATACATACATTTGTTAGCTGAAATTCAAAATTATCAAACAACATCAATATGTCAACTTTACGATTTGAAGCTTTAAAAGAAATTTTTAACCGTAAGCCGGTTAAAATTGAAGAGCCGGCCAGAAGGTCTGAGCTTTTTGGAACAAATGTGTTCAACGAAGCCTCCATGAAGCAATACCTTACCAAGGAAGCTTATGAAAATGTGATGGAAGCTATTAAAACCGGTAAGAAAATTGACCGTAGAGTGTCAGACCATATTTCTACCGGGATGAAAGAATGGGCTATTGCTAAAGGTGCAACACATTATACGCACTGGTTTCAGCCACTAACAGGGGCAACCGCAGAAAAACACGATGCCTTTTTTGAAACTCAGGGTGACGGTACTGCAATAGAGAAATTTGGTGGAGGTGCTTTAGTGCAACAAGAGCCAGATGCCTCAAGTTTTCCTAGTGGAGGGATAAGAAATACTTTTGAAGCTAGAGGATATACCGCCTGGGATCCTACTTCTCCTGCCTTTCTTTGGGGAACAACCCTTTGTATTCCAACTATTTTTGTTTCTTATACCGGTGAAGCTCTAGATTTTAAAACGCCACTTTTAAGAGCGCTTCAATCTGTTGATCAGGCTGCAACTTCTGTAGCTAAATATTTTGATAAAAATGTTTCTAAAGTAACGGCTACCTTAGGATGGGAGCAGGAGTACTTTCTTATTGATTCGGCTTTAGCAGCAACCCGCCCGGACCTTACTTTGGCCGGACGTACTTTGCTTGGTCACTCTCCTGCAAAAGGACAACAATTAGACGATCATTATTTTGGTTCAATACCATCAAGGGTATTGGCTTATATGCGTGACCTGGAAATTGAGTGTATGAAACTTGGTATTCCGGTAAAAACACGTCATAACGAGGTAGCGCCAAATCAGTTTGAGCTGGCTCCAATTTTTGAAGAAGGAAACCTTGCCGTAGACCATAATTCATTAATTATGGATATTATGAGCAAAATTGCTGAAAAACACCATTTTAAGGTGATTTTACACGAAAAACCATTTGCTGGAATTAACGGTAGTGGGAAACATAATAACTGGTCACTGTCTACAGATACTGGTACTAATTTATTAGCTCCAGGTACTACGCCAATGAAGAATCTTCAGTTTCTTACCTTCTTTATCAATATTCTTAAAGCAGTTCACGATAACGAAGAACTTCTAAGAGCCGGGATCGCAAGTGCATCTAATGATCATAGGTTAGGAGCTAACGAAGCACCACCAGCAATTATTTCAGCCTTTATTGGTTCTCAGTTAACCGAAGTGTTGGATGAATTAGAAAAAGTAACCGATGGGAAATTGTCTCCAAAGGAAAAAACAGAATTAAAACTTAACGTAGTTGGTAAAATTCCAGAAATATTACTGGATAATACCGACCGTAACCGTACCTCTTCTTTTGCTTTTACCGGTAATAAATTTGAATTTAGAGCAGTAGGTTCTACCGCTAACTGTGGTAACCCAATGACAATTCTAAATTCTATTCTAGCCAAGCAACTTATTGAGTTTAAAACTGAAGTTGACGCATTGATAAAGGGCGAAAAGATGAAGAAAGATGACGCCATCTTTAACGTTCTTAGAGAATATATCAAGAAATCAAAGAATATTCGTTTTGAAGGAGATGGTTATGGCGAAGCCTGGGAGAAAGAAGCTAAAAAGCGTGGGTTAAGTAATAACAGAACAACGCCTCAAGCACTTAAAGCACTTGTTTCTGAAAAGACGAGGTCACTTTTTAAAGATTTAAAAGTGATGAATAAGATCGAATTGGAAGCCCGTCATGAAATTCAGCTTGAAGATTATGCGATGCGTATCCAGATTGAAGGTAGAATTCTTGGGGATATTGCCAGAAATCACGTGATCCCAACTGCGGTTAGATATCAAAACATTCTTATTGAGAATGTAGAAGGTTTGAAGCATATTTATAATGAAGACTTCAAAAAACACTCTAACGAGCAATTAGAAATAATTGAAGAGATATCTGCACATATTGCGAAAATCAATAGTGGTGTTAAAGCAATGATCGAGGCTAGAAAAGTTGCCAATAAGATTGAAGATGCTGAAAAACGTGCCTTCGCTTATTGTGATGATGTAAAACCATACTTTGACGAAATAAGATATCACTGTGATAAGTTAGAGCTTGTAGTAGATGATGAGCTTTGGCCATTAACTAAATACAGGGAGTTACTTTTTACCAGATAATTCGTTGAATTAAATAAGTATAAAAAACCACGTGTATAATACACGTGGTTTTTTGTTTTATTAAAACTGAAGCGCTGTATCAAATTTTTAATTCTCAAGTTATTAATTGGTTTATAGCGCTCAAAGTGATGGCAAGTTAGACTAAGGTATAAAGGTTTGAACTTTGGATTTTGTAAGGTATTTCTTATCTATTCTTTTTTGGGATTTTTTGTTTAGTTGAATAAAAGCACAGGAATTTTATCTCGTTTTTTAATTTCACTAATGAGTTTTTAACAAATTGATTTTGAGCTATTTGTAGTGGAATTATCTGTTTTTACTTGAATTGTACAATTTATTAATATTCAATTTTGTGGTTCTCACAATATCGATTAATTGAACTTTTTAAAGATTGCTCTTGCTGTCTTTTTAAAAGTTAGATTTCTTAAATTTTCTTTTCAGAATTAAAGTTAGACCTGTATTTGTGGGAACTAGTGCTTAATTATCCACATACAGGGATGATTTATATATTGTTCAAAAAGTAAGATAATTCTTTCAAAGTAAATGAAAATACTAATAGTTTTAGAGGGTTTTCCCTTAAATATTGCGTATTTCGCTGTTCATCAAAAAATGCAGCTATTTATCGAAAAAAATAATTTCTTGGGTGAAAACCCTCTATTTTAGCGTTAGAATTGTCACCCCCACGGCCTCGATAATTCTCTATAACCTACATTTTATATCCCTATTTTTTAGCCCCTTTTAATTAGACATTCATTTAGAATAGTGTGTGTTTAATGTGTCTTTTGGCACAACAAATCCTGCCCCAAACTTAAGTTGAAAGAGAATTTAATTAATCAATTTTTTAACCATTTAATATTTATTATTATGAAAAAAGCGATTTTTTGCGCAACAGCGCTAATGTTTGGGGCAGTTGCTTTTGCCCAGAATACCAGTGATGTAGATCAGGAAGGGAATGACAACTCTGCTTCTATTAATCAGGTAGGTTCCAATACTTCGACTGTACTACAAGGAGTAGCTAGCAATCTAGCTTACTCTAACAATGCAATTATTGATCAAAAAGGTTCCAGTACGTCTACAGTAAAACAATTTGATGGTAGAGACGGAGAAAACGAGAACAACAGAGCTACAGTAACCCAAAGAGGTGAAAACCATAACTCGATGGTCGAGCAACTGGATGACGATAATATTGCGGTGGTATCACAAAGGGGAAAAAATAATGATAGTGATGTTTATCAAATAGGTTCTTCCAACCTTGCTGATGTTTCCCAAAGGGGAAATGGAAATATGTCCTCTGTAATACAATCTGGTGATGCAGGTAGTATTGAGCCAAATAATGAGGCATATGTTAAACAAAGGGGAAGAGAGAATAACTCTTTAGTTATTCAGGATAATACTCTAAATGTTTCATTTGTTGAGCAACGTGGTCATGAAAACGATGCACGTATAGAACAGGCGAATATTAATCCAGCCGGTGGTACAGAAAATTATGCCAATATTTTTCAGGCTGGGGATGAGAACGAAGCCAGTATTGTACAAGCGGGGCAATACCCGCAAGGTAGCCTCAACTTAGGTAGTTACTATAACGAAGCTTCCCAGACTCAAATTGGAGATTATAACGAAGCTTCTGTTAGGCAAGAGGGCAGTGGCCATTTTGCACTCCAGGACCAGGTTGGAGACAGTAACTGGGCAGATGATTTTCAAAAAGGTGCTAGCCAGAAATCACACGTGATCCAGGAAGGAGACCATAACATAAGTGCAAGCCTTCAAAATGGATTTGGACACTATTCTAAAGTTGAGCAATTAGGAGATTGGAATAATAGTGATGTTTACCAAACCGGTGGCCAACATTCCTCAACATTATTACAAGATGGTGATTATAACATACATACGGTTTATCAATCGGGTAATGGAAATATGAGTACTGTAGATCAAATTGGAAACGGGAATAATGCGAACGTAACCCAGAATTAAGCAAATAAAAAAAACTACTATTTAATCAAAGCAGACATGAATACTTTTTATGTCTGCTTTACTATTTTATAAAGTCAAACGCATTTTTCAATTAAATAACAACAAAACCACGTTTTAAATCGCGTGGTTTTATTGTTTTATATAATGTAAGAATACTCTTTAGGGGATTTCCCTAGTCCAAAAATATCCATGTTTATAGAATCCCTCTCTGGATATTAAATTTATTGATTTTTTTGCGAATATGTGAATTTTCCTACTTGTATTTCATCGAAAATATATAAAAAATGAATTTTTGATTTAAAAAATTATATACTTTAGCAATGTGCTAAGAAGGAAATCATTCCCTTGTGATTTTAAGTTCTAGGTACATTCCCTAAACATTTTATCCTTACACCCTTTAGCTAATTAATATAGTTAGGCTTTTAAGTCTTGCTCTATTCCCGCGAAATATTAATTCCCCCCGCTGAGTACGTAATTTATTAATGTTTAATACTAATCTAAATTTATTTATTATGAAAAAAGCGATTTTTTGCGCAGCAGCGCTAATGTTTGGAGCAATTGGATTTGCACAGAACACCAGTACCGGCACACAAACAGGCTCCGGTAACACTGCAACTATTACTCAAACAGGGAACAATAACAGTAAAGTAGATCAGGAGTTTACAGATAACACGGCTATTATTGACCAGGTAGGGAAGAATAAATCTACTGTGGATCAACATGGGGACAATAGTCCTACAAGTGGTGATTCTAATCGCGCTATAGTAGATCAAGCCGGGCATGATCAGGTTTCCTATGTAGAACAGGGAGGAGACCGTAACAATGCAAATGTGGAACAGGATGGAAATAGAAACAACTCCTGGTTACAACAGGGTAACAATGCCAAGGCAGAGGATAACAAGGCTAATATTAAGCAAGATGGCAACGATAATAGATCTCGTGTATTACAAAGATGGGACAATAATGTCGCGGATATTGACCAATTAGGAGATGGTAACTATGTGAATTTGGAACAGGCTGCAAGACCTAACCATTCACGAGGCAACTATTCCCAGATAAATCAAGATGGTAATGATAACACCGCAATTAGTTATCAAGAAACTAGAGATCAGGGAGCAGGTCCTTTGAGTAACCGTGAATATGTAGATCAAGATGATAATCATAATTATTCTAAATTATCACAAATTGGTGAAGATAACCTTTCTAGAGTAACACAGTCAGGTAATCTCAATAATGTTTGGACAGGTTATAGTAACTATGCCAATGTTACGCAAACTGGTGATAACAACAGATCTTTTATCACTCAGGATGATGCAGCTATTGGATTTTATGGAAATGCCGATAACACCGCGAGGGTAATACAAACCGATAATACTGGAGCGGGCAATGTTAGTACACTAACTCAACATGGTAGTCAAAATTCTGGTACAATAACTCAATCTAACTAATCCTTAAAAAAATTAGGTTAATTTTTAAAGGAGATAAGTAGGTGTTGATTTCTTTCAAGGCCTACTTATTTTAATATTAATATTTATTATGAAATATGCCAGTTATATCTTAATCCTATTACTGTTTTGCGGAAATTTTTCATTTTCCCAAAATCCAGCTACCCTAACTGAAGAAAAAGTTTTAGCGGAAAAGAGGGAATTTGGAAACTTTGTTGGATTAAGTTCTTTAACCTTAAATTCTGAAAAACCTGAAGTCGGAAATGCATCACCTTCTGGTAATCAAATATTTATAGAGCAAATAGGTTCGCAAAACAATGTTAATGCAAGGACATCTTCTCAGAATAGCGATTTAAAATTATTACAATATGGTGATGGGAATTATATTTCCTTTATAACCGATGCGCAAAATATAGACGGCACGATTATCCAGGATGGTAATAATAATAAATCTTTCGATTTTACAGTTAATCCAGATCAGGATGTTTCAGCTGATTTATTACAGCAAGGCGATAACCTTCATTTTGAAAGATACGGCGCTAATTCTATAAGTAACAATTTAAAAATTATACAAACCGGGGAGACCAGATCTATAATTATAAGAAATTTTCAATGAGAAATTGTTTAAACATCCCGGCCTTATTTTTATTACTTTTTTGTTTTAGTGCTGCTTTTGGTCAGGATGGCAAAAAGAATAATATTGAAGCAAAAATAAACCTGGAAGCCAAAAATAGGTTATTAAATATTTCAGGCCAGGCAATAAATAATACTTCGCAAGCATACAAGTTGCGTTATGAACTTTCGGTAATTACCGGAAATAAAAACAACAGCAATTCTTCCCAAAATAAACAATTGGGTAATTTTACACTTCCCGCTTCAGCTATCAAAATATTATCTAATACTTCTATTTCCCATAACCCTGGCAATAACACCATAATCAAACTCTATATTTTTAATAGTGATAAAGTGGTAGCCCGAGATTCCCTGAATTTTCAATTCTAACCCAACAATTATAAGTTTTTTCTTACAAAAGTCCAGGTCTTAACCTGGACTTTTTTTGTTTTTTATATGTTTTAAGTTAAAAAATATCGGAATAACGATTTTTTTCGTGCCCTGTCGAAAACTTTACAATACAGCTAAAAAATAATATAGATTAGCAGTGTGTAAGGGAAAACCCTACTTCTTCCCACTCACTGCCCCAAAATTACTTGCAAGTTTTACTCAACGCATTAAAATAATGCGTAACAATCTTTATTTATTAATTTTATCAAATTCTTTAAAAATGAAAAAAGTAATTTTAGGAACAGCGGCTTTATTATGTGGTGCTGTAGTATTCGCACAAAGTAATGACAGCGATGTTCATCAAATTGGAAATTCAAATTCCGCGGCAGTTACACAAACTGGTACCAGCAACGATTCTGATGTTCTTCAAAACGGTACTGAAAACGAAGCTAACGCTACTCAATCTGGTGTAATTAATGAATCGGTAATAGAGCAAGCTGGTTCTCAACCTTTCAAAGTGAAGCGTAACCTGGCAACAATTGTTCAAACCGGGAACGACAATGTTTCTTTCGCAAGATCTCAAGACGGAGAAGACAATATAATAACTACAACTTCAGTAGGAAACGATAATGATGCTTATGTAAAGCAAATTGGTAGCCGTAACGGAAGTATGATTGATCAATTAGGTGATGGTAACACTGCCAGATCAACGGTAACTTTTAGTGATGATAACTCATCTATTATTTACCAAACTGGAGATAATAACGTGGCTAAAACAAATCAGAGATACGGTCCGGTTAGAGGTTTAGGAGGTATGAATTCTTCTATTGTCACTGTAACAGGTGATCTTAATGAAAATTATACAGACCAGGTTGGTGGTATGAATAATTCTTATCAGACAATTGAAGGGGATCGTAATATGGTAGATGTTGACCAGATTGGAGATTTAAATACGGCTGTTGCCAACGCTACAAAATCGGGAAATTCTTATTTCTCAGATGATAATGATATTACGATATATCAGGAAGGTAATGGTAATAGAATGGAAGCCAGAGTAAAAGGAGGGGATAATAATGATATTGATGCGAATCACTTTGGTAATGGTAATTTAAATCGTGTTGGTGTAAACGGTGATAATAATGATGTGGACATCGATACAGACGGAGATCAAAATAAAGGTGATTGGTCAATCGCTGATAATTCTGATGGTTGGGAGCCTTCTGCTAATGGAAATATTCTAAATGTAAAAGTAGACGGTAATCAAAATACAGCTACAGGTAGAATCGCTGGATCAAATAACACTATTGATGTTGATCAATTGGGTAATGGTAATATGGTTGGTACTGCTTGGTATAAAAATGATGGTGTTATCATCGAAGGTGATGGTAACTCTGCAACTATTTTCCAGGATGGAATGGGTAATACCGCATTTTCTGAACAAATTGGTGATATGAATATGAGTTCTTCTACTCAAACTGGCGCAAATCATATGAGTACTGTAAACCAGATTGGAAATAATAATAGTTCTGTAGTTACTCAAAGCAACTAGGATAAAAATTAATAAAAAAGGGATAGTTTTAATAGCTATCCTTTTTTTATTGTTTTAAATCGATGAAAATAGATGGATAGCTTTTTTACCAGATTTAAACTTGATCCTTGTTTTAATTTTTCAGGATTTTTTTGTTAAAAATATCGGAATAACGATTTTTTAGGTCGTCTGTCGAAAACTTTGCGATGCTTCTTTAAAATAGTTTAATTTAGTTATGCAATAAGGAATAACCCTACTTCTTCCCAAGCGCTGCCCCACAAATTACATTCAAGTATTATTTGACACATATTAATAAATGTGTTAAAAAACCATTATTTATTAATCTTTTAATTCTTCAAAAATGAAAAAAGTAATTTTAGGAACAGCAGCTTTATTATGTGGTGCTGTAACATTCGCTCAAAACAATGATAGCGATGTAAATCAAAACGGAAATGCCAACTCTGCTGCTGTTACACAGGTTGGAGCAACTAACCTTTCAGAAATCACTCAAGAAGGTGGGGACAGTGGTGAAAATGCAAATCACGAAGCAACGGTTAACCAGTCTGGAGTGAGTAACGAGTCTTTTCTTAATCAAATAGACGATGATAATATTGCATACATTAATCAAACAGGAGACCTTAATACATCTGATGTAACCCAGGATGGGTCTTCACATTTGGCCAACGTAGATCAAACTGGGGTTTTAAATTCAGCAACTGCAACCCAAATGGGTGATGCCGGTTCAACCGAGCCAAATAACGTAGTTGATATTGATCAAATTGGTTTCTTTAATGGTGCCAGTGTGCTTCAGGATGGAGAATTAAATTCCTCGGTAATTCTTCAGGAGGGTAATTCAAATGGGGCTCAAGTTCAACAAATTGGATCCGGTAATTCAGGAGATATTAAACAGTGGGGAGATGATAATTCCGCTTTCCAATTTCAAGGGAATCCGCTTGTAGATTTAGGTACAGATAATACTGCAATAATTGAACAAGGTGAGGCTCTAACTGGTTGGCAAAGTGCACAAAATAGTTTTGCACAACAGGAGCAATACGGAGAAGCTAATTACGCTAAAGTTACACAAAGAGGAAATTCTCAATTCGCAATTCAGTATCAAGAAGGTGACGATAATGAAATGAATGCTTACCAGGGGAATGACAATAATTTCTCACGCCAGGTACAAACTGGAAATGGTAACTATGCTAATACCCAACAATATTTTAGTAGTAATATTTCTTTACAAGAACAAACGGGTGACGATAACTATGCGAATACCGTTCAAACAGGAGCTGGAGCAGGATTTAATACTTCTGTGCTAACTCAGTTTGGTGATAATAACTGGGCAATGCACAGACAAAATGGATTATCTAACGGAGCAAGCACTGACCAGGTTGGAGATATGCATAATAGCGACATCAATCAGGTAGGTAATAATAACAGTGCATCTGTATTTCAAGATATGTAGAAAGTTTAGATGTTCCAGAAGCGAGATCGCTAACTGGAATCTAAGTTCGAACATTAGTTTTAAAAAAAATAATAATGACAATTATGAAAAAATTAATCTTAAGCTTAAGTGCTTTAACTATTAGTGCTGCGATGTTCGCGCAATCTAACGAAAGTGATGTAGATCAAAATGGTGATTTAAATTCAGCCATCGTTAATCAGGTAGGAATGAGTAACAATGCAACTACAGACCAGGATGGTACAAATAATGCATCAGATATAAATCAGGAAGGTGATGCTAATATAGCGGTGATCCTTCAGGCCGGCACATCAAATGCTGCGGTTGCAACTCAAGATGGGGCGATGAATGATGCACGTATTGATCAGGCAGGTACAGATCATGATGCTTCCCAGGAACAAAACGGGGATAATAACCGAGCTAATACTTTCCAAAGAGGTTGGGAAAATACATCATCCCAAATGCAAATGGGAGATCGTAACCAGGGAGTGGTAGTACAAAACCAGGGGGATAACCTTGCCGTACAAATGCAGTCAGGTGCCGGTAACTTTGGTCAGCTAAACCAAAACCATTTTGGAGCCGGAGGTTCTAATGAAGGCTACCAGGTTCAGGTTGGAGAAGATAACGGAGCATATATCTATCAGGCATCTCAGTATGGAAATGGCACTAATAATTCTACAGCTGCACAGGTTCAAATGGGTGAGGATAACTATGCAAAGATAGAGCAGCAAGGTAATAATCATGTTTCTGTACAAATGCAATTTGGGATTGGAAACGAGGCTCATGATCTTCAAAAAGGAGCTGGCGAAGAATCTTTAGTAATGCAGTCTGGAATGGATAACTTAAGTATGGTAGAGCAAAACGGTTGGGGTCATGATTCTGTGGTTACTCAATTTGGAAGCAACCACGATAGCGATGTATTCCAAACCGGAGGACGAAATGCTTCTACAGTATTTCAAAGTAATGGTAGTGGAATGATTGCAAATTAAAATTTTAAATTAAAAAGAGCGGTATGTTAAACATGCCGCTTTTTTTTAATATTTTTATAAAGAAAATGAAAACAACTATACTAAATATTATATTTTTATTCTGTACGCTAGGGGTTTTTTCTCAAATTGAAAATATTCCCAGGTCTTCATTATTGGAAATGCAAATGTTTTCGGAAAACTTTGATCCGGTAAAAACTACTTCAGCAAAAACTTTAAATGAAAATAGAGTTTTTATTCAGCAGGTAGGAGAGGGGAATAATATAGATGCTACTATTAGATCTCAAAGTAGTAATGTTTCCTATAATCAAAATGGGGACTTTAATTATATTGGAATAAAAGTAAATGTTGAAGATTATACAAGCACTATAAGCCAAAAGGGTAATAACAATAACTTTTTTGATCAAATATATAATACCAATGCCGCTGCTTCAATTGAGCTTACTCAAACCGGTAATAACCTACATTTTGAGCGATTTGGGTCTAACGATATAGGAGATAACTTACAATTTAATATGACGGGGGAATCCCGGACTATAGTGGTGAGAAATTTTAATTAAGCTTTTAGTTTATGAAAGTTTTTGTTTGCATAATATGCTTATGTATGCCTGCATTTTTGTGTGGTCAAAACTTTAATTCTGAGGTAGAAGCAATCATTAATACCAACGATAATAAAAACGATATTCTGGAGGTTACGGGAATAGCACAAAATAAAACTAATGTGAGTTATGGGCTACGGTACGAATTATCTGTGATTACCTCCAATCCTAAAGTTTCCAATAATTCATCAAAAAATGCACAGTCAGGCTTCTTTACTTTAGAGCCTTATGAAACCAGTTCTCTTTCCACTACTTCTGTTTCCATAAATCCACAAATGCAAACCATTATCTTATTGCTTATCTATGATGAGGAAGATAAATTACTTGGTACAGCCAGAAAGGTATACGAGCCTATGAGCCAGGCTGCTAAAAATGAAAAGTTGTCTTATAAAAAAGACAACGAAGGTATTCAACTTTATGGTTTGGTTACTGAAAATACAAAAACCAAACCCGGAAAAGATTTTTATGATTTCTTCTATCAAAAATACCAGTTAAGTCAGAATCCAGAGAATAAAATAATTGAAATAGACGAAATGATAAGTTTTGGACGAACTACAAAGATTATGGTAAAGATTGAAAATCAAATAGTATTTCAATTTTATTCCCGGCCAAAACTGGATTATCTAGAAGAAATGGCTGGAGTAGCCCTGCAAAGAGTTAACCGTTATTTTCAGAATTTGAGAAGACAGAAACAGCAAATTATGCAATACTAATCCAAACTATTATAAATGAAACCAATTTTATCATTAATCTTTATTCTGGGGTGTTTTTTTACATCAAATGCCCAGGATTTAGTTTATCGACCTACTAACCCCGCTTTTGGAGGAAATCCTTACAACTATCAATGGCTTTTAAGTTCGGCCGAGGCACAAAATAGTTTTAAAGATCCCAATGCCACTTCAGGAAGAGAGCAACAATCAGAATTAGAAAGGTTCACTTCCAGTTTAAATTCGCAATTATTAGGACAGGTTACCAGAAGATTATTTACCGATCAATTTGGGCAGGGAGCACTTGAAGAAGGCACCTATTCTTTTGGAAGTTTGGCGGTAGATATTTACCCATCTAATGAAGGTTTGGTAATAAATATTCTAGATACAGAAACAGGAGAACAAACCCAGGTAATCATTCCAAATTAAGCAACTATGAATTTATACAAATTATCGTTCATGGCTGTATTGGTATGTCTTTCCACTTCCTGTGGCTCATATTTGAGTCAGCCTGTAGATTTTGAAGCTCCTCGTGCAGGAGAAATATCGGAGACGACCAAAAGGCTAAGAAAATTGCCTGCCCCTGAAGAAAAAGTGGTGGTAGGGGTTTATAATTTTAGAGATCTTACGGGACAATATAAGCCTTCTGATGTGGGTAGTACTTTTAGTACCGCAGTAACCCAGGGAGCCACTTCCATTTTGGTAAAAGCTCTGGAAGATTCAGGCTGGTTTACCGCTATTGAAAGAGAAAATATCGGAAATCTATTAAACGAAAGAAATATTATTAGGTCTACCCGGCAGGAATACCAGGGAGGAAATAGTAACGAACCACAACTGCCACCGCTATTATATGCAGGAATATTATTGGAAGGTGGAATTGTATCTTATGATACCAATATTATGACCGGTGGTTTAGGTGCCCGTTACCTTGGTGTAGGCGCCTCTACTCAATATAGACAGGATAGAGTGACTATTTATTTAAGAGCTATTTCTACTTCTAGCGGTAAAATTTTAAAAAACGTATATATTTCTAAAACTATCCTTTCTCAAGCTCTTGATGCAAGTTTATTTAAATATGTGAGCTTTCAGCGCTTGTTAGAAGCTGAAACCGGTTTCACTAGAAATGAACCTGTACAAATAGCTGTAAAAGAAGCTATAGAGAAGGCTGTTGAGGGGTTAATTGTAGAAGGTATAGAAGACAAGATATGGCTTCCAAAAGAAGGGGAGGCGGCATCGCAAAAACTAATTGCCGAGTATAGAAGTGATAAGGATGAAGAAGAGTTAACAGGACTTTATAATAGAAAGTATTTTGAAAGAAAATACAGTAGCGCCATAGGGGTTAGTTTAGGAGGCTCTTTATTAAGTGCTGATTTTTCTGATAATAATTTAGCACCTCAATTAACTATAGATTATAAAAACGATATTTATCGCTCGTTAGCCCTTCAGTTAAGTGGAAGTGTATTTGAGTTAAATAGCGGAGAAGCTTTTGCCGAAACCTTTGCAGGGCTTGATGCAGGCTTAAACTATACTTTATTACCCAATGATAGATTGACTCCATATGCTCAGGCCGGTGCTGGATTTTTGACCAGGCTTTCAGAAACCGATGTACCTGATGCGAAAAATAACTTTTTCAAGTTTCAATATGGTCTCGGAATGGAATATCTAATTAAAGATAATTTGGGTATAAAAGCTTTTGGGACACATAATATTACCCTTAGTGACGAATTAGATTATACAATAAATGGAACTAGAGACGACCATTATTTCAATTTTGGTATTGGCGTAAATTTCTATTTAGGAGGTTCTAAAAATAATAATTAAGAATTATGAAAAGCATAAAATATATTTTCACGCTTTTTTTAGCGATAGTAGTTTTGGGTTGTAGTGAAGAAACTATAGATAATGTTCAAATTGGCACTATTACCGGTACAGTAGTAACCGAAGGAAATTTTGAACCCATAGAGAATGTTAGGATCTCAACCAATCCTGCTAGCTCCACAGTGTTTACAGATGAAAATGGAGAATTTGAATTAAGAAATGTACCGGCTGCAGAGTACTCTGTCCAGGCCCGTAAAGATAGCTTACTTACTCAATTTCAGGGCGTGGAGGTAATTCCCGATGGTGAGGTGAATATAGTTTTTGAAATGAAACCCGAAACGGCCAATAACCTTGCTCCTAAAGCTCCAATGCTGGTCTCTCCCGAAAATAATAGCGAAGGGCTTTCTCGAAATATCACATTCACCTGGACTTCAGAAAATGTGGACGATGACGATCTAAATTATCAATTAGAAATTAGAAACGACCGTAATAATAATGTACAAACATATTCTAATATAACCGACACTACTTATACGGTAGATGATCTAAATTATGGTTATAAATATTTTTGGCAGGTAAGAGTTAGTGATAGTGTAAACGAAGATGTGTTAAGTGAAGTGAATACTTTTAGTACGCTAGAATTTCCTAAAAGTAGGATCGCTTACGTAAAGAAAATTAACGGTAACAACGTAATTTTTTCTCGTGATCTTAATGAAAATGAATATCAATTGACCTCGGCAGATCATAATAGTTTTAGGCCTAGAAAAAATCATCGCACCGATAAAATTGCATTTTTAAGAACTATTGGTAGTCAAACTCATCTTTTTACGATGAATTTAGATGGCTCGGGCCAAAAACAAATTACCAGCAATATACCTGTGAACGGTTTCAATTTAGATAAAGTTGATTTTTCCTGGGCCAATGATGGTGCAAGCCTTGTTTATCCGAATTTTAGTAAACTTTATAGAGTAAATGCAACCGGTGATGGTACTACGCAAATTTATAGTGAGCCTAATGGCAAATTTATTACAGAAGTAGATGTGAGTAATGATAATTCAAGGATGGCACTATTGGTAAACGATGCTAATGGATACAATGCTTCTATTTATTTAATAAACAATGAAGGGCAGAAAACAAGTACAGTTGTTTCAAATGTAGATGGGGCACTTGGTGGCCTAAACCTCTCGGTTAATAATAATATGGTATTATATGCAAGAGATGTTTCCGGTTTTGAAAGCGAAGATTATCGCCAGCTTAACTCGCAATTATTTGTTTACAATATAAACACCCAGGAAGCTTTAAATATTAGTGATAATAAACCCGATGGAACAAACGATTTAGACCCCAGGTTTTCTCCAAACGAAGCCGAAGTTATTTTTGTAAATACTTCTAATGATGGTATTTCTCAGAATAATATATACACGGTAGAAATAAATCCTGGTAGTGTGGACGAGAACCGAACCTTATTGTACGAAAATGCATTTATGCCCGATTGGGAGTAAAAAAAATGTTTTTATAATTTAGGCTGAAAAGCGGTAGCGGATTATTTGCTATCGCTTTTTTATTTTATAATACTTCAGTGACTAATCTAATCTGTTTATCTTTGGGGTTTTAATTCAGGAATTATGAGTCAGGAAGTAAGCAAAAGATACGCCCAGCGTGGAGTTTCAGCCGGAAAAGAAGATGTGCACAATGCCATTAAAAATGTAGATAAAGGGTTATTTCCTAAAGCATTTTGTAAAATCGTGCCCGATTATCTTACCGGGAGCAACGAGCATTGCTTAATTATGCACGCCGATGGCGCCGGAACTAAATCTTCCCTTGCTTATATGTATTGGAAAGAAACCGGAGATTTTTCGGTTTGGAAAGGAATTGCCCAGGATGCTTTGATTATGAATATAGACGACCTGCTTTGTGTGGGCGCTATAGATAATATTATGCTTTCTTCAACCATTGGTCGCAACAAAAATAAAATCCCCGGGGAGGTGATTTCAGCTATAATAAATGGTACTGAAGAGTTGATTGCTGAATTAAAAGAATTTGGTGTTGAAATTCATTCTACCGGTGGTGAAACTGCC
Organism: Salegentibacter mishustinae; assembly: GCF_002900095.1. Taxonomy (NCBI): domain Bacteria; kingdom Pseudomonadati; phylum Bacteroidota; class Flavobacteriia; order Flavobacteriales; family Flavobacteriaceae; genus Salegentibacter; species Salegentibacter mishustinae. The sequence continues at coordinate 212,273 of NZ_LLKN01000001.1, read as the reverse complement.
GATGTTGGTGACTTGGTGAGAACTATTATTGTAGATTCTACCGTAACCGCCAGGATGAATAAAGCTGAGGTAATTGATAATGCAAATATTAAACCCGGGAATGTAATTGTTGGTTTATCTTCTGCAGGGCAGGCTTCTTACGAAAAGGAATATAACGGCGGAATGGGTAGTAACGGACTTACCTCTGCGCGGCACGATGTTTTTTCTAAGATCTTAGCCGAAAAGTATCCCGAAAGTTTTGACAACGATATTCCTGAAGACTTGATCTATTCCGGTAATAAATCTTTAACCGATAAGGTTGAAAATTCACCATTAGATGCGGGGAAATTAGTGCTTTCGCCAACCCGAACTTACGCGCCAATTATTAAGAAGATACTTTCTAAATTAGGAAATAAAGAAATTAATGGGATGGTGCATTGCAGTGGGGGTGCACAAACCAAAATTCTTCATTTTATAGATAATTTGCATATTGTAAAAGACAATATGTTTGATGTGCCGCCGCTTTTCAAACTTATTCAGCAGGAAAGTAAAACCGATTGGAAAGAAATGTACCAGGTTTTTAATATGGGACATCGAATGGAGCTTTATGTAAATCCTGAGATTGCTGATGAGGTTATTGCGATTTCCAAATCTTTTAACGTAGACGCGCAAATTGTGGGTAGGGTGGAAGCTTCAGTAGAAAAGAAACTCACAATAAAAAGTGAGTTCGGGGAGTTTCAATATTAACTTCTGTTTGTAATTCTCACTATTCGAGCTTAAATTTCAAACAGACTTATGGCTTACTTTTTGTGACACGGAAATTATAATCCGTCTTTCTTTGAATTAAACTTATTTCGGGCGTTGGGGCTTAAAACCGGATTATTTAGTTGATTTTCAAATATTTTAAAAAAATATTTGTGCTTCTTAAACTTTAAAAATATATCCTTTTGGCGAAAACACGGAATCTCTATAGCTCTCAATTTATAATTATATCTACAGTATTCTGGGTTGTTATTAATCTACTCAGTATCTATTTTTTAGGTGAAGAAATTAGTAGATGGTTTAGAGTAGCAAGTTCCCTTTATTTTGTAATATGGAGTTTTTCCTCCGGAATTTTCAAGTCTAAAATGGACTATGTTTTAGTGTCCTATTTACTTTGCGACATCTCGTTAGTGTATTATGAAATTCAGGTTTTTAATTTTATAACATTTCTCGCCAGGTCGCTCATTTTCTCTTTATTAATTTTTATTGTCTTTCCTAAGATTCGTTCTGTAAAATTTAAGTTTTTTGAATTGATGCTGGGAATTGCCGTGGTGGCTATTAATATTTATTTATTATTTAAATTGCTAGCTATGGTTCCTGAAGCTTTTATTTACGATTATTTCTATCCCGTATATTTAGCGCTCACGCTATTGACCATATTATTAGTTGGTGTTGCATTTACATATAATAATATAGTGAGCAATAAAAGAAGTTTTTATTTTTTACTGGCTGCACTTTTTCTGGCCTTTTCTGATTTTAATTTTTTTATTGCAATCTACCTGGATGTACCGGTATTTTACTACCCAGATAGGTTTTTCCATATTCTCGCTTTAGGCTTGCTACTTCTCTTTTGGATAAAACCTATAGAAGATTCTAACAACAATAATTTGGAGCAAAGAGAGGTTTAAGCTCAAGTTTTACTTGAGTAGTTGTCTTAGATGAATTGAATTCAATACAGTGTTCCTGCTTTAAGATAATTGTAATCTTCTAACTCGCTAGTTTGGCTAATCAATTTGGTACTGCCATTTTTTAGCAGGTAAAGCTCGTCGCTGGTATCTAAAATATGCCGGTACATATGATCGGTAAGAATTATTGCTTTTTCTTTTTTTAATTCCTGAATTAAGTTTTTAATTTTTTCAATATAAAGTGGAGAAAGATGTGAAAAAGGCTCATCTAAAAGAATAAGTTTAGCTCTACTATTTAAGCAGATGTAAATTTCTATAACACGCCGTTGTCCTCCCGAAAGTTCACGCATTTTAGCTCTTTTGTAGGTTTTAAATTCAGGGAAAACCTGTAAAAATTCTGTAATATCTACCTTAAAAAGTTGAAAGCAGGTTTCAAGTTTCATTTTTGGCGGAATAAAATTTTCCTGTGGTAAGTATATTACGATTCCGTATTTAAAAAGTGGCTTTAGATAAGGTTTTTTATCAATCCTAATTAGTTTGTGCCGAGGTTGTAAACTTCCGAAGAAAATATTGAGCAAACTACTTTTTCCACAACCATTAGCTCCCAGTATGCCGGTTAGCTTTCCTGTTTCAGCTTTTAGGTAAACCCCGTTCAGGATTTGTTTTTCGGCAAAATAAAGCTCAACGTTATCAATTTCGAAGATCATAATATTAGAGAATAAATTTCAGCAGAAAGTATGATGAAAATAAAATCCAGGAGAAAGGCGAAGGAAAAAAGCTTTACTGTGCTTAGCGAAAGGTTTTGGTAAAAGTAAAGCTGATGTTTATAAGAAGTTTTATATAAATAGAATATCAGGGCACCAAGAAAGAGTTTGAATAGCACGATAAATACTACAGGATTTCCGAAAAGCAGGAAAAAGAAATTCAATAAAATAGACCCCAAAATAAATTGCCGGTAAAAATATAAGATCGCTCTGGTTTTGCTTATCATTTAGTCCTCTTGGAGGATTTCAATTTACAATTCTTTTTTCAATCTTATAAATCAATCAATTTATCGTAAATTTGTGTTCCTAAAAATCAGAGTGATTATATGATCGAGAAGCTTAATATAGTAAAGCAGCGTTTTGATGAGGTGAATGATTTAATTATTCAGCCCGATGTGATAGCAGATCAAAAGCGATATATAGAACTAAATAAAGAATATAAAGACCTTAGGGCTTTAATGGATGAGCGCGAGAAATATTTGGAGCTTACCAACAATATTGAAGAAGCTAAGGAAATTATTGCCGATGGCAGTGATGCGGAGATGACCGAAATGGCCAAAATGCAGTTGGAAGAGGCCGAAAAGGAAGTGCCGCAGCTGGAAGAGAAGATAAGAATGATGCTGGTTCCTAAAGATCCAGACGATGCCAAAAACGTAGTAATTGAAATTAGAGCCGGTACCGGTGGTGATGAGGCCAGTATTTTTGCCGGAGATCTTTATAGAATGTATACTAAATATGTTGAAAGCAAAGGTTGGAAGCATAATATTGTAGATTATAGTGAAGGTACAAGTGGCGGATTTAAAGAAATGATCTTTGAAGTTACCGGTGAAGATGTTTATGGAACAATGAAGTTTGAAGCCGGTGTACACCGCGTGCAACGTGTTCCGCAAACTGAAACCCAGGGTCGTGTGCATACTTCGGCCGCTACCGTAATGGTGTTACCTGAAGCTGAAGAATTTGATGTAGAGATAGATCCAAAAGAAGTAAGAATAGATTATTTCTGTTCTTCCGGTCCCGGTGGGCAATCAGTAAACACAACCTATTCTGCCGTGCGTTTAACTCACGAACCAACAGGTTTGGTGGCACAGTGCCAGGATCAAAAATCACAGCATAAGAACAAGGAGAAGGCTTTTAGAGTATTACGTTCCCGTTTATACGAGATGGAACTTGCTAAAAAACAGGAAGCCGATGCCGCCAAAAGAAACTCTATGGTTTCCAGTGGTGACCGTAGTGCGAAAATTAGAACCTATAATTATTCCCAAGGAAGAGTTACAGATCACCGTATAAATCTTACCCTTTATGATCTTTCAAATATCATAAATGGGGATATCCAGAAAATACTGGACGAATTGCGATTTGTAGAAAATACAGAGAAGCTTAAAGAAAATTCAGATATATTTTAAACTGTCACCTCCGCTAAGGCGGAGGTCTCTTTTTTTAAGTATGACAAATACTTTATTTTAAGAATTACTTTCCGCGAAAGCGGAATTTTCTTTTTATATTTTAAACCATATTAATTACAAAAAAACTAACCTATGTCCCCGCAAGAATTAACTGAACAGATCTTTAAAAAGAAATCGTTTTTATGTGTGGGACTAGATGTAGATATAGACAGGATCCCTACCTATTTATTATCTGAAGACGATCCTATTTTTGAATTCAATAAAGCGATTATAGACGCTACCCATAAATTTTGCGTTGCTTATAAGCCGAATATCGCTTTTTATGAAGCTAACGGTGTAGAAGGCTGGCAGGCTTTAGAAAAGACGATAAATTATCTTCACCACGAATATCCTGAAATCTATACTATCGCTGATGCTAAACGCGGTGATATAGGAAATACTTCCAGGATGTACGCCAAAACTTTTCTTCAGGATCTTGGATTTGATTCGGTAACTGTAGCGCCTTATATGGGGAAAGATTCAGTAGAGCCATTTCTGGAGTTTGAAAATAGGCAGGCAATTTTATTGGCCTTGACTTCTAATGAGGGCGCTTTCGATTTTCAAACGCAGCAAATTGACGGAGAAGAGCTTTACAAAAAGGTGTTGAAAACTTCTAAAACATGGAAGAATTCCGAGAGGTTAATGTATGTGGTGGGCGCTACTAAAGCTGAATACTTAAAAGAAATACGAGAAATAATTCCTGAAAACTTTATTTTGGTTCCAGGTGTTGGCGCGCAGGGCGGAAAACTGGAAGACGTATGTAAATACGGAATGACAAAAAATGTGGGATTACTGGTGAATTCTTCTCGAAAGATTATTTACGCTTCAGAATCTTCAAATTTTGCTGAAATTGCCGGAGCCAAAGCTGAAGTACTTCAGCAACAAATGGCAGAAGAGTTGAGTAAACTTTAAAATTCTAACATGGAAGTGATAGATCAATTACAAAGAAAGATTTCTCTTCCAAACATTCCCAGGCGAATTATCTCTTTAGTGCCCAGTCAAACCGAACTTCTTGTTGATCTGGGACTTGAAGAAAATATTTTGGGTATTACTAAATTCTGCGTTCATCCTAAACATCTTAGGAAGAACAAAACCATTGTTGGTGGCACAAAACAAGTAAAGCTGGAAAAAATAAAAGCACTGGATCCTGATATTATTCTCTGTAATAAAGAGGAGAACACTCAAGAGATGGTAGCGGAGCTTGAAGAAATTGCTCCCGTACACGTTTCAGATATTGTGAAAATTGAAGATGCTTTTGATTTGATGCATCAATACGGTGAAATCTTTCAAAAAAAAGCTTTGGTGGGGACAATGGTGAATTCTATTAGAGATAAGATTGGTGTTCTTCAGAAACAAATTCAGAATAAACCGATTAGAAAAGTAGCGTATTTTATTTGGAAAAAACCTTTAATGGTTGCTGGGAAAGACACTTTTATAGATGAACTTTTAAAACTGAATAAGTTTGAAAATATCTTCAGGGAAGCAAGATATCCAGAAACCACTCTTGAAGTATTAAAGGATAAAAATCCTGATTTAATCTTGCTTTCGTCTGAACCATTTCCTTTTAAGGAAAAGCATAAAGAATATTTTTCAACTTTAAATGTTGAAATTAAACTGGTAGATGGTGAGTATTTTAGTTGGTATGGATCGCGATTGGTAGAAGCAATAGACTATTTTAAAACGCTTCGCGATTAATAATCTATTTTATCGTACTTCATTCTTCTAAGCTCATCAAGAATTTTTTGTGCTCTCTCATTCAATCGGTCACTTTCCTCTTTATCGGTAAGAGCCAATTTATAAGATTTGTGCATAAGATGGGTGTACTTATCACAAAGGCATTCTTCTGTAGATTTTGTCTCAAAGATTTTGAACATAAAACTGTTTTCTTCTTTGTACAAATATAAGGCGCACAACCGCAAAGGATTGCTAAGTCTGAGTTAATCTTAGTGTAAAATAATTTAGCTGATTCGATAATATGTTAAAAAAATTAGACAAATGAATTCTCAAGAAGATTTCACTAATTTTTTAGCATACATCATTCATCCTAATATTGACTGTCCTGTAAGGCGAAAACTCGTTGTAAAAGATTAGTAGTTCTTGCTGAAACTTTTTCCCTTATCTCTTTTTCTTCAACCGCGATCATGGTGTAAACTCCTTCAAGTGCCTGGTTGGTAACATAATCTGCAAGGTCTGGATTTACATTGCTGGTAAGAGGCAGGCTATTGTATCGATTAATAATATTGCTCCAAACTTGCGTGGCACGAACTTTTTCGAGTGAATTGGTCACTACAGGATTAAATTTGCTGTAAAGTGGTTCTTCGGTTTTAGCGGTAAGATATAAAGTGGCGGCATTATCCTGGCCTAATAAAATATTTCTGGCATCATTAAAGGTGATCTCTTGTACGGCATTTACAAAAATTGGCGTAGCTTCTTTAACTGCTTCTTCCGCAGCTCTGTTCAATACTTTTAAGCCTTCATCGGCTAAAGCATCTAAACCAACATCTCGTAGGGTTTTATCTACTTTTTGTAATTCTGGAGGCAAGGTTATCCTAACCAACTCATTGCTGTAGAACCCATTCTCTTCGGTAAGTTTAGTTACCTGCTTTTCAATCCCCATATCTAACGCCTGGCGTAAACCTGAAGCTATTTCGGTATTGCTAACGCCAACTTGCGGATATTGACTGGCGATTTCCTGAAGTTCAGCACAGGATGTAAATAAGAAAATACTAAGGACAAGACATAATTTTTTCATAACGTAGCTTTTTTACAAATGTATCATTTTTGTTTTAAGCTGATTTGACCGCGAAAATACTTGTTAGATGAAGACTATAGTTTTGTTGTTAAAAACCAAAGTTTTTCTCTCGATGTGATATTTGATTCCCTTCGCTAAAACAATTTTTTCTAAATCCCTACCTTTTAAAATAAGGTCTTTAATTGAATGACTGTGAGAAATACGAGTAATATCCTGTTCAATTATAGGGCCGGCGTCAAGTTCTTCAGTAACATAGTGACTGGTCGCTCCAATTATTTTTACACCTCGTTTATAGGCTAGATGATATGGTTTCGCTCCTGCAAAGGCAGGTAAAAATGAGTGATGAATATTTATAATTCGATTGGGGAAGGCAGCTATTAAAGATTTTGGAATTATTTGCATATACCTGGCCAGGACAATAAAATCTACTTTTTCTTTTTGCAGTAAAGCAAGCTGGCTCTCAGCAGCTTTTTCTCTGTTCCTGGCTGTTACCGGAATATGATAAAAAGGAATTCCAAAACTTTGAGCTACGTGTTCAAGATCTATATGGTTACTAATAATTAAAGGAATATCTACCTCTAGCTCGTTAGATTTGTACCTGCTTAAAATATCATAAAGGCAATGATCATATTTAGAAACAAAAACGGCCATACGTGGTTTTGCACTGGCTGAATACATTTGCCAGGACATTTTGTATTGTTTAGCCACCGTTTCCCTAAATTCATCTTTAGTAATTTTTATACTGGTTTGCGAATTGAACTCACATTCCAACCGCATAAAAAAAACGGTATTCTCTACATCTACGTATTGGTCTATATAAATAATATTACCCTGCCTTTTGTAAAAGAATGAAGTAACGTGGGCAATAATTCCTGAAGTATCGGGACAATGAATAAGGAGTGTAATTTTTGACATAATACAGCTTTAGGAGTCTAAAATTAAGCATTTCGGGAAGATACAAAATAGCAGAATTCAGAATTATAATAATAGCACAGTAGGAGCTTTAGAATTACAATTTTCGTAAATTGCAGGTTCAAATTTCAGAAATAATTAGCAATGGAACAACAAAAGCCATATTCGCCTAAAAATAAAATAAGAATTGTTACCGCAGCTTCGCTTTTTGATGGGCACGATGCAGCAATTAATATAATGCGCCGCATTATTCAGTCTACAGGAGTTGAGGTAATTCATCTTGGTCACGACCGCAGTGTAGACGAGGTGGTGAATTGCGCTATACAGGAAGATGCGCAGGCTATCGCGATGACTTCCTATCAGGGAGGTCACACCGAGTATTTTAAATATATGCACGATCTGCTTCAGGAGAAAAACGCCGGTCATATCGCTATTTTTGGCGGTGGTGGTGGAGTAATTCTTCCTGAAGAAATCAAAGAATTGATGGACTACGGAATAACCAGAATTTACTCGCCAGACGATGGTCGTGAAATGGGGCTCCAGGGAATGATCAATGATATGGTGAAGCGGGTAGATACTGAAACTCGCGATTTGGTTGAAGAAAAATCTGTTGCTGAAGATTTAAAAAATAAGAATGTAAATACCATTTCAAGGCTAATTTCCCTTGCAGAAAATAAACACGATTCTTTTCTGAAGCATTTTGAACCTTTAAGAGAAGACACAGACAAAAGTGAAATTCCAGTTCTTGGAATTACGGGAACCGGTGGTTCAGGAAAATCCAGTTTGGTAGACGAATTAGTACGCCGGTTTTTAGGCGATTTTCCTGAGAAAAACATCGGGATTATTTCGGTAGATCCCTCTAAAAGAAAGACCGGCGGCGCTTTGTTGGGCGATAGAATTAGGATGAATGCCATAAACAACAAACACGTTTATATGCGTTCCCTGGCTACTCGCCAATCCAACCTGGCACTTTCTAAACACGTGGCTGAGGCTGTTGAAGTTTTAAAAGCTGCTGAATTCGACTTAATTATTCTGGAAACTTCCGGAATTGGACAGAGCGACACCGAAATTATGGATCACTCTGATGTTGCGCTATACGTGATGACGCCGGAATTTGGTGCGGCCACCCAGTTAGAGAAAATCGATATGCTTGATTTTGCCGATTTAGTAGCGATCAATAAATTCGATAAACGTGGGGCACAGGATGCTTTGCGTGATGTAAAAAAGCAGTATCAGCGAAATCACCAGTTATGGCATAAAGATGCTGAAAAATTACCTGTTTTTGGTACCATCGCATCTCAGTTTAACGATCCGGGAATGAACACCCTGTATCGTCAAATTATGGATAAGATTGCTGAAAAAACCAAAGCCGATCTTAATTCTACCTTTGAGATTTCAGCAGAAATGAGTGAAAAGATTTTCGTGATTCCACCAAAACGTACTCGTTATCTTTCAGAAATTGCTGAAAATAACAGAAGCTACGATGAGAAAGCTTTAAACCAGGCTGAGGTAGCTCAAAAGCTTTACGGCGTTTTTAAAACCATCGAGTCGGTTTCTGGTTTGGAAATGACAAACAATCAATCTAAATATTTAGAAAAACACGGAATTAATCAAGAGGAGATAAATGAGTATGCTGAAGATTCCCAAAAAGATTTTCTAAAACTACTTTTCGCAGAGTTTGATCGTGTAAAAATGGATTTAGATCCTTATAACTGGGAAGTGATACAGAGCTGGCAGGAGAAGGTGAATAAATATGTAGAACCTGTTTATTCCTTTAAGGTTCGTGATAAAGAGATAAAAATAGATACACATACCGAGTCGCTTTCACATACACAAATTCCAAAAGTTTCGCTTCCAAAATATAAAGCCTGGGGCGATATATTAAAATGGTGCCTTCAGGAAAATGTTCCGGGAGAATTTCCATATACCGCAGGTCTTTATCCGTTTAAAAGACAGGGCGAAGATCCAACAAGAATGTTTGCCGGTGAAGGTGGGCCAGAGCGTACCAACCGCCGATTTCATTATGTGAGTATGGGCTTACCCGCAAAAAGACTTTCTACCGCTTTCGATTCGGTAACGCTTTACGGAAATGATCCAGATGAACGTCCCGACATTTATGGAAAAATCGGAAATTCCGGGGTTTCTATTTGCTGTTTAGATGATGCTAAAAAGCTCTATTCCGGTTTTGATCTGGCAGACGCTATGACCTCGGTAAGTATGACGATAAATGGCCCGGCGCCTATGTTGCTTGGTTTCTTTATGAATGCCGCTATAGATCAGCAATGTGAGAAATACATTAAAGATAACGGACTTGAAGATAAAGTTGAAGCAAAATATAAAGAACTTTATGATGACCGAGATCTAGACCGTCCCGTTTATCGCGGTGAACTACCCGAAGGAAACAACGGACTTGGTTTGATGCTTTTAGGACTTACCGGAGACCAGGTTCTTCCGGCAGAGGTTTACGAAGACATCAAAGAAAAAACTATTAGCGTGGTTCGCGGAACCGTTCAGGCTGATATTTTAAAAGAAGACCAGGCGCAAAACACCTGTATTTTTTCTACCGAATTCGCTTTGCGTTTAATGGGAGATGTTCAGGAACATTTTATAAAAGAAAAAGTACGGAATTTTTATTCGGTTTCAATTTCCGGCTATCATATTGCTGAAGCAGGAGCAAACCCAATTACACAGTTAGCATTTACTTTGGCTAATGGTTTCACTTACGTGGAATATTATTTAAGCCGGGGAATGGATATTAATAAATTTGGTCCAAACCTTTCGTTCTTCTTTTCTAACGGAATTGATCCGGAATATGCAGTAATAGGAAGAGTGGCACGAAAAATTTGGTCTAAAGCACTGAAACATAAATATGGCGCAAATCCAAGGGCGCAAATGCTGAAATACCATATTCAAACTTCAGGTAGGTCGCTACACGCCCAGGAAATCGACTTTAACGATATTAGAACTACGCTTCAGGCACTTTACGCGATTTATGACAACTGTAATTCATTACATACCAATGCGTATGATGAAGCGATCACCACGCCAACCGAAGCTTCGGTAAGAAGAGCGATGGCTATTCAGTTAATTATCAATAAAGAACTGGGACTTGCGAAAAACGAGAATCCAATTCAGGGATCTTTCATTATCGAAGAACTAACCGATCTTGTAGAGGAAGCCGTTTTAACCGAATTCGATAGAATTACAGAAAGAGGTGGAGTTCTTGGTGCAATGGAAACAATGTATCAACGTGGAAAAATCCAGGAGGAAAGTCTGCATTATGAAACTCTAAAGCATAATGGGGATTATCCAATTATTGGGGTAAATACGTTCTTAAGTTCTACCGGTTCGCCAACGGTAACTCCGGGCGAAGTGATTAGAGCTACAGAAGAAGAGAAGCAGCACCAGCTTAAAACTTTGAGTACGCTTCACAAAGCCAAAGAAGATTCAGCTGAAGCAGCTTTAGAGAAAATTAAAGAGGCCTCAATTAAAAATGAGAATATTTTTAAAGAATTAATGGAAGCCACCAAAGTTTGTTCCCTTGGACAAATAACCCAGGCTATGTTTGAGGTTGGCGGACAGTATAGAAGAAATATGTAAGCAGAGAGCCGCATTCTCAAAGCTTTTTGCTTTGAGAATGCGTGCGAATCGCTTATCCCCGATAAGCGGAGCGAAATCGGGATCTCTACTAGTAAAGTGTTGTTGAATTTGTTTCGCTTTGAGAAGGCGTGCGAATCGCTTATCCGATAAGCGGAGCGAAATCGGGATCTTTAAAAGGAAATGTCGTTAAAGCAGTTTATTGAAAAAAAATGAAGCGATGAGCCTTGCGAATCACCGCTCTAATATTATAGAGTTACTGATAAATTATCCCAATAGGCGAAAGCCTCATTGGGGTTTTTTATTTATGAATTTTTTTATCTCCGGGTTTCAATAATATTATTGGATGAACGGTCCTGGTCATTCCTTCAACTCTGAAAAAGTGATATTTTAATTATCAGATTTTAAGCTGCCTAAAACTTTTATCCTTTTTATTGGGTGGGGCTAAAATTTCAGATTAGTTTTGCAGCTTCTAAAATTTAACCTGTAACTTCGTAAGTACCAAAATTATAAATCTATGGAAAATATCTGGTTATATGCCATAGGTGCGTTTACCGCATTTTTCGCGATTAATAATCCGGTGGGGAATATTCCGATCTTCCTTAGCTTAACCAAGCAGGCCGATGGAAAAAGAAAGCGTTTTATTTCTAAAAAAGCGACTTTCACGGCTTTTGTGATTGTTACAGGATTTGTGTTATTGGGTAAATATATCTTCCAACTTTTTGGATTAACTATTCCTGCCTTTAAAATAACGGGTGGGATTTTGGTGTTTTTTGTGGGCTTTGAAATGATAAGAGCACAACAATCCAGTATTGATAACCAGACAGAAGTGGATTTTAATGAAGGCATTTCCATTTCTCCGCTGGCAATTCCAATTTTAGCCGGTCCGGGAACCATCGTGACAGCAGTAAACTATACTACCACGGCCAGCTATATGGATATGGGAATTATAGTTGCGATGTTTGCTTTAATAATGTTTTTAAATCATCTCGCTTTTATTTCGAGTGAATATTTAGTGCGATTTATAGGTCAGAATAAGATTATTGTAATAGAGAAGATAATGGGATTAATTATCGCAATTATTGGAACCAATATGCTTATTGAAGGTGTGAAGCTCGCTTTCTTTGAATAGATAGCTAAGCTTAAATTAAGCTTTTCTAAGTTGCTGAATCCAATCTGCGATCATTTTATCAAAAAGATGAATTTCTTTCTTTAGCAGCTCTAAAAACTCACTCTCTCTTACTCCAGAGAACTCCAGATTTCTACAAAGCGTTTTTAAACTTTTACTTGCCTTTCTAATTTTTCGAATTCGTTCTAATCGCGAGCCGTAGTTTTTTGCAGAGACTACAGAAGCAACACCCGGGGCAAGTTGAAGAGATTCATTTACAAGGTCTCCCGCATATCTGTCTTTTGGACAGGCTGAAAAGCCCATTTCCAGCACGTGTTTATCTTGTGTAAAATGTACAGCCATAGCCCTGGAAAGTTTAAAAATTTCCAAAGCTTTCCGGTAAACCGGTGTATGATAAGATTTATAAGAAAAAGCCTGTGACATTAGTAATAAATTTCAGCATAAAATTAAAGAGAAAATAAATAGCTTAACTTCGGGTTTTAAGCTTGAAAATATATTTTACCTTTGATTAAAAGGTATTATTCATATAAAACTTTAATATGCAAATTGATGAACTTAACTGGGCTATTTTAACTCGCTTGCAAGAAAACGCCAGGTACTCTTTTGCGGAAATTGGCAGGGAGATAGGATTAAGCTCACCGGCTGTGGCAGAAAGGGTGAAGAAAATGGAAGATGCCGGAATTATAAAAGGCTATAAAACTCAAATCTCTTATCATCAAACCGGCCATCAATTAAAAGCTATAATAACTCTTCGGGCTTTTATGGGAAGATTAAAACCCTTTCTTGAAAAGGTAAAGGAATTTAAAGAGGTTAGTAATTGCTATCGTATTACGGGAAATGAAAATATTATTATGGAAGTCGTTTTAAGAGACCAAGCTCATCTAGAAGAATTTATAGACAAACTTATCACTTATGGCGAAACCAAAACCCATATTGTACTGTCTCAGGTGGTAGAATTTGCACCAATAAATAAAAATGCCACAAAATTATCTTAAATTCTTATGTATAGCTATTTCCGGCGATTTCTAAATAGATGATTTTTGTGCTGTTTTTTTTAAATTCAGTTAAAATACCTTCTTTTTTGAGGCTATTTTAACTAATTTCTTAAAGCTATATTTGGTTTAGTTAAATAATAGCAAATTGTAATTTTATTAATAGCATGACGACTATACTGTACCTATTTTTACAAAAAAGAAATTGCATTATGAGAAAGTATAGTACATTATTCCTAATCGTTGCGGCTTTAACCGGTGCGATAGGATTTTCCGGATTAAATTTTGCCGGTATTGAAGTAGTGAGGGTGTTGTTTTTAATCTTTGCAGATTTACTTGTAGTCTCGTTAGTTGCCCGTCTTTTCTTTAGAGATGACAATCTTAGACTACAACGCGTTAAAAAATAAAATCTACCGCCTATATGTTTATGAAGCCTTCCTCTTTGATGAAGGCTTTTTTTATGCACGATCTTTGATATCTATGCTTATATTTATAGTAATAACGTGATGTTATGATGAAAAAGATACCTTTTTTAATTTTACTCTTAAGTTTTATACCTCAATTAGGAAATACCCAGGAAATTGAAATTCCTTTAGGTAGAATTGTAGATTCAATTCCAACTAAAGATTCTATTGCAAGTAGTTTTGCTTTATATCTCCCGCAAGATTTTGATGAAAAAAAAGAATGGCCGGTAATTTTTGTATTTGACCCTCAAGGTAGAGGAAGGGCGGCTACTCAACTATTCAGAACGGTGGCAGAAGAGCAATCTTATGTTATCGCCGCCTCCAATTTAAACTTAGAGAAAGATTCTTTAAAAAATAACCTTACTAAAATAGGACCTTTTATTAACCAGGTAGATGGAATGTTGGCTATTGATAGGGAACAGGTTTATTTAGCTGGTCTTTCTGAAGGTGGTCGACTGGCTACAGCACTGCCATTTATATACAATAATATATCTGGAGTGTTAGCTGTGGAAAATGCCTGGTTAAATACTGATTATTTGAACTCTGGCAATAAGTTTATGTTTAGTGCAATAGCCTGCGAAAGCAGGAGTACAATGGGGATTCTAAAGGAAATAGAAAATTATTTCGATAAAGAGGATTACCCTACAGAGATGAATTTCTATACTTGTGAAGATGGAGTGGAATGGCCTGCTGCCGATGTAATTCAAAATGCAGTTGCAGGTTTTACCTTGAATGCGATAAAGGAGGGGAAAAGGCCTAAAAATCTAGATTTAATAAAGCAACTTTATAATGCTGAAGTGGAATATGCCCAGGTTTTGAGACGCACGCGTAATTATTACCAGGCATTTGAAAAACTGAAACAGATTGAAGATAAGTATGATGATTTTGGACTGGAAATAGATTTGAGAGACCAGATAAAGAATATTAGACGAAATAAAGCATTCAGGCAGCAAAGACGAGATTATCGCAATGCTATCGCTTCGGAAAATGCCAAACGAGAGGATTATATTTATTATATGGATGGCGATGTTATGACTTCTAATTTTGAAAATGTTGGTTGGTGGGCCGCCCAGGTGCAGGAATTAAAGGAAAATGAAGAAAAATTTAGTGGACCAAAGCAAAATAAAGCAATCCGGCTTCTTGGCTTTTTAGATGCTCTTAGTAAGAGTTACTACGATACTTATGTGAATTCCAAGGCTAATGCCAGATCAAAAGTATTTGTGAGTATTCTCCGTACCATTTTCGATAAGGATGATCCTGAAGCATATCTTAACATCATTAAAATTGCTGGCCACGATGGCGATCACGAGACAGCGCTCCTGTATCTTGAAGATTTGCTTAAAACCGGCTTTGATAATATGGACGCATTATACGATATTGAAGGAATTTTAGATTTAAAATTAAGTAAAGCTTATAATGAGAAAATCAGGGAATATCTTGGGGAAGCCAAATATTATAACGCTGATAGTTAGTCTGAAATTATTTTTTCTGGTTTCCTTAATGCTTTCTGTTTCAGCTACTGCTCAGGAAGAAAATTTGGAGGAATTTCAGCGGGATATGAATGAAAAATTTAGTGATCCCGACCGTACTCCGCTTTCAAAAGATGATTTAGCTCAATTTAAGAAGCTGGATTTTTTCGAGATTGATTCAGCTTTTCTAGTGAAAGCTCATTTTTTAAGAACTCCGGCTGAAGCTCCTTTTAAAATGGAAACTACCACTAATAGAAAACCTGTTTATGTGAAATACGGAGAATTGTATTTTAGTATTAAAGGGAAAGATTTTAAACTGGATGTCTTTCAAAATCAGGAGCTAATCTCAGATCCTGAATATTATAATTACCTGTTTTTACCTTTTACAGATCTTACCAATGGTGAAACCACCTACTCCGGCGGACGGTATTTGGACTTAAGGATACCGGAGGGTGATTCCATTTTTTTAAATTTTAATAAAGCATATAATCCTTATTGTGCTTATAATGGTGATTTTTCATGTCCTATAGTTCCTGCTGAAAATAATTTGGAAATTGCAGTTACAGCAGGCGTTAAGAACTTTAATTGATTTAGAACGCATAAACCGCAGCCAGTACAAAAGAGGAAAGATTATCGGTACCATCTAAATCTGAATCAATAAAGACCGGCGATGGAGTATTAGAAACTTTATCCAGGCGTAGTTCCGGTTTAATAGTTAGGTTTCCCACAGTGTAATTACCGGTAAGCGTAAAATCTATTGCTTCAGCATCAGTGCCGTAAACAGGGCCGCCATCTTCCAGTTCTTTAAAATATTCAGCTCTTAAACCAATAGCAAAACTATCGGAAGTTTGAAACTGCGGATACAGTGCTGCTCCGTAAAATCCCGCGCCATCTGTAGTGTTATAAGTGGTGTTAAGGCCTAAATAGAAAGCATCGGTAAAATCCCAACCTGTAGTCAAATCTATCTGAAACGTTGCCTCGTCTGAAATTGGCATTTGCTCACCGTATAATAGGTTTAGGTATGCGCTTCCATTTGTGTTAGAATAGCCTAACTGTCCGCCAAAAGAATATTTTCCGTAGGGATTAAATTCAGTCCAGTCTGTGGGATTCATAATGGCCAACATTGCGCTCCAATTATCATCTATCGTGAAGTCTGCTTTAATTCCGGTATGCGAAAAAGGGCCATAGGAAAACATATAGGAAGTGGAATAATTGAAATTGGCAGCCGGGGAAATCACTTCGTATCCCAGGAAGGTATTGAAATTCCCCAGTGTTAAAGTAACTGCATCTGACACATTCCAGTAAGCATATAATTGATTTACGATATTGCTGGGAGCGCCTGATGCGAATACAGCATCTTCTCCACGAGGTCCAAAAACCAGGTCGGCCACAAAACCTACTTTTTCTCCTTCGTAACCTAAAATTACATTCGCCATTCCAATAGCGAAACCGGGATCGTTTGCAAAAGAAGAAGCTGGAGCTTGTGGGCCTGCAATAATATCACCGGCTTCATTGTACTCATACTTATTTAGTCCATTAAAATTTGTTCTGAAGTAAGTATCTACAGAGCCACTAATACTAAAATTAGACATAAAGCTTTCAACTTTAGTTTCTTCGGTTTCCTGCGCCTGCAAGTTATTTCCGGCAGCAAAACAGATTCCTAAAAGGAATATTTTTCGGATATTTGTAATGGTAAATTTTTTCATAATAAAAGTCTTGTTTAATAAGTTGAAATGTGTTGAGCAAAGCTTTATGAGAGGTTTACTTTATAGGAGCGCTCCGCCAAGCGCTCCTTTTTCTTTTATAAGCTTTAATCTTTATTTATCTTTCGTGGACCGTTCCAAATTCGGCATAGGCATCCATACCGTGTTCATGAGCGTCCAGGCCTTCGGTTTCTTCTTTTTCTTCCATTCTTAAGCCCATAGTTGCTTTAATAATAGAAAGAATTACGAATGCAGAAATACAGCAGAAAGCACCAATTATTCCCACGCCCGCCAATTGGGTAAGGAATTGATCAAAACCGGCCATACTTCCAAAAATTCCTACGGCGAGGGTGCCCCAAATTCCGCAAGCCAGGTGAACAGCTACTGCACCAACAGGGTCATCCAGTTTTAGTTTATCAATAAGCGACACCCCAAAAACAATAACTCCTCCTGCTACTAGACCAATAAGCACCGCATCAAAAGGAGACATAAGGTCTGCACCTGCAGTAATACCTACCAGCCCACCTAGAATTCCGTTTAGAAACATGGTTAGATCATAATTTTTATAAGCAATTGTTGAAACTAAAAAAGCTGAAATACCACCGGCTGCTGCAGCAAGACAGGTTGTTACCAGAGTAATAGAGGTCAAAGAAGGATCGGCTGAAAGAACTGAGCCTCCGTTAAACCCGAACCAACCTAACCAAAGGATAAAAACTCCTGCTGTTGCCAAAGGAATATTGTGACCCGGAATTGCATGAGACTGCCCATCTTTTCCAAATTTACCTAAACGAGCTCCCAGTAAATAGATAGCTATTAAAGCTCCCCATCCACCTACTGAATGTACCAGGGTAGAACCGGCAAAATCATAAAAGCCAAGACCGTCTAAGAATCCACCGCCCCATTTCCAGGAACCTACAATCGGGTAAACTATCGTAATATAAATTACCGAGAAAAGCATAAAACTTCCCAGCTTTATTCGTTCTGCTACCGCCCCGGAAACAATAGTTGCCGCAGTTGCCGCAAACATGCCCTGGAATAGAAAATCTGTCCAGTAAGTGTAGCCTTCATTATAGGCTAAGTCTAAAGAACCATCTGCAACAGGCGCACTTAACCCGAAAAGGTCAAAGAAGTAATCCGGAATTACTCCGGCTAAAAATGAGCCCGGATACATTAAATTAAATCCAAGAATAGCATAGGTAAGTAAGCCGGCACAAATTATAAATACGTTTTTAAATAAGATATTAATGGCATTCTTTTGTCTTGTAAGTCCAACTTCAAGAAGTGAGAAGCCCAGGTGCATAAAAAAGACCAGGGCGGTGCACACCATCATCCAAACATTATTTGTAGTAAGTAATTCCATAAAAGTGATTTTTTATAATGAGTTGATATTTTAAGAAAGAGAGTCTGTTCCTTTTTCTTTAGTTCTTATGCGGTAGGCTTCATCCACCGGTGTTACGAATATTTTTCCATCTCCCACAGAACCTGTATGGGCGGCTTTTAAGATTGTTTCTACTGTGCTTTCTACATTGTGATCTGATACCACTAAGGAGATCTTGCGCCGTTGAATATCGCTGGTACTATAAGATACTCCGCGATAAACGTGGCCTTGTTTCTCATTACCTACTCCGGTAACATCCCAATAGCTAAAAAAATTGACTTCGGTTTCGTGAAGTGCTTTCTTGACTTCGTCAAACCTGGACTTTCTAATGATTGCTTCTATTTTTTTCATAAAAACTTGATTTTTAATGGTTATAAAAGTATAAAATTATCATAACACCCATAAAAAAATAGGGTGTCATGCTTAATTAATGCGAATAAAACAAAAACAACCCCTAATTTTTTAGGGGTTGTTTTTATAAAAGGCTAAGTTTTACTTTGTTTGTAAATTTTGGGGTGCCGGCTAGGTTAGTTTGGAGAGAAAAAGACCTAAAAAGACAGCTAAAATTCCAAGAATTATGCTTCCAAAAGCATAAAAGAAGAAATTTAGGTAGTCGCCCGAACGTAAAAGTGCTTGATTTTCAAGAGCAAAACTTGAAAAAGTAGTGAAACCGCCGCAAAAACCTACGGCCAGGAATAATACGAGATTAGAACTAAAGAATTCGTGCCGGGCAGCGAGGCCTAAAATTAGGCCAAGCAATAGACTTCCAAGGATATTTACGGTAAAAGTTCCGTAGGGTAGAAAAAAGGTTTCAGAATTTAAACTTTTACTGATTAGGTAGCGCAAAACACTGCCAAGGCCGCCACCCAGAAAAATCAATAATAGTTGTTTAAACATAAGTGTTTATTTAACAGGAATGTAAAGGTGTGTGATCCATTTAGCAGGATTAGCCACTTGTTCTGGGGAAGTTAAATGAACTTCAAAATTTTGAGCATCCTCTATAACTTCAAGATCGTTCTCTGCAATATAATTATAGGCGGTGTCCCAGGCTTCTTTAAGGTTTTTATAATCACCTTTTAAAGTGGTTTTTAAGACCTTTTGGTTGGGTATGAATCCATTTAAGATCTCACTTTCAGCGGGCGTAATTACTTCGCTGGAGGTAAATATTCCTGCTGAAAAAATAGCTGTTCCCGATGTTTCGTTCCAATCATTGTAAAGAACAAAAGGATTTCCGTTTTTCTCAATCCCGTTTTCATCCATATAGGTAGAGACTTCGGTAAACATCGGAGCCATCTTTTCATCTACCTGGCTAATTTTGCTGGCAGTAGTAGTGTACATATAATAACCGCCACCGTGCTGAATAACACCATCTACATTAATGGTGTATTTATCCATTTTATTTAAAATGACGCTTTCCATATTATTAAGACCTTTTTGAAACTTTGGACGCATCATTTCTGAAATACTTTGTTCCTGAAAGGTGAAAGCTAACTTTTCCATAAAACTTTGATGACCTGTAATTCCCCAGGTAACTTCCGTCCCGTTTTCAATCTCCTTGAACTCCCAGTAGACATCGCTTGTAGATTCTCCAAAAGAAGTTTTAAAAGTGATTTCCTGTTCAATTTCAGAATAAGGTTTAGCCGCAATAGTCTTTATTTCTCCATCACCGGCACTCTCGCTTTTCCAGGAATAAGTAGCGCTGTCTCCACTTGTTTTCGCTCCGTATTCTATGATCATATCATCGGCTTCAGCAGACCAGGGCTCCCAATTTTCCCAGTTTTTAAGTTCATTAACTTCCTGGAAAACCATTTCTACCGGTGCGGTAATTACTTTGGTTTCTTCTACCTGGTAATCTCCATCTTTTGTGGCGATATAGATAGAACCCGCAATTATCACTATTAAAAGTAGAAAGAAAAGGTATTTTAAAATTTTCATATAGGTTGGTTTAGAAACGAAGATACTTATTTTAACAATATTTGGTAAACAAGATATTTAGGGATTTAAAAAGGTTTTAAGTATAAACAGTAAGCCTATAAAGGCAAGAAATGCCAGAAGTACCCAAATACTACCTTTATATTGTTTTTTATGTAATAAAGTATCTTTTTTATAACTAATCACAATAATTATTACAAAAACGACTACAAATAAGCCTGCGAAAACGAGTTGGCCTGTGCTAAACATTTTATTTACTTTTATGCAAAGTTAAGGTTTTAGGCTTAACCTGTAATTGATTTAAATTATATAAAAATGAAGAAAAGACTCGCCGCAGTAAAGCAATTTCATACCAGCTTTAAATTAGGAATTTCTGACGATCCAATAGCTTCCCTGGGAGACCAAAAAAACCGGTTGCGTTACGAATTAATGAAAGAGGAGAACGAGGAATACCTGGAGGCAGCAAATAATGGAGATCTTACCGAAGTAGCTGATGCCCTGGGCGATATGTTATATGTTTTATGCGGAACCATTATTGAACACGGACTGGAACATAAAATTGAAGCAATTTTTGATGAAATCCAGCAGAGTAATATGAGTAAGCTGGATGAAAACGGAAATCCAATATATAATAAAATGGGCAAAGTAATTAAAGGGCCAGCCTATGTTAAGCCGAATATTGCAAAAGCGCTTAGAGACTAATTTTGTTGATTTTTTAAAACGAAAGCAGTTTTTTATTTTAAAGCAAAACTTAAAAAATGAAACTTTCGGTTATTTCTCTTATAATAATTCTTATGGGTTTAGGCTGTAAAAACCCTAAGAAAACTGAAAAAGATTCCAGTGGTGAAGTAGAACAAGATACCCTAATTGAAGCACCAGCAGAAATTCAAAAGTATAAGGACGATACCTGGAATTTCGCTTTTGAATACCCAGAAGATCTAATGGTTTCTGAAGGGAAATTACCCGGCAATAGCGTGGTAATAAATGTCTATCCAGAAAACTTGAATATTTCAAAACCGCTGGCAATTCATGAAAAACCAGAAATTCCCTACATCGCTTTCTTACCAAAAGGTTTTGGTGTAGATGCTCCTTCGGGTAGCAAAAAATCTATAAAAGATTGGGATGCTAATCTAAATTTATCTTTTAATATCAATGAAATTGAATCCCAGGTTTATCTTCTGGAAAACGGCGAGCCTTGGGCCTATTTTCTAAGGTTTAACCAACCGCCGGAAAAATGGAACGAAACCGGAGGAATTTTTGTGCATTATGCATTATCCAACTTTAAGGCTTCCTGTGTTTCTGCAATGGGTGAAAGCAAACCTATGGAGCAATGCGATCCTATGGGAGAAGATAAGGTTAGTTTTTCGGGAAAAGTAGAAGAGGAAAGCAAGAACAAGTTGAATATGGTTTTGGAGTCACTTTACTTTATGAGAGAAGATGCTGAGGAACGTAAAGATTTTTCCGATCTTATTAATGTGGAAAAGCCTCTGCCTAATATCGAAATTACTTCTCCTTTAGAAATTAAAGGGAAAGCTCGTGGAAGCTGGTTTTTTGAAGCCGAAGCTCCAGTGAAACTGGTAGATAAAGATTATAAAGTTTTGGCCAAAACCTCCGTAAAAACCGAAGGAAAATGGATGACAAACGATTTTGTGTCATTTTCTGGCAAAATAAACTTCGAAAACGCTCCAGATGATGAAAGAGGTTATTTAATCTTTGAGAAATCTAATGCTTCTGGCAAGCCTGAACTGGATGGAAAATATACCTTACCAGTATTGTTTCCGCCAAAATAGTTTACGTCCAACCTGAATTTACTTCAGGTTCTATACTCAAAGAAATTTAAAGATTTTACGTAGAATACTTTATAAAAAAACCTCACAGATTTCGAGAGTCTGTGAGGTTTATTTTTTTTTTAAATATCGGTAATATTATTTTACCAGGTGTCTCCAACCATGCTTATCTTCTGCCTGGTTGTATT
Source organism: Salegentibacter mishustinae (assembly GCF_002900095.1). NCBI lineage: Bacteria > Pseudomonadati > Bacteroidota > Flavobacteriia > Flavobacteriales > Flavobacteriaceae > Salegentibacter > Salegentibacter mishustinae. Next base: position 190,118 of record NZ_LLKN01000001.1, on the reverse strand, counting down.
GAATTTTCATTAGTCGGTCTTTAAAAGATTTTCCGTAGGAATCTTCAAGTTTTGGAAGCTCAAATTTTTCCCCTTTATAGCCAAAACCAGAAATAGGATTAATTACCGTTGCGGTACCAGAGCCAAAGATTTCTTTTAGTTCGCCTTTTCTAGCAGCTTCAACAATTTCAGAAACTTTTACTCTCCTTATTTCTACTTCAATATTAAGGTCTTTAGCAAGATCTATTACACTTTTTCGGGTAACACCATCTAGAATTCTATCACTGGTTGGCGCAGTAATTAGTTTGTCGCCCACTCTAAAGAAAATATTCATTGTTCCGGCTTCCTCAAGGAATTCGTGTGTATTGGCATCGGTCCAGATTATTTGCTGAAAACCGGCTTCTTTTGCAAGGTTTGTTGGATAAAATTGTGCCGCATAGTTTCCGGCAGCTTTTGCAGCCCCAACACCACCATCGGCAGCTCGGCTGTATTTTTCTGAAAATTGAACCCTCACTTCACCGCTATAATAGGCCTGGGCAGGAGAACAAATAATCATAAATTTATACTTAGTAGCAGGATTTGCTGAAACGCATTCCTCGGTAGCAATTACAAAAGGACGAATGTATAGCGAATTTCCAAAACCTTTTTTGATCCAGTCTTTTTCAAGTTTTAATAATTCTTCCAATCCGTTAAAGAAAAATTCTTCCGGAAATTCAGGAATTGCTAACCTTGCACTGGATTTATTGATTCGTTTAAAATTTTCGTCTGGTCTAAAGAGCCAAATTTGGTCATCTTCATCTTTATAGGCCTTCATTCCTTCAAAAACAGCCTGGCCGTAATGAAATACTTTTGCTGAAGGGGCTAATTGTATTGGGCCGTAAGGCTTTATTTTTGGATTTTGCCATTCCCCATTAGCATAATCACATTCAAACATATGATCTGTGAAAATCTCGCCAAAAACCAGGTTATCAAAGTTTACTTCTTCAATTTTAGATTTTTGGACTTTATTAATTTCAAGCTGGTTAGTATCGTATTTCATTATCATTAGTTTAGTTAACAAATTTACCTAAATTAAAACAGAATCAAAATCTAAAGTTTTGGTAAATTTGTTTGCCTGCAAGGTTTTAACTAAAAATAAGAAAATGAGAAAAATTGTATTTATACTTGGTTTATCCCTAATTTTTACAGCTTGTAAAAACGAAAAATCTAATAAGGAAGATGAAGTTTTAGCTGAAGCAAAGCCTGAAACTTATAATTCTTTTGGCGCCGAAATTTCAGCTGAAAATACTTTAACCAAGGCCGAGGCTTTGGAGAAATTTAATTCGCTAAAACCGGGCGATACCTTAGACCTTAAATTTTCTTCAAAAATTAATAGCGTTTGTAAAATGAAAGGCTGCTGGATAATCCTGGAACTTCCGGAAGAGGAAGAGGTGAGGGTTACCTTTAAAGATTATGGTTTTTTTGTGCCTAAAGACAGCGAAAACACAGAGGTTGTTGTAGAAGGAAAGGCTTTTTTAAATGAAATGTCTGTTGAAGATCAAAAACACTATGCTGAAGATGAAGGGAAATCTGAAGCTGAAATAGCGGCGATTACTGCTCCTGAAATTACCAGGACTTTTATAGCAGAAGGTGTACTTTTAAAAGAATAACTTGGAAAGAAAAATCATAAGAACCGGCGATGGTTCGGTAACTATACATTTAAGTGAGTGGGACGAACAGTATCATTCCAAACACGGCGCGATACAGGAAGCGCAGCATGTGTTTATAAAAATGGGTTTAGAATATTGGGTTGGCCTAAATAAAGAGAAGCAAATTTCTATTCTGGAAATTGGTTTTGGTACCGGTCTAAATGCATTTATCACTTTTCTTGAGGCTAAAAAGCTTCAGCTGAATATAAATTATATTGGTGTAGAAGCCTATCCTGTTTCTGAAAATGAAATAGGTGAGCTTAATTATGCAGAAATGCTTTCCGCAGAAAATCAGCTAGATGCTTTTCAAAAAATGCATCAAATTCCGTGGAATACGCAAGAAGCTATCGCCGAAAATTTTCAACTGGAAAAACAACAAAAGCGTTTTGAAGAAATTGAAGATGTCAACAAATACGATTTAGTGTTTTTTGATGCTTTCGGTGCCAGGGTTCAACCGGAACTGTGGACGGAAGAAATTTTCGATAAAATGTATGCCGCGATGAAAAACAATGGGGTTTTAGTGACATATTCAGCAAAAGGAAGTGTGAGACGTTCTATGCAAACGGCAGGTTTTATCGTCGAACGGCTACCAGGTCCGCCAGGAAAACGCGAAATGTTAAGAGCATTAAAAAAGTAGCAGGTTTTGCTGTTAAATGAGTAAAAATTTTTAGTTGAGATTTATACTTGTTGCTATCTTGTAAAGAAAAATGCGAGTATTAATTACAGGTGCCACAGGCTTAATTGGATCAAAAATTAGCCAATTATGTAGAGATAAAGGAATGCAAGTTCATTATCTCTCTACCAGTAAAGATAAGTTAGAAAACAAGGAAGATTATAAAGGTTTTTACTGGAATCCCAATAACAATGAAATTGATAGTGAAGCTATAAAAGGTGTCGATGCTATTATAAACCTGGTTGGAGCCAGCATTGCCGAAAGATGGACTGCAGAACAGAAAAAGGCCATTCTTAAAAGCCGAACTGAAACGGCTCACTTACTTTACAAATGCTTGCAGGAAAACGAACACCAGGTAAAAAACCTTGTATCTGCCAGTGCCATTGGAATTTACCCCAGTTCTCTAGAAAAGCTATATACCGAAGAAGATAAAGGCGTAGATGATTCTTTTGTAGGCGAAGTTGTTGTAAAATGGGAAGAAGCTGTAGATAATTTTAAAGACCTGGGAATTGAGGTCGCTAAGATTAGAATTGGACTTGTACTAGCCGAAAATGGAGGAGTGCTTCAAAAATTAAAAGAACCGGTAAATTTTAATGTAGGTTCACCGCTGGGTAGTGGAAAACAATGGCAATCCTGGATTCATATAGATGATATAAGCGGGATTTTCCTCTTTGCCTTAGAAAATCACCTAACAGGTATTTACAATGCCGTAGCTTCAAACCCTGTTACCAATAAAGAATTAGTGAACGAGGTGGCTTCCCAAATGGGAAAACCGGTTTGGTTGCCCAATGTTCCTAAAGTAGCCCTCAAATTAGTGCTTGGCGAAATGTCTCATATTGTGCTGTCAAGTCAGTTGGTGAGTAGTGACAAAATAGAGGAGGAGGGTTACACCTTTGAATATGTAAATCTTGCCAAAGCCCTGGAAGATCTTATTTAAATGAATTACTTGGGAGCAAGTTCATTAAGATTGTTATTGGAAAATATAATTTCAAATTAAGCCTTGGACCTTAATTTCGATTATCCAGTAAATTAGAAATGTATAAGCATAAAAAAAGGCTGTCAAAAATTTTGACAGCCCTTTTTGTATTCAAATTATGATTCTTCTTAAGCTTTAGTAGCTTTAAGGTTGATCTTTAAAGTAATATCATCACTTACAAAGTTATCTCCTAATCCGTCAAAAACAGATTTAGAACCAAAGTTTACGTTCCAGTTTGTTCTGTCTATACTAAACTCTTCACTGGTAATTTCCATACTATCGTCAGATTGGTTAATGCTAACCGGGAAAGTTATGTTTTTAGTTTCTTCTTTAATTGTAAGGTTACCAGATAACATTTTTTGACCGTCTTTTTCAGTAATTTCGGTTACTTCAAAAGTAGCCTCAGGATATTTTGTAGCGTTAAAGAAGTCACCTTCTTTACCTTCTACAGTTCCCATCAAGTGAGCTTCAAGGTCTTTTTTGTCTTTACCTTCAAGATCGGTAACGTTAATAGATTGCATATCAATTACAAAACTTCCGCTTTCAATAATGCTATCATTAGCGCTAAAAGTACCTTCAGCAAGCTTAATAGTTCCGGTATGTTTTCCGGTTGGTTTACTTCCTTTCCATTCAATAACAGAAGCGGCAGTATCTACTTTAAACTCCATAGCTTCGGCTTGCGCAGTTGCTGCATCTTTAGCTTCAGAAGTTTCGGCCTTATTTTTATCGTTTTTACATCCTACAACTACAGTTAAGAAAGCTGCAATCACAAAAGTGCTTAAAATTGATTTTCTCATTTTGTTAAAATTTAGTTTTATTTTAGTTTGCGAAATTACTGAAACTTAAAATACGTGAATGCTAAATGTTTACTAAATAATTGTAGTGACATTTTGACACCGAATCATTATTGGCAATGATTTTGACCCGTTGAGCGTATATTAAAATGCAATAAAGATGAGCAAGAATAAAAAAGATATAAAAGAAGAGCAACAGGATCAGCCTGTTAAAGATCAGATTGAAGATGTGATAGATGAAGCTATCGATGAAGTTGAAAATGATGAAAATGGTAAAGCCAATGAAGAGGAGACCCCCGAACTTACTGAAGAAGAAAAGCTAAAGGAAGATCTTCAGAAAGAAAAAGATAAATTTCTTCGCCTTTTTGCTGAATTTGAAAATTACAAAAGAAGAACTTCAAAAGAACGATTAGAATTGTTTAAAACTGCCAACCAGGAGGTGATGACCGCCATGTTGCCAGTATTAGACGATTTTGACAGGGCTTTAAATGAGTTGCGTAAATCGGGTGATGAAAATTTAGTTCACGGGGTGGAACTTATTCATAATAAATTTAAGGAAACGCTTACCAGCAAAGGTCTTGAGCCAATGAATGTGGAAGAAGGAGACGCTTTTGATTCTGAAATTCATGAGGCCATAACCCAGATACCTGCGCCTAAAGATAAGCTTAAAGGCAAGATAGTTGATGTAGTAGAGCGAGGTTATAAGCTTGGGGAACGTATTATTAGATTTCCTAAGGTAGTAACCGGCAAATAAAAAGCTTTTTAGAATCCGCAAAACGAGACCATGAAAGAAGATTATTACGACATATTAGGCATAAGTAAAGGAGCTTCAACTGCCGAGATTAAAAAGGCATACCGAAAAATGGCCATTAAATATCACCCAGATAAAAATCCGGGCGATAGCGAGGCTGAAGAAAAATTTAAAAAATCGGCTGAAGCATACGAAGTACTGAGCAACGAAGATAAACGAGCCCGTTACGACAGGTTTGGTCACCAGGCATTTGAAGGTGGCGCCGGCGGTGGCGGAGGCTTCGGCGGAATGGATATGGATGATATATTCAGCCAGTTTGGAGATATCTTTGGTGGTGGCTTCAGCGGCGGCGGAGGCTTCTCTGGTTTTGGTGGTGGCTTTGGCGGTGGTCAAAGACGCGCTAAAGGAAGCAACCTTAGAATTAGGGTGAGTCTTACTTTAGAGGAAATTGCCAATGGTGCCGAGAAAAAGATTAAAGTAAAACGAAAAGTTCAGGCACCCGGTACTACTTATAAAACCTGTACTACCTGTAAAGGTACAGGCCAGGTAACCAGAGTAACCAATACCATTCTAGGTAGAATGCAAACCGCTTCGCCTTGTACAGCATGTAGTGGTTCTGGCCAGATAATAGATAAGCGACCACCTGAAGCAGATGCTCACGGCCTGGTACAAAAAGAAGAAACCGTTTCTATTAAAATTCCTTCGGGAGTTGAAGATGGAATGCAGTTAAAAGTTTCAGGAAAAGGTAATGATGCCCCTGGAAATGGAGTTCCCGGAGATTTATTGGTAGCAATAGAGGAAAAAGAACATCCAAGCCTGCAGAGAGAAGGTGATAACCTGCATTACGATTTGTACATTAGTTTGTCTGAGGCTGTTCTTGGATCTTCCAGAGAGATAGATACCGTGACCGGAAAAGTGAGAATAAAAGTTGAAGAAGGTGTGCAATCTGGAAAAATCCTCCGACTTAGAGGAAAAGGAATTGGTAATCTAAATGGTTACGGAAAAGGAGATTTGCTGGTTCACGTAAATGTTTGGACACCTAAAAATCTTAATAAAGAACAGCGCGATTTCTTTGAAAAAATGGCTGAAGACGAGAACTTCCAGCCTAATCCAGAGAAAAGCGATAAATCATTTTTTGAAAAAGTTAAAGATATGTTTTCTTAGAACCTCGCTTTTAAGAAAAAATTTATATATTTGATTATCACTAAGTCTTTTAGTGACAATTTTTCTTTTTCATAGCAATTTTTTTCCCATCCTTAATTTATTAAGGGTGGGTTTTGTTTTTTAGAGCATTTCTGAAATCAATTTTTTTTCTTAATGCAAAACATCTCTCGTGCTATTTCAATATATTTACTCGATAATCAAGAGTAAATGTTCAGAGATTTCCCACGAAATCAAATTATATTTTCAATAATAATGCTTCGTGAATTTTCTGTGGTAGTTTACACACCAAGTTAATATTTACTATGCTCCAATCTTGGAGTGAGACTCAATTTTTGCAATATTAATACCTTGCATACTTAGCTGCAGGGAGTTTATTTATACCAACTTTTTATATGGAAAACCTCTTAGTAGCAGAAAATATTTATAAGCATTTTGGCAATTTTACTGCACTAAATAACGTCTCAATAGCTATTCCACGAGGTAGTATATTTGGTCTTTTAGGGCCAAACGGAGCCGGAAAAACCACACTTCTTAGAATAATTAACCAAATAACTATGCCAGATAAAGGGCAGGTTTATTTAGATGGCAAACCTTTACATCCTAAAGATATTGCGCATATTGGTTACCTGCCGGAAGAACGCGGATTATATAAATCTATGCGAGTGGGGGAGCAGGCACTTTATCTTGCCCGGTTAAAAGGACTTTCTAAAGCTGAAGCCAAAGAACGCCTGGAATACTGGTTTAAAAGACTGCAAATTGAAGGTTGGTGGGACAAAAAGATCCAGGAGCTTTCTAAAGGAATGGCGCAAAAAGTACAATTTATCATTACGGTACTGCACCGTCCTAAATTACTGATTTTTGATGAGCCATTCAGTGGGTTTGATCCTGTAAATGCCGGCTTAATAAAGAACGAGATTCTTCAGCTTAAAGAAGAAGGAGCCACGATACTTTTTTCTACTCACCGAATGGAAAGTGTAGAAGAATTATGTGATTATATGGCCTTAATTCACCAGTCTAACAAACTGCTGGACGGTAAGGTTTCAGAAATTAAAAGAGCCTATAAATCTAATACTTATGAGGTTGGCCTGGAATCAGAAAACAATACTTTACTTTTAAATGAATTAAAAGAGAAGTTCGTTATAGGCAATACTAACTTTAAAAGTATAAACGACGATCTTAAATTGACCATTCAATTAAATAACGGGGAAACACCCAACCAACTCTTAGATTATTTAATTGGGAAAGCCAGGATAAACCATTTTGTGGAAGTTATTCCTTCAGTAAACGATATTTTCATTAAAACTGTCACTCAAAATGCGTAATCTAAAACTTATAATTCAGCGGGAATATTTGGCACGGGTAAGGAATAAGACCTTCATTATCATGACTTTTTTGAGTCCGCTTATTTTGGTAGGAATGTTTGCTCTAATCGCTTATTTAAGTATGCTAAATAGCAGCGAGCAGCGCATTATAGGGTTGTATGATGAAACCAAAATGTTTGCTTCAGAATTTAAAGACCAGGAACAGGTTCAATATTTAGATCTTTCGGGAAAAACCTTTGAAGAGGCAAAAAAAATGGTAAATGAGCAGGAATATTATGGGCTCATTTATATTCCTGAAAATGTTAATAGAGATGTTGAAGGTGTCCAGTTTTTTGGAAAAGAATCACCCGGCTTGGGAACCATACAGGCCATAGAAAAAACCATTGCTGATAGACTTACCCGCGAAGAACTTATTGAACGGGGGATTGATGTTAACCAGTTAAATGAAGCTAAGACAGAGGTTAGAATTGAAATACAGAATTTCTCTGGAGAGCGTACCTCGAAAATGTCTAACTATATAAAAATGTTCTTTGGCGGTGCGGCTGGATATTTATTAATGATGTTTATTATCATTTACGGTAATATGGTAATGCGCAGTGTAATTGAAGAAAAAACCAATAGGATTATTGAGATTATAGTTTCTTCAGTAAAACCTATTCAGCTTATGATGGGGAAAGTTCTCGGAACTTCTTTGGCGGGAATTACACAATTTACCATTTGGGTTCTTCTGGCCGGCGTTTTGGCAATAACTTCATTTTACGTTTTAGGGATAGATATTTTTACGGTTCAGAAATCGCAATTAGAAACGGTTGAGCAAATTGCACAGCCAGAGATAGCTCAATTGGTTATGGATGTTATTAATTTACCAATTTTGAGCCTGGTTATATTTTTCCTCATCTATTTTATTGGAGGATACTTTTTATACAGTGCGATTTACGCTGCAATTGGTGCTGCCGTAGATAGCGAAACCGATACCCAGCAGTTTATGTTTCCGGTTATTTTGCCGTTAATGTTAGGAATTTATGTAGGCTTCTTTTCGGTAATTGAAAATCCGCACGGGAGCGTTTCTACTATTTTTTCTATGATACCGCTTACTTCACCTATTGTGATGTTAATGCGTATACCTTTTGGGGTGCCGTGGTGGGAATTAGTTATTTCGGTTGGGATTTTAATTATCACCAATTTTGGGGTAATCTGGTTGGCAGCCAAAATTTACAGAGTAGGAATCCTTATGTATGGGAAGAAAGCGAGTTATAAAGAATTATTTAAATGGCTTAAATATTAAGGAATGCAGAAGGAGGAAGGTTCAGAAACTACAGAAGCATTAAAAGATGTAGTAGAAGAGGATATTTGGGGAAGTATTGTAGATTTTTGGAATTTTGTTTTGTTTCCTATAGAAACAGAAGGGAATACCGTGCATATTACAATAGGTAATATTCTGCTTGTTATTTTTGCTTTTGTTCTTACCAGCATTGTACTTAGGTTAATAAGGTCTTTTATTACCAATAAACTGCAAGAAGGAGACAAACTTAAGTTTATAAGTATTTTTAAATTCATTAAATACTTTGTCTACTTAGTAGTGATACTCATTACTTTGAGTTCTGCCGGTATAAATATTACCATACTTTTAACAGCATCAGCTGCACTTTTTGTAGGTATAGGTTTAGCTTTACAGGAGTTTTTCCAGGATATTATTGGAGGAGTTTTTATCATTTTAGATAAATCTCTTTTAGTGGGAGACGTGATAGAGATGGAAGGAAGAGTGGGCCGAGTGTTTCAAATAAAGCTTAGAACCACCAGAGCCCTAACACGGGATGATAAGGTAATGATAATTCCTAATCATAAGTTTATGAGTGATGTGATTTTTAACTACACTCAAAATCACGAAACCACAAGAGAATTTGTTAGCGTTGGCGTTGCTTACGGAAGTGATACAAAAAAAGTTGAAGAAATTTTATTGAATTGTGCTATAGAAAATAAAGATGTGATGGAAAGCCCAAAGCCCTTTGTACTTTTTGAGGCATTCGGAGACTCATCGCTAAATTTCTCGCTGCATTTTTATGTTAGCGATAGTTTTGTTGATCCAAAAATTAAGAGTCAACTTAGGTTTAAAATAGACGAAGAATTTAGAAGGAATAGCATTACGATTCCTTTTCCACAGCGAGATGTGCATTTTTATCCTACAAAAAATTATACCCAAAATTTACCTAAAAATGAATAAGACCTTAAAATTTATAGCTTTCCTTTTGCTAGGAGTTGTAACTTTTCCGGCTATGGCTCAGTCTACAGATTTAGCCCGAATAGAATACACATATTTTCCGCAATCAGATTCCGATAATTCATTTAGAAGATTTAGAACTTTTGTGAATTTTCCTATAAAGCTTAGCGACAATGATGCTTATTTAATTCCGGGAATAGAATATAGAAATGTACATTTTAAGTATAAGAACGATGAAGCTTTTTCTACCAATAACCTGGATCGCTTCCAGTCTTTTACCGGGAAAATAGGCTATACTTTTAAAATGAACGAAGTATGGCGTTTTGGCGCTGAAACAGGAGTAAAAGTTGCCTCTAACTTTACCACTAATGAGTTAGTACGCGACGATTTTATTTACACCGGTTCGGTATATTTTATTAAGATAAAAGAAGATGAACGCTATGTAGAACCCTGGCGTTTAATTCTAGGTTTAAGTTATTCTACCACCACTGGATTCCCTTTTCCGTTACCGGTTATAAATTATTATAAGCGTTTTGATGAAAAATGGTCTTATGGTTTGGGAATACCAAAAACCAATTTAAAGTATTATTTTAATGACAAACACCAGGTGCAGGGTTTTGTGACTTTAGATGGTTTTTTTGCGAATATTCAGCAAAATTTTAATCCATACCCACAAACAAGGCCCGATGCAAACCGACTTGCCGAAAGTATGTCAATGACCATTGTTTTGAGCGGATTGGGATATCAATATAATTTCACCGACAATATTTCATTTTATGCATACGCCGGTTACACGGTGATGAACGATATTAGGTTAAGAGACAAGGATCGGGAAGATATTTACACAATAGACGATACCAATACATTCTATGCCCGTAGCGGCTTAAAATTTAGTATTTTATAATATGGCACGTATTTTATTAATTGAGGACGAAGCAGCAATTAGAAGGGTTTTAGTAAAAATCCTTACTGAAGAAAGTGAACACTACGAGGTTGAAGAAGCTGCAGATGGACTTGAAGGAATTGAAAAAATAAAGGATCATGATTTTGATCTGGTACTTTGTGATATCAAAATGCCCAAAATGGATGGCGTAGAAGTACTGGAGGCAATAATGAAAATTAAGCCCGAAATTCCTGTAGTAATGATCTCTGGTCACGGCGATCTTGAAACCGCAGTGAATACCATGAAACTTGGTGCCTTTGATTATATTTCTAAACCACCAGACCTTAATCGTTTACTAAATACGGTAAGAAATGCTCTAGACCGTAAAGAACTGGTAGTAGAGAATACCCGTTTAAAGAAAAAAGTAGGAAAGAATTTTCAAATGATCGGTGATTCTGAAGAAATTCAGCGTATTAAAGATGTTATAGAGAAAGTTGCTCCCACAGATGCTCGTGTACTAATTACCGGGCAAAACGGTACCGGAAAAGAGCTGGTAGCGCATTGGTTACATCAAAAAAGCGACAGGTCTAAAGGCCCGATGGTAGAGGTGAACTGCGCCGCTATCCCTTCCGAATTAATAGAGAGCGAACTTTTTGGACACGTAAAAGGTGCTTTTACTTCGGCTAATAAAGATCGTGCAGGTAAATTTGAAGTTGCCAACGGCGGGACAATCTTTCTGGACGAGATTGGAGATATGAGTCTTTCAGCCCAGGCTAAAGTATTGCGTGCACTTCAGGAAAACAAGATTTCACGGGTAGGTAGCGGTAAAGATATTAAGGTAGATGTGCGCGTGGTAGCAGCAACTAATAAAGACCTGAAAAAGGAAATTGAAGAAAAGAAATTCAGAGAAGACCTTTATCATAGGCTGGCGGTTATTCTAATTGAAGTACCATCGTTAAACGAACGCCGCGAAGATATACCTTTACTTATAGATTATTTTAGCGAGAAGATCTCTGCCGAACACGGTACGAGTAAAAAAGAGTTTACAGAAGAAGCTTTAAACACCCTTAAAAGCTACGATTGGCGCGGGAACATACGTGAGTTACGCAATGTAGTAGAACGGCTAATTATACTTGGAGGTGATAAGATCACCGAAGAAGATGTAAACCTCTTTGGGAGCAAGTTTTAAGAAGTATATTTAATCTTTTGCAGGCGGATTGTACCTTAAAAAGTACATAATATCCCCACTTGGGTGTTGCCATTCGTGAAACAATTCAAACCCAAAGCGCTGGTATACCAGTGCGTTTTTTCGCATTCTTGTTTCAGCATAAAGTGGCACCTGATATTCTTTTGCCTGCCTGTAAAATTCGTCTTTCATCTCTTTGCCTACCTGGGTGTCGGCTCCACGAGATTCGGCTAAAATTCCCCAGAACCAGCAATAAAGATATTCCCCATGCTGTGGGCGCTGCTTTTTAATATAGTTCTGGTTTTTAACAATGCGATATGCATTTTTTATCCCGGTAACATTTAAAACCAGGCCAATTTGAGAACGGATATCTTTTAGGAAATTATCATCTTTCTTGCTGGTTTTAAATAAAATAGCGATTCCCATTCGGTTTTCAGAAACGATAAGAGCATCTTTTTCAATGGCTTTTTCAACCATATGAGTAGCAAGATATTTAAAACGTTTGTGACGGTTTCCCCCTTTTTTAACGATATCCATAGAAGATGGAATTTCCTTTAAAAGGCTGGTAACTTTGGCGATGATCTCCTCTTTCTCTACTTTATTCAAACTGCTAGAATTTAGCGGCGAAGATATAAAATTTATCTTTTTTAAAGCTTATTAAAATGGGCTATAAATTGAATCTGGTTTCTTAGTTTTCAGGCATATTCTTTGTTTAGTTTCTGTAAATTGATTCTTCGAAGTTTCAAATAAAAATCGAACTATTGCGAATAGCTTCCAAAGGAATAATTATTTTCGTAAATATTAGTTATAAGTAAATTATACCCTTGAAATGAAAAAATATATTTTTACCGCCTTTTCAGTATTATTCAGTCTAAGCTTATTTGCCCAGGCTCCTGAAGTAAAGGAAGATTCCCTTAAGATTCGTGAAATTTATGATGCTGCTTTGGTTAAGGGACAGGCTTATAACTGGCTCGATCATCTTTCTAACAATATAGGCGGAAGATTATCTGGTTCTTTAAATGCGCAAAGAGCGGTAGAGTATACAAAAGCTGAGTTAGAAGAGCTTGGCCTGGATAAAGTTTGGCTACAACCGGTTATGGTACCTAAATGGACACGTGGTGCAAGAGAACACGCTTATATTCAAACCGGCCCGGGTATGACTACCGAAGTCAATATCACTGCTCTGGGAGGTTCTGTAGCTACTGATCCTGCCGGATTAAAAGCCCAGGTAATAGAAGTGCAGGGAATTGAAGATCTTGAAAATTATAAAGATGAAATAAATGGTAAAATAGTTTTTTATAATCGCCCTATGAAGCCTGAGCTGATTCAAACTTTTGAAGCTTATGGGGGCTGTGTAGATCAGCGTTATTCTGGGGCTGAAGCTGCTGCAAAGTATGGTGCTGCCGGAGTGATTGTTCGTTCTTTAAGTCATAAAATTGATAAGTACCCGCATACGGGTTCTATGAGTTATGGAGATTTGCCAGAGAACAAAAGGATTCCGGCTGCAGCAATAAGCACCAAAGACGCCGAGTATCTTTCTGGAATTTTAAAACTAAAAAAAGACCTTGAGTTTTATTACAAATTAAGTTCAGAAAATCACGGTGAGGTACAATCTTATAATGTGATTGGTGAAATCACCGGAAGCGAATTTCCTGAAGAAATTATGGTAGTTGGCGGTCACCTTGATTCCTGGGATCTTGGAGATGGTTCTCATGATGATGGAGCCGGCGTAGTACAATCTATGGAAGTTTTACGCTTATTCAAAGAAACCGGCTACCAACCTAAAAGAACTATAAGAGTTGTTCTTTTTATGAATGAAGAAAACGGCTTACGTGGCGGAAATAAATATGCCGATGTTGCACATAGTAAAAACGAAAATCACATTTTTGCTTTAGAAAGTGATGCCGGTGGATTTACACCACGAGGATTTTCATTTGATGCCGATGATGCACAGTTTGCTCAAATTGAGAGTTGGAAACCACTTTTTAAGCCTTATTTAATTCATTATTTTGAACAGGGTGGAAGCGGTGCAGATATTGGTCCTTTGAAAAAAGGAGACGTTGTGCTTGCAGGCTTAAGACCAGATTCCCAAAGATATTTTGATCATCACCACGCTGCTACAGATACTTTTGAACACGTAAACAAGCGTGAGTTAGAGCTGGGCGCTGCCACGATGACTTCACTAATCTATTTGGTTGATAAATACGGGATGAAGCATATTGATCTTGAAAAAGACCGGAAACTTTAGGTTTAAATTTAATTATTCTTTTTACACAACCTGGGAGCCAGTCAACGAAGCATTATTATTGTAAAATATAATTTGATTTCCAGGAAAGTCTCTGAGCATTTAACCGCGATTATCGAGTAAAATCATCCTATCTTTGCCGGCAAAATTTATGTTTTGCAACTAAGCGCCTACACTAAAGAATTCAACAAAAATTTACACATTGCTTTTCCCGTAATGCTCGGTCAGCTAGGCCATGTGTTGGTAGGATTGGTAGATAATTTAATGATAGGGCAACTTGGGCCTGCTCCGCTTGCGGCGGTTTCCCTGGGAAATTCTATGGTATTTATTGCGCTTTCGCTGGGAATTGGTTTTTCTTTTGCGATTACTCCCTTAATTGCTGAAGCTGATGGAGCCGGAGATATTCAAAAAGGGCGCAGTTACTTTCATCACGGGGCTATTTTATGTACTATTAATGGCATCTTATTATTTATTGCGCTATTAATTGCGAAACCTGTATTGTACTATTTAGATCAGCCGCCAGAGGTGGTAGAACTTGCTATTCCTTATCTCAATATTGTTGCCTTTTCAATGATTCCTTTAATGATATTTCAGGCATTTAAGCAATTTGCAGATGGACTTTCGCAAACTAAATATGCGATGTATGCTACTCTAATTGCAAATGTGGTAAACGTGGTATTTAATTATCTTCTTATCTACGGAATTTGGATCTTTCCAAGACTGGAGCTGGAAGGTGCAGCAATTGGGACTTTGATTTCTCGTTTCTTTATGCTCTGGTTTGTTTGGGAAATTTTGAGACGTAAAAAGAAATTTGCTGAATATTTTAAATGGGGAAAGAAGGAATCTTTAAATTCTGATGTGTTTAAACGCTTATTAAACCTTGGTTTTCCAACGGCATTACAAATGCTTTTTGAAGTCGGGATTTTTACCGCTACCGTGTTCCTTGCAGGGTTGCTGGGAACTAATCCGCAGGCGGCAAACCAAATTGCGTTAAACCTGGTTTCCATGACATTTATGATAGCCGTGGGACTTGGTGTAACGGCAACCATTAGAGTGGGGAATCAAAAGGGACTTGCCAATTTTAAAGATTTGCGTAGAATTGCTATGTCTACCTTTTTACTGGTCTTTTTAATTGAAGCGGTCTTTGCCCTTGGTTTTATTTTACTGAAAGATTGGCTTCCTACTTTTTATCTTGATAATGTTGAGGTTATTTTACTGGCCGCACAATTATTAGTGATAGCGGCTTTATTTCAACTAAGTGATGGATTACAGGTGGTTATTTTAGGAGCTTTAAGAGGACTCCAGGATGTAAGAATCCCAACAATTATTTGTTTTATCTCTTATTGGATTATTGGTTTTCCCGTGTCCTGGTATTTTGGAAAAGCAGAAAACCTTGGAAGCATGGGAATTTGGTTAGGACTGCTGGCCGGGCTCTCTGCTTCGGCATTAATGTTGTACATTCGATTTCACTATTTATCAAAAAAACTTATTTTGCAAGAGTCGAATCTTGCGCAATCAAAAATATAATTATGGATTTTCCTAAATTTTTACTCGGTGATAATACCGATTATCCTACTGCTATTTTCGTAGTACATACTGAATTTCCTCGTTTCATTATCAACCTTGAAAACGATGAGGTAGAATGGTTAGAGGAGTTTGACCAGCACGATGAAAAGGAATTGGAAAACGAAACCGAAAATCTTATCAAAGAAGCTTCAGAATTTTACGATAGGGAAATTGCCCGATACGAAGAAGATTAATGGATAGATTAATTGAATTAGATCACCAGTTATTTCTGTGGCTCAACAATCTGGGCAACGAATCATGGGATTGGCTGTGGTTGCTTATTACCGATAAATGGACAGCAATTCCATTATATGCTTTACTTCTGTTCCTTATTTTTAAAAAGTTTGGATGGAAACCCAGTTTGATAACGGTGGTTTTTATCACGTTATTAATTACGGCTACAGATCAATTAGGAAATGTATTTAAAGATGGTTTTGAGCGCCTAAGACCTTGCAGACAGGAAGGCGTGATGGAATATGCTCGCTTTGTAGCGGTTCGCTGTGGCTCTTACGGTTTCTTTTCTGCTCACGCGGCAAATTCTATGGGAGTAGCGGTATTTCTTGGCTTACTGTTTCGAAAAGTTATTCCAAAGATGATACTTTGGTTAGTAGGCTGGGCGCTACTGGTGGCATACAGCCGGGTTTACCTTGGTGTACATTATCCGGGAGATATTATTGTAGGAATGCTTATTGGAGCACTTTTAGGTTTTGTATTCTATAAAATGCACGACTGGGTACAGCTTCAAATATTTAAAAACTCTTAAGCTAGATTTTCAAACTTTTCAATTAAAAGATCTGCAGCGGCAAAGGCTGTGACTTTATTGTTTTCAATAGCTTTTAGTTGAATTTCAAGTTCGTTTTTCATTACAGGATTTTGATAAAAACGATTCTTTAGATGTTCGTTCATAGTTTGTAAAAGCCAGAATTTATTCTGCTCTTTTCTATTTTTCAGGAAAAAACCATTTTCTTTTCCCAGCTTTTCAAATTCTTTAATGAGTTCCCAAACACTGTCTATTCCGGTTTGCTCTAGCGCACTGCTAAGTGCTACTTTTGGTTTCCAGCCACTTTCTTTTGAAGCATAAAGTTGAAGGGCTCTATTAAACTCGAGTTTGGCTTCGCGGGCCGCTTTTATATTATCTCCATCAGCTTTGTTGATAACAATCGCATCGGCCATTTCTATAATTCCCCGTTTTATGCCTTGTAATTCATCTCCCGCACCGGCTAATTTTAGCAATAAAAAGAAATCGGTCATACTGTGAACCGTGGTTTCACTTTGGCCCACACCCACCGTTTCAATTAAGATTACATCAAATCCTGCAGCTTCACATAGAACAATACTTTCCCGGGTTTTTTTAGCTACGCCACCTAAAGAAGTTCCGGAAGCCGATGGCCTTATAAAGGCATTTTCTTCTGTGACCAGGTTCTCCATCCTGGTTTTATCACCTAAAATGCTGCCGTGAGAAACACTGCTGCTGGGATCTACGGCTAATACCGCTACTTTTTTACCCTGCTTAATTAAATAGGAGCCAAAGCTTTCTATAAAAGTGCTTTTGCCTACACCTGGTACACCGGTAATTCCAATCCTGATAGATTTTTGAGAATAAGGCAGGGCACCTTCCAAAAGTTGCTGCGCTTTTTCTCTGTGAGAAAATTGATTGCTTTCTACCAAAGTAATGGCACGCCCTAAAGCACTTTTATTTCCATCTAATAATTGCTGAAGAAGATTTTCTTCTGAAAATTTACTTTTTCGGGAAGCCCTTATCTTTTGAGCCGAATTGGGGTTTACATTTACTGATGCCGGCTTACTGTCCGATTCATGTAGTGCTGATTGATGTTTCTGCTTGCTCAAAACCTAGGTTATTTATGACAAATTTATGAATTCGATCTTTGTGAGCCTTGTTTTTGCTTGGTATATTCAAGCCTAATTAATATAACTTAAATAACGATGAAAAATTTGTATAAAACAACAGTAACCACCAAAGGAGCAAGAAAAGGCCACGCCAAAAGTGACGATGGAAAACTGGATGTAAAATTAAGTATGCCTAAGTCTATGGGTGGAGATGGTGGCGATTTCACTAATCCAGAACAATTGTTTGGTGCAGGTTATTCTGCCTGTTTTGGAGGAGCTCTACAACAAGTAGCTAAAAAACACGATATCGAATTAGGTGAAGATCTTAGTGTAAGTGCAGTGGTTAAATTAGGCTTGACCGAAGAAGAAAATCTACAACTCTCTGTGACTTTAGATTGTTTTTTGCCTGGTGTAGACGTTGAAACCGGTGAGAAGATTGTAAATGAAGCACACGAAGTTTGTCCTTATTCCAGAGCGACCAGAGATAATATAGATGTTACTCTTAATCTTTTGGTAGACGAAGATTAGGAATATTTTCATTTAAAATTTAAAGGCTGTTTGAAGTTTTATTTCTTCGTCAACCTGAACTGGTTTCAGGTTCTAATACGTTAAAATCAAATATTAGATTCTGAAATAAATTCAGAATGACGAGATCTTAATTAAAACTACAAACAGCCTTTTTTATGCTTTTTCGGGTTTTATAGGAACGCTGATTAAAGTATGATCCCAGCCTAGTTTCAGTAAAACAAATTCATTTTGTTTATCGAACCTAATTGTGAATTGCTCCTGGGTTTTTCTTAGCTCCTGGGTAGGAACTTCTAATACCAATGCATCAGATTTGGGATCACGATAAGCTTCTTCTTCCAGGTTGATTCCCCACGGGTACATTTTTTCATTAAAAATCACTTTCCATGAATTTTCCATGGGGATCGTCCATAAGGTATATTTTCCGGCCTTTAAAAGAGAGCCGTCTACCATAATATCTTTATTGGTTTCAAAAGTAGTAGCTTCATTCGCTCCCGTTCGCCAAACTTCATTATAGGGTACCAGGTTGCCGAAAATATCCCGGTCTTTTTTATAAGGTCGGTTGTAGAAAACCTCCATTTTTAAATCTTTCTCAGTATAAGATACTGTGTCTTCCGGGCTATGAGCTTTTGTGTTATAGCGCAAAATCAGTAAAATTACTGTAGTAAGCACTAGAATAATGCCACCCATTTTCAAGAAAGTCTTTACCGGTTTTTTCATTATTACTCCAATTTACAATATCTAATTCAAAAAGCGTGCAAACTTCATTTTCCAGGAATGAAAGCGAAAAAACGTATTTTCAACTAAAAATAAATAGAAGCTTGCAACATTAGAAAAATAGCTTCGTCTTTATAATGAAACCAAGCTGGTAAAAGCCGACTGTTTTGAAAACCAACCAAAATGTTTCGTTGCTTGTATCCAGAATATTAAATCCCATGTAGTGGATGAAATCAACCATCAAAAATGATACAGCATAAATTAATAGAAGCCTGTAAAAATAATGATCGCAGGGCGCAGCTTAAGCTCTATAATCAATACTGCCAGGGAATGCATTATGTGGCCTTACGTTTTTTGAAAGATCCGTTTGAAGCGGAAGACGCGATGCAGGAAGCTTTTATAAAAGCCTTTGCTAAGCTGCAACAATTTACGGGAGAAGTCACTTTTGGCGCCTGGCTTAAGCGCATTGTAATTAACAAATGCATAGACAAGTTAAAGGCGAAAAAAATGGAGTTAGTGGCCATAAACGAGCAGGTACTAAGCAGCGCAGAAGAAGACGATAATTGGCAGGTAGATGATGGTATTGGGATGGAAGAAATAAAGCAAAGTATGGAAAACCTGCCGGAGAAATATAAATATCCGTTGATGTTGTTCTTAATGGAAGGTTATGATCACGAAGAAATATCAGAGATTTTAAATATCAGTCCGGTAGCCTCGCGGACGTTAGTACACAGAGGTAAGAAAAAATTGCAGCAAGAATTAAAGACTATAAAAAATGGCACAGGATATTAGGGAAATGTTTAAAAATGAAAAGGAGCCCAAACCCAATACATTACCCAAAGGGCATCAAAAACGATTTGAAGATCGTCTTGAGAAGGAGTTTCCGAAGAAAAAAGAACAAAATTCTTTCTTTTTTCTAAAGATCGCAGCCGTACTGGTTGTAGCGCTGGGAGTAGGATTCTTTTTTCTGAATTCTGGTGGTGATAATTTTACCAACAGCCCTTCGGTGGTTGATACTCCAACTGAAAAACCTTCCGAAGAAAAAGAAGATAAATTAGAACCTGCTGAGCATAACTTTCAACTAAGTGAGGTTTCTCCTGAATTCAAAAAAATTGAAGATTATTATATGGCGAGTCTCAATATTGAGCTTTCCAAAATCAATATTACCCCAGAGAATAAAGCGCTTATAGATTCTTTTATGAAGCAAATGGCTGAGTTAGATAAAGAATATCAAAGACTAAACACAGAGATAAAAGAAACGGGGCCAAACGAAGAAACTTTAGAGGCAATGATCGCGAACCTTCAATTAAGATTGGATTTGCTGTATAAGCTGAAGAATAAATTAAAAGAAATTAAACAATCACAAGACAAAGAATATGAAAACTACGAGGTATAATTTAATGTTCGCACTAGCCCTTTGCCTTCCGGTAGTGCTTAGTGCCCAAACAAAGAAGTTAAATAAAACTTATAAAACTTCAGATAATGTAGAAGTGAAAATAGATGCCAGTCATACTAATATCGTGGTAGATTACTGGGATAAAAATGAAGTTCAAATAGAAGCTACTTTAGAAACCGGTGAGCTTGCAAAAGAAAAGACAGAAGAACTTCTGGCTGCCTGGAAATTGAATACTTCAGGAAATGCTTCTACAGTTAATATTTCTTCCGGTGGGGGAATGCAGTGGAATGGAGATATAGATCTAAGCGGATTGGAAAAACCGCTGGCCAGCCTTCCGCAGATGCTGGAACCGCTAATGAATAATCTGGTAACACCTTTATTACAAAGTATGGGAGAAAGCATGGGTGAAGGTATGGGGGCGCCGCTTCCGCCAGAATTTAGTGAGAAAATGGGAAAAATAAAATTTGACTATGAAGCCTATCAAAAAGACGGCGATGAATATCTGGCAAAGTTTGAAAAAGAGGTAGAAGCCAATTTTGGAGATGACTTTGAAAAATCTATGGAAAAATGGGCAAGCCAATTTGAAAAAAATGCAGAGAAGTGGGAGAAGAATTTTGAAATGAAAATGGAAATAAACGAGGAGGAGCTGGAAAAGTCTATGGAGAAATGGGCAGAAAGCTTTGGGAAAGATATGGAAGCCTGGGGCGAATCTTTTGGCGCACAAATGGAAGCTCGTTTTGGAGAAGATGAAAAAGGGAAAAGTAAAGTGATAGTTTTAAATAATTCTAAGGCTAAAAAAACCATTAAGGTGAAAATGCCCAAAAACGCTAAACTAAAGCTTGATGTTCGTCACGGAGAGGTTAAACTTTCTGGAAGCACTAATAATTTGCGAGCAGATCTTTCTCATAGTAAACTTAACGCCGATAGGATAAATGGGAAAAACACCAATGTTGAAGCAGCCTATACGCCCGTGAATATCAACTATTGGTCTTACGGAATTATGGATGCCAAGTATGTAAAGAACTTTAAAATTAATAAAGTTAAAAGCATTAAACTCACTTCAAATTCAAGCAATGTGAATATCAATGAGCTGCAAGATACCGGAATCTTGTCGGGGAATTTTGGTGAACTCAATATTGTAAGCCTTGGCCCTAATTTTAAAAACCTGGATATAAATTTAGAGAATAGCGATTTAGAATTAGGTTTGCCTTCTTCGGCGTTTAACTTTATGTATAGCGGCACGCAAAGTGATATTAAGCATCCTAATGCTTTGAAGCTAACAAGCAGTGAGTCTTACGATAATAAAAAACTTAGTGGGTATCATAAATCAAAAGATGCAGGTGGGAATATTAGTATTAAAGCTAATTTTAGCGAAGTCTTGTTAAATTAGATTTCATACTGTATTTTGCGATCTTATAAACAACAAAGCGTTTATAAGATCGCTTATGGAAACTACCAATTTTTCTGAATTTCTTTCGCAGCTAACTTCTGGGTTTACCCAGGTTTTAGACGTGAATTTAAAGGAAGAAGATTATATAGTAATAGATTTATCTGAAGATAATGTAGAGCTCGGGAAAGTAGATGTTTCTTCTTCCCGGGCTTTTTCTAATTATATAGCTGAATATTTAAATGCCTTCGGAAAAAAAGTCGCTTTTGGAGGTTATTCTGAAGTTCGAAAATTATATAAAAGAAGTGAACTTTTTACAGCCTCAGAAGATGAAGACTCAAATAGAAATATTCATTTGGGTCTGGATTTTTGGGCTGATGCTTATACTGATGTTTTAGCGGTTCTGGATGGTAAAATTCATAGCTTTAATGATAATACCAATTTTGGCGATTACGGACCAACAATTATTCTTGAACATACATTTGAAGAGAAGAAATTCTATTCTCTTTATGGTCATTTAAGTCGGGCTTCTTTAGAAAATTTGATTCTTGGAACTTCTATTAAAAAAGGAGAGAAAATAGGCCAGTTGGGCACCGCCGAAGAAAACGGGGATTATGCCCCACATTTACATTTCCAGATCATAGAGGAAATGAAGGAAAAAATAGGTGATTTTCCGGGAGTAACTTCAAGAAGAGACCTGGACTTTTATTTGCAAAATTGTCCAGATCCCAATTATCTACTAAAACTTAGAAATTCCTGATTATTTCTTTTTTAAAATAAGAGCCACAATTGCTGCTGTTACCACGCCCATCATTAATGCTCCTGCTATAGATTGCACTATGTATGAGTTGAGGTTAAAGTAAGCCTCGGCATCCTTCTGGCTCATTGCATTTCTCGCTACACTGCTTTCTATAGCATTGTCAAAAAATTCGGGCGTAATTAAATAATGAGTAATTAATGTGCCAATAGGGGAGAGGAGCGCAATTACAATGCTTAAAATAACTCCCGAAACGAAGCCTTGTTTCCAACTCATTTTTCCGCGGAAAAAATTCTTTCTTTTATCGTGAATGGCAAATAAGTAAATCGCGATTGCAATTAGGCCGAAAAAGTTTGAGTAGATAGGATGTTTGGCAATTAACACATCGTGCCACCCCATTAGTTTTTCAAAATACATCCAAAGTAGGGAAGCCGCGAAAAAGATCACTCCCCATTTTATTTCTATTTCGTATTTTTTCATTTTTTTGATTGATTAGTTGAAAAGCTAATTTACTCAAAAAAATAGGCGAAAAAAGAAAGGGCTGTCTAAAAGCTTCCATTTTTCGGAATTTTAGACAGCCCTATTAAAAGGAATTGAAATTAGATTATTGGTTTACTACAACCCAATCTCCTTTTTCAATAAGCGGAATCGCTTGTTTGTATTTTAGCGTTTTATTTTCTCCACTCATCACATTTTTAATAGTCACTTTATCATTACGACCAATTTTAGGTTGGTCTCTTGTAATGGTTTCGGTTACCTGTGGTTTGCGTTGCTGTTGGGTGTTCCCTGCAGCACGACTTTGAGCGGCTCTTTCATCTATATTAGGAATTTCTTCCTTCTGGGTTTCTACCTTTTCTTTTTTGCGTTGTCTTGCTTCGTGAATGTTAGAAACATTTCCTTCAGGAATTTCACCTTTGAAAAGGAAAGAAATCACATCACGGTTTACCTGGTCTAGCATAGCTTTAAACAATTCAAAAGCTTCAAATTTATAGATCAATAAAGGATCTTTTTGCTCGTGAACAGCCAGCTGAACGCTTTGTTTTAACTCATCCATTTTACGAAGATGAGTTTTCCAAGAATCATCTATAATAGCAAGACTTATATTTTTTTCGAAATCTTTAACAAGTTGAACACCTTCGGTTTCGTAAGCTTTTTCAAGATTAGTAACTACCTGAAGTGTTTTTTGACCATCTGAAAATGGAACCGAAATTCTTTCAAAGTTGTTGCTTTCATCTTCGTAAACATTCTTAATTACCGGGAATGCTCTGGAAGCGCTGTGCTCCATTTTTTGCTGGTAATGTTTATAGGCTTCTTTATAAACAATTCCGGCAATTTTTTGAACGCCCATTTTCTCGAATTCTTGTTCTGAAACCGGGGCACTCATAGAGAAGTACCTAATTAGTTCAAATTCAAAATTCTTATAATCCTGGGCAACTTTATTGTTCTCGGTAATCGCTTCAGAAGTATCAAAGATCATATTAGCGATATCAACCTTAAGCCTGTCTCCAAATAACGCGTGGTAACGACGTTTGTAAATTACTTCACGCTGCGCATTCATCACATCATCATATTCGAGCAAACGCTTTCTTATTCCGAAGTTATTTTCTTCTACCTTTTTCTGTGCACGTTCAATAGATTTAGAGATCATAGAATGCTGAATTACTTCACCTTCTTCCAGACCCATTTTATCCATTAATTTGGCGATCCTTTCAGAACCAAATAGACGCATTAAGTTATCTTCCAAAGAAACATAAAACTGTGAACTTCCCGGATCTCCCTGACGGCCTGCACGACCCCTTAACTGGCGGTCTACACGTCGTGAATCGTGACGCTCTGTACCTACAATAGCCAAACCACCGGCTTCTTTTACTTCTTTACTTAGTTTAATATCGGTACCACGACCTGCCATGTTTGTGGCGATTGTTACAATTCCAGATTTACCGGCTTCAGCAACAATATCGGCCTCTCTTTTGTGTAATTTCGCGTTAAGCACGTTATGGGGTACATTTCTTAATTTCAGCATCCTTGAAAGTAATTCTGAAATTTCTACCGAGGTTGTACCAATAAGCACCGGTCTTCCGGCATTAGAAAGATCGGTTACGTGATCTATAACCGCATTGTATTTTTCTCGTTTGGTTTTGTAAACCAAATCGTCTTTATCGTTTCTTGCAATTGGGCGGTTGGTAGGAATTTCTACTACATCCAATTCATAGATTTCCCAGAATTCTCCAGCTTCAGTTACAGCTGTACCGGTCATACCCGATAACTTGCTGTACATTCTAAAGTAATTCTGAAGGGTTACCGTAGCAAAAGTTTGAGTAGCGTCTTCAATCTTTACATTTTCCTTGGCTTCAATTGCCTGGTGTAAACCATCGCTATAACGACGCCCGTCCATAATACGGCCGGTTTGCTCGTCAACGATTTTCACCTTGTTATCTATCACCACATATTCGTCGTCTTTTTCGAATAGGGTGTAAGCTTTAAGCAATTGGCGTAGGGTGTGAATACGCTCACTTTTTACACTGTAATCTCTAAAAAGCTCTTCTTTTTTCTGAGCCTCTTCTTCTTTAGAAAGTCCTTCTTTTTCGATTTTGGCGATTTCCATTCCCATTTCTGGCAATACAAAAAAATCGGCATCTCCATCGGCAGAAAGGTAATCAATACCTTTGTCTGTAAGGTCTATTTGATTGTTTTTCTCTTCAATAGTGAAATAAAGATCCGCGTCTACTTTAGGCATTTCGCGGTTATTATCCTGCATATAGTGATTTTCGGTCTTTTGCAGTAGTTGCTTTATACCTTCTTCACTTAGGAATTTAATTAGTGCCTTATTTTTAGGAAGTCCGCGGTAAACTCTTAATAATAGAAAAGCACCGTCTTTGGTATTTCCTTCTTTGATAAGCTTTTTAGCTTCAGCAAAAACCTTGGTAAGATGCTTACGTTGTAACTCTACAATATTGGAAATTGCCGGTTTTAACTCATTAAATTCGTGCACATCTCCTTTTGGAATAGGTCCCGAAATAATAAGTGGAGTACGGGCATCATCTACTAACACTGAATCTACCTCATCTACGATAGCAAAATTATGTGGACGCTGCACCAAATCGTCTGGCGCGTGAGACATATTATCACGCAAATAATCGAAACCGAATTCATTATTGGTTCCGTAGGTGATATCGGCATTATAGGCTTTTCTTCTGGCAGCAGAGTTTGGCCTGTGGTAATCTATACAATCTACACTTAGGCCGTGAAATTGAAAAATAGGAGCCATCCAGGCGCTATCCCTTTTGGCCAGGTAGTCGTTTACCGTTACAAGGTGCACTCCATTCCCGGTTAAGGCATTAAGGTACATTGGTAAGGTAGCTACAAGAGTTTTACCTTCACCGGTTTGCATCTCTGCAATTTTTCCCTGGTGCATTGCTACACCCCCAATTAGCTGCACATCATAATGGATCATATCCCAGGTTACCGGTTTTCCGGCAGCATCCCAGGAGTTATTCCAAATAGCGTGATCTCCCTCAAGGTTTATATAGTCTTTTTCGGCAGAAAGTTCACGATCATATTCTGATGCTTTAACTTTAAGTTGTTCGTTATGGAAGAAGCGTTTGGCGGTTTCTTTTACGGTAGCAAAAGCTTCGGGAAGGATATCATTTAAAACGCCTTCTGATACTTCATAAGACTTTGCTTTTAATGCATCAATCTCAGCATAGATATCTTCCTTTCGCGTAATATCGTCATTGGCATCTGCCTCAGCTTCCAGGTCTTCAATTTTCTTGTTTATATCTTTTAAAGCTTCAGCGATCTTTGCTTTAAAACTTGTGGTTTTAGCTCTAAGTTCATCTAAAGAAAGGGCTTCAAACTCACCTTCCAGCGCCTTTATCTTATCGACTATAGGTTGTATTTCTTTGACGTCTTTTTTTGATTTGTCGCCAACAAATACTTTCAATACAGAATTTAAAAAACTCATAATAGTTTTTGTTTAATACGGGGTTCAAATGTACGCAAAAAAAAAGCCTCACTTTGGAGACTTTTTTCTATTTTTTGCGTGCTGTTATTTAATATTCATCTTCATTCCAAAGATAATCATCATCAGTTGGATAATCGGGCCAAATTTCCTCAATAGAATCATACGAGTCTCCTTCATCTTCAATTGCCTGCAGGTTCTCAACTACTTCTAACGGAGCACCGGTTCTAATCGCATAGTCAATTAACTCGTCTTTAGTTGCTGGCCAGGGTGCATCACTTAAATAAGATGCTAATTCTAAAGTCCAATACATGGGTTGATCAGGTTTATTATTTTTGCAAAAATAAATTTTTTGTGGTAATAGCCAAGAAAAAAATCTATTATTTAATCAATACTGTTAAGAACTTACGCTAAAATTATAAATTTTACTCCATTATCGAGATTTAAACGCTCTAGGAATTGTCACGAAAATATGATGTTATTTCCTTTGAGCAGCTCAGATGTAGTTTTGTAAATAATCCTTGCTCGCGCCTTGAGATCTTATGATTTTTCAGGAATCCATTTCACCTCTTCGGCCTGTAATCTTTTAGACAACATCCGTGCCAGCACAAATAGATAGTCAGAAAGTCTATTCAGGTATTGTAATACAGCCTCATCAAAAGCTTCGATTTCGTATAAAGCCGTAGCAAGCCGCTCTGCGCGACGGCAAACACAACGAGCTATGTGACAGAATGACACGCTCTGGTGGCCGCCGGGAAGAATAAAATGAGTCATTTCGGGAAGTTCTTCATTCATTTTATCCATCTCTTTTTCCAGCAATTCAATATCTTCAGCTGAAATCTTCGGAATGCTTAAACGGTCTTTACCGCTCTTCAATTTTTGCTTTTCTGGATCTGTAGCCAGGGTTGAGCCAATAGTAAAGAGTCTATCCTGAATTCTACTCAATATTTTCTTAGTATGTTCTCCGGTATCCTGATCGCGGATAAGTCCAATGTGAGAGTTTAGCTCGTCTACCGTGCCGTAGCTCTCTATGCGAATATGATGCTTTGGAACTCTCGTACCTCCAAATAGTGCTGTAGTACCTTTATCACCGGTTTTAGTATAAATCTTCATATAATGTTTTGTTTTTGCTTAATTCGCCTACGGGAATTTATCTTTCAAAGGTACAAAACGAAGATTTAAGCCAATATGTATTCAGATTTAGGTTTTTGATTTTTCATCATTCCGGCGTTCCATATAACGCCTTCTGAAATTTCTGTTTTTACGGGCTTTTCGGTTCTTTTTGGCCCTGCGTGAATTCCAAATAAAATAAATGAGAAAAACAGCTATGAGCGCGAAGTAAATCCAGGTTTCCTGGTCAAACTCAAACATGATAGGTCGTTAATTTTTTACAAGATAAGAAATTCTTAATTTTTCAGTAATTAAAATCTAATTTTCAAGCTTAAGATTAGGTAAAACATATGGATGTAGTATTAGCTGAGTATTGAAAATCTTTAAAAAGAATTTCATAATTAAGCCTGCCGTGAATTTATCAAGGCAGGCTTTGTGAATAATTGGTCTAAAAATGTTCTAATCTTCTGTAGAGGTAGTCACCTGTGGCCCAATACCGCTAAGGCTTTGGTTGTATATCCATAATTCTTGTGTGGCACCGTTGGTAATTTCCATCCATTCCTGTGCGAAAGTATCAAAAGAACCTGAGCCATGAACTTCATCGAATTTCTCTTTAAGTTTTTGATCTTTCCCTAACCAGGCAAAGTCATCAAAGAAATAGACTACAGATAAATCCTGACCTGATTTGGTAGAGGAGAATTCATTGGTGTAAATGCCAAAAGGCGTTTCAGATGATTTTTCTTTTAAGACTTTTGTTACTTTTTCTAATTTAGAAATCATCTCATCATAATTTCCTCGCGCAATATCCCAAACGGTAACTCTTAGTTTACTCATTTCAAAGTCTGTAGGGAAATGAGAAAAATTATTGTGAAATCTCCAGAAAGTTACTTCTTCTTCACTGGCTAAATAAGGTACTACATTATTTTCCCAGTCCTGGTCGTGGGCTTCCTGATTTGGATTGGGAGTGTCTAACGCGCTCCAGGGCATCGGTCCCATAACCGCCATATAATCATAGGCGTTTTCACCGTTCATAATAGTGAAAATTCGCACACCCATAGCACCTTCAGCGTGATATTGCTCGTTGTGGTTTTTCATTCCTTCAGAAAACTCTTTCATTTTGTCGCTCTTAGCTGAATAGATAGCGCTTCCTACAATAAGGTATTCCTCATTGTTAGTTTGTTGGTCTTGGGAGAATACTAAAAAAGGGATTAGCATCATCCAGTAAAAAATTGATTTCATAAGCTGTTTTATTAAGTGTTAGTAATGCAGCTATGATAGATGAGGCTAAAATAAATAGGTTCTCTAAGTTACTGAAAAATAGTTTAATACCCCTGTTTGTTGCTGGTTTTCTATTATTATAATTATAAAAAAACGCCCCTTTGAGGGCGTTTATAGATCAAAACGAATAAATCTTTAATTTTATAATCCGAAACTTAGGGATAAAATAATATTAGAAAGATCCCTGTTTATATTTGCGGAGTTTGTTAGGCCGTTTTCAAAAAGTCTTGGGTTTTCCTCGTATTGTGCGTTGGTATAGGCTAAATTTATTTTCATAGTTCCAAAATCATAACCAATACCTCCCGAATAACCGGTTAGATCGCCCACGGTAGTTTCGTTAGCATAAGGGCTTTGCTCATAGCGGTAACCACCTCTTAAACTCCAATTGCTAATTCTATATTCACCACCTAATCTAAAAGTAGATACCGGCTGCAGTTCTGCTGAAATAAGTTCGTTCTGAAACTGGAATTCAGGATCATCGGTAGGTCTAAATTCGGTTGCTGAATAATCTTTGTAAGAGTAATCAAAACTAATTAAACCTTTTGTGCCAAAGAGTACAGCAAGACTTCCTGTTAACTTCCCGGGTGTTTTTAAAGTATAGTCTGGATAAACATTAATAACATTAGGGTCTACAATCACACGTTCATTCGCGTTATTATTAGTTTCCAGATATTGGGTAGCTTCTTCGGTAATGTTGAACCAGGTAGGAGAGTGGTAGGATGCTCCAACTCTAAACCTTTCGCTTACTTTTGCGATGGCACCTAACTGGAAAGAAAAACCGTCGCCAACAGTGCTCAGGTTATTGTTAAATCTAACTTCGTTTGTAGCGCTTCCCGCGTTATTATTAGTTTCTCTAAACCTCGTAGAACGATCAAAATTTAGGAAATGTGTGTTTAAGTTTGCGCCCAGGTAAAGGAAATCTTTATACTGAGTACCAAAATTAAAGGAGAATTTTCCATTTAAGCCTGTAGATACAGTTCGATATTCCTGATTAAAATTACCCGAACCTATAAAAGAATTGTAAGAAGTATTATCTGGTGAATTATCTACCTGATCTATAACAAAACCCTGGTAACCTAAAAATGCCTGCTGCGCGCCAAAACCTTCATTTTCTCCTAAGAAGGAATAAAGCTCTGAAATTGTCTCGCCTTCCTGGGTTTGTAGTAAGTTTAATGGAACCCCGTTTGCATAATTTAAAAAATATTGATCTATAGAAGTCTGGCTTACTCCGGTTGCTACATAAGCATCATCAAAATTATTGGTTTGCTCGTAATTAAGACCTAAACTGAATTTCCTCCAGGGGCTATCGTTTCGAGTATCAAAAATAAGTACACCACCCGCCTGATTAAAGTTAAAATCTGAATTGTCATTAGATGTGCCTGTTCCAAAATAATCTACCTCTTTGCTAGTAGACCTATGCGCCAATGTGATTGTTCCAAAAGAATTTAAAAATACAGCCGAACTTGCTGGATTTACGCTAATAGCCGATAGATCGCCGCCAAGGGCGCCAAAAGCACCGCTCATAGCTCGAAATCTTGCGGTTCCGTTTAATTCTTCAGAGCTATATCTATATGCATCCGTGATGTTTTGTGCCTGGGTGTTTCCTGCTAAAAATAAAAGACCCAGTACTAAAAAAATCTTTTTCATAATTTTCATTTAATTCCTGTTAGAGGGTGTTATACTCTCGAGTTCTGACTCGAGCTCTTCATATATGATTTCAGAAAAAACCTTACAGCTTTATACTGTAAGGTTGGTTCTTTAATTTATTGTATTGCTTTATTAATTAGAAGATTATTATCCTCTACCACCACCTCTGGAAGATGAAGAACGGCCTCCGCCAGAGCTTCTTGTTCCTGAGCTTCTAGAGCTGCCTGAGCTACTGCGCACGGTACCACTACTTCTGGAAGATCTATTTGAAGATCTATTGTAGGTGGAGTTTGATCTTGAACTTCTACTGGATCTATTTATAGTAGAATTTCTTCTGGTAGAAGAAGTATTAACTCGAGCTGGTTCATTTCTTCTACTAGAGCGTGAATAAACATTAGAAGTGTTATTGCTTCTTGTGTAACTTCTCTCAGAATTTTGATTACTTCTTATGGCTCTTATACTTCTGGAGTAAGAAGATTCATTGTCTCTTAAGCCAGAAACGTTTTCTCTTCTATTAGAAGTATAGTCTGAGTAGCTAGATCTTCTTCCGCTGTTATAGGCTATATCCCTATAGTTATTTCGAGACCAATAATATGGGTTGTTTACAAAACCTCCTCTCCAAAAGCCATTGTAAAATCCACCAAAGCCAAAGCCAAATCCGAAGCGATTGCCCCAGCCCCATCTTGGGCCGAAACCTCCACCGCCCCATGGGCCTAAGAAACCTCCGCGCCAGGGGCTATATCCTGCAAATCCCCAGGGGCCAAAACCTCCACCCCATGGACCGTAGAATGGATCCCACCATAGGTCGTTATAATAAAAGTTTCCAAATCCAAAACTGTTCCAAGCCCAGGGATTAAAAAAGCCTCCATTCCAACCGGTGTTATAAATATTTATAGTGTATTGATCTGGATCTTCGCCCCAGGGAGCACGGCCTGTATTGTAGGTTTGCTGATCTTCGTAATAGATTTCTTCTCCTTCAGCTCCTTCTGCAGAAGAATAAGATTCTACATCGGTAAAAACGATATTATCGGCCATTTGGCCATAAAATTTAGATTTTTCTGAAAAAAGATTCTTGTAGTAAGTGTTGCCCTGATCCTGATTATTATTAGCATATTGGGATGGCTCTTCAGAAGTTGTTCGCTGCTGTTCAGAATCACCGTAGATTCCGTCTTCATAACCAGAATACTGGTAAGAACCGCAAGATGCTAACAATAGCAAGAACATAGGAGCAACAAAAAGAATTGCTTTTTTTTGTAAGTCGTAATTGCGTATCATTAGCGTAGTATTTTATTGTTGAACATTACAAAAATAGTTAGTTTTGCGCTAACTAAACTTGCATTTAGATTGTGTTTAACAAAATCACAAGATTTATGCCAAATACATAGAATGAGTAAAAAGTTAAGCAAGAGAAGCGAAGATTATTCGAAATGGTACAACGAATTGGTGGTAAAAGCTGATTTAGCTGAAAATTCCGCAGTGAGAGGTTGTATGGTTATAAAACCCTACGGTTTCGCGATATGGGAAAAAATGCAGGCCCAGCTTGATAAAATGTTTAAGGAAACAGGCCATGAAAATGCCTATTTTCCACTTTTTGTGCCCAAGCATCTTTTTGAAGCTGAAGAAAAAAATGCTGAAGGCTTTGCGAAAGAATGTGCTGTGGTTACTCATTACCGCTTGAAAACCGATCCTAACGATAAATCTAAATTAATAGTAGACCCGGAAGCTAAACTGGAAGAAGAATTGGTAGTTAGACCAACTTCTGAAGCTATTATCTGGAATACATATAAGAATTGGATCCAGTCTTATAGAGATCTACCTATAAAAATCAATCAATGGGCCAATGTGGTTCGTTGGGAAATGCGTACGCGTCTATTTCTAAGAACTTCAGAGTTTCTTTGGCAGGAAGGGCATACCGCTCACGCAACCAAACAGGAAGCACTGGAAGAAACAGAGTTGATGAATAATATTTACGCTGAATTTGCCGAAAAATTTATGGCAATGCCGGTGATTAAAGGAACTAAAACTGAAGCTGAACGCTTTGCCGGTGCGGTAGAAACTTACTGTATTGAGGCAATGATGCAAGACGGGAAAGCCTTGCAGGCAGGAACTTCACACTTTTTAGGTCAAAACTTTGCAAAAGCTTTTGATGTTAAATTCACCTCTAAAGAAGGGAAGTTAGAAAATGTTTGGGCAACATCCTGGGGTGTCTCTACCCGCTTAATGGGTGCGCTTATAATGACGCATAGTGATGATAACGGATTAGTACTTCCTCCCAATTTAGCGCCTACACAGGTGGTAATTGTACCTATATATAAAGGAGAAGAGCAATTGCAGGAAATCTCTAAGGTGGCGAATAAACTTGCCGATGATCTTAAAGAAGCCGGTATTTCGGTGAAATATGACGATAGAGATACGCAAAAGCCAGGTTGGAAATTTGCACAGTATGAATTACAGGGTGTGCCGGTTAGATTGGCAATTGGACCAAAAGACCTTGAAAAGGGGAGTGTAGAGCTGGCAAGAAGAGATACGCTTACTAAAGAGTTTGTAAATCAAACTGAAGTAGTGGAGAAGGTGAAGCATTTGATGGTGGAAATCCAGGAAACATTATTTGAGAAAGCGAATAATTTTAGAAATGATCACATCACCAAAGTAAATTCTTTTGATGAATTTAAAAAAGTTTTAAAATCTAAAGGCGGATTTATTTCTGCGCATTGGGATGGAACTACAGAGACAGAAAACAAAATAAAAGGCCTTACCAAAGCCACAATTCGCTGTATACCATTTGGTTCCGAAAAGGAGTCGGGAAGCTGTGTGCTTACTGGTAAACCTTCAGAACAAAGAGTACTTTTTGCCAAGGCATATTAAATTTTAAATTTTTTTTGTTCAACTCTTGTGGCATTGAAAAATAGTTGTATTTTTGCATCCGCATTGAAACAAAAAATGGTCCGTTCGTCTAGGGGTTAGGACGCCAGGTTTTCATCCTGGTAACAGGGGTTCGATTCCCCTACGGACTACAAAAGAACACAAGTTTAAGTTTTGTGTTTTTAAAAGTCTTGAAAAGGCAATTTGAAATAAATTAATGGTCCGTTCGTCTAGGGGTTAGGACGCCAGGTTTTCATCCTGGTAACAGGGGTTCGATTCCCCTACGGACTACTTTAAAAAATAATTAAAGCAATTTTGTAATGGCAAATCACAAGTCAGCATTGAAGAGGATTCGTAGCAATGAGACCAAACGTCTTAGAAACCGCTACCAGCATAAAACTACCAGAAACGCGATTAAGAAGTTGAAGGAGTCTGAGAAGAAAGAAGCTGAAGCTTTATTGCCTTCTGTTATCTCTATGGTAGATAAATTAGCAAAGAAAAACATTATACACGATAACAAAGCTGCGAACTTAAAATCGCAACTTACAAAGCACGTAGCCGCGCTTTAAGAATTATTACAGTGTTCAATTATAAAAGAAATGCTTTCTGTATTTATGGAAAGCATTTTTTTTATTTCTATATTTTTTCTTCTAGAATACCGAAAGTCCTGTTAAGGTAGTAAGGCGTTCTAAAGCTTTCATGCCTAATTCAGAATTTCCTTTTTCATTTAATATAGGGCTCCAAACCGCTACGGAATATTGATCTGGATGGATGGCTACGATACCGCCACCAACTCCACTTTTCCCCGGAAGGCCTACCTCAAAACTAAATTCTCCGGCTTCATCATAGAAACCACAGGTTTGCATTAATGAATTGATCCTTTTTACCGTGGTAGGAGTTAAAATTTCTTCGTTAGTCCCAAGTATTCTACCTTTATTAGCGAAAATCATAAAAGCCTGAGCAAGTTGTTTACAGGACATTGCCAGGGAACAAAGATGAAAATAGAAATCTACAATAGGTTCTACTTCACATTTAATGTTTCCAAGGGCTTTCATGTAATTTACAAGGGCTACATTTCTATAACCGGTAGATCTCTCTGAAGTGGCAATCTTAGGATCGAAATTGATACTATTATCTTGAGTTATTTTTCTAACAAAATCCAGTAATTCCTGTTTAGGGTTTTCTAGTTGGTCTACCAAAATATCTGAAATTACTAAAGCTCCTGCATTAATAAAGGGATTTCGCGGCACACCGCTTTCATATTCCAACTGGCTTAAAGAATTAAATGGGTCTCCGGAAGGTTCTACATCTACCCGGTCCCAAAGATCTTCTCCCATAAGCCTCATAGCCATTGAAAGACTAAAAACTTTGGATATACTTTGAATCGAAAAAAGTTCTTCGCTATCTCCAAAACTAAAATGCTGACGATCTCCGCAATAAACATGCATTCCAAATTTTCTTGGGTCTACCTTTGCAAGTTCGGGAATGTAGGAGGCAACTTTGCCTGTAACGTCCCGGTAACTTAATTCGTCATTGATGGTATTTAAAATTTTTTGGTAATCCATAATTAATTTAGTTCGCTTAGATCGCTATTTGTTTCTATTTCGAAAGGTAATTTTTCTGTTTTAAAAATACGCGCGCTTAACTTACCTTTTAACTCAATTTTATTATCTGAAACCAGCAACCAGCTACCTTCACGTAATCCAACTACAGGTTGTGTATTTATAGTATGAAATTCTTTAATTCTTGTTTCTCTGGTTTCTCCTTTATGTGTAGAGTTTGTGTCGGGATCTAAATAATGCGGATTAATATTAAAAGGTACGA
Organism: Salegentibacter mishustinae; assembly: GCF_002900095.1. NCBI lineage: Bacteria > Pseudomonadati > Bacteroidota > Flavobacteriia > Flavobacteriales > Flavobacteriaceae > Salegentibacter > Salegentibacter mishustinae. Next base: position 155,361 of record NZ_LLKN01000001.1, on the reverse strand, counting down.
TTCCCAGGGTTTTAAAACTCGGGGGATAGACTATAGGCATATCGTTAGTAGTTTGCATAGTTAGCCCGGCAATATTTGTTCCTGCGCTGGTTCCCATATAGGCTGCGCCGTTTAAAACACTCTCTTTTAAAGGCTGCATTAATTTATGCCGGTAAAGTTCAGAAACTAAGAGAAAAGTATTTCCGCCGCCGGTAAAAATTCCTTTGGCCTCAGTTATGGTTTCTGTCATATTATTGAATTCGTGAATTCCTCGCAGTTTAATTCCGGCTCTATTGAAGGCTTCAGCAGCCTTTTGGGTATATTCATCGTGTGAAATCCCACCGGGACGGGCAAAAGGAATAAAAATTACTTCTTCGGCTTCGCTGAAAAATGTTTTTAATTCAGGAATAAGATATTCCAGGTATTCTTCTCCATGTAAAGTAGATGTACTTGCCAATAATGCTTTACTCATAGTATATAGTGTTTTCTCTTGCGAGTATAGGATTTCTAGTCTTAAATTTAGTTTAAATAGGGGTTTTAACAAAAGTTTACAAGCTGCTTTACTTAAAATAAGGAGTAAGAATTGTTTCTTTATTAATAGGAAAATTAAGATTATGATAAAGAATACATTATATATTACGCTAATATTATTCTGCAATATTTTATTAGCGCAGGGGCAGGAAAGAATGCTGGTTAACGGTAAAATAATTGTTCCTGAAAATGATTCTCCCGAAGGAATGACCATTTTTAATCAAAATACCTCCCGGGGCACCATAGCAAACCCTAACGGAGAATTTAAGTTGCGAGTGGCACTAAATGATACTATTGTTTTTTCTGCTATTCAGTTTGAAAATTTTAAAGTAGTAGTGGCAGAAGGAGTTATAAATTCTGGAGAAATGAACGTATTTCTAACGGAAACCGTCACTGAATTGCCAGAGGTGCTTTTGTCTGATAATGAGCTCTCGGGAGACATTAGAGTAGATGTAGCCAGGATCGAGGTGGAAGACCCTGAAGTGCCAAGGTATTCTGCAGCTGAGCTAGAAGCTATGAATGTTAGAAGACAACCTGATTCCCTAATGGGTCCGGGAAGAAATGCAGCACTGGCAGCCGGGAATACCCGGCTTGTAAACGGTCTTAATTTTGTAAATATCTTCAAATTACTGGTTGGAGCCGAAGTTGAAAATAATCCGTTCACTAAACGTGAGTTAGATGAAAAATTAAGGGATCTTTACGACGACGAGTTTTTTAAGGCTAATTTAAATATAGAGCGCGACAGAATTAATGATTTTATATATTACGTCACAGATCACGGCCTGGACCAGGAATTACTGCAGGACGGAAACGAGCTAAATCTCATCGAATTTTTAATAAATAAAAGCAAAGACTATAAAGCTTTTCACGCTCGGGAATAATGCTATTTAATCAACATCAATCAATAAAACCTTACTTATTCATCTTCCTTTTGGCTTTTGCTCAACTAGCAATCGCCCAGGAAAAACAGGAAATCACCGGGAGAATTCAAGCCGATTCAATTGAAGCTCCCATTCACATTATCAATGTAACGCAAGAAAAGGGAACCGTTAGTGATAAAGCGGGAAATTTTAAACTTGAAGTAAAGGAGAACGATTTACTGCTAATTTCTTCAGTACAATTCCAGCGAAAAGAAGTACAAATAACTTCTAAAATCCTTAATCAGAAAATTTTAAATATTAAATTGTTACCTGCACTAACAGAATTAGAGCAGGTAAGAGTTCACAATCTTAGCGGGAATTTAAAGGAAGATATTGCAGATATTAAGGTAATAGATATGCCGGTTATTAAAGTGCCGCCTGTGCCACGTAGCGTAATTCCAAGGGGTACACCAAACGAGGCTTTTAATGCCAGCCAAACCCAGGCGCCAGCCGGCGGTAATATTTTAGGTTTGGTAGGCTTGATTACCGGTAAACCAAATTTTGGTTCTCTTAGTAAATCTGAATCTAAAGCATTAAACGAAAGAGAGGTGATTAATACTTTGCGTAATAAATTTGATGATTATTTCTTTACAAATCATTTAAAGATCGATTCCAATCATATTATGAATTTTCTCACCTATATTTTTGAAAATGGTTTTCAGCAAAAATTATTAAAAGAAGAACGCGCTTTGGACCTGGTGGTTTATTTAGAAATAAAAAGTAAGGCCTATCTGAAATCTATTGCAGACTAAAATGAAAAATAGTTTTTTCATTTTTATTTTACTGATTTTTTCTACTCATTGCTATTCCCAGGAAAGCGTAATGCTTAAAGGAAAGATCCTTACCGATTCTATTGAAGCGCCAATTCATATTATAAATATTACAGCAGAAAAAGGGACGGTAACCGAAGCGAATGGTGAGTTTACCGTGGAGGTGAAGGAGAATGATCTTTTATTATTTTCTTCGGTACAATTTCAGAAAAAAGAAATATTGGTTACACCGCAAATTTTATCTTCTGGAGCATTAGAGATTGAATTACAAGAAGAACTTACAGAATTAGATGAAGTGCGGCTGCATCAATTTAGCGGAAATCTCGGAAATGATATCGAGGGGATTAAAACTTTTGATCCCAGGATTATTGGTTTTGCGCTTTCAGATAAAGAACCGCTAAGTATCGAAGAGCGAAAATTAGCGGCTATTACCAGCCCTAATGATCCCGTGGGAGTGCTTTACGGAATCATTTCCGGACAAAAGAAAATGTATGAAAAGGCTATTGAAAATAGTAAATTAAGCGCCCTTGTTTATAAAGCCAGGGATTTGATGCCTGACGAATTTTATACGGAAACCCTGGAATTAAAGGAAAACAAGATCATGGATTTTCTCTACTACTGCAGCCGGAAGCCGAACTTTAAAGAATTAGTCAATAAAAATGATCCTTTAATTTTAATGGAATTCGCCAAAGGAATGATCACTGAATATAATGAATTTATCCAGGATTGATTTAATAATTCTATTTGCGGTTCTGCTAATTTTCAGTGAAGGCTTTTCGCAGGAGAAAGAGATATTATCCGGTCAAATTATTACTGAAGAACCGCTAAATTCCCCTGTGCACATTATAAATATTAGTCGAGAAAAAGGTGGCGTTAGTGAACTTTCAGGGCGTTTTTCAGTCGAAGTCAGTGGAGGGGATACTTTGGTTTTTTCTTCCGTTCAATATAAAAAGGGAAAGATCGTAGTAAATCGCGAAATTCTTCAGCTAGAAAATTATAGAATTAAACTAGTAGAAGATCTAACTGAATTAGAAGAAGTAAAACTTCATAAGCTCTCGGGAAACCTTGCCAAAGATATTTCAGGAATTAAAACCTTTAATAAATTCGATTTAAATGCACCAATGGCAAGAAAACCGCCGCCAACGCAAATTGAAAGACAAGCCTTTACCGCTACCACTGGCCCTGGCGGCAGTAAATTGAGTTTAATTGGGGTTTTGACAGGAAAAATTCCTCTGGCGCCAATTATGAATAAACTAAACGGGACTTTAGATGAGGTGGAAAAAAGGCAGGAAAATGCCGATTTAAAATTTCAGGTGGAAAAAGCGGTTTACCTAATTTCTGAACAAATCTTTATTACAGACTTTAATATCCCGGCAAACGAGATAATGGATTTTGCGTATTATTGTGCTGAAAATTACGATTTAGAAATTCTACTGGATAATCCTTTAGAGTTATATGAGTTTTTTCAATCTAAAGCAGCAGAATTTAAGGCCTTAAAGACTTTGGATTGATATTTGCTCAATACTAGAAAAAATTAATGAGAAAAATAAGCCTAATTCTTGCCAGCTTTTTTTTGCTTTCTGGATTTAAATCGGGAGCTCACGAATTTTATTTAAGCGTTACCGAGATTGAATACAATAATGAAAAGCAGAGTCTTCAAATTATTACCCGAGTTTTTATAGACGATTTTGAAGATGTGCTTAACGAACGTTATGGCGCAGATCTTCAACTTTCAGAGGAAGCAGAAGAAGGTGCGGTTTCCGAAAATATTTCAAAATATCTCAAGCAAAAATTAAGGCTTCAGGTTAATGGGGAAGAACTTCAACTTAATTATTTAGGAAAAGAATACGATGCCGATCAATTGGTGCTATATATTGAAGTTGAAAACCTGGCTCCCTTTAATAAAATTGAAGTCACCAACGAGATCCTTACCGATCTTTTTGACGATCAAAAAAATGTAGTACACGTAAAAGTAAACGATAAGACTAAAAGTTTACTTCTTATGCGGCAGCAGGAAACAGAAAAACTCACTTTTCCTTAAATTTTAAGGAAAGGCCCGGAAAAATATTTATTTTTAGCAATCTTTAAATTAAAACATAATTGATGAACAGATTAAGATTATTAAGTTTCGCTTTAGTGATGCTTTTTGTAAGCGGTATACAGGCCCAGGAATCTGAAGCCGAAGAACAAAAACCAAAACAGGAAGGTCACGAGAATAACAATAAGTTTAAACAACTTTATAAAACCTTTGCAACTCCAAACCAATATAGAACCGGTGCCGGTGCGCCAGGAGAAGCCTACTATCAAAACCAGGCAGACTATAAAATGGATATTGTTTTAGACGATAAAAATACTCGTTTAGATGGCGAAGCCGAGGTGACTTACCATAATAATTCTCCCGATGAATTGGAATATTTATGGGTGCAGTTAGACCAAAACGTGCGTAAGAAAGATGCACCAACGGCCGATCGTAATCCTAGTGGAATGAGACCGGTTGCTACACCACAGCGTTTTGTTGACGAACATATGGAAGAACCATTTGATGGAGGTTTCAATATTGTTGGATTAACTCACAATGGAGATAAATTAAATTACATCATCAATCAAACGATGCTAAGAATAGATTTGGAAGAGCCTTTAGAGCCTGGTGAATCTTTTGAGTTTGAAATGAAATGGTGGTATAATATCAATAATCATATTACCGATAGAGCAAGAAGCGGATACGAGCATTTCCCTAAAGATGGAAATAATGCCTACGTAATTGCTCAATTCTTCCCTAGAATGGCTGTGTATAATGATGTTGAAGGATGGCAAAATATGCAATTTTGGGGAAGCGGTGAGTTTGCTCTTCCTTTTGGTAACTACGAAGTAGATATTACCGTTCCTGCAGATCATATTATGGAAGCTACAGGAAAACTTCAAAATAGGAAAGAGGTCTATACTGAAGAAATGATGCGCCGTTACGAGCAGGCCAAAAAATCTTATGACGAACCCGTAATTGTTAGAACCCAGGCAGAAGCTGAAGAAGCTGAAAAGTCTTTTTCTAACAAAACTAAGACCTGGAAATATAAAGCCGATATGGTTAGAGATTTTGGGTTTTCTACTTCAAGAAAATTCATTCTTGATATGATGGCGACCAATATAGATGGCAAAGATGTAATGGCCGTTTCTCTTTATCCTAAAGAAGGAAATCCACTTTGGGAAGAATGGTCTACTAAAGCCGTAGCCAGTACTTTAAAATCTTACTCAAAACAAACTTTTCAATATCCATATCATAAAGCGGTTTCGGTTCACGCAAGAAACCAGGGAATGGAATATCCTATGATCTGCTGGAACTACGGCCGTCCAGATGAAGACGGAACATATTCTGATAGAACGAAGTTTGGGATGATAAGTGTGATAATTCACGAAATTGGACATAACTTTTTCCCAATGATCGTTAACAGTGACGAACGTCAATGGGGATGGATGGACGAAGGTTTAAATACCTTTAGCCAGTATCTTGCAGAGCAGGAATTTGGAGAAAAATATCCGGAAGCTATTGGGTCTTTAGAGCAATATCCATCTCGAAGAGGTATTCCTTCTAAAATTGTTCCTTATATGAGAGGCAATCAAAAATATATTGCTCCAATCATGTCTAACCCAGAGAATGTATATCAGTTAGGGAATAATGCTTACGGAAAACCGGCAACGGCTCTAAATATTTTGAGAGAGACCGTAATGGGGCACGAGCTTTTTGATCACGCCTATAAAACTTTTGCTCACCGTTGGATGTTTAAGCACCCAACTCCTGAAGATTTCTTTAGAACAATGGAAGATGCTTCGGCAGTAGATTTAGACTGGTTTTGGAGAGGATGGTTCTATACTACGCATAACGTAGATATGGGAATTAAAGAAGTACAAAAACTTTATATAACCGATAATGCCACCAAAGAAGGAAAAGAATTTTTAGAGCGTTATGGTGCAGATCCTGAAGAGATAGATGCTGTTTATGTAGTGAATGAAGATAGTGAAGACTTTGACGAAAGTTTAAAAGGGAAATCTGTTCTAGAAAATTCACCTACAATTAAGGAGTATGTGATGGATAATTTTTCTGAAGAGGAAAGAGCTAAGCTAAAAGATCCTAAATATTTCTACCAGGTAACTTTTGAAAAACCGGGAGGAATTCCAATGCCTTTAATTGTTGAATTCACTTATGCAGATGGTTCTACCGAAATGAAGAGGTATCCGGTGCAATTATGGAGAATGAACGATGAGGTGGCGACAAAAGCTATTGCCACCAATAAAGAGATCACCAAAATTGTGGTAGATCCAAATCTTGAAACGGCAGATGTTGATGTTAGCAATAACACCTGGCCTAAGGAGGAGACTACCAATAAGTTTGAGGAATTCAAGGAGAATCTTGGAAACTAAAAAATTTTTAAGCCGACTTTAACGAGTCGGCTTTTTTTATACTTAAATTTGTGGCTATATTTGTTTTGCTATGAACATCATACCCCTTTTTATTAGTGGTGCAGAGATTGCCTTTATCCTTTTTATTCTGGTAATGGTTTTTGGTGCCGATAAAATTCCTGATATCGCCCGCGGAATGGGAAAAGGAATGAAAATGCTTAAAAACGCATCTAACGATATCAAAACTGAAATTCAGAAAAGTGCCGATAAACAAGGTATAAATACCGATATTTCTAAAGATGTAAAAGGTGAGATCGATAAAGTGAAAGAGGATATCGATGAGATCACCGGTTCGGTAAAGCGTAGATTTTAATCATTTTGTATGTTAGAGCAGCTAAAAGAATGGGATCGTGAGCTGTTTATTTACCTTAATGGATTAGGAATTGAATCTTACGACAATTTTTGGATTACCGTTACTACCATTCAAAACTGGATTCCTTTATATATTACCTTTTTTATTCTTTATTTTGTAGCCTTTCACTGGAAAAAAGCGCTATTCACCAGCTTATTTATTCTTGCAACCGCCCTTTCTACCTACGCGTTTACCAATGTAGTTAAAAACTTCTTTTTGCGGCTTAGGCCCAACAATCAGCCTGAAATTGCCGATGTAATTAGAATCCTGCAAACACCAGATAATTATAGTTTTTTCTCCGGGCATTCCGCAGTCTCTACCGCCGCAGCTTTATTTTTAATTCTTTCTTTAAAAGATAAATATCCCTGGATTTGGGTGGTGCTTATCTGGCCACTATTGTTTATGTTAAGCCGAATCTATGTTGGAGTTCATTATCCCGGAGATGTACTGGTAGGTGCAGCAGTAGGAATTATTTTTGCAACTACTTTCTTTATGCTTTACCAACGTTCAGGCAAACGTTTTATTTAAGCCTGCTTAAGGTCAATCCGTCGCGAATTGGTAAAATTACAGTTTCAATACGTTCGTCTTCAGCAAGCATCTTATTGTATTTTAAAAGTGCCTGGGTAGACTCATCATCAGGTTTTACCGGCTTCACTACTTTACCACTCCACAATACATTATCTGATAATATAACACCACCGGGATTCATTTTATCAATAATCAATTCGAAATATGCAGGATAATTTGGTTTATCGGCATCAATAAAAACCAGGTCAAACTTTGAATTTATTTCCGGAATTATCTTCCTGGCGTCCCCAATATATTGCTTGATATTATTCTTAAATTCTGAAGCCTGAAAATATTTCTGCTGAAAATCGTATAATTCTTCATTGATGTCTATGGTGTGCAACATGCCATCTTTAGCTAAACCCTCAGCCAGGCATAATGCCGAGTAACCCGTGTAAGTGCCAATTTCCAGAATACTTTTTGGAGCTATTATTTTTGAAATTAAACTTAAAATCCTACCCTGATAGTTTCCACTCAACATTCTGGGCTGTAATACTTTCTGGTTGGTTTCGCGGTTTAGTTTCGCTAAAAACTCTGGTTCTTTAGCTGAATGTTTTAAAATATAGTCATCTATCGCTTCAGGTAAAAAATGCATTGGCTTCTGTTTTTGTTCAAATTTAGAGAAATTATTAATTCTTAAACTTGAATTATGATTCCTCTTTTCCTGTAAAACCAGACTTTTAGAATAGGTTGAAACTATTTTATAAATTGTATTTTTACTCGATAACTTAGATTTTAAATCTTCAGTATTAAAAATATAACCACACATGAAGTTTAAAAATACCCTAGAATATGCCAGAGAACTCGATGCCGAAGATAAATTATCATCTTACCGGGATCAATTTATTTTTCCGCAGCACGAAGGTGAAAATGTAATTTACTTCACCGGAAATTCACTTGGACTTCAGCCTAAATCGGCTAAAAAATATGTAGACGAGATTATGACCGATTGGGCGAATCTCGCTGTAGAAGGTCATTTCTATGCCGAAAAACCCTGGTGGGATTATCACGAGCGTTTTTCAGCAAAACTGGCTAAAGTAGTAGGAGCAAAGCCTGCTGAGGTTACTGTAATGAATACACTTACGGTAAATTTGCACTTATTAATGGTTTCTTTTTATAGACCAAAAGGAAAACGCTACAAGATTATTTGTGAGGAAAAAGCTTTTCCCAGCGACCAGTATATGATTTCCAGCCAGGTCCGTTTTCACGGTTATGATCCAAATGAAGCGATCGTGGAAATTAAAAGACGTGAAGGAGAAAATAACTTTAGAACCGAAGATATTCTTGCGAAAATAAAAGAAGTAGGCGAGCAGTGCGCTTTGGTGCTCATTGGTGGCGTGAATTATTATACCGGCCAGGTGCTTGCAATGGAAACAATAACAAGGGCAGGACACGAAATAGGCGCTTTTGTAGGCTGGGACCTTGCGCACGCCGCGGGAAATATTGAATTAAACTTAAGCGAATGGAACGTAGATTTTGCTGCCTGGTGCAGTTATAAATATATGAATAGCGGCCCCGGGAATGCCTCTGGATGTTTTATAAATGAAAAATATCATAACCAAAAAGATATTCCCCGCTTTGAAGGCTGGTGGGGACATAGCAAAGAGCGAAGATTTTTAATGGAACCCGAATTCCAGCCCGAAAACGGTGCAGATGCCTGGCAAATTTCTAATGCTCCCGTTCTGGCTCTCGCGCCTTATTTAGCTTCCCTGGAAATGTTTGAGGAAGTTGGGATGCCAGCTTTAATAGAAAAACGAAATAAAATTGTGGCTTATCTCGAATTCGTTCTACACGAAATTGATAAGGAAGTTGATAGTACTTTTGAAATTATTACTCCAGCCAACCAGGAAGAACGCGGTACGCAACTTTCAGTGTTTTTGCACGGTGAAGGTAGGGAGTTGTTTAATTATTTAATGAAAAATGGAGTGATAACCGATTGGCGTGAACCCAATGTAATTAGACTGGCTCCGGCTCCTTTTTATTGTTCTTTTGAAGATATGTTCCATTTCGGGCAAATTCTTAAGAAGGGAATTTTAGAAAAGTCAAAATAAAAATAAATCCTTATTTAATTTAAGATCAATGAAAAAGATAATTGTTCTTTGCTTGTTTATGGTTTCAGTAACAGGTTTTACCCAAAATACTGAAATGGATCTTGCACTTCAACAGAAATTGGAGGCGCTAGTTAATGATTTTAAAGGTGATGTGGGTATTTATGTGAAAAACCTGGAAACCGATAAAGAAATAGCAATAAATGCCGATACCATTTTTCCAACGGCAAGTATTGTGAAAGTGCCTATTCTCGTGAAGATTTTTGATAAAATCGAAAAGGGAGAATTGAATTACAATGATACCATGGTTTATTCTACAGATCGTATTTATGGCGGTTCCGGATTAATGCAGTTTTACAAAGACAGCACCAAAACCGATTTGAGAACGCTGGTAGCCTTAATGATTAGCTATAGCGATAATGTTACTTCTTTATGGAACCAGGAGCTTGCCGGAGGCGGAGAAGCTATTAATGAACTAATGGATGAAATTGGCCTGGAGCACACCCGCGTAAATTCCAGAACTGATGGTCGGGAAAAGGATTGGGAAAAATACGGTTGGGGTCAAACCACTCCGCGTGAAATGGCTTCCATTTTAATAGAAATACGAAATCGCGAATTAATTAGTCCTGCAGCCAGCGATGAGATGTACAGGTTGCTGGGTAATTCTTTTTATCAGGAGTATGCTTTGTCACAAATACCGCCTTATGTACAGGCTGCTGCTAAACAGGGCATGGTAAATAAATCCAGATCTGAGCTTTTTATGGTTAATGCACCTTCTGGCGATTATGTAGGTTATATAGCTACAAAGAACAATAAAGATGAATCCTGGGAAGAAGGCAATGAAGCCTGGGAATTACAAAGAAAAATTTCAGCCTTACTTTGGAATTACTTTGAACCAAATTCTGATTGGAAACCTGCCGAAGGAGCCAGGGAAATTTTCACCGGTTCTAAAAACTAATATTTTAAGAACAAAAAAACATCAGTTCGAGTAGATCTTTTGCGCTCGCATACTAATAAATCAAAAAGCCACGAATTCATCAATTATTGACGAATTCGTGGCTTTCTGGTTTAATAAAATATTGGAATTATTTTACTTTAATGTCAGTAAAGAATAATTCAAAACTTCCGTCAGGAGATTTATGAGATTTAGCGATTTTTAATCCTTCAAAATCTTCAAAGTCTTCCCAGGTAGTGGGCATTTCCCTTTTTCCATCAGCAGATTTATAAATCCATTCTTCCAAAAGAAGATCGTCTTTATAATAAACCACATAGGTATCACCCGGAGTATAGCCACCTTCGCCTTTATAAGAAACTTCTAAATAGTTCATTTCTTCCTTGCTAATTGGAGCAATTCCTGTTTTTTCTTCCGAAATATTTGCATCACTCCAAACCATTTGGAAAGGGAATAATAGCCAATAAGAATCATTAATAAATTTTTGGTCTATTTGTTTATCGTCTTCAGAAATGCTATCGGTTTTAGTATAGGTTTGACTAATATCACCTTCGGTAAGCCTAATCTCATCGGTTTGTGGTTTCCAGGTCCAGGCACGGCTGGTTCTTAAAGAATCCTGAACCTTAACATTAAAGGTAAATTGAATTTCTTCAACATCGGTAAAATTATTTAATCCGTGGGCCACGGCAATTTGCTGTTGAATGCTTTTTTCGGGTTCAGCGGCAGTTTCCTTGCCAATTTTAGTTTCTTCATTCTTACAGCTCGTCAGTGCGGCAAAAAGAAAGGTAAAAAGTATTAGTTTTTTCATAGTGATTGATTTCCTATAAAGATACAAAAACTGCTTTTAAATAGCATTTACGCTCATTCCACCATCGGCTATAATATTTTGACCGGTGATATAAGAAGATTTATCCATAGCAAGGAAAGCGATTATGGAAGCCATTTCACTGGCTTCGGCCACACGATTTAATGGTGTTCTTTTAATAATGGGATTCATTCTTTGCTTTTCACTTAAAAGTCCTTTGGTAAGCGGCGTAACTGTAAACCAGGGAGAAACCGCGTTCACTCGAATACCATCTTTAGCCCATTCTACCGCAAGACTTCTGGTTTGTTGAAGTAATCCCGCCTTAGACATTGCATAAGGTGTGCCTGTACCAACATCTTGTATCGCTGCCGAAGACGCCACATTCACGATCTTTGCATTGCCGCTTTTTTGAAGCAGGGAATGAAGTTTTGTACTTAATTCAAAAGGAGCATTAAGGTTTATTTCCATCACTTTTCTAAATTCTTCATTCGTATAATCATTCGCTTTTTTGCGAATATTGATCCCTGCATTATTTACCAGAATATCCAGTTTGCCCCATTGCTTTTCAATATAATCGAAGACCTTTTGCCGGTCTTCGGCGCTAGTCACATCGGCCACCAAGCCGTGTACTTTTTTGCCCTCTTTTTGCAAGTCTTTTAGTAAAAGGTCTACATCTTTTTGAGTTCTGGAAGTAAACAAAACCTGGGCTCCCAGTTCGATAAGCTCTAGGACAGCTGCTTTTCCAATTCCTTTGGTTCCGCCGGTTACCAGCGCATATTTATTATTAAGATTCCACATGTTTTTTATTTAAGATCTAAGATAAGATTTTGCAAATAAAAAACCCTTTGAGAATTTCAAAGGGTTTAATGATTCGATTAAATTATTAATTACAGACGGCGTCCGGTTAATAATTTATACAAAATTAGGATTACGGCTACTACAATTAGAATGTGAATAATGCTTCCCAGGTCTGGAAATGCAAAATATCCAACAAGCCATCCTATTACTAGTAATACTACGATAAGCCAAATTAAATCTCTCATATTGGTTGGTTTTGTGTAGCTAAGCTACTTTGGTTAATGGTTTATACAAGTTAATAAATAAATTTTCACTTTTAAAGGAGCGAAAAGCGTAATAATTTGATTTTTAGTTTTCTACTCTTTACTAAGTAAATCTATTTCTTAGTTCTAAACGAATTTAGAGAATAACTGATTTGGAATAATAGCTTTTAACTAGTGTTTAACTCGAATGTTAAAAATTTTCAGGATTCTGAATTATGGCATTTGCTCGTTCTTTTATTCTAAATAATTCATCCTCAGACTTTTTATCCAGCATATTGAGCATCATTCCCATTCTGCGATTATCTTTAAAAAATTCGCGTTTATCATCTAAAAAATTCCAGTATAAACTATTAAAGGGGCAGGAATGCTCGCCGGTTTTTTTCTTTACATCGTACTCGCATCCTTTGCAATAGTTGCTCATTTTATTAATGTAGGAACCGCTGGAAACATAAGGTTTGGTAGCTACAATACCGCCATCTGCAAATTGACTCATGCCTCGCGTATTGGTTATTTCTACCCATTCAATCGCATCTATATAAATACCAAGATACCATGCGTCAACTTCATCTGGATGGCTTTGGGTGAGTAAAGCGTAATTGCCGGTTATCATTAAACGCTGAATGTGATGTGCATAGGCATTATCAAGACTTTGTTGAATACTATGCTTTAGGCAATTCATTTTTGTATTGGCGCTCCAGTAAAATTCCGGTAATTTATTCTGATTATCCAACTTATTGCTTCTTCCATAACCCGGCATTTCTTTCCAGTAAATTCCGCGCATATATTCGCGCCAACCCAAAATTTGTCGTACAAAACCTTCTACCTGAGAAATGTCTATTTCATCTTTATTTTCCCGCCAATAACCAATTACCGAATCTATTACTTCTTTAGGATGTAGCATTTTGGTGTTTAAAGCAAACGAAAGTCGGGAATGGAATAAGTAGGCCTGTTCAGTATGTAATGCATCTTGAAAATCTCCAAAATGAATCAACAAGTTTTTGGAAAAATAATTCAAAACCGAAAGCGAATCTTCCCGGCTGGTTGGCCAATTGAATTTTTCGGCATCAAGGTTTCCAAAAGTTTTAATGCCTGCTTTCTCTACTTCCTGGAGTAACGTGGAAACATCTTTTCTAAATCCACGTTCGTGTGGAATTTCTGGCGTGCCGTTCCATTTTTTACGGTTAGATTTATCAAAATTCCATTTCCCACCTTCAGGATCTTTAGAGTTCACCATTAACACATCATATTTTTTACGCATATCGCGGTAAAAATATTCCATGGTCATTTCTTTTTTCCCTTTGTAAAAATTGGTAAGATCTTCCCTGGAGGTAAGAAAATGCTCGGTATCGTATGCTTCGGTGTTAATGTTTAAGTCACTACAAAAATCTTTTAATTGTACATCAAGTCGGTATTCATCGGGCAGTTGATATTCAAGTTTTTCAATTTCATATTCTGAAATTAACTGCTTCAGGTTTTCGGGTAATGTTTGTTTGTTCTTTTTATCGTTGATCTTAAGGTAAATAACCTCGTGATGTCTTTCTTTTAAGTGTTCAGCAAACTCGCGCATTGCACTAAAGAATCCAATTACCTTTTGAATATGGTGCATTACATAATCGGTTTCCTGGCGCATCTCCATAAAAACATAGCATATGTTTTCCTGTTCTTCCTTAAACCAACTATGTTGATGATTAAGCTGGTCGCCCAGGATCAACCTTAGCGTTTTTACTCTTTCAGCCATAAGTTTTGAAATTTTTGATCGGGATCATAATGTTCGGCCTGGCGTTTTATATTAAATTTTCTATCCCTTGGGTCATTACCAACACCGCTATTGTACATCCAGTTTCCCCAATTACTGTGTACATCATAATCTATAAGCAAACTTTCAAAATAAGCTGCGCCAACCCGCCAATCCTGTTTTAATTCTTTTGCCCAGTAGCTGGCAACATTTTGCCTACCACGATTGCTCATAAATCCTGTGGCGGCTAGTTCTTTCATATTCGCATTTACAAAAGGCTCTTTGGTTTCTCCATTTATCCAATTCTCTCTGGCCTTTTCATCTTTATTCCAATCCAGTTCTTTTTCTAGGATGCCGCTAATTTTAAAGATTTTATTGCCGTGTTTTAGGGAAATAAATTTAAAATAATCGCGCCATATAAGTTCGAAAATCAACCAATAGGTATCCTGATTTTTGGTGATCTCCTTTTCAAATTTTTTAACTTCCCAATACACCTGTTTTGCCGAAATACTACCATTAGCAAGCCAGGCCGAAAGTTTAGAGCTGTAAGCTTCACCAATTAAACCGTTTCGGGTTTGTTTATATTTTGCGAGATTTCTTGTTTCCCAAAAATATTGTTGAACTCTCTTCTTCGCCTGATTTTCTCCACCTTTAAAGGGAAAAGCGGTTCTTGAATCCTGAGCAAATTCTTCAAATCCTAAATCTTTTAGGTTAGGAATTTTAGTATTGTTTTTTAGATCAAAATTTTCGGTGTTTAGCGGCTGAGGTGTTGGAGAGCATTTTCTGACAGAAACCTTTGCTTCACACTTTTTTCTGAATTCTGTAAATACCTTCGGAATTTTATTAAAATTCGAGTAGGGAATATCTTCAGGGTGAAATAAGAATTGATCGTAAAATGCTTTAAACTGAATAGCTTCAGAAACTTCTCTTTTAACTTTCGAAATTATTTTTTGCTCTTCGCTGGTCCATTCTTTTTGAAGATAAACGTTGGAAATATTATATTCCTGAAGAAATTTTGGGAGGTAATCTTCAGGCTTTTCCTGATAAATGAATAATGGAATATTTAAGGAGGCAAGATTTTCTTTTAGTTCCGTAACTGTTTCTATTAAGAATTTAGCCCGAAACTTTCCTGTTTTTTTTAATCCGAATTCGGTGAAATCAAATTGCCTGGGATCAAAAAAGTAAATGGCTATAACCTTATCATTTTCTTTGCAGGCTTCGGCTAAAGCCAGGTTGTCTTCTATGCGTAAATTATTTTGAAACCAAATTAATCCTGTACTCATTACTTATTTCTTCTGCATTTTTCACTACAATAAATTACTTCTTCCCAATTTTTCTCCCATTTCTTACGCCACTTAAAGGGCTTTTGACAAACTGGACATATTTTTTCCGGCAAATCAGATTTCTTTACCGTTTTCATCAATTAATCATCTTTCTTGAAAAATGATTTAATTTCCTGGCCTGGCCTGGCGTAATGGAAACGGTCTAAAAGATTAGGGAGCGCATAACCATCCAGCCCATTTATAGCTACGGTTTCGGCATCATCCAGTCGTAACCAACCATCTGGCGCTTGTATACTTTCATCAAAATAAATGTGTTCTATGGCACCAATTACCATCACGGTATCATTTTCTTTGATGTAATATTCATTTACAAATTTGCAACCTAATTTTACGTTAGATTGCTTAACATAAGGCGCAAAAAAATTGTCCAGATATTCTTCTTCAAGCCCTGTTTTTTGAAATTCAGAAATTTCTTCATCATACTTTGCGGCGGTTTGGTGCGCACTTTCAATCATATCTTTTTGAATATGATTTACCGTAAAATATTGATTTTCTTTAATATTTTTATAGGTGTTTCTGGGTACTTCTTTGGTAGGGCGGGTAATAAAACCAAGCAAAGCCGGGTCACTTCCAAGGTGGGTAACCGAACTGAATACGGCAACATTTACTCCGTTTTCCTTAGATTTTGTAGCAATTAAATTGGCAGACTTATAACCGGTAACGCTATTAATTAGGTTTAAACGAAATAGTTTTTCCATTCCGGTAATTTCTTCTGAAGTAATGTGTTCCATATACTTAAAATAAAAAAGGTGACTAAAACTTAAAAATGTCCTGGTGAAAATTATTTTCTACCAACAAATTTAAGTTTTAGTCACCTTAAGGTTTTAATGATTAGCTTTTCTTTATAAATTGATTAGCCCTGGTTTTCCAGTTTATTAATTCTCATTTCATATTCATCCATCGCTTCACGAACTGCATCTACATTATCTGAAGATTTTTGATGGGCAGCATTCATTGCTTTTTCTAATTCTTTGTCGGGGTGTTGGAATAGATCGGTGATTACATGATTAATTTTATCAATGATACTTTCCTGGCTGTTTTTAATGTCTTCCAGTTTATTTAAAGTAGACCTCATCTGTTCAATTTTCGACTCATCCATAATCTTCTGTTTTATAGGTTGAATTTTAAATTTACTTTTTTCTGCTTAGACGTTTTCTGCAATTAACCTGCTTTTAAGGACTTTTAATCTAAAATTATGAATTTTAGGCTTCAGATTTTTCAGCGTTATATTTTGGATAATCTGTATAACCTTTCGGACCAGGCGTATAAAACGTATCTTCATCCCACTCGGCCAATGGCGCATTTTTCGCAAAACGCTCCGGTAGATCTGGATTAGAAATAAAGAGTTTTGCAAAAGAAACCATATCGGCATTCCCCTCACTAATAACTTTGTTTCCAGATTCCTGATCAAACCCGGCATTAATCATTAGTTTTCCTTTATAGATAGGGCGGTAGTGTTTGGCAATATTTGGTTCCAGATAATCTATGTTGCTTACGTCGGTAAAAGGTTCAGATAAATGCAAATAGGCGAGATCGTAGGCATTTAATTTTTCTATGATATAATCAAATGTTGGGATTGTTTCTTCGGTAGCGGTGATCCCAAAAGCATCATTTAAAGAAGGATTCATCCTTACTCCAATCCTGTTTTCTGGCCATACTTCACTTACAGCTTCAAGTACTTCAAAAAAGAAACGTGCCCGGTTTTGAATGTTTCCACCATAATCATCGGTCCTAATATTCGAATTTTTATTAAAAAACTGGTGTATAAGATATCCGTTAGATGAATGTATTTCAACCCCGTCAAAATTTGCATTTTTAGCATTTTCGGCGGCGTGCTTAAAATCCAGAACTGTTTGTTTAATATCGGCAATACTCATAGCCTGGGGTTCTACGGTGTCTTCAAAACCATCTTGCGTGTAGGCCTGGGTATTTGGGTTTACCGCACTTGGCGCTAAAGGTTTTTCGCCATCGTGAAACTTAGGATGCGAAATTCTACCGCAATGCCATAACTGCAGGAATATTTTACCACCATTTTCGTGAACCGACTGGGTTACTTTTGTCCATCCTTTTACCTGGGCTTCGGTGTAAATCCCCGGAGTATTTATATATCCTTCGGCGGCTTTAGAAATTTGTGAACCTTCAGTAATTATTAATCCGGCGCTCGCACGTTGTGTATAATATTCGGTGTGTAGATCAGTGGGTTCCTTTTCTTTATTATCGGCGCGGTTACGCGTCATAGGCGCCATAATTACTCGATTTTTTAATTCCAGGTCGCCAATGCTAACCGATTTTAGTAAAGCTTGATCTTGATCCATAATTTCTTTGTTTTAAAATTAAATTTAAAACAAGCTCGGCGTAAGTGCTGTTAATTAAATGGTAAATAGAATTTGCTTAAGACTCTCCCGGCTGCCTAAAGTCAGTAGAAATAAGTATTTTCGTAGCCTAAATCGTATTTTCTGGAAGCTATTAAACTTATTTCAGGAAAATGCACAGTAGGCACTTTATGCAAACACCAAAAAAAATCGCCATTGTTGGCTCAGGATTGGTTGGGTCTTTACTCGCTATATATCTTAGAAAAGCCGGGCACGAAGTAGAGGTTTTTGATCGAAGAAAAGACGTTAGAAAAGTTGAATTTTCCGGTCGTTCAATAAACCTTGCTATGTCTAATCGAGGCTGGAAATCATTAAGGGCTGTAGGTATTGAAGATGAAATAAAAAAGCTGGCACTTCCTTTAGATAAAAGGGCGATGCACGTAAACGATAAACCGCTTTATTATCAGAAATACGGAAAAGAAGAAGAAGCAATTTATTCAATTTCCCGTGGTGTTTTAAACCGAAAAATGATTACCCTGGCCGAAGAAGCCGGCGCTAAGTTTAGGTTTGAAGAAAAAGTTTGGGATATAGATATGGCTGAAGCTAAATTGTATTCCGGAGAAAGTGAAAAAGGGGAGTGGAAGGAATATCAATTTGATTTAATTTTTGGAGCCGATGGAGCTTTTTCCAGGGTTCGGCATAAAATGCAAAGACAAAGCAGGTTTAATTACTCGCAGCATTTTATAAACGTAGGCTATAAGGAGTTAAACATCGCACCCAATGAAGATGGTAGCCATAAAATGGATAATGCCTCTTTTCACATCTGGCCTCGCGGGGAATTCATGCTTATTGCCATGCCTAATTTAGATGGTAGTTTTACCTGTACTTTATTTATGCCTTTTGAAGGTAAAAACTCTTTTGAAAGTATAAAAACCGAGAAAGATGCCGATTTATTTTTCGAAAAACACTTTCCGGATATTAGCCACGAGATTGAAAACTTGAAGCGCGATTTCTTTAAAAACCCTACCAGTAGTATGGTGACCATTAAATGTTTTCCCTGGTCTTATTGGGAAAAAGTGACTTTGGTAGGAGATTCAGCGCACGCTATTGTTCCATTTTACGGGCAGGGAATGAATGCCGGTTTTGAAGATATTTTGGTTTTAAGCCAGAAGATGAAGGAGCACGGAGATGATTGGGAACGTATTTTTGAAGAATATCAAAAATCCCGAAAACCCAATACCGATGCTATTGCCGAATTAAGCTATCGAAATTTCGTGGAGATGAGCAGCAAAACTGCAGACCCTGATTTTTTATTACGGAAGAAAATTGAAAATTGGTTCTCTAGCAAACATCCTAATACCTGGGTGCCTCTGTATTCGAGAGTAACTTTTTCTGATAAACCTTATGCTGAAGCTTTAGCTATTGGGGATTATCAGCGAAAAATTATGGATCACGTAATGGAAATTCCTGAAATTGAAAAGAAATGGGACTCTGCGGAAGTTGAGAACACGATCCTGAAACTATTGAATAATAAACCGGCTTTTTCAGTCTAAATTTTCCTGAACTTCTGCCTGAATATTCAGGCAGTCATAAACACCAACCATTGTTTCCTGGTCTTCGGTTAACACCACTAGCATATCGTTGGCTTCAATTACCGTATTTCCGTTAGGAGTAATAAATTGATCGTCTCTTGAAATCATCGCGATAATTGCTTTTTTAGGGAATTTTAGATCTACTATTCTTTTTCCTACAGAGTGGTTGTGTTCGGGAATGTTTATTTCTCTTAAAAAAGATTTAGCATCATCGGCCATAAAAGCATCTACAGGCGATTTCTGTTTTGCCTTCATGGGTAAAGCTACGTGCAGCCATCTGGCCACAACAGATAAAGTAGTTCCCTGGATTAATACTGAAGTTAGCGATACAAAAAATACAATATTGAAAATCATATCGGCTTTTTCAATTCCTGCAAGTAAGGGATAGGTTGCAAATACAATAGGAACTGCTCCTCGCAATCCAACCCATGAAATATACCAACGCCGGCGCATTTTCATTTTAAAGAAAATTAGGCTTAGAAATACACCTAGAGGTCTTGCAACAAAAATTAGGAAAACCGAGATGAAAATTCCCACACCAATTACCGGAACAATATGTGACGGGTAAACCAATAATCCTAAAGTAAGGAAAAGTACAATTTGCATGAGCCAGGCAAGACCGTCAAACATTCGCATAATGGTCTTTTTATGAATAATGTTGTGGTTACCCAAATATACGCCGCTTAAGTAAACCGCTAAAAATCCATTGCCGCCAAGAACATCGGTTGCAGAAAACACAATAAACATTAGGGCGATGGCCAGTACAGGATATAAACCTTCAAAATCCAGTTTTATTTTATTAATTACAATTCGACTTAATTTACCGAAGATAAAACCAAGTGCAGCACCAATAAGAATTTGCTGAAAAAACAGGGGAATAATACTGTAGATACTCTGATCCTGATTTACTACCAGGCCTAAAAATGCTATGGTAAGGAAATAGGCCATAGGGTCGTTACTACCACTTTCTAACTCCAGGGTAGGCCTTAGATTAGATTTTAGCGCAAGGTTTTTCGACCTTAAAATTGAAAATACCGCGGCGGCATCTGTAGAAGATACGATGGCACCTAGCAATAAACCTTCGTATATAGTAAAATCGGTAATAAACCATACAAAAGTACCTACACTTACCGCCGTAAATAGAACTCCGAGAATAGAAAGAGAAATCCCCTGCCACATTACGGGTTTAATTGTTTTCCAACTGGTATCGAGTCCACCGGAGAATAAGATGAAATTAAGGGCTACAATTCCAATAAATTGAGCGAGTTGTGGATCGTTGAAGTAAATTCCTCCAATACCTTCTGAGCCAGATAATATTCCTACCGTCAGGAAAAGCACCAAGGTTGGTACCCCAAAACGATAAGAAGTTTTTCCCGCCAAAATGCTTATAAACAACAAAAGAGAGCCAATTAAAAGAATGTTTTCTATAGTGATGCTCATGGTAGGTTTTGTTGTACTCGCTAAACGAGTTTTTAAAATTCTATACTACTTGTAACGAAATTCTTCAAGCTAGATTACCGGAAGAATCTTAGCTTGATTTTAGCCGTAAAAATACATATTCGGCCTTATTAAATAAAGCCGAATATTGCTAATAATAAAAAATTTTTGAGAATAAAATTCGCAGACTTTTAGTGCGAATCTTCTTTAAGAATTTCAGGAAACTTTTCCTTGAAGCGATTTAGTCTTGGAATAGAAACCTTTTGAATATAAGGGTTGTTCGGATTGTTCTTTTCGTAATTCTGATGGTAATCTTCTGCTACCCAAAATTTTTGAAAAGGTAAGATTTCAGCAGCAATAGGTTCTTTGTAATCTTTAGCTACTTCTGCTTTAACTTCGTTTATAATCTCTTTTTGCTCTTTATTTTGAAAGAATATAAGAGATCTATATTGTGAACCAATATCTGGCCCCTGGCCGTTTACTTGTGTTGGATCTTGTGAACCAAAGTAAACTTCTACTAAAGTTTTAAAACTTACTACTTCTGGATCGTAGATTACTTCTACGGCTTCAGCGTGGCCGGTTCTTCCGGTGTTGCTAGACTCGTAGGTTGGGTTTTTAGTGTGACCACCGGCGTAGCCTGAAACAGCTTCTTTTACGCCTTCTACGCTTTCATAAACAGCTTCTACACACCAAAAGCATCCACTGGCGAAATAAGCTTTTTCGTAGCCGTTCTCGGCTGGAACTTCAACCGGCTCTGCATTGGCAATTTCTGGTTTGGTTACAGTTTTTTCCTGGGCATTATTTCCGCAGGAAATTAATAAGAATATAAACGTAGGTAAGAAAAATCGTTTCATTTAATTATTGTTTTTTATAAGTTCCTTCTAATGTTTTTTTGCCATAAATGGCATAATCTACTGCGAGCTCTCCGTCTATTGAAAAACCTTTCCAGTCTAATACCATATTCCCGTTTTTGCCTGCGCTTAAAACTGCGATAGGTGTATTGGTGTCAAACTCTTTCCACGGAAGATCTTCATCGGTGTTTTTGTTTGATGGGCTCACGTAATACATATTTACACCATCTTTAGCCTGAGCATATCTTGCGTTAATGTATATTTTGTCTTCCGAAAGGCAGAGCTCGGTGTTTTTGTTCATATCAAGTTCTAAACAGTAGCAATTGCAATTAGCATCGCTTTCATCAATTTTTATATAAGTATTGCCTGAAATATTTGCTTCTGAAAATTCAGTATTATTTTCTGACTTACCATCGGTTGACTTAGTGCCATTCTCATCACTTGCGCTAGAAATCCCTTCGGCTTTAGATCTTTTTGGTTCAACTTCAGAAATAGTATTGTTTATGCTTTTTTCAGTTTCTAAATTAAGCTCTTTATCCTGATTGTTTTCTTCGTTCTTGCAGGAAACCAAAATTAAAAATAGGCATAATAGGCTTGCATAAAATTTCATAATTATAAGGCTTGATTTGTAGGAATAAAGGTAGGCCTAAATTAAATTAAAACTGTGAAAAGCTTGTTAATCAATATTGCTTGTTGTAATTGGAGCTGAAATGAAGTGAAAAAAGTCTTTAATAATCCTCAGGATGAAAATAGATGTTAGTTGAAGAGGAAATTCTTAGTTTTTAATAAGCAGGTTATAAAATAAGGTTTTAATTTATTAAATGATTTTAATGGGAATTAACAAATTTTATTAGATTTACATAAGATTTAATTAGTTTAAGTCCAATTAGTTAATATAATGAAATTTTTAAATTTATATATTAATAAATAGTATTGGTGATAAAAGGACTCACTCTCCAAAGTCGAAGATGTGAAAGTGAAAATCGACATAAAATAAGATAGTAACCGAAAGCAAACCTGCTTGTTTAAAAATCGAAATTTTATATAACAAATCAACCAAATCGAAATGAAAAAATCAATACAATTACTTACAAGTATATTCCTACTAAGCATCATCCTTCAATCCTGCAGTTCAGAATCTGAAGAAACTTCAATAGCTGCTTCAGAACTTGAACAAGAACTGGCATTAGAAAACAATGGTGTTCTTAAAATTGAATCGGCTACTTACATTTTTAAATCAACTGGTGAAACCGCTAAATTTCTGCATAACGACAGGGATTTTAATTTTATCTTCCTAAATGAATTTGCATACGAGTTTCCGGAAAACGAGAAACATGCAATAGAAGGTCTAACCATCACGAATCCTGAAACAGAAGAATTTATGGTGCTTTCAGGCTTTGAAGAACTAAAAAATGGATTCGTGGAATTTGATGTAGAGTTAAGTACAGGCCAGACGCTTTCTTCAGTGTTGTATAAGCCGGGGAAAGCTAATGCATCTTCAAATAAATGGCACGGAGACCCAATGTTAGAAGAGCCTTCTCCGGTAATTGGAGCTATGATAGAACTTTCTCAGCAAGCTGCTGTACAACAATGTAGAGCTGCATCTGAAGCTTGTTCTAACACAAATGGAGTTCCTACCGTTGCATTAACTAATGGAAAAGGATGGTTTACTGCCATTGAAGCCTGCGCTATAGAATGCCACGATTAATATTAGACCAATAATTTTATAAAATAGAGGAAGAGACTGCTGCAAATGGCAGTCTCTTTTTTGTTTCTGAAACAATACAAAAAGAAAAAACCGTCTAAAAAGTAATTTTCAGACGGTTTTTATATGATTATCTAATCCAGGTTTTAAACCTTGGCGAAAAGATTTTGCATTTTCTCCTGCTCTTCTTTAGCAAGTTCTTCATCTACAAGAATTCGTCCACTATGCTCATCGGTAATGATCTTTTTTCTACCGGCAATTTCCATAATTACCTGTGGTGGGATAGTGAAATAAGAACCTCCAGATGCACCTCTTTCTACGGGTACAATAGCCAGTCCGTTTTTAACGTTGGTTCTAATTCTCTTGTATGCATTCACTAAACGCTCTTCGATATTCTTCTCGAATTCAGCAGATTTCTTGATAAGTGCCTGCTCTTCTTTTTCGGTTTCGGCAAGGATTTCGTTCAGTTCGCCTTTTTTGTGCTCCAGGTGTTTTTTCCTTTCTTCAAGACGTTCTTTAGTTTGCTCGATCACCTCTTTTTTCTGCTCAATTTGAGCGCGGTATTCCTTGATGTGTTTTTCGGCAAGTTCTATTTCCAATTCCTGGAATTCAACTTCTTTGCTAAGCGCATTAAATTCGCGGTTATTACGCACGTTTTTTTGCTGCTCAGCATATTTCTTCATGGTCGATTTAGACTCATCAATAAGATTCTTCTTACTCTTTATGTCGTTCTCGATTACCTCAATATCGGCATCCATTTTCTCCAAACGCTTGCTCAATCCGGCTACTTCATCCTCCAAATCTTCCACTTCCAGTGGAAGCTCACCGCGTACGTTCCTTATTTCGTCAATTCTGGAATCAACCAGTTGAAGGTCGTACAACGCTCTTAACTTGTCTTCTACAGTAACATCGTTCTTTTTTGCCATAGTTATATATACTTGATTGGATTGGTGTTTGTCTCTGCTAAAATAAGTGCAAAATTACTAATTTTTTTTGTAAGATAAGAATGTAATAAATCTTTTGTGAATTGCTCACTTTCATAATGCCCTATATCGGCCAAAACGAAGTTTTTATCGCCCTTATAAAAATCGTGATATTTTAGATCTGCAGTAAGGTAGATATCTGCACCAGCTGCCTTTGCTGGGTTAACGGCGAAACTACCGCTACCTCCCAACACAGCAACTTTTTTAATAGGTTTCTCACGGAGTTCAGAATGTCTTATACAGCCACAATTAAATTGATTTTTAATTCGCTCTAAAAAGCTTTTTTCATCTTCCGCAGTTTCTAATTCGCCAATCATTCCCATCCCTAAATGCTGGTTTTCGTTTTCCAGAGCATTTACTTCATAAGCTACTTCTTCATATGGATGAGCATTGAAAAGTGCCTGAAGCAACTTTTTTTCTAAATGAGAAGGATAAATAAGTCCGATTTGGGTTTCCTCTTCCAAATGAACTTCGCCTCGTTTTCCAATTACAGGATTGGCATCTTCATTGGGTTTAAAACTTCCTTCTCCTTTTAAATTAAAACTGCAATTATCGTAATTACCAATACTGCCACCACCTGCATTAAAAAGCGCTTTTCTAACTTCTGCAGCCTGTTCGTTTGGAACAAAAGTGGTAAGTTTTTTTATGCTGTCTTTACGGGGTATTAAGATCTGCCTGTTTTTAAGACCTATCTTTTCGCTTATCATATCATTTACTCCTTTGTATTGATTGTCTAGCGCGGTATGAATGGCATAAATAGCAATATCGTTTTTAATCGCTTTTATCACCGTTTTTTGCACGTAATCTTTTCCGGTGAGTTTTTTAAGTCCGGAAAAGATAATAGGATGAAAGCTAATAATAAGGTTGCAATTTTTTTCTATTGCTTCGTCTACTACGCCTTCTAAAGTGTCTAAAGTGATAAGTGCGCCGGTTACCGTGGTGCTTTTATCACCTACCAAAAGCCCCACATTGTCAAAATCTTCGGCGTATGCGGGCGGAGCAAATTCTTCAATTATATCTATAACTTCTTTTACAAGCATTTGTTTTGAGTTTTTATAAACGTAGCAGGTTGCTTTTTATTAATTTCGTAGTAAATGTTAATTCAGCTAACTTCAAATATAATTATTATAGCCCGCCCTGTATGAAGATTTTACGAAAAATGCTGATTCCTTTCGCGTTATTGTATGGTTTTGTCACCTGGAGTAGAAATTTACTTTATAACGCCAGAATTCTGAAATCTAAATCTTATGATCTTCCGGTTATCTGCGTGGGGAACCTTAATGCAGGAGGCACCGGGAAATCTCCAATGATAGAATACTTGCTGAAATTCTTGCTACCGGATTATAAGGTTGCAACTTTAAGTAGGGGTTATAAGCGAAGCACGAAAGGCTATAAATTATTAAGCGGAAATGAATCCGCTGCTGAGGTAGGGGATGAGCCGCTACAGTTTAAAAGAAAATTTAATACTGCAATGGTTGCTGTAGATGCCGATAGGCAAAATGGAATTTCAAAACTTCAGAAAGAAAATCCTGAGATTATTCTGCTTGACGATGCCTTTCAGCATAGAAAGGTTAAGGCAGGATTAAATATTTTGCTTACGGCTTATAATGATCTATACGTAAACGATTTTATGTTGCCCACCGGAAATTTGCGGGAACCTACGGTGGGAGCAGAGCGGGCTAAAATAACAGTTGTGACCAAATGCCCCCCAAAACTTACGAAGCGGGAAATGGAAACGGTTAGAGCTAAACTTAGACTGCAGAATTATCAGGAGCTTTATTTTAGCTTTATCGAATATGACGATGAAATAATTTCTGAAGAAACAAAGGTGAAATTAAATAGTTTAAAGGATAAAAAATTTACGCTAGTTACAGGAATTGCTAACCCCAAACCGCTTGTAAAGTATTTGAATAAAAAAGGATTTGATTTTGATCACAGGCTTTTTAAAGATCACCACAATTTTACTGAAGCAGAAATTGCACAATTAAATAAAGAGGAACTGCTTCTAACTACAGAAAAAGATTACGTTAGGTTGCATAAAAGTTTTAAACCTGGGCAATTGTTTTATTTACCTGTAAAGACAGCCTTTTTAAGTAGGGAGGAAGAATTTAAGCGGGAAATATTAAAATTTGTGCATAAAAAATGAGGTGATTTACACCTCATTTTTCTTTTGGCTAATTCAAACTATATATGTGTTCTTTGATATATAATTCAATTAACCTGAGATTTACAAAGCGCGTGCCAAAGGATTAAACCGTACTTTTCTTAAAAGCTAATTGCCTGTTAATTTTCAAAAAGAATTCTTCGGTTTTATAAGGTTTTGGAATAATATCGCTGAAACCATTTAGATAAAATTCATCCAGATTATCATCTAAGGTAACGGCTGTAAGGGCGATTATTGGAATTTCAGAATTGAATTTTCGAATCTCTTTCGTAGCTTCTATACCACTTATTCCTGGCATGTGAATATCCATTAGAATAAGGTCGTATTCTTTTTCCTGCGTTTTTTCTACGGCTATGGTGCCATTATCGGCCACTTCGCATTTAACCCCGTGTTTTTCCAGGATTTTACGAGTAATCATTTGGTTGATCTTGTTGTCTTCAACAATAAGTATATTTTTTCCTTCTAATTTATTTTCAACAGGTTCTGCTGCTTTGGTAGGCGTATTATTAATGCTGTTATCAACCTCTTTTGCTTCAAATTTAAGCTGAAAAGTAAAGGTTGATCCTTTTCCTAAGTCACTTTCTAAATTAATTTCACTGCCCAATAAACTGAGTAGATTTTTCACGATAGAAAGTCCCAGCCCGGTGCCCCCAAATTTCCGGTTAATTTGTGTAGAGCCCTGAGTGAAATTCTCGAAAATTGCTTTTTGCTTTTCCTTAGAAATTCCCTCTCCATTATCCTTGATCTCAAAATCCAGTAAAACGTTATTTCCTTCCCGGCTGTTTTTAGAGACATTGATCCATATATCACCGTCTTCGGTGAATTTTATGGAGTTACCTATTAGATTTATGAGTATCTGGGATATTTTTAGCGGATCTCCTTTTAATTCTTCCGGAATAGTATCATCATAATTAAAATGAATCTTGGTGTTCTTTTCGTCGGCAGAATTTTTAAGAGCAACCAATACATCTGAAATGCGCTTTTTAAGATCAAAAGAAGCTTCCATAATTTCCACCTTATTGGCTTCAAGCTTGTTGAGGTCCAGGATATTATTAATAAGAGAGAGCAGGTATTCCCCCGAAAATTTAAGTGAATTAAGATGCTCTTTTTGATTTTCGGTAGGGCTTTCTTCTAATAATAAATGCGTGAGACCGGTTACCGCGTATAATGGTGTTCTTAATTCGTGAGTAATTGTGGATAGAAATTGTGCTTTAGCCAGTGAAGCCTTTTCGGCATTCTCTTTAGCTTTGGTAAGCTCAGTATTTTTCTTCTGTAGCAATTCGTTGGCCCTGGCTCTTAAGTTATTGTTCTTATATAAAGAAAGAGTGAGTAGCGAAAGAATAGTAATGAGTGCCACACTAAGTATGGTAGTAAGTTTATTAACTTTTAGCTTGCTTTCCTGCTCGGCGTTTTGAATACTAAGTTCGTTTAAACTGCTCTGTAGCGCATCTACTCCATATTTAGCATTCGCTTGCTCTGCAAGAACTTCTTTGTTCATGGCAATTATAGAATCATTACGCGCATAACTTTTTTGAAGATATTCTAAAGAGGTCTCATAATCCCCTGTAGCTTCGTAAATTTTGCTTAGTTGTCTATAGGTGCTCATAATCATTCCCCCAAAATTTTGAGCCTGAGCAATCTCCAGTACTTTTTTGCAGTTTTCCTTAGCCAACTCGTAATTTTCAAGAGAAATATGTACTCTGGCAGTATAATAATAAAGCCTTGAAATTTCGTACATATTTTTAGAGTCGGCGAGTTGGTTTTTTGCCTTTTGTAATAAACTCAGCGCTTCATTCATGTCTCCCTGGGTTCTGGAAATCACGATGGCGCGGTTTAAAGAAACTATACCAAGATATTCCTGGTCATCTAGTTTTAAATATAATTCTTCAGCAAGATTGAGATAGCGATCGGCCCTTATTTTATTATCCTGGGCCATAAAAATTTTAGCAAAATTCACATAGCTATAGGCAAGTCCTTTTTCATCTCCTATTTCTCGTTGGATTGAAATTGCCCTGTTTAATTCAGTAATAGCTTTACTAAACTCGTGTCTTATATAATAAAGTTTTGCCAGGATACTGCTTGATAAAGCGATGAAGCGTTTATCATCAATAGATTTTGAAAGTTCTAAAGAAGAGTTTAATTGCTCAATGGCATTGTCAAAATCTAGTGTATTTACTGAAACTTCAGCGTCGTTAAGTAATTGTTGAATTTTCTCATTGGCTATTTGAAGGTCTTCGGCATCATCTTGCTGAAATGCAAAGGAAAGATTGCACCAAAATGCGACAATGATTATAAAGGTAAAGTTCTTCATTCGGGAAATTCAGCAAACGCTTAATTGAGATAAATATAGTTATTTATCATTAACCATTGAAATTAAATCGATAAGTCGACTGGAATAACCGATTTCATTATCATACCAGCCAATAATTTTAACTAATTTTCCGCTGATTACCGAAGTCATTTGCGCATCAAAAATGCAGGAATGGGGATTGTTATTTATATCTATAGAAACAATAGGATCTTCGGTATAACTTAGAATTCCCTTTAAAGAAGTATTTGCGGCTTGCTTAAAAAGCGCGTTTATAGCCTCAATGCTGGTTTCTTTACTTACATTAAGCGTCATATCGGTTAGAGAACCATTTGGTACGGGAACTCTAATTCCACAGCCACCAATAACATTACTAATATCGGGGAAAATGCTGGTTAAAGCTTTTGCTGCGCCGGTGGTAGTGGGAATTATTGATTGTGCAGCCGCCCGGCTTCTCCTTAGATCGCGATGAGGTTTATCGTGCAAACTTTGGTCTGAAGTGTATGAATGTATCGTGGTGATATATGCTTGTTCCACCTTAAAATTCTCGTGAATTAACTTCAGCATCGGAGCTGCATTGTTTGTGGTACAGCTGGCGTTTGAAATTATCTTTTCACTGCCATCCAGAATATGCTCATTTACCCCTAAAACCACCATTTTTATTTTATCATCTTCCGGCGGAACAGATAAAATCACCTTTTTTGCGCCATTGGCAATATGGTGTTGAAGATCTTTTGAATTTTTAAATTTTCCGGTGGATTCTATTACGGTATCAACTTCATAGTTCTTCCAGTCAATTTCGCTCGGATGCGAAGCGTTTAGTAATGGGATTGATTTTCCGTTTACTATAATAGTATTTCCTTTTGAAGAAATTTCAGCCGGGGAAACCCCGTGAATACTATCGTATTTAAGTAAATGTGCAAGTGTTTTAGCATCGGCGAGGTCGTTAATTGCGACTACGTTGATGCTTTTATTTTCGATTAAAAGCCTAAAAAGGCTACGCCCAATACGGCCAAAACCGTTTATGGCAATATTGATGCTTTTACTCATTTAATTCAGGAAAAAACTTAGTCGATATGTTTGTGAGCTTTATATGAAGAACGCACCAATGCGCTACTTTCTACGTGGCGAAATCCAAGATCCAGGCCAATAGCTTCATATTTCTTAAATTGATCTGGTGTAATAAATTGCTTTACCGGCAGGTGTTTTTTACTGGGCTGTAAGTATTGACCAATAGTAACTACATCTACATCTACACTCCTAAGATCGTGTAGCGTTTGAATCACTTCATCTTCTTGCTCGCCAAGGCCTAGCATAATTCCAGATTTGGTTCTATTTACGCCTTGTTGTTTCAGGTAGCGAAGCACTTCAAGACTTCGATCGTATTTCGCCTGAATTCTAACTTCGCGAGTAAGCCTTCTTACGGTTTCCATATTATGAGAAACAACTTCTGGCATTACTTCTACAATACGATCTATATTTCGCTCATTTCCCTGGAAATCGGGAACAAGAGTTTCTAAAGTAGTTTCAGGATTCATCCGGCGAATGGCTTTTACGGTTTCTGCCCAAATAATAGAACCCATATCTTTAAGGTCGTCGCGATCTACGCTTGTTACCACGGCGTGCTTAATGCCCATAATTTTAATAGAGCGTGCTACTTTTTCGGGCTCGTCCCAATCTACCGTCTCCGGGCGGCCGGTCTTTACACCGCAAAAACCGCAAGAACGGGTACAAACATTCCCCAAAATCATAAAGGTAGCGGTACCTTCACTCCAACATTCACCCATATTTGGGCAACTACCCGAGGTACAAATGGTATGCAAATCATATTTGTCTACCAGGCTGCGAAGTTCGGTGTATTTTTTACCGGTTGGAAGTTTTACCCTTAACCATTTTGGTTTGGCTTTCGGCTTTTCTTTTACGGGGCTTATAGTGTCTGTACTCATAGCAAAATTCTAGGTTTCAAAGATACAATAATCTAATTAACTGCATAAATTAGACTGTTAAGTCGGTGAAAACTTACACCGATTTCCGGTCTTCAATAATTTGGGCGAGTAATTTTTTGGCCCTCAGCAGTTTCACTTTTACATTATTCATGGGTTCATCCAGATTTTTTGCAATTTCCTTATAAGATTTCTCCTGAAAATACCTGAGATTAATTACTTCCTGGTAATGTGGCTTTAGCTGTTTGATATCGGTTAACAATTGGGCTAAATGCTGCTCGCTAATCAATTTGTCTTCAATAGTAGGAGTTTCATCGGCAATGCGATGTACTTTTTCATTTTGATCTGAAGTGGTGTGAGACCTGATAGAAGACTTTTGCTTGCGAATCATATCTACATGAATATTCTTGGAAATAGCGATAAGCCAGGTGCTAAAAGAATAATCTTCATCAAAGGTTTCAATTCTTTTAAATGCTTTAGAAAAAGTTTGAATGGTAATATCTTCAGATTCGTAAGCGTTGCCGGTTTTTTTAAGCTGAAATCCATAAACGCTGTCCCAAAAAGTATCGAGCAGATAATTAAAAGCCGATTGACTCCCGTTCTTGGCAGCTTTAATTTTAGTAAGAAGCAATTCCTGATTTATTTCCAATGCCGGGGTTTTGAAATGCTGTTCGCTATAAATATGCCAAATTGGGTAAAGATTAAAAATACCTCTAAAAACGGAAATAACCAAACGACATCGGTCTCCTGAAGTTTTTGTGCCGACTTTGCATAAACGATGGCTTGTACCAGTAAAACAAGGGCTGCGCAACCTAAAACCAGCTGCCATTGATACTGAAGAACTAATAAAATTGCCAGCAAGATCCAGAAAAAGAAGCGAGAGGCATAAAATAAGCCCAGTAATACTTTGTCTTTTGTTTTGTAGAAGCCTGCCACAGATGCGTGCCTTCTTTTTTGATGCAACCAGGATTTTAAATCTGCTTTCGGAACACTTCGCGTACTGGCTTCAGGATGATGACAAATAAAGGTGTTTTCGAAGTTAGCGGCTTCATTTACAAAAAGGTCGTCGTCCCCAGAACGCAGGTGTAAATGATTTGCAAATCCCTTTTGATCGTAGAATTGTTTGGAGGTGTAAGCTAGATTTCTTCCTACACCCATATAAGGATTTCCTAATTTTGCATAGGAAAAATATTGAATCGCTGTAAGTAAGGTTTCAAAGCGAATAAGCTTATTAAGTAATGATTTGCTATTTTTAAAATACCCGCCATAGCCTAAAACTATACTTTTTTCTTGCTGAAAACCGGTAGCCATATGCCTTATCCAGTTTCGGCTTTGCGGTGCACAATCGGCATCGGTGAAAATTAAATAAGGATGCTGAGCTTTTTTAATCCCGAGGGTAAGAGCATACTTTTTATTGGCCCAGAATGCTTCATTATTCTGAACATCTACTAATTTTACCCTGCCATCAAGAGCTTGAAATTCTTCAATAACTTCCAAAGTATTATCTAAGGAAGCATCATTAATAATAATTACTTCAAAATTGGGATAATCCTGATCCAGAATGGGAGGGAGGAAGTTTTTAAGATTTTCGGCTTCATTTTTAGCGCAAACAATAACCGAAACAGGCAAATTTGCTTCACCGGGATTTATGCTTTTATCCTTTGCAAACGCGAAGAAAGCCAGGTAAAAGCCCAGGATAATTATTGAAAAGAGTAAGAAAAATCCCAGTAGAATTGTTGCCATTGAATCTAATTAGCCTTCTTTTCTCCAGAGCAATCAGACATTTCATCGGGCATTTTTCCGCAGAAACTGCAGGCTTCACCTTCTTTATTTAAAAACGGACTTTGGCTGGCGCAGGTTCCTGCAAATTTACCGTCTTTCTTACCCCATATTTTAATGGCGATTCCGGCAAAGGCCAGTCCTAAAAGTAGAATTGTTATTAAAAATAATTGCATAGCTATACTTTTTCTAAAGTTTCAAAAATATTCCTGAAGCGCATTTCAGAAATAGTACTGCAAAAATAACAATAAATTGACGTTTGGGAAAATCCAAACGCATATTAGCATAAGCTTTACACACTTTAACTAAAATTTAATCGCAAAGCACTGTATTTGTCAAGTTTACGTAATAAATTAGTTTGCTTAAACCACTAAAAACTAAATTTATGAAATCTAAATTTTTATTAATACTGCTGGCAGCTTTTGCATTCAGTTTTACTTCTTGTGAAGACAATAAGAAGAAGGAAGAAGAAAAAGCTCAAATGGAGCAGGAAGAAGCAGAGCGTCAGGCTGAAATGGAAGCTGAGAAAGAGAGTATGGAAATGGAATCTAACAGTATTGCTGCTAAGGCAATGGCAACCGATTCTTTAAGCACTTTGGTTAGTGCACTAAAAAATGCAGAACTAGCTACCACTTTTACTGAAGATGAAGGTCCATATACTGTTTTTGCACCTACAAATAGCGCTTTTGAAAAAGTTGATAAAGCAACATTAGACGAATTGATGAAGAGTGAAAATAAAGATCAATTAGCTGGTGTATTGAAATATCACGTAGTAGATAAAGAAATTACCGCTTCAGATCTAAGTCAAATGATAGAAGACGGAGACGGAGAAGTAACTTTCGCTACTATGGAAGGTGCAGAACTTACCGCTATGAAAGACGGTGATAATATTGTACTTAAAGATGGAAATGGTAATACAGCGACCATTATTGCTACAGATATTGAAGCTTCTAATGGAATGGTACACCTTATTGATGGTGTAGTAATGAAGAAAGCTTCATAAAACAGCATTATTAAAAATTATAAGAAACCCGTCAGGAAACTGGCGGGTTTTTTTATGAAGATATTGAAACAAAAAAAGCTTCATTCTCTCTAAAGAAAATGAAGCTCTCTCTTAAAAAGACAATGAAGTCCTTAAGATTCAATATTTCCTACGCTGGGATTATCCAGATCAGGTTTTTGCGGGTATTTCTCAGCCTAAGCACCCCGATATTGATTCTATAAATATAAGAATATTTTATGGGTTAAATTGCTGATATTAAGCTAATTATAATGATTTTTTTTAAGTTTGAAAGTTGAATAATTTCTTATTGGAATTAAATAACATTTACCTCCGGCTCGAGTTGAATACCGTATTTCTTATAAATCTTATTCTGAATTTCTTTGGAAAGTGCCAAGATCTCCTGCCCGGTTGCATTTCCATAATTCACGAGAACCAATGCCTGGTTCTTATGCACTCCCGCGTCGCCTTGTCGGTAACCCTTTAAACCGGCTTGATCTATAAGCCAGCCCGCCGGGATTTTAATTTGATTGGCGTGCAAAGCGTAAAAAGGCATTTCAGGAAATTGCTTTTGCAGTTTTTTGAATTCCGTTTCCTTAATTACGGGGTTTTTAAAAAAACTACCGCTGTTTCCTAGTTCCCTTGGATCTGGTAATTTCTGTTGACGAATGCTTATAACCGCATCAGAAACATTCTTAATCGTTGGCTTCTCAATATTATGTTTATCCAGTTCTGCCTGGATCGCACCATAGGAAGTGCTTAACTGGTGATCTTTTTTACTGAGTCTGAAATTTACAGAGGTAATAATATATTCTCCTTTCAATTTATTTTTAAAAACAGAATTTCGGTAGCCGAATTCGCATTGCTCAGCGCTAAAGTTGTCTATTTCCAGCGTTTGAATGCGCATAGCTTCGCAAGATTCAAAACTGTCTTTTAGTTCAACGCCGTAAGCACCTATATTTTGAACTGGTGCCGTTCCTACATTGCCCGGAATTAAAGAAAGGTTTTCAAGTCCGCCGTAGCCTTTTTCAATACAATATAAAACAAATTGGTGCCAGTTTTCGCCGGCACCAACTTTTAAAACTACTTCATCACGGCTTTCAGAAATAAGTTCAATTCCTTTTAAACCGATATGTACAACTGTTTTGTCTATATCTTTGGTGAGCAGCATGTTGCTGCCGCCTCCAAGTACAAAAATTTCTGAAGCATAGGCTTGCTGTAAAACATCACGCAATTCATCGGTGCTGTGCACAGAGATGAATTTACGGGCCATTACGTCTACTCCAAAAGTATTGTAATTTTTTAGAGAAAAATTTTCAGCAACCTGCATAGATAAGCTATTTGTTGTATTCTTCCAGAGCTATCTTAAGAATTTCAATGGCTCTTTCCAGGTTTTCTTTCTTCAAAACATATGCAATTCGCACCTGGTTCATCCCGGTATTAGGGGTAGAATAGAAGCCGGCTGCCGGAGCTACCATCACAGTTTCTTTATTGAATTCGAAACTTTCCAATAACCACTGTGCAAATTTATCGGCGTTTTCTACAGGTAGTTCTGCGATACAGTAAAAAGCACCTTTAGGTTTTGCTACTTTAACACCAGGAATTTTTTCTAAACCTTCAATTAATAGGTTTCTTCTCTCGGTATATTCTTTATTTACTTCGTCAAAGTATTCGTCTGGCGTATCTAATGCAGCTTCTGCAGCTATTTGAGCAAAAGTAGGCGGACTCAACCTTGCCTGAGCAAATTTCATTGCAGCAGTCATTACTTCCAGGTTTTTTGAAACCAGGCAGCCAATTCTCGCACCACACATACTATAACGCTTAGAAACAGAATCTACCATAATGGCGTTTTGTTCCAGCCCGGGAATACTCATAATAGAATGATGTGTTACACCATCGTATGCAAATTCACGATAAACTTCATCAGCCACGATAAATAGATCGTGTTTTAGCGCTAAGTCGGCTAGCTGCTGAATTTCTTCACGCGTATAAAGATAACCGGTTGGGTTTCCAGGATTACAAAGTAAAATAGCCCTGGTTTTATCGGTAATTAGTTTTTCAAATTCTGAAATTGGCGGAAGCGAAAAATTATCTTCTAAAGATCCTTTAATTGGAACGATTTCCACGCCAGAAGCCGTTGCAAAACCATTGTAGTTTGCATAAAAAGGCTCCGGAATAATCACTTCATCGCCGGGATCTGTAATACTTCCCATGGCAAACATCAAAGCTTCAGAACCTCCGGTAGTAATAATAATATCTTCGGCATCTACCGGGATATCATTCTTACGATAATATTTGGCTAATTTGGTTCTATAAGATTCAAAACCTGCAGAATGGCTGTAAGAAAGTACTTCAATGTTGTTATTCTTAACAGCGTCTAAAGCCGCTTTTGGAGTTTCAATATCTGGTTGCCCAATATTTAATTGGTAGATTTTTTTTCCTTTTTTTACTGCTGCTTCAGCAAAAGGAACTAATTTTCTTATTGGAGATTCGGGCATATTGCGCCCTTTATTCGAAATATTTGGCATGAGATTGATTTTAATACATTGCAAAAATGCAAAATTCCTGCAAGATTTTAAGGCTAATTAGTGTTATTATTCAACTAAATTAAAGATGAAGTTTTCAAGTTAATTTTTAAATTTCAGGCATAAAAAAACCGTTTGCAGTATTTCTAACTTAGCAAACGGCATTTTTAAAAATTGAATTCTAAATAATTAACGGCTACTGTTATCTTCTTCAATAACTCTACCTTTAATTTTTAGTGATTTTGTAGATTCATCGGCATTAGAATAAACGGTTACCGTCTTTCTAATTGGTCCTACAAGCTTAGTGTTGTATTTTACCTGAATTTCACCAGTTTCACCCGGTTGAATTGGATCTTCCGGCTTTTTAGGAATAGTACAACCACAGCTCGATGTTACATTGGCGATAACTAATGGTACGTTTCCGGTATTAGTGAATTCAAAAACACGTACGCCGTCACTTCCCTTTTTTATTTCGCCATAATCAATAGTTTCAGATTTGAACTCTATTTTGGCTGTTTCCTGTGCCATTGCAGTGCCTATACCGGCAACAACAAAAATGGCAATAGCAATAAACTTTTTCATAATTATTAGTTTTTAAAAAACGAAAGGTAAAGATAAGCTGAAATGATGTGTACTCAAAATTATATTCAAATCAACTTCTTTTATAATCCTTAAGTTATATTTACTTTTGCCTTTATTTTCAAAAACCAGACCAATATGGCGATTGCTTCCCAATACGATTCAAAAAAAGTAGAAGATAAATGGTACAACTACTGGATGGAAAACAAGTATTTTCATTCAGAAGTAGACGAGAGAGAGCCTTACACCATTGTGATCCCGCCACCTAATGTTACCGGCGTATTACATATGGGGCATATGTTGAATAATACTATCCAGGATGTTCTGGTAAGAAGATCAAGGTTGAAAGGCTATAATGCTTGCTGGGTGCCGGGAACCGATCACGCTTCTATTGCAACTGAGGCAAAAGTAGTAGCGAAATTAAAGGCTGAAGGAATTGATAAAAACGATCTTAGCCGTGAGGAATTTCTACAACACGCCTGGGATTGGACACATAAGCACGGTGGTATTATCCTTGAACAATTAAAAAAGCTTGGAGCCTCTTGCGATTGGGATCGCACAAAGTTTACGATGGATGAAAACATGTCAGCTTCAGTAATTAAGGTTTTTGTTGACCTTTATGAAAAAGGCCTTATTTACCGTGGTTACCGAATGGTAAACTGGGATCCTGTAGCTAAAACAACACTTTCTGACGAAGAAGTAATTCACATAGAAAAGCAGGGGAACCTATATTACCTAAACTATAAAGTAGAAGATAGTGACGATGTTTTGACTATTGCTACCACGCGTCCTGAAACTATTCTAGGAGATACCGCAATTTGTATCAATCCAAACGATGAACGTTTTTCACACTTAAAAGGTAAAAAAGCCATTGTTCCCATTTGTAATCGTGTGATTCCAATTATTGAAGATGAGTATGTAGATGTGGAGTTTGGTACCGGTTGTTTAAAAGTTACTCCCGCGCACGATGAGAACGATAAAATGCTTGGAGATAAGCATAACCTTGAGGTAATTGATATTCTTAACGATGATGCCAGTCTTAATTCCCACGGAATGCACTATGAAGGTAAAGACAGGTTCCAGGCTAGAAAAGAAATTGTAAAAGAATTAAAAGAAATGGGTGTGCTTACCAAAACAGAAGAGCACATTAATAAAGTAGGAACCAGTGAGCGTACCGGTGCGGTGATAGAACCAAAACTTAGCGATCAATGGTTTTTAAAAATGAAAGAGCTGGCTAAACCGGCTATTGACGCCGTGGTTGGTGACGAAATTAACCTGGTGCCAGATAAATTCCTGAATACCTACAAACACTGGATGGAAAATGTGCGTGACTGGAATATCTCACGTCAGCTTTTATGGGGACAACAAATTCCCGCTTATTTCTATGGAAGTGGAAAAGAAGATTTTGTAGTCGCTGAAAACGCTGAAGAAGCCCTGGAAAAAGCAAGAGAGAAATCAGGGAATGCTGATTTAAAGGCTGAGGAATTAATTCAGGATAAGGATGCATTGGATACCTGGTTTTCTTCGTGGTTATGGCCAATGAGCGTTTTTAATGGTATTCTGGAGCCAGAAAATGAAGAAATTAAATATTACTATCCCACCAATGATCTTGTTACCGCCCCTGAAATTTTATTTTTCTGGGTAGCACGTATGATTATGGCTGGGTACGAATATAGAGGTGAGCGACCTTTTAAAAATGTATACCTCACCGGGATTGTGCGCGACAAGCAGCGTAGAAAAATGTCCAAGTCGCTGGGGAATTCTCCAGACCCATTGGGACTAATTGACAAATATGGTGCCGATGGTGTTAGAGTAGGAATGTTATTGAGTTCTCCTGCCGGAAATGACTTAATGTTTGAAGAAGACCTGTGTAAACAGGGAAGTGCTTTTTCAAATAAGATCTGGAATGCCTTCAGGCTTGTAAAAGGCTGGGAAGTTTCCGAAGAAAAAGAACAGGACGAAACCTCAAAAATCGCGATAGACTGGTACACAGCCAGATTTAGAAAAACGCTTACCGAAATAGAAGACCATTACTCTAAATACAGAATGAGTGATGCTCTAATGAGCACTTATAAATTGATTTGGGACGATTACTGTTCCTGGTTCCTTGAAATGGTGAAGCCTGCTTATGGGCAGCCTATAGATGCAAAAACATATAAAGCGGTAATAGAAATTCTAGAAGATAATTTAAAGATTCTTCACCCTTTTATGCCTTTTGTAACCGAAGAGATTTGGCAGGAAATTACCGAAAGAAATGCATCTGAAGCTTTAATTATTGCAAAATGGCCTGAACTTAAGGATTACAATGAAGAAATAATCAATGAGTTTGCTTTAGCTTCAGAAGTTATTGCGGGAATTAGAAAAATAAGGAAAGAGAAGAATATTTCATTCAAAAACACCATAGACCTTATGGTGATGAATAATGAA
This sequence comes from Salegentibacter mishustinae, assembly GCF_002900095.1. Taxonomy (NCBI): domain Bacteria; kingdom Pseudomonadati; phylum Bacteroidota; class Flavobacteriia; order Flavobacteriales; family Flavobacteriaceae; genus Salegentibacter; species Salegentibacter mishustinae. Next base: position 116,241 of record NZ_LLKN01000001.1, on the reverse strand, counting down.
AAAGCTTCAGAATTATTCGATCCCGTTATCTTAAAAATGGGGAATATAGATGCTTTTAGCTATGTAGATAAGCAGGTGGAAGGTGCGCTATCATTCCGCGTAAAATCTAACGAATATTTTATTCCAATAGCCGGTTCAATAGATGTGGAAGCTGAAATTGAAAAACTGGAAGAGGAATTAAAGTATAATGAAGGTTTCCTTAAATCTGTAGAGAAGAAACTTTCTAACGAGCGTTTTGTGAATAATGCTCCGGAAAAAGTAGTGGCAATAGAAAAAGCCAAAAAAGCTGACGCAGAAGCAAAAATCGAAGCTATTAAAGCCAGCTTAAAAAGTTTGAAATAATTAAAAAGGAGAGATTTTGGCGAGGTGATTATTCGGTTACTTCGCCAATATGTTCTTCTACAAGTTCTATATATTTTTCGCGAGCTTCATGCTTGCTAAGGTTTTTTATCTGTAGTAATGCATTAATTTTAAAAGCATTTCTAATATCTCCCTCGTTAGTAGGAGGAGCGTAAAAACCATTTACTTGAGTAGCTTTTTTGTAGTAGGCGTAGAAATGGAGCATAACATCTGGCGCAAATTTTTGATCTGTTTTGCTGGCCATGTCATAGGCTTTTAAGAATTTTTCTTCTGTGGTATCAGGCATAACTTACTATTCTTCAATATTGGCTATAACGCTTAGCCCACCTTTTACTTTTTGATCTAACTTAACCAAAATCGGCGTATCTAAAGGTAGAAAAACATCTACCCTGGATCCGAATTTTATAAATCCGCTATCACTACCCTGAATGACTTCGTCGTCTACTTCAGCATAGTTTACAATTCTCTTTGCCATTGCTCCCGCAATTTGGCGGTATAAAACTTCACCGGCAACCTTGTTTTCTACCACAACGGTAGTTCTTTCGTTTTCCTCACTGGATTTGGGATGCCAGGCTACCAGAAATTTACCGGGATGGTATTTGCTGTATTTTACTTTTCCGCCAATGGGATGCCTTGTTACGTGCACGTTTATGGGAGACATGAAAATAGAGATTTGAATACGTTTATCTTTAAAATACTCTTTTTCTTCAACCTCTTCAATAGCCACAACCTTACCGTCTACCGGTGCTACCACATTAGCATCATTTAAAACAGTTTTCCTTTTAGGATTTCTAAAGAATTGTATAATGAGCAAAAATAAAATGATAGTCACTACCAGGATAGCAAATTTTATCCAGTAGGTATTTATAAACGAATATGATACAATATTTATTGCGATAAGCAGCGCAGCCGCTATCGCCATAATTTTATAACCTTCTTTATGAAACATAATCTAGTATATATAGATAAGCATAGACAAATGGACTCGAAAAAATAATACTATCCAATCTATCAAATAATCCACCGTGACCCGGCATTAATGAACCGCTGTCCTTTACACCGGCCTGACGTTTGAATTTTGACTGAATAAGATCACCCAGGGTTCCAAAAATACTAAGTATTAGAGCTAACCCAAGCCAGATGGGAAAAGTGAGGAATTGGGTGTAATAAAAAATAAAAAAACTGGCAATACCGCTAAAAACTATTCCACCAAGAAAACCTTCTATGGTTTTGTTGGGCGAAATTCTTTCAAAGAGCTTTTTACTTCCAAAATTCTTACCTACAATATAAGCAAATGTATCGTTAGTCCAAATCAGGATAAAGATACCTACCACCAGTTTTGGAATAAAAACCCCTTCTATTGTTGGGATTAGCGTAAGAAAAATAACCGAGGAGATGAGGTAAAAAATAATAATAATATATTTCTTCTTCTCAAAAACAGGTATTTTTCTAACCACCAGTAAATCTTTTACCAGGAATAAATTGACAAAAATCGTTATGAAAAGCAGGAGAATTGTAGCGTCCTGATTGAATTTTAGATAACTGAAAAGATAAAATAGTAATGCCTGTACTCCATAAAGCGCATAGCTTTTGAGGTGTAGTAACTTCTGCATTTCTATAAGACAAACAAGCCCCAGAAGGTAAAATAAACTTATAAAAATAAACTCTGAAGAAAGTATGGAAGCAACCAATATGGATACATACAACAATCCTGAAATAGTTCTTATAATGGCTTCCCTCATATTTTATAAATCTTCCAGCAGGAGCAAATATAGGTTTTTTGTGCTACTTCCATAGCTCATAAAATCTCCTTCTTTTTGAGTTTCAAAATTTTTGATGGTAGTAATATTAGAAGGAATTCGCTGTTTGTTCCTGAATTTAATGCCGCGAAGGCCTTCGCCAATAGTATCTATTAATTGGCTTGTTGAAGAAATAATGACGAAATTATCTGGTAAGTCATTGAGTTTGCATTCTTTAATCTGGTTAGATGATATTAGGATAGAACCATCATTGGCTACCAAATATTCGCAAGTAGATAGAAAGAATGGAGCAGAGCCAGACTTTGTAAAATGGAGATTAAAACCTTTAAATTTATCCTGAAGATTAGGGTCTAAACAGAAGCACTCTTTCTCATACCAGTCGTTTTCCAGTAAGATATTATCAAAAGCTTCCTGCAGTTCCTTATCGTCTTCGCAATAAAGGAATTTACCACCGTTATTTTTAAAATTGAGCATGAATCGCTCATCAGTAGGTAGTTTTACCTCAGGCATATATTTACCCCGCTCAGCTTTTCCAGGAGATTCCTGCTTCTTGTCTGATTTAGATTTAGGGTTAAGAAATCTTCTAAATAGACTCATAGAGTATTGGGTGTGGTTCTCAACGTCATTTTAACCAAAGGTAAAAAATCTTAATTTAACACTTAGTCAAATTAAGATTTTTTAAACTATGGTTGTGAACTATTTATTAACTGAATTATTTTCAGTTAATGTATTCTTATCACTATCATCTCCCGGTGCAGGATGCTGCTTTTCGGTTTCAGAAACTTTTTCTTCTACTTTTGGAGTTTCTTTTTTACCAAGAACTTCGGTTTTGTCCTTCTCTTTATCATAAGGTCTTTTTCCGAAGATACGTTCCAGGTCATCCTTGAAAATCACCTCTTTGTCTAGAAGAATATCAGCTAACTGGCCTAATTTATCCTTATGTTCGGTAAGTAAGTCTAAAGCTCTTTGATATTGATTTTCAATTAAGTTTGAAATCTCTTTATCAATAAGCTCTGAAGTTCTTTCACTATAAGGTTTGGTGAAATTATATTCGCTTTGGCCTGAAGAATCGTAATAGGTAAGATTTCCAATTTTATCATTCAGTCCGTAAATAGTAACCATGGCTTTAGCCTGTTTAGTTACTTTTTCAAGATCGCTTAAGGCACCGGTTGAAATTTTATTAAATACAACCTTCTCTGCAGCTCGACCACCAAGGGCGGCACACATTTCGTCAAGCATTTGTTCGGGTCTCACAATAAGACGTTCTTCTGGTAGATACCAGGCTGCTCCTAGTGACTGCCCACGAGGAACAATAGTTACTTTTACTAGAGGAGCAGCGTGCTCTAACATCCAGCTTACAGTCGCGTGACCGGCTTCGTGATAAGCAATTGCTTTCTTTTCGTCTGGGGTGATGATCTTATTCTTTTTCTCAAGACCACCTACAATTCGGTCTACCGCATCAAGGAAATCTTGTTTCCCAACAGCTTTATTGCCTTTACGAGCAGCGATTAAAGCAGCTTCGTTACATACATTGGCAATATCAGCTCCAGAGAATCCAGGAGTTTGCTTTGCTAAAAATTCAGTATCAAGTTCATCTGCTACCTTTTTAAGTGGCTTCAGGTGAACTTCAAAAATTTCTTTTCTTTCGTTTAGATCCGGCAGGTCGACATAGATCTGTCGGTCAAATCTTCCGGCACGCATCAATGCTTTATCCAGTACATCGGCACGGTTAGTAGCGGCTACTACAATTACATTAGTATTAGTGCCAAAACCATCCATTTCGGTTAATAACTGGTTTAAGGTATTTTCACGCTCATCGTTAGAGCCTGAGAAATTACTTTTCCCACGTGCACGACCAATAGCATCTATCTCATCAATAAAAATTATTGAAGGTGATTTCTCTTTGGCTTGTTTAAATAGATCACGTACCCTTGAAGCACCAACTCCCACAAACATCTCTACGAAATCTGATCCTGAAAGTGAAAAGAAGGGAACTTTAGCTTCTCCTGCTACAGCTTTTGCTAATAAGGTTTTACCGGTTCCGGGAGGTCCTACAAGCAGCGCTCCTTTTGGGATCTTACCACCAAGAGAAGTATATTTATCTGGTTGTTTTAAGAAATCTACAATTTCCTGAACTTCTTCTTTTGCACCTTCCAATCCGGCTACATCTTTAAAAGAAGTCTTAACATCGGTATTTTGGTCAAATAATTTGGCTTTAGATTTTCCAATATTGAAAATCTGTCCTCCTGCACCGCCACCGGCGCCAGAGCTCATTTTTCGCATGATGAAAATCCAAACTCCAATAATTAGGATAAACGGCAACAGTGCCCAGAAAACTTCACCCCAAACATTGCTTTGTGTATCGTAAACAACAGTGGTGTCAAGATTATTTTCATTCTTGATCTCCTTAATGTCGTCTTCAAGGTTTTGCAAGTCGCCAAACTCAAAACTATATGCAGGAGTTTCGCCCCCGGTGTTGAATAATTCCGGATCGTTGGCATTTTTATGAATTTCTTTTTGGGCAGCTTCTTCGGTAAGGTAAACTTTCGCTTGTTTGCGGTTTACAATTTCAACTTTTTTCACATCGCCATCCCTAAGAAAATTAAGGAATTCTGCCGGATTGGTTTGAGCTGGTTCGCTAAAACCGCCTCCGCTAAAAAAGTTAAGTCCTAAAAAGAAGATAATTATAGCGGCATAGATCCAATAAGCACTAAACTTAGGCTTCTTGGGATCTGCGTTTTTTTTGGGTTGCTGTTTCGCCATTCTTGGTAATTCTAAATTAGATAATTAATAATTGGTTTCTATGGAGGTGATTTTTGCATCACCCCAAAGACTTTCAATATCGTAAAACTCTCTGATATGTTTTTGAAAAACGTGCACAACCACGTTTACATAATCTAAAAGCACCCATTCGGCATTTTCTCCACCTTCTACGTGCCAGGGTTTGTCTTTAAGAGCTTTACTTACAGTTTTTTGGATGGAATTCACTATGGCGTTTACCTGTGTGTTGGAAGTACCGTTGCAAATAATAAAATAATCACAAACGGTGTTTTCTATTTGCCTAAGGTCAAGAATATCTATATCGTTACCTTTTACTTCTTCAATTCCTTTAATTATATGTGCAATAAGTTGATCGTTGTTCGGTGCTTTTTTTGCCATTAAAATTAATTATTTTCGCAAAGTTATTACTTTTTAGCTGTTAATAGGCGTTGTTTACATAACATTTAACGCCTGTTTTATTTCTAACTACTATTATGCGTATAATCAAAGTTAATGCCACCAATTCTACTAACGAGTTTGCACGTGAACTCTACCGCGGAAATACTTCATTTGAGCCGGTATGTGTAGTAGCTCATGAGCAAACAAAAGGTCGTGGTCAAAGAGGCTCGGGTTGGCAATCAAATGCGGGTGAAAACCTAACTTTTAGCGTACTATATCCAAAAATTAGAGTGAATGTGAATCATCAGTTTTTAATGAGTGCTACCGTTTCTTTGGCGATAATTAAAGTGCTTAAGAAATTTAATGTTCCCGGTTTAAAAGTAAAATGGCCTAACGACATAATGTCAGCACGCTATAAAATAAGCGGAATTCTTATCGAAAATATTCTGAAAAACAATGAAATTGCTGCTTCGGTAATCGGAGTTGGGCTTAATGTAAATCAAACTGATTTTCCTAGACTTCCCCAGGCGTCTTCGCTTAAACTGGCTACCGGTAGGGATTTTAACCTGGATGAATTGCTTAAAAGAATCACAGATGAATTTGAAGAAAAGCTAACAGAAATTACGGCAAAAGCTGAAACTTCAATTTTAGAAGAATATGCAAAGAATTTGTTTAGAAAAGATCAGGTTTCTACTTTTCAGTTGCCAGATGCCACCTTTCTTACCGGCATTATACGCGGAGTTACTACCTCAGGAAGATTGAATATAGAGATTGAAGATTCAATCTTTAAAACTTTCGATCTAAAAGAGATCAAATTAATGTATTAAGAACTGGCAGTTTATCCAATTAGCAGTCTGGCGCAAATAATCAATAAAAAAACCTGAAACAAGTTCAGGTTTAGGAAATAACTTTTAAAAAATTCTTTCTTATAACTTGCCAATATTTTCGGCTAGTGTGTTTATAAATTTACTTAGTGGTTTTTTAACCATCATCGCCATCATCGCGTTAAATTCTCCATTAAACTCCATTTGTACTTCACTTTGATTTTCGTTTAAAGCTGAAATATGAGCTTTAAGCTTAAAGTCAAGTTTATCTGAAGTAGAACCTAAAACAACCAATTCTGGTTCTATGGTTTCTCGAATTTGTAATTTTATAACCGGCATTCCTTTAAGGCCAAAAACAAAGGTTTTCTCGTCTCTAACTTCAAATTTCTCTTTGCTCTCAGGCATTAATTGCTCGTAATTTTCAGCATTCGTTAAAAATTCGAACATTTCCTGCTGACTTTTATCTGCAGTTACTTTTTGGCTTTCTATATGCATTTTTTATAAATATATCCCTGACACGGGAATTTCTCCCAGGCTAATCATCTTTTGCCTGACTGTTATTAATTTTAGCACAGCATTAGGCTGCTTTATTTTTTCCAGTTTGCTGGATCCTGACGCCATTCTCTAAGTATTCCGGCCTCAGTAGCATTTATATAATTAGTTTTTTGGGCAGTTTCCAAAAGGAAATCATAATCGCTAAGCGTATGCAGTTCTATTCCTGCTTTTGCAAAATTTTCATCGGCAGTTTTAAAGCCATAGGTAAAGATGGCTAGCATACCTTTTACATTTGCTTTGGCTTCGTTTAAAGCTTTTACGGCATTAAGACTGCTGTTTCCTGTGCTAATTAAATCTTCAATTACCACTACGGTTTGCCCTTCAGATAAATTTCCTTCTATTTGATTTTTTCGGCCGTGGCTCTTGGCTTCCGGTCTCACATAGATAAACGGAAGGCTCAAAATTTCGGCTACCAGCATTCCAATTCCAATGGCACCGGTGGCTACCGCCGCAATAACATCGGGTTTTCCATATAATTCTTCAATTTGTCTTGCGAACTGTTCCCTGATATGGTTTCTAATTGGCGGATAAGAGAGAACTATTCGGTTATCGCAATAGATTGGCGATTTCCAACCACTGGCCCATGTAAAAGGTTCTTGTGCATCTAATTTTATTGCTTTAATTTGCAATAGCAGTTCAGCGGTTGTTCTGGCTGTTTCTTTATTTAAAATCATACTGCAAATGTATAAAGTTTTTGTAAATGATGTTCCCTTAATTCTCTCTACTAAGAAAGATTTAGGTGAAAATTATGTATCGCTGCCTATCAAAAAAGTTAGAATTAAGCGAATAATTAAAAAAATTAGTAAAGGTGAACTGCTCTATGTGAATCTTTATCACGAGAAAGAAGAAAAGCTACTGAAACATCTTTTTAAGAAGTTGCGGGTAGTAACTGCAGCGGGCGGAATGGTTTTAAATGATAAAGATGAAATTCTATTTATTTACCGAAAAAAACGCTGGGATCTTCCAAAAGGTAAAACCGAAAAGAATGAAACTATTGAATCTTCTGCCATCAGAGAAGTGGAAGAAGAAACTGGGGTAGAAGGTTTAAAAGTGACTAAATTCTTGCAGAAAACTTATCATATATTTAAACGAAAGGGCCGTTACCGCCTTAAGGTTACCCATTGGTATGAGATGCGTACTTCCTACGACGGGGAATTGCGTCCCGAAACCAAAGAAGGTATTGAGAAAGCCAAATGGAAGGATTTAAAGAAAAGCCAAAAGGCGCTTCAAAAATCCTACGCGAATATTAAACTTCTTTTTCCAGAAAAATATTTAACGGGGCATTCTAAAGATAGGGTAGCGTAAATGCGCCTCTTCGTAATGTTTCGATTGCTTATGCAGCCAGTCTAATTGGGCATACCAGTTATTAGAAAAATCAGTATCACTATTTTTCTTTTCTTCAAAACGCTCTTTTAGCTCTGGATTTTCGTCGAGCATATTTTTGGCGATATCCTCAAAAACATAAGGAGAAAAGCCTTCCTTTTGCTGAAGAACAGTATCAAAGAAATTCCAGTTGAAGAAAGAATCTGGTGCTTTAGGTTCTAAAGTCTCGATTAAATAGCGCGCACCTTCCTGAAAAGTTTTTACCACAAAATCTCCTTTTCTAAACTCAACTGAATCCATTGTTTTGGAAACCCTGGTTTCGCTGTGCTTGTAATGACCTTCGTAAGCCTGCTCGCCGGTTTTAAAATCTTCTATGCTATAAGTTTCAACATATAATGTGGTATCTCGGGCTAAGGGCTCTAGTTTTATTTGGTTCAGCTTCAAAAGGTCTGTGACCTGCCACCATCCCTGGGGTACAATATATGCACGTGGAATTTCAATAGTATCTTCAGCTATAAAATTATTGTAGTAATCCACTTCTTTGGTAAATGGCTTTTGCGTGTCATATTTTAAACGTTCACCACCGGTAACCTCACTGGCAATCATTTCACCCTCGTAACCTTTAAAATTGCGCTTACTTGGGTTTTCCATATCCGGTTTGTAGTTAATGGGATACCAGCGATCGGTTAGGTATTTTCTTGAAGCCCTGTTGCGAAGGTCTTTCATTCGCTCCCTGTCTTTTTCAGCAATACCAATCATACTTCGCATCAACTCATAAGTTCCTTTTACACGTTTAGGGTAAGGTTTTAGCATATGAGTTTCAACCATCATTCCAATAGTGTTCCATAGCGTGGTGTACCCGGTAGAGTACCTTGGTAAGTCGTTAAACTGAGAAAATCCCTCTTCTGGCACTTCATTAAAGACATTTACATAAGGTGTGATGTCCCAGTCTTTTTTAGCGAGCGAATCTTCCAGCGCCGGCATAATTTGTTCATTTAAATAGTTGCCGAGCTCGCCACCTAATTTATTGTGCTGGGTAAAGAGATGAGTGAGCGTATATTGATAATCGGCGCCGTTACTTACGTGATTGTCTATAAAAATATCTGGTTTAACGTGATGAAAAATTTCGTAAAAGCTTCTGGTGTTTCGCGTATCGGCTTTTATAAAATCCCGATTCAGGTCATAATTCCTGGCATTTCCTCTAAAGCCATATTCAGCAGGACCGTTTTGATTTGTACGGCTGGTAGAATTTCGGTTTAAGGCACCACCAACATTATAAATGGGAATGGTCGCTAAAACAGTATTTTTTGGCGCAGCAATAGAATCGCCGGCCAGGTCTCTAAAAAGCATCATGGTGGCATCTATGCCATCGCTTTCCCCGGGATGAATGCCATTATTAATAAGAATAATACTATTTTTCTTTCTTAGATCTTCAAAATCAAATTCTTCAGAAGGGCTGTAAATGACAAGGTGAAGAGGTTTGCCGCTATCGGTTTTTACAAATTCTTCCAGGCTTACTTTGCCGGAACTTTCGGCCAATTGGGTATAAAAGTCTATAACTTCTTCATAAGTGCCGGTTTCTTTACCACCACTTTTCTCAAAACGGGTCTCCAAATCATATTCGGTGACCAGTTGATATTTCTCTAAATCGCAGGAAATCAGCGAAAGTAGCCCCAAACTCAGTACGAGATATTTTTTCATAGTATCCTAAGCAATTGAAAGTATAAACTTAACCAAAACCCGCATAGCCACCAAACAACCTGTCCTAAATAGCGCTTGTTAAAGTAAACCTAATCCGCTTTAAAAACTTTTTAGCCGAAATATTTAAAAGTAATTTTAGGCTAAAATATAGATTATGAAAAAACTAACCACTATTCTGAGTCTCGGTTTCTGTTTAACACTGGCTGTTGAAGCGGAAGCTCAGGTAAATACAAATTTAAGCGAAGAAAAAAAGGAGGAACTCTCTAAACGCCCTGCAGACATTGTAGAGACTGAAATTGGGAAACTCAAACTGGTGCCACCATTTTCATCTGAATCTGTTACCAAAGAAAGTGAGGTTATTGGTTGGGGAGATAAAAAACCAAAAGCTCCTGCCGGATTTAAGGTAACTAAGTTCGCTGAAAACTTACAGCACCCGCGACGCACTTATATTGCGCCTAACGATGATATTTTTGTGGTAGAATCTAATACCAAAAATAGTGCTGACAGAATTACATTAATTCGGGATAAAGATGGCGATGGAAGTCCAGATTACCAGGAAGTATTTATGGAAGATCTAAATCAGCCTTACGGAATGTTGGTTTTAGATAATTACTTTTATGTAGCCAACACTGACGGACTTTATCGATATCCGTATTCTGAAGGGGATACGAAAATAGAACTGGAAGGAGAGAAAATTCTTAGTTTGCCTGCCGGTGGATATAATAATCACTGGACCCGTAATTTACTCGCCAATAAAGATGGAAGTAAAATCTATGTTTCTGTAGGTTCTGCCAGTAATGTTGGAGAGTATGGAATGGAGAAGGAAGAAAGGCGTGCCGCAATCCTTGAAATTAATCCTGATGGAAGCGGAGAGAAATTATACGCTGCCGGATTAAGAAATCCTGTAGGAATGGACTGGAATCCTATAACCGGCGAGTTATGGACAGCCGTAAACGAACGTGATAAAATTGGAAATAATTTAGTGCCAGATTATATTACCAGCGTGCAGGAAGGCGGTTGGTATGGTTGGCCTTATTCTTATTACGGTCAAATTCAGGATCCTCGCTGGGCAGAAGATCCGCATACTGATTTAGTAGAGAAAGCTATTGTACCAGATGTGCCGGTTGGCCCGCATACCGCTTCTTTAGGACTGGCATTTTACACTAAAGATAAATTTCCGGGAAAGTATAAAAATGGCGCTTTTGTAGGGCAACACGGTTCGTGGAATAGAGCGAATTTTTCTGGATATAAAATTCTTTTTGTGCCTTTTGATGAAAACGGAAAACCAGGACAGCCTGAAGATTTTCTTACCGGGTTTATTGCCGATGAAGCCGAAAGTAAAGTCCATGGAAGACCGGTAGGAGTTAGCGTGACCCCAGATGGAGCACTACTGGTAAATGATGACGACGCGAATATAATTTGGAAAGTGTCAGCCGAATAAAATTTAAAATATTGGAAAAAAAAATACTGGCACTTTTGTGCCTATTCTTTGCAGGAAACCTGTTCTCACAGGAAAATCAATTTAAAATATTAAAAACAAATTCTACTGAAATAGTTGCAGGTGCGAGCATCTCGAGTGCTTCAGGTGTAGTTGAGGTTTCAGATAAAGATGGTATTTTTAGTTTAGATGCTGAAGACTTGCCTGGTAGCTTTCAAATTTCGGCATTAGGTTACGAAACTTTGAAAGTTAATCTGAGCGCTTCTGAGTCTCTCCAGGAGATTTATTTAAGTCCAGGTTCAGAAAATCTTTCAGAGGTGGTGGTGCGCAGTACCGTAATTCCCAAGACACTTAGAAAAGTGCCGGCTTCGGTAAACCTGGTTACAGAAACCGATTTTAAACGAACCGATGCTACGAATGTGCTGGAAACTTTTAATACTGTTCCGGGAATGTATGTAAACCAGGGCGCTTTAAACACCAATAAGATCAATATTCGAGGTATAGGAGCACGTTCACAATACAGCACAAATAGAATTCAGGCTTATTTTGATGGAATTCCATTAACTACCGCCGAAGGGGAATTGACTTTAGACGATTTTGACCAGGAAAGCCTGGATAGAATTGAAGTAATAAAAGGTCCCACTTCCAGTATTTATGGTGCTGGTTTGGGTGGATCTATCAATTTATATTCTAAACAACCCGAAAGGGAAGAAGCAAGGCTATCTGCAAAAACTCAGTTTGGAAGTTTTAATACCCAAAAGCAGGTTTACCAGGCTTCTAATACCACTAAGAATTCTTCACTTTTTGCCACCTTTACAAATTTAACAAGCGATGGTTACCGTGACAACGGAAATTACGATAGAAAATCGGCTTTGGTAAACGGGAGTCTTAAAACCAGCGAAAATGGTAGTTTATCTTATTTAGCCAATTTCACCCGATTAAAAGCATTTATTCCAAGTTCTTTAAACGAAGAGGATCTTAGAAATAATCCTGAAAAAGCAGCATTTACCTGGGGGCAAGCCCAGGGTTACGAATCTTACGATAAAGGTATGCTAGGTGGTTCTTACACGCATTCACTTTTTGAGAATTTCAGTAACATCACGAGTATCTTTTTAAGTTTTAGAGATGCTTACGAGCCGAGACCTTTTGATATTTTAAAGGAAGAACGGGTTTCTGCCGGAGTTCGTACAAAGTTCAATTTAAACACTCAGATCTTCGAATTGCCTTCTGAAATTAGTTTTGGAGCCGAATACTATAACGAATGGTATGAAACCGGAACTTTTCAGAATCTATATGAAGATTTTCCGGGTGAAGGAAGTGTGCTGGGTGAACGCTTAAGCAATAATGAACAGGATAGAAATTATGCTAATTTCTTTGCTCAGGTTAATCTTGAATTTACCGAAAAATGGAACCTGGAGGCAGGCTTTAATATAAATACCACAAATTATAGTTTAACCGATCTTTATACTCAGGATGAAGTAGATCAAACCGGTGAATACGGATTTGACACTGTATTTTCTCCAAGAATTGGAACGAGTTATGAAATTGGCGAAGGCAAAAACATCTATGCATCTATAAGCCATGGATTTTCAACACCCACGGTTGCTGAAACCTTAACTCCTGAAGGGCAAATAAACACGAATCTTGAGCCTGAAACCGGAATTAATTATGAAGCAGGATTTAAAGGGAACTGGCTTCAAAATAAATTGTATACCGAAATTTCTGTGTATTCCATTCAAATAGATAATCTGTTAGTTGCGCAGCGAGTAGGAGAGGATCAATATGTAGGAATTAACGCAGGGAAAACCAATCATAATGGAATTGAGTTTCTAACTAATTACCGTTTTTTGGTAGGACCTGGTATTTCAATTAAGCCTTATGTAAACGGCGCCTTTAACTTTTTCGAATTTGATGAGTTTGTAAATAATGATGAAGATTTCTCCGGAAATGAGCTTCCCGGAGTTCCTAAATATACGCTAAACCTGGGCGTAGATATCCAAAGCGAGTCAGGTTTTGAATTCTTCGGAAACTATAGAAATGTTGGAGAAATTCCTCTTGATGATGCTAATTCAGGTTATACCGATCGATACAGTCTGTTGAATTTTAAAGCAGGTTATACTTTTAATGTGTTTCAAGATTTAAACTTGAATTTATACGGCGGAGTAAACAATGCCTTAGATGAAAATTATGCCGCAAGTATAGTCACGAATGCCGTTGGATTTGGAGGCTCTGCTCCACGATATTATTATCCTGGAAACCCCAGAAATTATTTTGGAGGGCTTCAGCTGAATTATATTTTCTAAAAAATGTAGACCTCACAGGTTTTCAAAACCTGTGAGTTATTTATTTCATTTGTTTCTTGTGAGCGAGAAACAAGCGCGGTGATAACTTCATTATTTTACCGGGCAATAATTCCCCCTTCGGGGGTTAGGGGGCTTTCCTCACCACATCTGGAACCATAAACTCGTAATTCCCGTTATTTCGAATAACATCCCGCACCACCGTTGAGGAAATATGACTTTTCCCGGAAGAAGTAATAAAAAACAGGGTGTCTATCCCGCTCATTTTATAGTTGGTTTGCCCAATGGCTTTTTCAAACTCCAGATCCTGCGCATTTCGCAAGCCGCGTAGAAGGAAACCGGCATTTTGTTCTTTGCAAAAATCTACGGTAAGTCCCTGGTAAGTGGTTACGGTTATTTTGGGTTCATTTTTAAAGGTTTCCCTTAAAAATCGCAGTCGTTCCTCCAATGAAAACATATAATTTTTATTAGAATTGGTACCAATAGCCAGGATAATTTCGTCAAAAAGCGGAAGCGCTCTTTCAATAATATCGGTATGGCCTAAAGTAATAGGATCAAAAGATCCCGGAAAAACTGCTTTTCTCATAATAAATATCTTTGTCTTTCCCCATGTCGATACCTAAGTATAAATTCTGACGGGAAACTATAAATTCATTCTCTTTATTTATAAAAGCTGAAAATCTATTAATATAATTCTCCCAGTCTTAGCTTTCTCGCTATTGTTTTTGGAAGTAAAACTATCAAACTTTTCAGTAAATATAAGTCTTTAGCTATGCAAGTGAAAATTTTAAAAACCGCTTAAAAATTTAGCAAGAAAAATATCGAAAATTTCGTGGAAATTATATTTTTGCGTATTAACATTATCCATGAAAAATAAACTATTTATTCTGTTATTTCTTTCGGTTATCTCTTATGTTTCAGCGCAAAATAAAGATAATATTGAAAATGAAATATTAAGTTATACCAATTCTCAAACTCAAATAATCTCAAAAGGAAGATTGCTTCTGGCCGATAGCTTTATGGAAGGTGATTTGAAAAAGGTAGATGAAGTTAGAAATTATTTGCTTAAAGAAGTTGATTCAGAAAATTATATAGCACTGCTGCCCGGCGAGCAGTGGTTAATTTCGTACTGGACGGGTGAATTTTATGATGTATTAGATTCGGTAAACTATTATTACACTAAAGGGAATAAGAATTATCAGGATAAAATCTTTCCGCCAGAAGATCGGCTTTATTATAAATTGGTGGAGAAGTCCTGGAACGAGCTGGAACAACTGGAGGGAGAAATATTAACTTCCGATTTAAATGAAGATCAAAAAGATTTTCTTTTACTTCATTTAAACTTTATGATTGCTGGGGAACCATTAAATACAATTACCCAGGATGAAATAAATGAAATGGCCGACTTATTCATAGAAAAACACCCTGCCGGAAAATATACAGAATTAGTTAAAAATAATATCAGATATAAATTCAAAGCCTCCAATTGGGGTTTTGCTTTCGATTTCTTCGCGGGATATGCCATCCAAACTGGGGAGCTCTCCTCACAATTTAATAATGGTTTTGCATTAGGGCACGGGTTCGATATTGAGTATAAGAAATTCACTCTCTACTTACGAAACTATATAGGTTTTCCAAAAACGCTTCGAGAGCAGGAAGTAGAAGGAATAAGCTGGGAAAAAGATATGCGCGTAACTCAATTTTTACCCGAAGCTTCTATAGGATATAGTGTGGTAGATACCGAAAAAATAAAATTAAGTCCCTTTGCAGGAATTGGAGGAGTGGGCTTTAGCCCGGTAGAAGCAGATATTCAGGATCGTCCCGAATTGGATGAGAGCACAGTTGGATTTGTAACTTCATATACCGTAGGTGCTAACCTGGATTTTAAACTGGGCTGGAATACGGGAGCTATATTCCCCAATAATAAAACCTATTGGTTTGTTCGTTGCCGCTACGGTTATACAATGCCTCAAATGTCTAATTATCCCGGTTATGACGGTAAAATTCATTATTTTAATGTAGGTATTGGTGGCGTTTTTCGAACCACGAAACGGGATATTTAATAAATAGCCATCCCGGTATTTTAAATTAAGTATCTAGCGGTTTTTTAGAGCTGTCTCGATCGCGCTGCCATAAAGTTCGGTTAAAGTGATACCGGCTGCTTCTGCCTGTTGAGGTAAAATACTGGCCTGACTTAATCCCGGGGTGGTATTCATTTCAATAAAATGGGGTTGCCCGTTATGAAAAATAAATTCAGAGCGGGTAAAACCTCGCATTTTTAGTTTTTTATAGATCAGTTTTGCGATTTCCTGCACCTGTTTGGTTTTTTCTTCGGAAAGATTCGCCGGTGTGATCTCCTGTGATTTTCCCAAATATTTGGCCTCGTAATCAAAGAATTCATTTTCAGAAATAATCTCGGTAACCGGAAGCGCTTTTACCTTCCCTCTATAGGTAATTACGCCAACCGAAACTTCGGTGCCATCAAGAAAGGATTCAATAATCACTTCGTCATCTTCCTTAAAAGCCGTTTTTGTGGCAGGAATAAGTTCTTCTTCCGTCTTAACTTTGGTGATCCCAAAACTGCTTCCAGCGCGGTTAGCCTTTACAAAACACGGCAAACCAACTTTAGCAATTATCTCTTCCGCGTTTACTTTATCCTCTTTATTTAGAAAATAATTCACCGCGGTTTTTATTCCGTATGGCTTTAAAACACTTATAAGATCTCGCTTATTAAAAGTTAAGGCTGCCTGGTAATAGCCACAGGTAGTCTGCGGAATTCCCACCAATTCCAGGTATGCCTGTAACAATCCGTTTTCTCCCGGTGTACCGTGAATAGTATTAAAAACACAATCGAAAGAAATTGTTTTTCCGTCTATTTTTACGGTAAAATCATTTTTATTAATCGGGTAAGGCGTATCATCATCAGTCACTACAAACCACTCTTTTTGTAAAATATGAACTCGGTAAGGTTCGTATAAATCGCGGTTTAAATGTTTGTAAACCATATTTCCACTGTTGATAGAGATTCTATATTCACTGGAATATCCGCCCATGGCGATGGCAATTTTTTTCTTCATTTCTCCGTTATCAGTTTTCAGTTCTCGGTTCTCAGTTCTCGGTATTTGGGCTGTTTTTGTTAGTTTCTAATAACTCATAACCCAAAACTCACAACTGATATCACAAATCTACAAACAATCTGCCACCAAAAGCAGGGGTTTTATATCTTTGCTGCTTAGAAACAAATGTATGGGATTCTTTAAATTTATTTTCAGTAAAACATTTTTAATTCAGTTGGTCATTGCTGCCATTTTAGTGGTAGTAATTGCTTTCTTAGCTTTAAGATGGCTGGATTACTCTACAAATCAAGATCAGCGTATCGCCGTTCCAGACCTGTCTAAGCAATCTTTGGATAAAGTAGATGATAAACTGGCAGCGCTAGATTTAAGATATGAAATTCTGGATTCAGCAAATTTTAATCCCGATTTTCCTCGTTATTCGGTAATAGAACAGGTGCCAGAACCGGGACAATTCGTAAAAGAGAACCGAAAGATCTACCTCACTTTAAATCCGTCAGGATATAGAAAAGTAATGATCCCTGATCTTATTAGAAGAACCAGAAGACAGGCCGAACCTACTTTACGGTCTTTAGGTTTTGAAATTGGAGACGTAAGTTATAAGCCAGATATTGCTGAAGATGCTGTTTTAGAGTTAAGGCATAAAGGGAAAAAACTGGAACCGGGAGACGAACTAATGAAAACTTCTACCATAGATTTGGTTTTGGGAGACGGTTCCGGAAGATATGAAATGGAAGAAGAAGGGCAGGATACTACAACTCCTGAAGAGGAAGAAATTGAACTTTAATGAAAGAAGAAGAACAGAACGAAATAGAGCAACAGGACGAGACTTTATACGAACATCATAAATTTGAGGCCGGTCCCGGTCAAAAACCTTTGCGAGTAGATAAATTCTTAATGAATTTTATTGAAAACGCAACTCGAAATAAAATCCAGAAAGCCGCGAAAACCGGTAATATCTACGTTAACGAAGAGCAGGTAAAACAAAACTACAAAGTAAAAGCCGGCGATGTGGTGCAGGTAATGTTTGAGCATCCGCCTTATGAGTTTTTACTAACGCCAGAGAATATTCCGTTAGATATAGTTTACGAAGACGATACTTTATTGGTAGTGAATAAACCAGCCGGAATGGTAGTGCATCCAGGCCACGGTAATTATAGTGGTACGTTAATAAATGCCCTGGTTTATCATTTTGAAAATCTCCCAAACAACTCCAGTGATCGCCCTGGGCTTGTACACCGAATAGATAAAGACACTAGTGGACTTTTAGTGATCGCCAAGACCGAAGAGGCTATGGCGCATCTCTCCAAACAGTTTTTTGATAAAACCAGTGAGCGAGAATATGTAGCTTTGGTTTGGGGAAATATTGAAGAAGACGAAGGCAGGGTAGAGGGCAATATTGGCCGACATCCTAAAAACCGTTTGCAAAACACGGTTTATGAAGGTGACGAGGCCGAAAAAGGAAAGCCTGCAGTTACCCATTATAAAGTGTTAGAGCGTTTTGGTTATGTAACCCTTGTTTCCTGTAAACTGGAAACAGGAAGAACCCACCAGATTAGGGTGCATATGAAACATATTGGGCATACGTTGTTTAACGATGAACGCTATGGAGGAGAGAAGATTCTTAAAGGAACTACTTTTACTAAATACAAACAATTTGTAGATAATTGTTTTAAGATATTACCACGCCAGGCGCTACATGCTAAAACGCTTGGGTTTATTCATCCAAAAACCGGCGAGGCAATGAGTTTTAATACCGAAATTCCGGAGGATATCCAGGCTTGTATCGAAAAATGGCGTAATTATGCCAAAAACCAGAAAGAGGTTTTGTAAGGTTTTTTCGTTAACTTTATAAGAAAGCTTGTTAAAATGGAAAACATACGCTTAAAAGTTAGTACAAAAGAGGCCTATAAAGACTTAATGGAGTTTTTGGAAAAGTTCGATAAAAATGAACTCGAAATTATCCCTGATTCAGATTTTGAAAAGCAAAAAGCAAATCTTCAAAAGGAGCTGGAAGCAATTGAAAAAGGGAATTCCGATTTAATGGATTTCGAAGAATATGACAGCTATCTGGAAAAGGTTATAAATGAATATGAAGATTAAATTATCTTCATAATTCAGGACTAAACTTGAACGTCAGGTAAGATATATTGCAAAAGATAAACCCGGAGCGGCTAGAAAATTTAAAACCGACTTATTGTCTGAAATTCGAAAAATTTCAGATTATCCATACTCTTTTCGTCCATCAATTTATTTTGAAAATGAAAATATCCGGGAAATGATTTTCAAAGGATATGTAATCATTTTCCGGATAGATTCTGAAAATAAACTAATTCTGGTTTTCGCGCTTTTAAAACACGAAGATTTCCCTCAATAAATTGTTTTAAAAACAACCCAAAAGTTCCTCCCCTTATTTACAAGGGGAGGTGGCCGCAGGCCGGAGGGGTTAAGAGTTTCTAACTCTTCCCCGTAGGTTTTATAAGCAATTCGTTTACATTTACACTATCGGGTTGCGTGGTAGCGTAAAGCACGGCATCTGCAATATTTTTAGGCGCTAATTTTGGTTCATCACCACCGTAATCTTTATCCTCTAATAATTCTTCATCAGTAATATCTTCTCTAAGGCTGGTTTCTACTGTTCCAGGTTCTATGGAGGTTACCCGAATATTAAAGTCGGGAGAAAGTTCCATGCGCATCGCTTTAGAAAGTTCTATCACTGCGGCTTTAGAAGCACCGTAAACAGCACCACCTTCAAAGATCTCTTTTCCGTCTACCGAGGCGATATTAATAATATGGCCGCTGTTTTGTTTTTTCATTTCAGGTAGCACGGCGTGTATACAGCGCAGCGTTCCCTTAACATTTACCTCTATGGTTTGCAGCCAGTCTTCAAGCTTTTCATTTTTAAGATAGGTGAGCGGCATTACTCCGGCCGAATTCACCAGAATATCTATGCGACCAAAATGATCGTAAATTTTCTCAAAAGCTTCGTGAACACTTTTATCGCTGGTTACGTCTAATTCTACTTCAAAACTCTGACTAAGTCCTTTTCCAATTTCTTTTAATTTATCTACACTTCGGCTGGCAAGGGCTACTTTACAACCTTTTTTAGAAAGTTCTTCGGCAATAGATTTTCCAATTCCGCTACTTGCGCCGGTAACTACGGCTACTTTATCATTCAAATTCATAGTTCTATTTTATTGGTTGGATTGCAAGTTGCGAGGAATTAAAAGCTTAAGGCGTTAAGAAAATTTGAAATAACAGGATTTTAACGGGTCAGCTGTTTGCTCTGGGGGAACGATCACGAGCTTACCGTCACCCCCTAACTTGTTTCGGGGTCTAACAGGAATTAAACTTTTTTTATATTTATAAATGAAAAATAGCTACATCTACATACTCTCTAATTCTACCAGAACAATGATTTATATAGGTGTGACTTCAGATTTGAAAAAACGAATCACCGAACATAGAAGCGATATGGGGTCATTGTTTGCCAGAAAATATCACCTTAAATTTTTAATTTATTTCGAAGAATTTTCAAAAATTCATCAAGCCATCGCCAGGGAGAAACAATTGAAAAACTGGCATAAAGAATGGAAATGGAATCTGGTAAAATCGATGAATCCAGAATTGAAGGATCTTTACGAAGACTTGTAGTTGAGTTTCGCGTCATGCTGAACTCGTTTCAGAATCTAACATGAAAAGAATTTACGCTCATCCTAGATCCTGAAACAAATTCAGGATGACGTAGCATCCATAATCCTAAATTCATATCAAAGGTCTAAGCTGTTAAGAATTTAAATTGAGCTACGATATATAGGAAACTCCTCAATTCAGCGAACAATTTACCTGGGTCATCATTTTCCAGGAGCACATAAATTTTGGTAATTTTTTAGCCGAAGAGAGTTTGCGTTTAAACCTGATCTTAATGAATTTTCCACCCGAACTTTTAAACTGAAAATGCGCCGAATTAAGCAACTGTCCGTTATAATCTATAATAACTCCTTCGGAATTTCTCCATAGAAAACTTCCGCTAAAGGCTTTTACCAGTTTAGGATATTTAGAAGAACCTGCCATATACTTAAAGTTTAGGAAGCAATAAGATACGGAAAAAGAAACTTTAAAAGGAAAAACCAGTTGAAATTAACGTATTTCAATATTTTTTCTTAGAAATTCTATTGCCGGTTATTTGGCGTTGCGCAGTAGATTTAAATCTGGAGATCTCGTTATCCCGTAATTTTGCGTGCTTGGTTTTTCTTCCCTGCACCCTGGCGCGCCATTTTCTCCAGTTACGCGGGTGCATTTGCTCCTGCATAAATTTTATCACATCTTTTTCGGTCAGCCCAAACTGGTATTCAATAGCTTCAAAAGGCGTGCGGTCTTCCCAGGCCATAGCAATTACGCGGTCCTGCTGGCGCTCATCTAATTTAAACTTTTCAGCGATGCTCATTTTTTTTTAGCCGAAATTTAAGAAAATAGGAGCTTTTGTTAGGTTGAACATTGGTGAAGGTTTTTGTAAAAAAGAGGTGGTTTTAGAAAAATGAATAGCAGAAAAGGGATAACAATTATTTGGGCGTTCCCCTGGCGGGTCGGGCTTTCCGCTACAATCTTTTTGCTCGATAATCGAAATTTAATATTTCAGAACTTGTCTTAAAATTCGAGGTTTTTATATAAATGTTTTGTGGTTTTGATCCTGGAAAGTTTATTGTCCCTCGCAAAAAGGATTTCCACTGCAATCCCTAACGCTGGAATCTTTGCTCATTATGATATTTTAAAAATTCTACATCAGGTAAAAATTTAGAAGGTAGAAATATGTCTTTACTTTCATATTGAAAGAAATATTTTTCAAGAGCATCAGTTTTCTTTTGATTTAATAGAACCTTCGAGATTTTTATTTTGTATTCTGGAGTGATTGTTATTAAGCCATTCTCGAATGCTTTATCGTGTAGGGCGTTAATCGCAATTCCATTTCTAGGATTTAATCGATTTTTCTCGTCAGAACTCCAAGGCTTTATATGACCAGCGATTAACAATTCACTATTGGTTAGTCCAGAAATACAGCAAGTATTATTATATGATGCTAAAATTGACTTTCTAAAAAAAGATTGATTCACTCTAACTTTTACAAGTTGTTCTCTTGTATTTCCTTCAGGAAGTTCATCTATTTTTATATCGTTAAGTTCTTCAATAGATCTATTTTCAAATTCAGATAATAATTTTTCACTTTCAAAGGGTAAACCCTCCCAATTATTATAAAATTCATCCCAAATTATTTTGTCTAATTTACTTGAATTTGAAGCACCTTTTATACCTCTAGCTTGTAGGCTTGGGTCAAGACTTGCGAAGTTCACTAACTTATAGGCAATAGAACTCGGTGTTCTACCAATCAATTCCGCTAAATGAATGACTTCAGGATTTGATCTATGTAAGCGACCGAAAGGTAGTTTACAATAAAGATTTATAGCTAATATCAATTCGTCTCTAGTCCAAAGTTTTTGACCATTTTTCATTAATTATCAGCTTGGGTGACGAATTTATTTTGGCAATAATGAGATAAACATTTATGTATTTGAGTTTTTTCTAAAGAATGAGATAGATCCAAAATTAATCCAGTCCTATTTCCACATTATGGACACGTTGTGGGTTGATCGCTGTAAGTGAAAACTTCTTGGAATTGAATCATATTTTTAGTTTCTTTTTGAATTCTAATTTTCCTAAAAAATTTAAAAAAGAAAAGCTCTTTTTTAAGATAGATCAATTTAACATTTAATTCAGAAACCAAAAAAGGGTTTTCCGTAAAGCGATATAATTTTATCAACCGCAATAACTCATAACTATTCTTCTATAAAAAACTAATAAAAGGCGGCTTTCCTGTTTTCTATGCTTTCACTTATATTTGAAGTAAAAACCGCATAATTATGAAAATTGTTGTTTCTCCGGCCAAAAGCCTGGATTACGAATCTAAATTACCTACCACTCGCGGCACCCAGCCCGCTTTTTTGGAAACTACTGCCAAGCTTAATCGCAAGATGGCGAGAATGACCAAAAATGAGATTTCTGAATTGATGAGCATAAGCGATAAGCTTGCCGATCTTAATTATACCCGTTACCAGGACTTCGAGGAAGAACACAACAAAAAGAACTCCCGCCCCGCGATGTATGCTTTTGCCGGCGATGTTTACACAGGCCTGGATGCCTACACCATTCCCACCGAAAAACTGGATCGCCTGCAGGATAGCTTGCGCATCCTATCCGGACTTTACGGCGTGCTAAAACCGCTGGATCTAATGCAACCTTATCGTTTAGAGATGGGAACTTCGGTAGGTATAGAACGCAAGGATAATCTATATGAAGTTTGGCAATCAAAAGTTACCGAACTCCTTAATGAGGAAATGGAAGATGGCGAACTTTTTATCAATCTGGCCAGCAACGAATATTTTAAAGCTATAGACACCAAAAAACTAAAAGCTGAGGTGATCTCACCGGTGTTTAAGGATTTCAAAAATGGAAAATTAAAGATCATCAGTTTTTACGCTAAAAAAGCACGTGGTGCTATGGTACGTTATATTATAGACAAAGACGTAAATACGCTGGAAGATCTCAAAGGTTTTGATTATATGGATTATCGTTTTAGTGAAGAACATACTGAGAAGGAAAACGAGCCGGTTTTTATTAGGTAGTTTTTTTTAGCTCTCGGTTGTGGGTTGTCAGTTTTCAGTGAATATTTGCCAGCGTCATTGCGAGTGAGTAACGAGCGCGGCGACCTGTGGTTTTAGTTCTACTGTCACTTCGAGTTTCCGACGCTAGTCGGAAGTATCGAGAAGTGCTTTGTGGTTCGAATTTCAAACCTTTCTCGATACGCCGTTATTCTCGCTTTCGCTCAAATACCGCCACTCGAACTGACACGCTAGTATCGATAACGAAGCCATTACTGAAACCAGTTTCACTGTCACTTCGAGTTTCCGATGTGAGTCGGAAGTATCGAGAAGTGCTTTGTGGTTGGAACGTCAAACTGTTCTCAATACGTCGTTATTCTCGCTTTCGCTCAAATACCGCCACTCGAACTGACGGGCCAGTATCGATAACGAAGCCATTACTGAAACCAGTTTCATTGTCACTTCGAGTTTTCGACGTGAGTCGGAAGTATCGAGAAGTGCTTTGTGGTTCGAATTTCAAACCTTTCTCGATACGTCGTTATTCTCGCTTTCGATCAAATACCGCCACTCGAACTGACGCGCTAGTATCGATAAGTGCTTTTTTGTTAAAAGTGAATAGTGAAGAGTTAAAAGTGAAGAAGTAGGAGAAGAGAGAAAAGAATAAAGATGCAGAAGTCAGGGGATTTTTAAATCCGACAACTCACAACTGTTCCAGAACAGATTGCCACGTCCCGCTACCGTAGTCCTCGCAATGAAGCGCAATGCGAAACACCAAACCACAAGCAACAAACGAAAATCCGACAACCGACAACCGAGAACCCAAAACCGAAAAACTTTTATATAAATTTTAGCATAACAAACCACCTTTTCTTCTGAATGTTTTAATAGTTTACGGCAACAACTAACTATTGCTAACTAACTCAATTAAAAAAATGAAGATTCAAAAAGTATTGGTGGCCAATCGTGGGGAAATCGCGATTCGAATTTTTAGAGCCTGCACCGAAATAGGAATTAGAACGGTAGGAATTTTTACCTTTGAAGATCGCTACTCCCTGCACCGCTACAAGGCCGATGAATCTTATCAAATAGGCCCCGATAAGGAGCCCTTAAAACCTTACCTGGATATAGATGCGATAATTAACACCGCCAAAGAGGTGGGTGCTGATGCTATTCATCCCGGGTACGGATTTCTTTCTGAAAACGCCGATTTTGCACAAGCCTGTAAAGACAACAACATTATTTTTATTGGGCCTGAAGTTTCAGTATTAAAAAGCCTGGGTGATAAAGTAACCGCGAAAACAGTAGCGGTAAAAAACAATGTTCCGGTGATTCAGAGTAACGAGAAAGACCTGGAAAGTCTGGATATTGCCATAGAAGAAGCCAACCGAATAGGCTATCCAATTATGCTGAAAGCCGCCAGCGGTGGTGGAGGCCGTGGAATGCGAGTGCTTAGAGAAGAAGCTGAATTAAGAAAGGCTTTTTCAGAATCTAAACGCGAGGCACTTAATGCCTTTGGAGATGATACCGTTTTTATTGAAAAATTTATTGAAAATCCGAAGCATATTGAGATCCAGATCGTGGGAGATAACCACGGGAATATGGTACACCTTTTTGAGCGGGATTGCTCGGTGCAACGTCGCTACCAAAAGGTGATTGAATTTGCACCTTCGTATAATTTAGATCAAATCACCAAGGAGAAACTTTATGAGTATGCCGTGAATATTTGTAAAGCGGTGAATTATAATAATATTGGTACAGTCGAATTTCTGGTAGATCACGATGGTAGTATATACTTTATTGAGGTAAATCCACGAATCCAGGTAGAACATACCGTGACCGAAGTGGTAACGGGAATAGACCTGGTTAAAGCACAGTTGTTTATTGCCGGTGGATATAAACTAAGTGACGAGCAGATAAAAATTAAAGATCAGGCTTCGCTTAGCACAAACGGATTTGCCCTGCAATGTAGAATTACTACCGAAGATCCCGCCAACGATTTTCAACCTGATTATGGTACAATTACTACCTATAGAAGTGCTTCCGGATTTGGAATTAGGCTCGACGCCGGTAGTTTGTACCAGGGCGTGACCATTTCACCTTTCTTTGATTCTATGCTGGTAAAAGTTTCTGCTAGCGGTAGAACTTTAGACGGTGCGTGCCGTAAAATGCGTCGGGCTTTAGCTGAATTCAGAATTAGGGGCGTAAAAACTAATATTCCGTTTTTAGATAATATTCTTCAGCATGAAAAATTTAGGGAGGGTAGCGTAACGGTGAATTTTATCGCCAATAATCCCGATTTATTTAAACTGAAAGAAACCCGAAACCGCGCCACCAGGATGGTTGAATTTCTGGGTGATGTAGTGGTCAACGGAAATCCCGATGTAAAGGAAATAATAGAAAAGCCAAAACTTATAAAAGCCGATGTTCCTGCTTTTGATCGAAATGCGGCATACCCAAAAGGAACCAAAAATTTGCTTACCGAACTTGGCCCAGAGAAGTTTGCCGAATGGTTGAAGAATGAAAAAAAGATTCATTTTACCGATACTACTTTTAGAGATGCGCACCAAAGCTTACTGGCCACCAGGATGCGAAGTACAGATATGCTAAAAGTGGCTGAAGGTTTTGCCAAAAATCATCCCGAAACATTTAGTATGGAAGTTTGGGGAGGCGCTACTTTTGATGTTTGCCTTAGATTTTTAAAAGAAAACCCCTGGGAACGTTTGCAATTACTGCGGAAAGCGATGCCAAATATCTTGCTGCAAATGCTAATGCGAGGCTCAAACGGAGTTGGCTATACCGCTTATCCCGATAATTTAATCGAAAAATTCGTAGCTGAAGCCTGGGAAAACGGGGTAGATATTTTTAGGATTTTTGATTCCCTGAATTGGATGAAATCTATCGCACCCTGTATTGAATATGTACGTAAGAATACTTCTGGCCTTGCGGAAGCTTCAATTTGCTATACCGGCGATATACTTGACAAAAACAGTAAGTATAACTTGGACTATTATCTTCAGTTGGCAAAAGATATTGAAAATGCAGGGGCACATATTTTAGCGATCAAAGATATGGCCGGGCTGCTAAAACCTTACGCTGCCGGCGAGCTGGTTTCCGCCTTAAAAGCGGAGATCAATATTCCGGTGCATTTGCATACCCACGATACTTCGTCTATACAGGCGGCTACTTATTTAAAGGCCATAGAGGCTGGGGTAGATGTGGTAGATGTTGCGCTGGGCGGACTTTCGGGACTTACCTCGCAGCCTAATTTTAATTCCCTGGTGGAAATGACGAAATCTGGCGAGCGCAAAGCCGATTTCAATATGGAAAAGCTTAATGAGTATTCGCATTATTGGGAAGCGGTAAGAAAGTATTATTTCCCGTTTGAAAGCGGACTCAAAGCCGGTACTGCCGATGTTTACAAACACGAAATTCCCGGTGGGCAATATTCTAACCTAAAACCGCAAGCCGAATCTTTAGGCCTGGCTTCCAGGTTTCACGAGATCACCGCAATGTATTCTAAGGTGAATAAACTTTTTGGAGATATTATTAAGGTAACGCCAAGTAGTAAGGTGGTGGGCGATATGGCGCAATACCTGGTGAGTAATAATTTGAGTATAGAAGATGTAATGGAAAAGGGCGAAAACCTTTCCTTCCCGCAGTCGGTGGTGAATTTCTTTAGAGGCGATTTAGGGCAACCTCACGGCGGTTTTCCCGCTGAGGTGCAAAAGATCATCTTAAAGGATCAAAAACCTTATACCGACAGGCCAAATGCGCATTTGGAACCTATAGATTTTGAAAAGGAATTTAAAGAATTCTGCGATATTTTTAAAGAAGGAATGGGCCGAAAACTGGAAATGACCGATTTCCTTTCGTATAAATTATATCCAAAAGTATTTACCGAATATTTTAATCATTACCGAAAATTTGGAGAGGTAATGAATATTCCGACTCCTAATTTCTTCTACGGAATGCAACCCGGAGAAGAGATTACCGTTGAAATGGATAAAGGAAAAACGCTACTTATCGAATTCTTATCGGTGGGAACTGCAGATGAAGATGGACTCGTAGATGCGTTTTTTAAAGTAAACGGACAGACCAGAACGGTAAAAATTCAGGATAAGTCGGTTAAGGTTGAAAAAGTGGTTCACCAAAAGATCGATAAATCGAACGATAAAGAAGTAGGCGCTCCAATTCAGGGTTCTATTTCTTCAATTTTAGTCGAAAAAGGACAAAAAGTGAAAAAGAATGAACCACTATTCGTAATCGAAGCCATGAAAATGGAAACCACTATCACCGCGAATAAAGAAGGCGAAATAGATGAAATAATCCACAAAGAAGGCACCATGGTTTTTGCTGATGATATGGTAATTAAACTTAAATAAAATGTAACTAAATTCTCTTATAAATAATTATTGCTTGTTCTTTTTTCCATTGATGAAAAAAGAACAAAAAAAATCTAGGCTTACGAAACTTTATCTAAATTTATCGTTCGGCACCTAAATTTTAGGAACTCGCTATAAGAATTCACCTGAATAAAGAAATATCTTTAGCTCAAACAACCTAAAATTTTACGGTGCCATCACTTCAAATTTTATGATAAATTTTCGGTAGGCCGGTTTAAAACTTAAAGCAAACAATAAACAACAAACCCCCAAAAAAATACCGCGAAGCACAATGTTTCACCACACACACCCTTTTAAACCTTTTATTCCGGAAAATGCTACAAAACTAATTGTAGGCACATTACCGCCTCCAAGATTTACGAGAGGGGAATTTAAGGAAGGAGACGTGAACTTTTGCTATGGTAGCCGTGACGGACTTTTATGGATCGTTCTAGATAATATATTTAAACTCGATCTCAAATTTGAAACTACGGAAGCAGCTATACAGCAACGTAAAGACTTCCTTATAGAAAGAGGCATTGGTATCTGCGATATGGTAGAAAGCAGTAGGAGGGAAAAGGTAGATGCTTCCGATCTTGGGATGCAGAAGGTTGAACTTAGAAATATGCTGGGGATTTTAGAAGAATATCCAAAAATAGAAACCCTGCTTTTTACCGGCGGAAATTCCAAGAATGGCCCTGAATATTTCTTTAGAAGACATCTAAAAGAAGTAGGAAGTGATATTCGGTTAAAAGTGATTTCTAACGAGGTGCCCAGAATTCACCAGTTTGTCTTAAACGGCCGACTTATAAAAACGGTATCCCTAACCGCACCTTCGGGTTCGGCTAATCGAGCTATTGGCAGTATGGAGCTTTATAAACAACTAAAACAAAGGGATAAGGATTTCAATACCGTAGATTTTAGAGTAATGCAGTACAGAGAGTGGTTTTGAAGTAGGTCTCCGGTATTGAGATCGAGGAATGAGTGTTGCAATCTGTGTTTATGTTTCCTCCGTCACTTCGAGTTTCCCGACGAATGTCGGAATGTATCGAGAAGTGCTGTGAAGTTAAAAGTGAAAAGTGAAGAGTCAAGAGAAGAGAATAAAGAGGCAGAATTCGGGGAATTTTAAACCCGCAATCCGAAACAATAAAACCCAAAGAACAAACAAAAAACCGACAACTCACAACTGACAACCGAATCCACAAATAACAGATTACCACGTCGACTGCGTCTCCTCGCAATGAAGATCCAAAATATTCGTGTATTCGTGGCTTTTTGTTTTTTGGTGAAGAGTTACAAGTGAATAGGTAATAAAAGAGAGAAAAAATATAGAGGCAGAATTCAGGGAATTTTAAACCCGCCATCCGAAACAATAAAACCCAAAGAACAAACAACAAACCGAGAACTCACAACTGACAACCGAATCCACCACGTAGACTGCGTCTCCTCGCAATGACTAAAAACAAAAACCCTGAATCTAAAAGTAAAAAACTTTCAAATTCAGGGTTTCAAGACGTAGTCAACTTACAACTACTGTAACTCTTTCTTTTCCTGTTCGGCCATGGTGGTTGGTTTTACCTTAAACTTTTTACGTTTAGGTCTTAATTTTCCATGAGTACCGATCGCAATTTTTCCTCGTTTCGTTTTTCTATCTCCACGTCCCATAAATTACTTTTTATTTTGTTGGTCTTTTATGGTTTTTTCATCGATATCAACCTCGTTGGTCTGTTTATCAGTTTTCCCGGTTGGGTTAACTGGATTTTTTTGATCTTTCTCTCTCTTTCTTTTATTATCTTCAATTGGACCGCCCATAATTGCTGTTTTTTAGGTTCAATTACTAAGATAAGAATTCAGAATCTTAAAACCTGCCAAGTCCATGTTAGAATTAGGTTAAACCGGCCTGATGCTTTTCACGAAATCGCCTATATTCTTTTTTCCATTAGCGTTGAGGTGTTTAATAAACGCCGACCCAATAATGGCGCCTTTGGCATATTCGGTGGCCTGGTTGAAGATTTCTTCGTCGCTAATTCCAAAACCTACAATTTGCGGATTTTGAAGTTTCATTGCTGAAATCCTTTTAAAATAATCCCTGGTTTCCTCACTAAATCCGGAAGTAGAACCGGTAACACTAGCGGTACTAACCATATAAATAAATCCGTTGGAAACCGAATCTATAAAGCGAATACGCTCTTCAGAAGTTTGTGGTGTTATCAGGAAAATATTCTGAAGCCCATTTTCTTCGAAAATCGTCTTATATTCTTCATTATAAACATCTACCGGAAGGTCCGGGATTATAAGTCCGTCAATCCCGGTTTCAGCGCATTTTTTACAGAATTTCTCAACACCATACTGAAGAATTGGATTAAAGTATCCCATAATCACCAGAGGTATTTCCACTGAGTTCCTAATTCCTTTAAGCTGTTCGAAGAGTTTATTGGTGGTCATTCCACTTTTTAATGCTTTGGTAGAACTCTCCTGAATTGTTGGACCATCAGCCAGGGGATCGCTAAAAGGCAGACCGATTTCAATAAAATCCACCCCGTTTTTTTCTAAATCCTTAATAATGGGAACTGTATCTTCGGGTTCAGGATAACCGGCGGTAAAATAGATAGAAAGCATCTTTTGCTCTTCCTGAAGTTTTTTATTTATTCTGTTCATTTTCAATATTGTTATAAATCGACATTCTGAATTCATTTCAGAATCTAACTCGTTTAGATTTTGAAATAACTAGATCTCAATCAAAATCGGGTTGACGATAACTCATAATTTTAACTTTTATAATAATTCCCCCTTCGGGGGCTAGGGGGCTTTTTACAAACCGAAATAATCAATATACGTACTCAAATCTTTATCGCCACGGCCCGAAAGATTGATCACTATTACATCATCTTTTTTAAATTTTCGGTCTTCAAAAATCGCCAGGGCGTGAGAAGTCTCGATAGCCGGAATAATCCCTTCTAATTTTGCAAGTTCCTGGCCGGCATCCATAGCCGCTTTATCGGTTATGGAAATAAACTCTCCTCGTCCACTTCTAAATAAATTGGCGTGCATTGGCCCCACACCAGGATAGTCAAGTCCGGCAGAAATGGAATACGGCTCAGTAATTTGTCCGTCGTCGGTTTGCATAAGCAGGGTTTTACTACCGTGAATAATACCTTCTTTTCCTAAAGCTGAGGTTGCAGCACTTTCACCGCTTTGTATGCCTTTTCCGGCTGCTTCCACCGCAATAATTCCAACTTCTGGATTGTCTAAATAATGATAGTAAATTCCAGCTGCATTACTTCCTCCACCTACACAAGCCACTACATAATCAGGATTCTCCCGATTTTCTTTTTCTTTTAGCTGAACTTTAATTTCTTCAGAAATCACCGCCTGAAATCTAGCTACCATATCGGGGTAGGGATGCGGCCCAACCACAGAACCAATGATGTAATGAGTATCCAGCGGGTTGTTGATCCAATCGCGAATCGCCTCGTTCGTGGCATCTTTTAAAGTTCGGCTTCCCGATTTTGCCGGAACTACTTTGGCTCCAAGCATCTTCATTCTGGCAACGTTTGGCGCTTGCCGTTCAATATCAATTTCGCCCATATAGACAATACATTCAATGCCCATAAGCGCGCAAACAGTAGCCGTAGCTACACCGTGCTGACCTGCGCCGGTTTCAGCGATTATACGGTCTTTACCAAGGCGTTTTGCCATTAAAATTTGACCAACGGTGTTATTTACCTTATGAGCACCTGTATGGCAAAGATCTTCGCGTTTCAGGTATATTTTTGTATTGTACTTTTCGCTAAAACGCTTAGCATAATAAAGAGGTGTTGGACGCCCTACATAATCCCGTAACAGATCTTTAAATTCTTTCTGAAAAGATTCCTCTTTCATAATCTCCAGGTATTGCGAACGCAATTCCTCTACATTGGGATAGAGCATTTCGGGAATAAAAGCTCCCCCAAAATCACCGTAATATCCTTTTTCGTTAGCCTGATAGCTCATTTTTATTTGTTTTATTTGAGTGCTTCGAATGCACTAATTTTATTATAATTCTTGCAATATCCTGAACCTGAACCTGAAACAAGTTCAGGTTGACTATCAATTCTTAATTTTTCTTGCGAGGGCATCGCACTTGACAATTTTTAGTATTTTTCTTTCGTCATTCTGAATTTATTTCAGAATCTAAGTTGTTTTAATTCTAAATTCCAAACTGATAATTCAAAATAGATACCCGAAAACTCAAAACTGTTTTCTAAATTCTTTTAATTTTTCGACATTCTTACAACCAGCTTCCTCTTCAAATTTACTATTTACATCTATGGCGTAAAGCAAATTTTCCTCACCATTTTCTTCAAAATAGGCTTGAAGTTTTTGAATAGCTTCTACTTCTTCCGCTCCAATTCCTCCACTTAGGAAAAAAGGTTTTTTTGAACGATAATCCTTTAAAACTTCCCAATTAAAAGTAATTCCGTTACCGCCTTTATTTTTGCCTTTAGTATCAAAAAGGAAAAAATCTACCACAGTTTCATATTCCTTTAAGCGCTCAAAATCGAAATCGTCTTTAATAGAAAATACCTTTATGATTTCTACCTCGGTTTCGATTAAAAGGGTTTTTAATTCAGCGCAAAAAGCGGCACTTTCCTCACCGTGTAACTGAATAGCATTTAAATCGTGCTCTTTAATTCTATCAAGGATAATATTGATCTCTTCATCAACAAAAACGCCTGTTTTTTTAATTGCTGAAGAGATTTCCGGCATCTTAGCCTCGAAATACCTGGGAGTTTTTTCATAAAAAATAAACCCCATATAATCAGGCTGAAGTTTTGCAACTTCGCTGATGTTTTCGGGATGCTTCATCCCGCATATTTTGAGTTTTAAGCTTTTCATCTTTCCAACAATAGATTGCTTCTCCTGATTTCATCAGAATCGCAATGACGTTTTTTTATTTATAATTTATTCAGTGTTTTTACAAACTCAGCGGCAGCTTTCCCGGGATTATTTGTTTTCATAAAATTCTCACCGATCAAAAAGCCTTTGTAGCCAAATTGCTGTAAATCTTTTATTGCTTCAACCGAGCTAATTCCGCTTTCAGAGACTTTTACAAAGTCTTCAGGAATTTTGCCGGAAAGTTCTTTACTAATATCGGTGGAGACTTCAAAAGTTTTTAAATTTCGGTTATTTACACCCAACATATCCAAGCTGGGCATAATAGATTTTTGCAGTTCTTCTTCGTTATGCACTTCCAGTAATACTTCTAAACCTATACTTTTAGCAAATTCTGACAGTCTTTTAATTTCTTCCCGTTCCAGTACTGCTGCGATAAGCAAGATCACATCGGCCCCGTGAGCTTTTGCTTCCAAAAGTTGATATTCATCAATAATAAATTCCTTTCGCAATAAAGGCATTTTTACCGCTGCACGGGCATAAAGTAAATCGTCTAAAGATCCGCCAAAATATTTACCATCGGTAAGTACAGACATTCCGGAAATTCCTGCATCTTCATAACCTTTAGCTACATCTTCAACATTTAGCCCCTGGTTAATTATCGATTTTGATGGAGAACGTCTTTTATGTTCAGCAATAATTCCGGTTTTACTGCTTCTTAATTTTTCTGCCAGGGAAACTGTTTCACGCTCAAATAGCGCCGATTGTTCCAATTGTGAAACGGGAACAACCAGTTTTTTTAAGACCAGTTCTTTATGTTTATCGGCTATTATTTTATCTAGAATATTCATATTTCTGTTGTCAGTTCTCAGTTATGAGTTTTTAGTTTTTCCTATCGTCATCCTGAACTTGTTTCAGGATCTAAGTTGTTAAAAATTATTTACTCAATTCCTGTAATTTCTCCAATGCTTTTAAAGCTTTCCCTGAATTTATGGATTCCCGGGCAGTTTCAAAACCTTCTTTGACACTAATTTGTTTAGCAGTGGCGATTGCCATTCCGGCGTTAGCGCAAACCACGTTATTTTGTGCTTTAGTACCTTTTCCTTTTAAAATATTGACAAAGATTTCTGCAGAACTTTCTATAGAACCGCCACCGGCAATTTCTTCCTGATTTAATGATTCTACTCCGAAATCTTCCGGGCTCAGCATTCCTTCAGAATTATTACTAATGGTTTTGGTGTTTCCGGTAAGGGAAATTTCATCATAACCATCTAAAGCGTGCAAAATAGTAAAATTCTTATCGGTGTTTTGATATAGGTAACCATACATTCGCGCTAGTTCCAGGTTAAAAACTCCTACAAGCTGATTTTGCGGAAAAGCAGGATTTACCATTGGCCCAAGCATATTGAAAAAAGTCTTTACCGCCAGCGACTTCCTGATTGGTGCCACGTTTTTCATTGCCGGGTGGAATAGGGGAGCGTGCAATACACAAATTCCTGCTTCTGCAATACATTTTTCGAGAAAACCGGGATCATTACTAAATTTAATTCCCAGGCTTTCCATAACATTTGAACTTCCGCTTACCGAAGAAACTCCGTAGTTTCCATGTTTTGCAACATTTACTCCCGCTCCAGCCGTAACAAAAGAGGAAGTAGTGGAAATATTAAATGTATTTTTCCCATCACCACCGGTTCCACAAAGATCTATAGGATTGTAAGCACTTAAATCTATGGCTACACAAAGTTCTAAAAGCGCATCCCGAAATCCCTCCAGTTCTTCTATAGTAATGCTTCGCATCATATAAACCGTGAGAAATGCAGCGATCTGACTTTCGTTATATTCTCCATTAGAAATGCTGAAAAGCGCCTGCTTCGCTTCATCTTTGGAGATGGTTTCGTGGTTAATAAGCCTGTTTAATAGTTCTTTCATAATTTAAGCCCCCTCTAAATCCCCCGAAAGGGGAGAATAGTTTGGAGATGATTTAGTGATTTATAATAATATTATTATCAAGTATTAAACCCTCATACAAATACCTCGAAAGGGAAATATACTTTCATTTAACATCTTTTGGATATAGCCTCAGGTATTTACTTTTAGGTATGAGCTCCCTCTCCTTTGGGGAGGGTCGGGGAGGGGCTTTCTACCCAATTCTGAATCATTTTTTTTCCATCTGGAGTCAATACCGATTCCGGATGAAACTGTACTCCACGCACATCAAACTCACGGTGACGAAGAGACATGATTTGTCCTTTTTCATCGTAAGAAGTGGCTTCCAAAGAATCTGGGAGTTCTTTTAAAACTACCCAGGAATGGTAGCGGCCTACCTTCATTGTTTTTGGGAGATCTTTAAAAAGTGGTTCGTCGTCTACACAAAGATCCATCGTTGTGGCGATGCCGTGATAAACCGATTCCAGATTGCCCAAGGTCCCGCCGAAAACTTCACCTATGGCTTGTTGCCCGAGACACACGCCCAGGATGCTTTTTGAAGAAGCATATTTTTCTATGATAGGTTTTAATAATCCGGCTTCACTGGGAATTCCGGGGCCGGGAGAAAGCAAAATCTTATCATATTTCTCCACGTCTTCCAGCTCTAACTGGTCGTTTCTTATTACCGTGACTTCACAATCTAATTCTTCTAAATAATGTACAAGATTGTACACAAAAGAATCGTAATTATCTATAACTAATATTTTTTTCATTCTACCTGGTGTAAAATTCTGTTTTTAATACTAAAAGTTGCGTCAATCTGTCCCGAAGCTTCGGGATCGTTTCAGATTCTAATATGTTAGATCTCCGAATAAATATCGGAGCAAGCTCTGAAATAAATTCAGGATGACGTATTGTTTTTATTCCTTATATATCTTCAGCGATATCCAATGCCTTGGTTAGTGCCCCTAGTTTATTATAAACTTCCTGTAATTCGTTTTCTTCTACAGATTCTGAAACCACACCTGCGCCGGCTTGATAATGCAATTGGTGGTCTTTACTTACAAAAGATCTAATGATAATCGCATGGTTAAAATTTCCGTGGAAATCCATAAACCCTATCGCGCCACCGTATGCATCACGATTTACATTTTCATATTTTTCTATCAGCTTCATCGCGCTGTGTTTCGGCGCCCCGCTTAAAGTCCCCGCCGGAAAAGTATCGGCCACTACCTGCATTGTAGGTGTTTTTGAGTCTTTGGTGCCGGTAACTTTACTTACTAAGTGTATTACGTGGGAGAAAAACTGAATTTCCCGATATTTTTCAACCTTCACATTATTCCCGTGTCTACTTAAGTCGTTACGAGCAAGATCTACCAACATCACATGTTCGGCATTTTCTTTTTCATCGGCGGCGAGTCTTTTGGCTATTTCGGCATCTTCCTCATCATTTCCGGTACGTTTAAAAGTTCCGGCGATTGGATGGATTTCTGCCTGCCCGTCCTGAACTACCAATTGTGCTTCAGGGGAACTTCCAAAGATTTTAAAGTTTCCGTAGTCGAAATAGAAAAGATAGGGCGAAGGGTTAACGCTACGTAAAGCGCGGTAGACATTGAATTCATCTCCCTTGAATTTTTGAGAAAACCTTCGTGACAGTACAATTTGAAAAACGTCCCCACGATAGCAGTGTTTCTTTCCGAGGCGTACATTTTCCCTGAATTCTTCGTCGGTGAGGTTAGAAATTGGTTCCTGCTGACGTTCAAAATTATAGGTTGCGAAATTCTTAACTTTAATCAGTTGCTCGATTTCAGCGATTTTTGAATCGGTATCGTAGTTATGATCAAAAATATAGGCTTCGTTATTAAAATGATTTATCGCAATGATATTTTGATAAACCGCGTAATAAATATCCGGAAGTTTAAGATCACCATTTCTCTTTTTAATCTCTAAATCTTCAAAATACCGAACTCCGTCATAAGCGATATAGCCAAAGAGTCCGTTATTAATGAATTTAAAATCAGAGTCTTCAGTTTTAAATTGCTTTGAAAATTCCTGGATTTGCTGCGGTACGTTCACTTCAGGAGTGATCTTTGTTGTTTTTTTACTTCCGTCAGGAAAAACTTCGGTAATCACTTCGTTTTGAATCTTAATAGAAGCGATAGGATTGCAGCATATATACGAGAAACTATTATCGTTGGCGTGGTAGTCACTACTTTCCAGCAAGAGACTGTTAGGATATTTGTCCCGAACTTTTAAATAAACACTCACCGGCGTAATGGTATCGGCAAGGAGTTTTTTATAGGTGGTCTTTAGTTGATACATAAATTATTTATTTCTGTCGCTCCCGCGAAGGCGGAGGTTAATTTTCAAATTTCTTATATAAAAAAAGGCTTGTCGTGAGACAAGCCTTTTGTATGAGATTATATACTATAGCGATGTTACTTCACGACGTTTGACGTAAATTTTTCCACCACCAGGTATTTGTTGTAATTGTTTTCATAAAATATAATAAATGCCATTTGTTGGCTTTTATTGCTTCAAAGATAGAAAGCTCTTTTAAATAAACAAGTCGATTTTATAAAAAGAAGAGCCGGAAAAGTAAATTTAACTTTTCCGGCTGGAATTGTGCAATCTAATTATTAGAATTTCAACTCAATATTTAAATCGAAATTATCGTAAATCGTTTGATCTCCAAGTCCGCTAAAAAAGCTACCGGAATTGTATTTCACGTTATATTTAGAACGATCTATTGTTAATTTGGTAGTAGCAGTATTGTTGTTATAATCTAAATCGAAAGTTACCGGGTGAGTGTTTTCTTTAATAGTAAGATCGCCAACCACACCATAAGTACCATCATCTTTTTTGGCTACGCTGGTTATTACCAGTTTTGATGTTGGGTGATTATCTACGCCAAAGAAATCGTCTGAATTTAAGTGACCTTCCAATCCTGCTTTATCGTCACCTTTAAGATCGGTTACCGTAATAGTGGTCATATCCATTACAAATTCGCCACCTACGATTTCATCGTTTTCGAACTTGAATTTCCCATCTTTTAAATCGATGGTTCCTGAGTGTGATCCTAAAACTTTTTTACCTTTCCAGGCGATATTACTGGCCTGGGTATTTACTTGTTTTTCCATAATAATTCAATTTTTCTTTTTCAATAGCAATTTTCTTCCCGGTACAGTTTAGAATTTTAATTCTACGTCCAGCTCAAAGTTATCGTAGATAGTTTTGTCTCCAAGGTTATCAAAGAAACTTCCTGAGCCATAACGAACATCGTATTTAGACCTGTCTATGGTTAATTCGGTAGAAGCCGAATTATTGTCCATATCTAAATCGAAAGTAATGGAGTTAGTTTTTTCTTTAATGGTAAGATCGGCAACTACACCGTAAGTTCCGTTACTTTTCTTCGCTACGCTGGTAATTACCAATTTAGCGGTAGGGTGATTATTCACTCCAAAAAAGTCATCAGACTTTAAGTGACCTTCTAACTTTCCTTTGTCTTCACCTTCAAGATCTGTTACCGTAATAGAAGTCATATCCATTACAAACTCACCACCTTTAAGCTCGTCATTTTCCATAATGAAATAACCGTCTTTCAAGTCTATAGTTCCCTCATGAGAACCGGTTACTTTTTCGCCTTCCCATTCTATGTTGCTGTCTTTTACTTCAACTTTACTTTCCTGTGCGTTTACATTGGTAAAAGATAAAAGGGATACGATAACTGTAGATGCAAGGGCACCTTTAAATAGATTCTTTTTCATAACAATTTTTGATTTTAATTAATTTAGTTTTGATTTATATTAAATGGAATAATTCTTCTTCTTGTTTTCTTACTTTTTTGGCGTGCTGTAATTGGTCTTCGTCACTTCTATAACCAGCCGTGGCAATAACTGCGGTAGTTAAATTTGTTCCTGAAATTCCCAGTATCTCATCAAATTTTTCAGCATCAAAACCTTCCATAGGGCAGGTATCAACCTTTAAATGGGCTGCTGCTGAAAGTAAATTTCCTAATGCGATATAGGTTTGCTTCTGTGCCCAGATTTTTTGTTGATCTTCAGGTTTTCCTAAAATGTTTGAAGTAAGCATATCTTTTAATCCGCTTAAATCCTGAACCTGAACTTCTCTAATTTTACTAATGTTCTCTAAATAGGAATCTATGTAATCTTCGTTTAGTTTTTTAAGTCCTGCAAAAATAAATACGTGGGAGGCATCGGTAAGTTGCGACTGGCCCCAGGCAGCTTCTTTTAGTTTTTCTTTCGTCTCTTTATCTGTTACAACAAAAACTTCGTAAGGCTGTAGGCCGTAAGATGAAGCCGAAAGCTGGATGCTTTTTTGTAAATAATTGACATCTTCCTGACTTAAGGATTTTTCTGGATTAAACTTCTTGGTGGCATATCTCCAGTTTAGTTTTTCATTATAATTTTCCATAGTTATTTTCTTATTTCATTTAAGCAATTTGTGATGTACTCTATGTTTTCTTCAGTTAAATTCTCGGTCATATTTGCTTCAACCGCATCTACCACGGGGTCTATTTCTTTTAAAAGTTGAAGCCCTTCTTTAGTTATACTAATTTCTACCTTGCGGCGATTAGCTTCGCAAATAACCCGTTCGGCTAAACCTTTTGTGATCAACTTATCTACCAATCGGGTAGTGTTACTCATTTTACTTACCATCCGCTCTTGAATAGTGCTTAGGTTAGCCGGTTTTCCTTTTTGTCCGCGTAAAATGCGTAGCACATTAAATTGAGGAATGGAAATATCGAAGGGTTTTAGTGCTTCGGCAACCTTATCGTCTATATAATTTGCGGTTACCAATATCCCAAGACTTAACTTTCGTGCTAATGGTAAATTACTGGTCTTTAATTGATCTTCAAGTTTCATTTGTTCCAACAACATTTGTACATACAAATATAAAGCAGTTTTATTATTTAAATTAAAATGAAATGTTAAAATTTTCGCTGTGTAATCCAGTGGCCTGAAGTCGGTATTTTTTAAAACTTTCAATATCTTTACGTAAAATAAAATGGAAAATAATAACGAATTCCCTAGCGGGGAGAATTGAAAAAATAGGAGTTTATGAAAGAACTTAGTCAGGAAGAATGGAAAGCAAAGTTGGAAAAAGATGATCAAGCCGTAATTTTGGATGTAAGAACTCAGGATGAAGTAGAAGATGGCTATATTCCAAGTGCCAAGAACCTTGATTTTTATAAAGGTCAGGAGTTTATAAATGAAGTTGAAAAGCTGGATAAGGATAAAAATTATTATATCTATTGCCGTTCAGGAAAACGAAGTGCACAGGCCTGTACTATTTTAGACCAAATGGGTTTTGCGAATACTTATAATCTTGCAGGTGGATTTATGGAATGGGAAGGCGAAAAGGCTGAAGATTAAAAATTTATAGATTTTAAAATTTGAAAAAGCGCTATTTGGAATGCCAAATAGCGCTTTTTTTATGTATCAATTTTAGAAATTATGGAAATCATATGTTTGTTAAATTATGAATTGTTATATTCAAAAGTTTGTTTTTTGTCGATAAAATGATAGATTTGGTCGATCTATTAACCTTTTTTTAACCAAACATTTAAATTTATGATTTTAAACAAATTCAAACCACTCGCGGTAACTGCATTAGTTGCCACTTTCTTGTTCTCATGTTCGCAAGATGAACAAAGAGATCAACAAATTGATGAAGAATTGGTTGCGCCCTCTTCGTCAAATATTATTGAAGGCCAATACATTGTTGTTTTCAATAAAAAAGTAACCGGAGACGCTACTTCAAAGTATCCAGAAAGTTATACCAAGGCTCAGGAAGCTGTAGCTAATACTACCAAAAAAGTATTATCTGAAGCGAATATTCCTGATACCGAACTTCTTGCGGTTTATAGTAAAACTATAAACGGGGTTGCGCTTAAATTAAACCTTGACCAGGTAGAATCACTACGCAAGAAAAAAGAAATTGCTTTTATTGAAGAAGATAGAATAGTGCAATTTGCTCCACCTTGTGGAACTCCAAATGGTGGGCCGTGTGATGGTGATCCAGGCGATGGAGATGATGGTAGCGGAGGAGATTCTGGCCAGGAAACTCCTTACGGAATTGCTCGTGTAAACGGTGTTGCTTCTTATACCGGTTCTAATGTAGCCTGGGTAATTGATTCAGGAATTGATACAGACCACCCAGATCTAAATGTTGATGCTTCAAGAGGATTCAATGCTTTTACTTCGGGAAGAGATGGTAAGTCTACCGATGATGGTAATGGACACGGAACTCACGTGGCAGGAACTATTGCTGCATTAAATAATAATATTGGTGTTATAGGTGTGGCTCCAGGTGCTACAGTAATACCAATAAAAGTTCTAGATAGCCGTGGTAGCGGATCTTATTCTGGTGTAATTGCCGGTGTAGACCATGTTGCTGCTTATGGAAGCGCTGGAGATGTTGCTAATATGAGTCTTGGAGGTCCAACTTCTGATGCCTTAGATAATGCAATTCTTTCTGCTGCTGAAAACGGAATTATATTTGCCCTTGCTGCAGGAAATGAAAGTTCTGATGCTAATACCAGTTCTCCTGCTCGTGTTAATGGCGCAAATATCGTTACCATTTCTGCAATGGATTCTAACGATAACTGGGCTTCTTTTTCTAACTACGGAAATCCTCCGGTAGATTACGCTGCTCCAGGAGTTGCTGTAAATTCTACCTGGAAAGACGGTGGTTACAATTCAATTAGTGGTACTTCTATGGCTTCACCTCACGCAGCCGGAGTTTTACTATTAGGACCTGCTTCTACCGATGGCACCGTTAATGGAGATCCAGATGGAACAGCTGATCCAATTATTGTTCACTAAAAACTAATAAACTTAATAGATTAGGAAAGCACTGCGAAAGCGGTGCTTTTTTATTTTCTAAGGAGTAGCCAACGGGTTCCTATACTTAGAATAGTGAATACTTCCCCATTGCTAATACTGTTAATACTATTATCCTGGATATCGTCTAGCGTATCCCCGTTTACAAAATTAAGCGCCGTGGTACTACTTCCTTTACTTATTAAAACGATTTCCCGCCCTTTATTAGCAGATGCGTCTGGAATTGTAATTGATGAAATAGTTGGGTTAATCCTTAAGAAATAAACTTCATCTCCAATAATGTAAGTCCCACTTTGGCTTCCTGTGCTTATATAATTTCGGGTATGATTGTGTTTCCAATTAACTTTTCCTGAATTATCTGAAACTAAAATCTGGTTTTCTTCTCCCCTGGAATCAGGTAAAGTATATTCTACTGCCGGTGTTTTTCCTATTCCTACAGACCCAGCGAAATATCCGGCAAAAACCCTTGAGCTGGAGTTTCCTTCGGCCCGGGCGTAAATTCCATAGATATTACCTCTGCCCGTAGATGATCCTATTTCGGTAAATATACCGTAATTATCACTGCTTGCACCTTCTGTTCGTCCTACTTTATTGTATATTCCATACATATCTCTACTGCCCGTTGCCTTACTGGTAACATTATAAATACCATAACGCTCAGCCTCTCCATCTGTAGAAACATTTAATTTGAGGCCATATTTTATGGCATCAGTTTTACTGCGATTTGTTATTTCTATACCGTAGGTATTTCTGGTTTTTTCAGGATTATTATTATCTATTTGTAATCCTTTTTTAATATCGCCAGGATCACCGGGATTTATCGCAATTTGAAGTTTACTCTCAATATTTTCAGTACCAATACTAATATTTCCTTTTCTGAATAAATTATCATTTATATTTCCGGGACTCTCTGTGGTATTTGGCTCATAGAAATTAGCTGCTTTAGCATCTGAAACTATAGACTTCCATTCTCCTTCTTGTTGATGCCAATAATAAAAACCTGCCGGGAAATTATTAAAAGCCTCACTCAAAAAAATAAGCATTCCGTGTTGTTCAATGCCGGGATCCTGTGAAGGGAATTTCTTTATCCTGGGAATAAGAATCCCGTCTATTTTGGATGGATTATTGTTATCTGTAGCCACAATATCTAATTGAGCTCCAGGTTCGGTGGTGCCTATACCAACTTGAGAAATTACTGGGATTGCAAAAAGCAAAAAGTAATAAAGTACAATCTTTTTCATCCTACTAAAAAATACCGGTTAAGGAATAAGCGTTTTTTAGTTAGGCGTGTTTTGGATTTTTAAATATACTTTTTGAAAATCTTTTTTGCTGAAACCTTCCAATAATAAGGGATTTCCCTAGGCTTGTGCTTCTTTAACTTTATTCTGAAGCATTTTTATTTCATCACGGTGTTTAGCTGCAGCCATAAAATCGAGATCTTTCGCCGCTTTCTCCATTGCTTTTCTTTTCTCCCGAATTCTTTTTTCCAGATCGGGTTTACTCATATAAGCAACTTCTTCTTCAGCAGCTTTGGTAGTTAGTGGTTTTTCGGCATCATAAACATCCAATTTTTCCTTAATTAACGTACTGTTTTCAAGTTTTTTAACGAGTGGAGTAGGATTAATGTTATTCTCGTTATTGTAATTTATCTGCTTGGTTCTTCGATATTCGGTTTGATCAATGGTTTTTTGCATACTATCGGTAACCTTATCGGCATATAAAATCGCCTTTCCTTCTACGTGACGGGCTGCCCGGCCAATAGTCTGAGTGAGGGAACGGTTACTTCTTAAAAATCCTTCTTTATCAGCATCAATTACGGCAACAAGCGAAACTTCAGGAAGGTCAAGTCCTTCTCTTAGTAAGTTTACCCCAATAAGTACATCAAACAAACCGCGGCGTAAATCCTGCATAATTTCTACACGTTCCAGGGTGTCTACATCAGAATGAATATAACGACATCTAATATCAATACGCGTTAGGTATTTTGCTAATTCTTCGGCCATTCTTTTGGTAAGCGTGGTGACTAACGTTCTCTGGTCTTTCTCGATTCTTGTATGAATTTCTTCAATAAGGTCGTCTATTTGATTTAAGCTTGGTCGTACTTCAATTACCGGATCCAGAAGTCCGGTTGGTCTAATTACCTGTTCTACATATACTCCTTCAGATTTCTGTAATTCGTAATCTGCCGGCGTAGCACTTACATAAATCACCTGGTTTTGTAAGGCCTCAAATTCTTCGAATTTCAGCGGTCGGTTATCCATTGCAGCCGGAAGCCTAAATCCATATTCTACCAGGGTTTCTTTCCTGGATCTATCCCCGCCATACATCGCGTGCACTTGTGGAATGGTCACGTGACTTTCATCAACTACCATTAGAAAATCATCTGGAAAATAATCTAAAAGGCAGAAAGGTCTGGTGCCGGGTTGCCTTCCGTCAAGGTAACGAGAATAGTTTTCAATCCCTGAACAATAGCCCAACTCACGAATCATTTCCAGGTCAAAATTGGTTCGTTCGTCCAATCGTTTTGCTTCCAAATGTTTGCCAATATCTCTAAAGTAATCTACTTGCTTTACAAGATCGTCCTGTATATGATGAATTGCATTTTGCATCACATCGGGCGAGGTTACGAACATATTGGCAGGATAAATATTCAGCCTTTCATATTTCTCAATAATATCATTGGTTCCCGGATCAAAAGCTTCAATTTCTTCAATTTCATCTCCAAAAAAGTGAATTCTGAAAGCATTATCGGCATAGCTTGGAAAAACATCTACCGTATCTCCTTTAATTCGGAAATTTCCATGGGTGAATTCTGCTTCAGTACGGGAATATAAACTTTGTACCAGTTGATGTAAAAATTTGGTTCTGGAAATTTGCATATCCTGTTCGATAGAAACCACATTTTTTCGAAACTCCACAGGGTTACCAATACCATACAAACAGGAAACTGAAGCAACCACAATCACATCACGTCTTCCGCTTAAAAGGGAAGAAGTGGTACTAAGCCTTAGTTTTTCAATTTCTTCATTAATAGAAAGGTCTTTTTCAATATAAGTTCCCGAAGTAGGA
The DNA here is from genome assembly GCF_002900095.1 of Salegentibacter mishustinae. NCBI lineage: Bacteria > Pseudomonadati > Bacteroidota > Flavobacteriia > Flavobacteriales > Flavobacteriaceae > Salegentibacter > Salegentibacter mishustinae. The sequence goes on along the minus strand of NZ_LLKN01000001.1, from coordinate 71,976 downwards.
ATAAAGGCTTCAGGCTGGTAATAATCGTAATAACTCACAAAATACTCCACAGCATTATTGGGAAAGAATTGCTTGAATTCTGAATAAAGCTGGGCTGCAAGTGTTTTGTTGTGAGCAAGCACCAGGGTAGGTTTCTGCACATCCTGAATTACATTCGCAACAGAAAAGGTTTTACCTGATCCTGTTACTCCCAGCAATGTTTGGTACTGGTCGTTATTATTAATCCCATTTACCAGTTGCTCTATGGCCTTAGGCTGGTCTCCGGTGGGTTTGTAGTCTGATTCTATCTTAAACTTCATTCGTCTTACTCGATAATCGAGATTTAAATGCTTCGAGGCCTGGCTCGAAATTCAAAAAATTCTCTATTTATTGCCTTTTGGGCTTGCCGCAAGGTAGTTTCATGTCTTATTCTCACGAAACTAATCAATAATCCTGCCTATTCAAACTGATAAACTTTTCCTTAACGTTTTAGGGTAAAATGGCCGCTAAATTCCTGACCATTTGCCAGTTTGCCTTTAAACCAATAATCATTAGATGGCATTGGTCTACCATTATAATTGCCATCCCATCCAGAAGTATTTCCAGGTAATTGTTTTAATAGTTTTCCATACCTGTCAAAAATATAGATGTATTCCACCTGGAAATCCTTGTTATTGGTTTCATACGGACGCCAAAAATCGTTATAACCATCGCTATTTGGCGTAAAGAATGCCGGGAAACCAAAGATTATTTCGGCAAATTGAGCAACTTCGCAGGAATTTGCACTTCTGGCATAAAAAGTATGTGGGCCGCCTGAAACATTTCTAAAAGTAGGAGTGTTTTGATACGGGCCATTGGGGTCGTCTATAGAAAATTCTAAACCTTCAATATTGTTAGTAAGCACGGTTACACTGCTATTTTGACCGTTATTTTCAATTTCCAGTTCTAAAATTTCAGGATTTGGGAATTCTTCTACGATAAAATCTATTGACTGGCCACAACCTAAATTAGTATCGGTAATTCTAAGGCTATAGGCTCCTGCTTCATTTACCTGAATGCTTTCCGAATTTTCTCCTGTACTCCATAAAAAGTCAAAATTTTCGGGATTGGTTATATTTAGATCATCACCGAGCGTTAGCGGAAAATCTGAGGTGCAGGCTTGTAATTCCAAAATATTATTAATCCTGGGAAAAGCTGCTATTTCCAGATCTATAGATCCAAAACCGTAACAAACATTGGCATTTTCTGCTCTTATATAAATTGTTTTCGCTCCAGATATATACGTGCCTGAAAGAGGATTTTCGCCAACTGCTGCATCATTTTCAGATTCGTGAAAGCTTAAACTTATGCTACTATTCAGTCCTAATTCAGCGATAATATTCTGTTCAATGGTAGGCAGATCAAATTCAGCCTCACCATCCATTAATTCGCACCCAGTAGCGGCTTCGGGCTCAAGAACTACACTGCTTGTGGTGTGTAGTTTAATACTGGCGATTTCAAAACAATCGGAGTTAAAACCAATAACTTTTACCGTTAATTCCTGATCCTGGGAGTTGTTTCTGTAAATATTATCTAAGGCGTTTTGGTTTTCGGTATCATTTTGCGCATCATTCTCATTTTCATAAAAATAAAGCTGAAGACCTGGATCCTCAGAAGTGAGTTCCTCGCGAGCGAGTTGCAGATTAAAATCGGTTATACCATCATTAGGGTCGCTATCGCCCACATCACATTGAGTAAGAGTGAAATTATTGGAAATATTTGGCAGCTCGGTAATAGTAACTTCTTTACAAACCGGCTCTTGCGGAATACCTGAAATCGTTTTGATCAAACTTACGCTATAAGTACCGGGTTGAGCGAAAGTATGTTGCGGATTCTCGGTAGTGGAAGTGTTTCCATCGCCAAAATCCCATAAAACAGAATCATAATCATTTTCACCGGTAATAGTAAATTTTGTAGATGCGCCTGAACAAAGGTTATCTACATCAAAACTATCCTGAAATAAGGATTGAACAAAAGGAGGAAGCCCAAGTTTGACATAGTTAGGAGAAATATCTACTGAATTATGGCTGTAAGTCACATTTTCTGGATCCATTCCAGGATTACTTATAACCGAAATAGAGCTATGGGATTCTGAGCCACCATCTTTCGGGTATCCTGCGCGATAAATTTTTCCGTTTATTGCTAATTGAAGTGCTCCCGCCACATTGCTGGAAGAATTGATCACTGTTTCAGAATTTCTAACATTAGAACTTTCCAGGTTGAACTGGTATATTTTACTTTCCTGTAAGACCTCACCACCCTCATATTCATTGGTGGTGACATACAGTTTAGTGCTTTCTGGAGAAAATTCAACACCATAAGGATAAGTATCCAGCAATAGTAATTCTTCATTAGTAACCCTTCCTGTTTCATCATCAAAATCGTACAAATAGACTTCGCCGCTATTTTTTCCACCACCGGTTCTGGGACTGCCCAGGGAAGTTTGCGAATAAGCAGCGGCCATTTTACGGCCATCGGGAGAAATTTTTAAATATCCCCGGGAAGTAATATTGATCTTCTGGTCATCTAAAATTGGAGCGAAATTATTGGAAATATCAGATATAACCGGGTTGGTATCCACCCCGGAAGAGCTCACTCTAAATGAATAAAATTTATCCATAAATTGAGTGACTACCCAATAGGAAGAGCAATCTCCCGCAATTACGGCGGTTATTTTTTCTGAACTTTTAAACTCGTTTTGTAAGCTATTTGATGGGTTGTAGGTTACTAAATGTATATTTTTTTGCCCGTTAATTATAGCGCCATTACCATTATTTAGACTCATATCTACTTCAGAAAAATTAACGCCTTCAATAGGGTTTCCTGGGGTGAGATAATAATCTGGCTTATCTACGGTAAAAATAAAGTAGCGACCAGGGTTAGCCGGCCGTGGTACTATAATAGCAGATTGTGTAGTGGAAATGTCACCTTTTAGGCTGTTTCCATTCTGCATTATATTATGGGTCTTATCGTACACAACCGTACCATCGGTATAGAAAAGTAAATTCCCGTTTCGGTCAGATATACTTGTAGAACCTTCCAGGGTTTGTAACCTCCCATTATTCAAGCTTACAGGATCGCTATTAGAGCTGGGAAAAGAGAGTCCGGCTCCAACTCCAAAATACCAGTTAGAAGCTTCTTGTTGGGAATAAAGCTGTAAACTCACAACCAAAAAAAAGACAAAAAAAAGATGAGAAAATTTCATTCAGCTACTTTCATACTATTACCTATAAATCCCTATTTTTTAAGAGCTTGTAGGATAAAAATACAAAAATAGCAGTCCAGATTATCACAATTATTAATTGATACCAATGAATTCCATAGTCTTTCTCAATTTCTGAACCTATTTGAGTCGCTGCGGTTTGTACCGCCGATAGTCTCGAGAAGGGTTCTTTAATTAAATTGCTCATAGATTCCAGCGGAAAAAATCTTGCAATGTTATCAGCGACTTCAGAATCTCTAAAGATTTTCCATTTTAAAACCCCGTAAACAATACTTTCTAAGATCCACCAGATAAACAGAAAACCCAGGGCAAAAGCCGAACGTTTTACAAGAATTCCTAAAAACATACAGAAAGCGAAGAAACCGGTGAGTTTTACGAAATAGGCGATCATATATTCCATATCTGAAAAGATGATAGAAACCTCGGTAAAATCTGAAAATGAAAGTCCTAAGATAAGCGAAACCACAAACAGAAAGATGGTAGAGATCAATGAAAATACCGTTACGGTTAAGAACTTAGAAGCGATGAATTCTTTCTTGCTTAGGCCGTCTATTAAATTCTGTTTTAGTGTCCTGTTGGTATATTCGTTAGACATCATGGAAACAATAACGATAGCCAGGAATAATTTTAGCAAGGCGGCTATATAAGAATTAAAATGCCAGATATATGGAAAATTAAAAATTCCCTGATCGGCTACGCGAAAGTTAATGGCGCCTAAATTAAATTCGATAGATGCTATTAAAGCAATAAATGTTATTAAAATAAAATAGGTGAGAACCAGTATTTTTGCCGAACGGCTATAGCGTAATTTATGATATTCTATCTCTAAAAGTCGTAACATTATGCAGCGGGAGTTTCATTGGTTAATTCAAGGAATTGTTCTTCCAGGCTTTCTTTTCGCTTTACCAGGTAAGAAAGTGAAAGTCCCTTTTCAAATAAATATTCGTTAATAGCTTCAGCCTCCATAGGCTCTTTAAGAATGGCCGTAACCACATTTTCCTTTTCTGTAACATTTTCTATTCCCGGATGCGCAATAAGTAAGTCTTGCAATAACTGCATATTTTTGGCCTGTAGTTCAAAGAAACCATGGCTGGCATTTATAGCATCAACAGGGCCGCTATAAAGCTTCTTGCCGTTTCTTATAATCACCACGTGAGAACAAACTTTCTCTACTTCATCCAGTAAATGCGAAGCGAGCAAAATGGTAGTTCCTCCGGCGGCGATCTTCCTGATTATCTCTCGAATTTGGTGAATCCCCTGTGGGTCTAATCCATTTGTGGGTTCATCTAAAATTAAAATTTCCGGATCATTGAGTAGGGCAGAAGCTATGGCAAGACGCTGTTTCATACCCAGAGAAAAGGTTTTAAACTTACTGTCTTTTCTATCCAGTAAGTTTACGATTTCCAGCTTTTCTTCAATTTTATCACGAGAAACGTCTTTAATTTTACAAACCAAAGCCAGGTTTTGCACCGCTGTCATATAAGGGTAAAAGTTAGGATGCTCAATTATGGCACCTACTTTTTTTAAAGCTTCGTGTGTTTCAGTATTACCACCAAACCAGGCGAATTCCCCTGAGGTTTTATTTACTACATTAAGTACCATCCCAAGGGTAGTAGATTTTCCACTTCCGTTAGGGCCTAAAATACCATATACGTTGCCTTTTTCTATGGTGAAAGACAAGCTGTCTACCGCGGTTAGCGCGCCATATTTTTTAGTAAGGTCTTTGAGACTTAGAATTGTTTCCAAAATTGAAGAAAAGTTTAAAGTATGACGACGAAGTTAGACAATTGTTACAGATTTCGCCTTAGAAAGCTTATTTTTGATGAAAAGCTGATATAATATGGAAGAAAAGCTGATGTCTAAGAAGAAACCTTCATTTGCTGTAAATGAAAGGTTAAATCGATATCTGGCCAAACATAACCGAAACACCAAAATCCCTGTTTTTTACGATGATTTGTTGCGATTTTCAGGCTCGGTTGTAGTATACGATCAGCACGAAGAAGATACTTTTTGGGTGCGTTGTTATTATCCCGATTTTGAAAGAGAGGAAATAGATAATAGCCTAAAACAGGTGTACACCATTATGCATTCGGATGGAAGTGACGACTCGCTGGAATTCTTAAATGTTGATGCTATTGATTATTGCACCTTCGGAAATTCAAAACCTTTCCGTATAAAAGTGCGAAATATCTTAAATGATAGTTTTACTTATTTCTATGTAAAAAAGGCTGATGCTTCCAGAATCTACGGACTTGAATTTGAGCATTTGCTTTCCCCACACCGAATTAATTTTTTGGTATATAAGGATACTTTAATTGAAGAACATATTGCCGGTATTCCCGGAGATGTTTTTATAGAAGAACATTTACCAAGTTGTGATAACAGGGCGCAAACCCAAATAGCCAAGCAATTTGTGAAATTTAATGAGCGCTGTACAGTGCGATTATTGGGAGATATGCGTTCCTACAATTACGTGGTAATTCCAACTCACGATTTTGATCACGTCGAATATCAAATAAGGGCGATAGATTTTGATCAGCAGTGTTTTGAAGGAAATTTAAAAGTTTATAGACCGCAGTTCTTTAAAGAGAATCTTAAGATGGTGCAGCTTGTGCAGGAGAAACTGCAGGAATCTTCTATTGAGCAATATAGAAAAGAGGAGCGCTCCCTGCTCGCCAAAAGGATTATTAATACCCGCCCACGTTACAAAGAATTATTGCGTTGCATGATAAATGATCACGTATCTACCCAGGCAAATGTGAAAACCTTAAGGAAAGATTTATATCGCTATACCAACGATATGAAGTTTAAACGTGCAAGCACCATGGGACAAATTCTTAGAACTGCTTTAGATTTTGTGCGGCGTAATTATGAAGATGTAAATATGAAACGTTTGCTGGAAAGTTCTTAGAAGAAAAATGGGTTGTGTGAGAACTTTCCTTAAAATCGTCATCCTGTCCCGAAACTTCGGGATATTTCAGGATCAAAAATGTCGATAATTAGAACAGGTTATAAGCTGCAATAAATTCAGCTTGACGAAACTATACTTTTTATACAACTTTTTTAATGTAAAAACAGTTGAAAAAAAATAGCCACGAATTCACTAATAATATTTGTGTATTCGTGGCTATTAATTTTAGAAGATTTTCTTAACTCTTTTCTTCTTTATTAAAGTAAACCAGGTAATAATACATCTGTTTTTCTTCGTCCCAGCCTTTTTCCACAAACTTATCGGCCGATTCAGCATTTACAAAATCCATTTTAATCTGAATGTTCGTATCAAGATTGATAACGCTTTTAATTTTCTTACGAGCATCGGTCACCGCTTTGTTGGCGATTGGGAAATTGGTGAGGTCTTCAATCTTATATTTAGGCGCTTTTTCAGTTTTATAATGCTGAAATTCGGGTACCAAATCAGGATTGTCTATTACTGAATTCAGGAAATTACTTTCTTCAAAGTCGTCATTCTTGGCGAAGTAATCCATACTTCGGTTCATAAACATCACTTCTTCTTTTTTGTCTTCCGCAGGCAAAACCACGTCTTTAGCAAAATTCTTACAGAAGTTTAGGTAACTTTTAGTGTTGTAATTTTCATCACGCATTACATCGACCCCTAAAAAGTTTTCCAGCCAGTATTTAGTATCGTATTTATTAGAATCTACCGAGAGGATCTTATATCCTTCAGCACGGTTTTTATTGAAAATTAACGCGCCTTTATCCAGTTTATTCAAATTTATTCCCTGCTGAACAATCATCTCCAAAATACTGCCGTTTTCTTGAAATTGCAGGAAGTCGTGCTTTAATTCAGATTTAAAAATGCCAATTCCTGAAACCTTTTCATTATCAATCTGTAGGTTTTCAAAATATACTACATATACTTCTCCGCTCTTGATGTGTGGATGGGAAGACTGCTCAAATAATAAAGTGGTGATCTTTTTTGAAGCTTCATGAATATTTTCAGGATTATCAAAAATAGCATTGGCTAAATTGTATAATTCGTTGAATTCAATATCGGTATCGTGAGAGAAATTAAAGTAATTTTCTTCTTTTTCTCTAAATGATTTAAGAAAATATTCCTTGATTAAAGGAGTGATTTCATCATTTAATTGATAAGGAGCCGCAGAGAGAAAAATGTTCTCATTTCGGCTTTTATTGCCCACTCTGTGAATAGAAAGGGATTCAATTTGCGCATTAAAAAGGTTGATCATTCAGTATATAGTTTTGTCATTTCCGCGAAGGCGGAAATCTTAGTATTGTTATTTTCCGTCCCGAATATAAGGGATAAACTGTAGCTAAAATTTTATTATTCAAGTTATCGTCATTACGAGGTACGAAGCAATCTGTCAGATTTTGGTAATTTAAATTAAAGATTACTTCACTCCGTTCGTAATGACGTTTCTTATTGAGATATGAACTACTTAGATCCTGAAATAAATTCAGGATGACGATAAACCAGGTTCCCGAAGCGAGTTCGGGATGATTACTTTGTAATCAATTCCAGTTTTCATCAAATGAAAGGTCGTCGTAATCATTGGTGTTGAAGCCCTGGTCAAAAATATCACCGGAACCTGCATCGCCATCATCTTCTCCTACAAAATCTTTATCTGGTGCTTCATCGGGAATTTGCCCGTGAACAAACATAAGGTTTGGGTAATCTCTGCCATCTTCAATTTCGCCAACCTGGGCCAATTCTATTAGAAAAGTCCACATCTTTAGGAAATCGTAAACATAGATAATATTTCTATTATCTTCATCCAAGATAGATTCCAGGCTGGTTTCATTCATTAGTCGAACTTCACCACCCATATCAAATTGGGAAAACTCTTCGCCCTGTTCCCATTTTTCGTCACTTAAATAGAACGAAGCCATCTCTGTACCATCAAACCCAAAAGACTGTAAAATGGTATTATGAAGATCTTCCAGCGTGTTTTCCTGCAGTATTTCTATATCTCTAAACACATCTTCCTCTGCATCAAGAATTACTCTAAATCGGTAAACCATAATATCAAATTTTAATGGGCAAAGTTACGAAGTTTTCAACTTTCTGCCGGCGGCAAAGCTTTCCAATAATAAATAAAATTGAAATCCGAACAATACCGCGGCAATCACCAAATGTAGCGGTTGCGATGTGAACGGAAATTCGAAATTATACATGGCAATGCCGGTTAAAATCTCCAGGAAAATGAACAATAAAACCCAGTTTATTTTACCAAATTTTAGTTGAAGTTTTCGGTTTTTCCACCAGAGTACAAGGTTTACAAGTAAAACAAGGATAGAAAAACTACGATGAATATAGAAGGTGAGATTGGGGTTTTCCAGCCACATATCTTTAGCGTTATAACCAAATATTTTAACCTGTTCATCTACAAACTGTCTAACTTGCGTTCCAAAAATCACCTGTATTAGGGTAAGCACTACGGCCAAAACCATTAAATTTCTAAAAGTTTTATTTGGCTCGTGAGCTAGTTTTTTTTCTTCTGAAATAAATAGCAAGTAAAGTAAGATAGCTACAATTACCAGTGCCATCACCATATGAATGGTAATTCTAACCGGCGATAAAACCGAATAAACTACGGTCGCGCCAAGCCAGGCCTGGAAGCCCATAAGAAAAACGCTAAGCCAGGAAAGCAAAGTGATTCGTTTTCTTTTTTTCCATTTTTTAAAGGAAAGTACAGCCATAATAAGTACGGCAAAACCCGCTAAAGCCCCGGCAAGCCTATTTATGTATTCAACCCAGGTATGCGTTGGATTAAAAATAGCATAGTCGTGTTTTGTGTAGGTTTCCCAATTTTCTTCATAATAGTTTTCTGCGGAAGTAAAGTTGCTTACTGCTACTTTTAAAGTCTCGTCTACAATTATTACCTGTCCTTTTTCATATTCGCGATTAGCCTGAAACTCCAGTTCTGAAACTTCGGTTGGAGGAATATAATAACCAAAACATTTTGGCCAGTCAGGGCAACCCATCCCAGAACCCGTCATTCTTACCACTGCACCGGCAACAATAACCAGGTAAACCAGGATCAGGGAAATTTTAACCGATTTTCTATACATATTTTAAATTGAAAGTTAAAAACCTAAACTTAACTACTCACTGATAATCCCAATTCTCTTCCTTTTTTAAGCATTAAATTTCTCGCGGCTTCGTGTTCGTTTGGAATTTCCCCTTCTAGAATTGCTTCTTTAATCGTGTCTTTTATAATACCGATTTCACGGGATGGTCTAATATTGAAAGTTTCCATAATTTCTTCACCGGTAACCGGAGGTTGAAAATTACGAACGTGGTCACGCTCTTCCACCTCTTTCATTTTGGTGCGAACCACTTTGAAATTATTGTGGTATTTCTTAAATCGATTTGGATTTTTAGTAGTGATATCGGCCTCACAAAGCGTCATCAAATCTTCAATATCTTCACCTGCGTCAAAAATAAGGCGGCGTACGGCAGAATCGGTTACATCGTTGTCCACAATAGCGATTGGTCGTGAACTCATTAAAACCAATTTCTGCACATATTTCATCTTGTCATTTAGCGGAAGACGTAGCCGTTTAAATAGTTTGAAGACCATTTTTGCGCCTACAAATTCGTGCCCGTGAAAAGTCCACCCAATTTTCTTATGAAATTTTTTAGTAGGGGCTTTTCCAATATCGTGCAATAAAGCTGCCCAGCGGAGCCAAAGATCATCGGTGTTTTCTGCGATATTATCTACCACTTCCAGCGTATGCCAAAAATTATCTTTGTGCTTCTGGCCTTCAATTTCGTCGATGCCTTCCAGAGCGGTCAACTCGGGCATAATGATATGGAGTAACCCGGTTTTATGTAATAGCGAAAAGCCTTTCGAAGGTTTTTCGGCTAGCATTATTTTATGCAGTTCATCGGTAATTCTTTCTTTTGAAATTATCTTGATACGTTTCTTGTTCCTGCTAATTGCATCTAAAGATTCTTTCTCGATCTTAAAATTTAGCTGCGTTGCAAACCGAATAGCCCGAAGCATTCGCAAAGGATCATCAGAATAAGTAATATCGGGATCTAGCGGGGTTTTGATGATCTTCGAATTTAGATCTTCGATTCCATCAAAGGGATCTAAAAGATTTCCAAAGTTATCTTCATTCAAACCAAGCGCCAGCGCATTTATGGTGAAATCCCGACGATTTTGGTCGTCCTCCAGACTTCCGTCTTCCACAATGGGTTTGCGACTGTCTTTTTGATAGCTTTCTTTACGCGCACCAACAAACTCGATTTCCATATCGTAAGCACGCAGCATCGCCGTGCCATAGTTTTTGAAAACCTGAACTTTGGGTTTATGCGGAAGTATTTCGGCAACTTTTTTTGCAAGTTCAATGCCGCTGCCTATTGCTACAATGTCAATATCTTTAGGTTCTCCTCGCTGTAAAATGTGATCGCGAACAAAGCCTCCAATAACATAGCTTTCAAGTTTTATTTCTTCCGAGGCCTGGGTGATGACTCTGAATATATTGTGGGATAAAGCGCCTTTATAATTCTTCACTACTGTAATTTCTTTTGAAACCCAAGCTTTTTGAACCTGGCTTCATTGCTAAACACGTTCTAAGAAACTGGAAACTTAAACGTCATCCTGAACTTGTTTCAGGATCTAATTTGATAATTCTAAGATATTAGAAGCTGAAACAAGTTCAGCTTGACGTAAAAAAGTCTTAACGAACTTATCAATAAACTTTTCGTTATTATTTTCTAATCACTTTTACCTTACCATCGTTACTTAATTTGATGATGGCGGAGGGTTTAGCCGATTTTTTATTTTTTTGCAAATTTACTACATAGTCGACACCTTCTAAAATTTCGGGGCTAATTTCAGCGAAGGATCCGGGTGTTTTTTCACCACTAATGTTTGCCGAGGTAGAAACGATTGGTTTCCGAAACCGTTTTGCCAAATCATTGCTGAATTTATCTTTAGAAACTCTAATTGCCAAAGAATTATCATCGGCGATTAAATTTTCAGCTACGCGAATTGGATCGTCGTAAATAATCGTAGTAGGCTTTTTCGCAAATTTGAGAATATCGTAAGCTACTTCCGGTACATCTTCAACAAATTGATTCAGCATTTTATAGTCTGAAACCAGGCAAATAAGCGCCTGACTTTCGTGACGTTTTTTAAGTTTATATACCTTTTCTACAGCTTCAGCATTGGTGGCATCGCAGCCAATTCCCCAAACCGTATCGGTAGGGTAGAGTATAAGTCCGCCCCGTTTTAAGGTTGCCAGGGCGTTTTGCATTTCGGTTTTAATATCTTCCATTAAGGACATTTTTGTATTCTTGTAGTGTTTGTTGGGCCATTTGTTTTGTGGTAAAATTTTCTACCAGTTTTTTATGGCCATTTTCAGTAAATCGAGAAATCAGCACTTTGTTTTCCTGTAAAAATAGCAAGAGTTCGGCTAATTCTTCAGCGTCTTTAGCATCGGCTAAAAGACCATTTTCCATGTGGGTCACAATTTCGGGAATTCCGCCCACATTTGTGGAGATAACCGGAGTTTTATGATAGAAAGCTTCATAGATCACGTTAGGAACCCCTTCAGAAATTGAGGTAAGCATCAAAAAATCTAATTGAGGAATTATTACTGATGCATTTTCTTTGAAGCCCAAAAAACTAATATGTGATTCTAAATTTTTTGTTTTTAAGAGTTTAAGAAAGGTTGAGGTTTCTGGAGTGAATTGCCCAACTTGAACAAAATGAAATTTTAAGCCTTTCTGCTGCCTAAGGATATTCTCAGCAGTTTCAATAAAAACAGTGAGATCTTTAGCGGGAATATGATTTCCAATATTACCCACAATTATAACATCATCGGGCAGTGTAAGTTCTTTTCGCAGTTTAAATTTAGCCGAAAGCTGTCTTTGCTTCTTAATTGAAATTCCGTGATAAATCGTTTTTAAGCGATTCTGATCTTTAATTATTTCCGCAGCTATTTCACGGGTTTTCTTCGAAACACAAAGAATACGTTTAAGTTTTGGATAGTTGTACTTATAAATTGTTTGCTCTCTATTTTTAATAGGAAAAGAGGTTTTTTTGCTAAAAACCATTAGTGGTAAATTATAAAACTCATCTGCTAAAACCACTAGCGATAGCGCTTTTGGATCGTGAATATGAATAAGATCTATACGTTTTTCTTTGCAAATTTTTACGACTTTCAAACTATACCGAAGATCAAAATTAAAGCTAAGTGCTGATGTTTGGAAATTTAAGTCGGTGTGTTTTAATTTTTTATGAAATAGGCCATTTTTGACACAAAGGATAAGATTTTCGACTTCGGGAAAATCACTTTTAAATTCTTCACACAGCAATTCGATTTGGTTTTCGCCGCCTCCCCAATTTTTTACTGCCGATAAATGAAGGATTTTCATTAGGTCTTTCTCTTAATTCGTTGATGCAATAGTTATATTTGCCAATTACTATAAACCTGAGATTTTGATTAAGCAATCTCTAATGCGATCGCAAAAATAGTAATTTGCACTGCGATATTTGGAGATTTTGCTGGTCTAATTCCATTTCTGGGATTTATCAGGAAAAGCTTTAATTTTATAAGTTGATGAAGATATTCATTTCAAAATATCATAAGTTATCTAAAAAGAATATTGAAGAAATTCTGTTGAATTTCAATTCGATTGGCCAATCTTTTTTTGCCGGAAAAAAGCACCGAAGGAATCACATTAAGGTGGTTGAAAAAGAGGGGATGAAATTCAATATTAAATCTTTTAAACAGCCTAATTACATCAACAGATATGTCTATGTGCTTTTTAGAGAATCTAAAGCTGAGCGTTCGTTTAAATTTGCAGAAAAACTGATTAAGAAAGGGATAGGAACACCTAAACCTATTGCTTTTGCTGAAGAGACCAGTAAAGGTGCTCTTACTAAAAGTTTCTATATAAGCGAGCATTTAGATTATGATCTTACCTTCAGAGATCTGGATTTATCGATACCTGGACACGAGGATATTTTGCGCGCTTTTACCCGGTTTACTTTCAAGCTGCACGAAAATAATATAGAATTTTTAGACCATAGTCCCGGTAATACTTTGATTCAGCTTAATAACGGCGATTATCAATTCTACCTGGTAGATTTAAACAGGATGAATTTTAAACCGCTTAATTTTCCCGAGCGGATGAAGAATTTTGCCCGGTTAACTCCAGATAGGGAAAAGGTTGAAATTATGGCGGAGGAATACGCAGAACTTATTGAAAAGAGTGAAGCTGAAGTGTTTAAAAAAATGTGGTATTTTGTTAATGCCTTTTTTATTAATCGCGGTAAGAAGAGAAAGCTGAAACAGAAATTTAAAAGCCTTATAGGAAAAAAATGATCCGATATGAATCTAAAATTTCTATTCGCTTCCGGGAAAAATGCAAAATTGCCCTATTATATTAGGAATTATGCTAAGGTAATCCTTCCTAAATATGTTTTTCAAAGTCGCTTATCAAAGAAATTAGAATCAATCAAATCCCGGCCTGATGCCAATTATATAACTTCAAGAGTTGAGTATTATAATAAACTTCATACGGCTCAAGAACTCCCGGAATCTTCCCAAAGGTTTGGCGAATTAAAGAAAAGTAAAAAAGTAAAATCGGTTTATTTCCTCGATGCCTATCGTGTTATTTCCTGGTTTAAGGGAAGTTTTAAATGGAATTACGTACCAGGCGATGTAACGTATATACCAGAAATTCCATCTATAGTAAAAAGCAGGCCAATTTCTGGAGATAACAGCAATTCAGTTTTATTGAAATTGGACGAGGTGAGGCATTTTATCTTTATCAGAGATCGGTTGAAATTCAATGAGAAATTAGATAGAATTATTTTCCGTGGAAAAGTTGATAATAAACCCCATCGTATCGCTTTTATGGAAAAATACTTTCATCATCCTATGTGCGATTTGGGGAATATTACCAAAAAAAAAACATTGCCGCCAGAATGGACTGTGGAGAAATGCACGCTATATCACCATCTTCAATATAAATTTGTTTTAGCGCTGGAAGGCAATGATGTGGCTAGCAATTTGAAATGGATTATGTCTTCTAATTCTATAGCGGTGATGCCAACACCAAAGTTCGAAACCTGGTTTATGGAGGGGAAGCTTATTGCAAATCATCATTATATCCAGATAAAAGACGATTACTCAGACCTGGAAGAACGGCTCAATTATTATATTGAAAACCAGGAAGAGGCAAATCAAATTATTAGAAATGCGAACAAATATGTTTCTCAATTCTTTGATAAAGAACGTGAACATTTAATTGGGTTGGCTGTAATGAATAAATATTTGGAAAAAACAGACCAGAAGTAGATTTTAATTTCACTTAAAATTTTGATAATGGGAAATTAGAACGGCAGTTATTTTCTTTCTCTCATAATATCTGAATTCAATATTGCTAAAATTTATGGATTTTTACTTTTAGGTATGTTTCTAAATATTTCTACCTAAGATGAAAAGTATCTTAGTTTTCACTTAATCTTTTATCTATCCAATCCAATATATAATCTAATATCTCATCATCTGCCATATCCAAGGTTTGAAAAGTGAGGAAAAGTTTCTTCTGTTTTTTTTCAAACCATTTCAACTTTAACTTAGTCGACGATAAGTTTTTATAAGATCGGAAGTATGTTAATTGCGAATAATTGCGGTAATGATAAGTATTATTTTTAATCTCCAAATGCTCTGACAATGAAGAGAGAAGAAATTGATTTTGATTTCTAAACTTGTGTTGTATATTCTCTCTAAGTAAAGAATCTTCTTTAAAGAAGTTTGTTAGAGTTGACTTTCTTACACTAACTGGCGTGTGAAAACGTCTAACATATTTATCCATTCCAGCCAATTGGGCGCTATTTTGTTGTAATTTTTTGAAACTAATTTTATCCTTTTTTATAGGGACATCCAAAAAACTCAAAATCTCGTGATAAGATTTTCGCAACTTTTTATCTTCATTGAACGCTTGCCATTTGCCCCTTACTATTGGTTCTCCATTAATAAAGAAATCATTAACAGATACTTCTTTCATTACAAAAGTATCGTCATTAAAAATAATAAAATGCTCGGACAGGTTAGGGATTTTAAACAACATAGAAATAATAGAGCAAGAGTTGAAGGTGGGTAAATATTCTTCAAATCCCCTAAAAATAGTTTTATGATCTACCAATTCTAAGTTCATACCTTTCTTTTGAGCTAATGATTTTAGTGAATCAAAAGATTCAGGCGATTGATTATCGGTTACTAAAAAAATATTCTTAATGAAGGGCGCGAATTTGATTATAGATTTAATCGCAATATCAATTTCTCCAATTGAATTGTATCGTTTAAGATGATTTTCAGAAGAGAAATTTATTTTTGAATCAGAATAAGTATTTATTTTTTTCTGCCAATTTTTATCGTTTCCATCTACCCAGGTTATAACGGCATCTACTTGAATATTTTCTAAAGGTTTTGTCATTCAATATACTTTTAATCTGAGAATTTAAATCATCTATATGAAATAAGGAATGATCATAGATTTTCATTTAAACCATCTTCATACTCCTCACCCAAATTGAGGTGACAAATTTAATAGATAAAAACTACTTCTAAGATTAAATAGTATAATTTACAAATTAGTTTTCTCTATCTAGTGTCGGAGGTTTTCGGTAAGTTTTTAACGGATAAAAGGCAAGGTTATTTCGAACCTTTAGTTTTCTAATGAGATTTAAAGGTTTAGGTTTTAAGTGACTTTTATCGGCGTGAAGAAATTTTATTGAAGCATCTATTAGGCGCTCACTTGATTTCCCGTCTTTATAAGGATGCATATTTGCATTGAATTCCTGAATTTCTTCAAGTAAACTTACATCGGGATCCAGCGCATCTTCCAATGCTTTTTCAATATCAGCAACTTCAGTAATATTTATTAAATGCGGACCGGGTTGGGTATTTCTAAAAGTTACCACCGGTTTTTCCTGAAGTAAAAATTCTGTTACTACTGATGTTGAATCAGCAAACAGTACATCGCTTTCTCGAAAAAGTGGAATTAGATCGGTTGTATCGTAATAGGTAAGATTTTCACTTTGAATATCTTTAAATTTCTGAACGCGTTCCGGCGGAATTTTTGGGTGTAATACTACTTTAAATTCCCAATTTCCTATTTCAGAAATACGCTTTATTTCATCTATTACTTCATCATTATAAGCTAAACTCAGTTTTTTACTAAAAGTAGATGAAATTAGGATCGTAGGTTTTTCCCGCGGAATTTCTTCCAGGGGAAATAAAGGATCTAGTTTAGGCCAACCGGTTTCAACCACTTCAAAATGTTGGTGTTCTTTCTGAAGCTTTTTAAAAGGTTGAGTAGTAAATGGACCTTGAGTTGAATAAAGGTCAAAAAATCCCCGAATTCTAAAATGGCCCTTTTTGAAATTCCGTTTACTTGGTGCAATACCGTGAAAAACCTGCACTTTTAAACCGGGCAGGAAATCGGCTATACTATTGGTAATGCTTAAAATAATATGAGGATTATAAGCAATGGCCTCCTGAATATCTTTTAAAACAGCTTTATCGCTACTGAATTTTTCCTGGGTTTCTGGTTCATCAGCAAACCATTTTACTTCGTAACCTCGCTTTTTAATTTCCTTTTCCAAAGGTTCTCCAATTGGAAATGCGTAGGTGTAGCTGATGTAAATTAGAAACCGATAATTCATATTTCAAGGTTTTTTAAAAACTCATTTAATTTCAATTTAATGAGTTTGGGATTTAGTTTCTGGTAGAGTTCGGCATTCTTTTGTTTACTAAACTTAGGTGGGCAACTTTTAAAAAGATCTGGATGAAAGTCTTCAAGGTGAACTGAAATATGTTTTGCTTCATCTTCGTAGATCGCCCAATAATTCTTCTTTACAATGGGGGAGTGAATGGAAAACGTAGGTATTTCCAATGCTTTCATAATATTTGCAGCTCCACCTTCATTACCAAAATAAAGGTCACAATTAGCAGCATTCAGGATAAAGCCTTTTAGAGAATTTTCGTAAATATCCAGGAAAATTCGAGATCGGGTCTCAGGATTACACTGGTTATAAATATTCTTCGCCTCAGCGGTTTGCCAGGGCAAATAATTAAAAAGTATTTGAGCTCCTGGCACCTTATTTATCAACTCGTCCAAAAGACAGGACATATAATTTCCCGGATAGGATTTCATGCTGGAGCTCCCTAATACGCCGCACATAACGACGGGTTGATCTAAATCCACGCCCTGTTTTTGAAGTTTATGTCTAAAGAATTTTTTTTCTTCCGAAGAAATGTAAATTTTAGGTTTTAGCTCTTTAGGAAAATCCTGATCAAGCCCTTTTAAAACCTGCATTCTATTTTCTATAGCCAGACCTGCGTTGGTTTCCGGGTTCTCTTTGTAGGTAAAAGTTTGTGTATAAAATGGCCGGGTATAATTTTTTTGAAAACCGAGTCTTATCGACGCGCCAGAGTAGCTGGCTATAATGCCCGAACTTATTTTTGAGTAGATATCAATTATTTCAGAATAAGATTCCCTGCGAATAAAATTCAAAAATTTCAGGAATTTTACGGGATCTTTACCAATCCTCGGAGAGTATTCAATAATCTTATATATAAACGGATTATTTTCTACAACCGGTTTAGTATGTGGATAGATTAAATAATGTAATTCAGCTTCCGGATATTTCTTCCGAAGGGCTTCAAATAAGATTGAGGATGTAAGCACATCCCCAACCATTTTTTGCTGAATTATAAGTATTTTCATCTGCGATTCTACTGTTAGCTTTCTTATAGCTAAAATTACACCGCTACATTATATTCGCGTAAAGCATCGTTTAAAGAAGTCTTTTTGTTGGTAGACTCTTTACGTTTTCCAATAATTAATGCGCAGGGAACATTATATTCTCCGGCAGGGAATTTCTTGGTGTAACTTCCTGGAATTACTACCGATCTTGCCGGCACAATTCCTTTCATTTCTTTAGGTTCGTCGCCGGTAACATCTATAATTTTGGTGGAAGCGGTAAGCACTACATTAGCACCTAACACAGCTTCTTTTTCAACTTTAACGCCTTCAACCACAATACTTCTTGATCCAAGAAATGCGTTGTCTTCTATAATTACCGGAGAAGCTTGTAAAGGTTCTAAAACCCCACCAATTCCTACGCCGCCGCTAAGGTGTACATTTTTACCAATTTGTGCACAGCTTCCTACTGTTGCCCAGGTATCTACCATAGTGCCTTCATCTACATAGGCGCCAATATTTACATAGCTTGGCATCATAATTACTCCGCTGGAGATGTAAGCTCCGTGTCTTGCCACGGCATTTGGAACTACACGAATTCCTTTTTCTTTATAACCTTTTTTCAACGGAATTTTGTCGTGATATTCAAAGATTCCCGCTTCTAAAGTTTCCATTTGCTGGATTGGGAAATAAAGTACCACGCCTTTTTTTACCCATTCGTTTACTTTCCAGCCATTCTCGGTAGGCTCTGCGGTTCTTAATTTTCCGGCATCTAAAAGCGAAATAACCTCGCGAATCGCTTTTATGGTTTCTGTATCTTTTAGTAAATCCCGGTTTTCCCAGGCTTCATTAATCTTAGCTTCTAAATGATCCATTTTTCTTGATTTTTAGCAAATATAATAGCTTAAGCCTAATTTTTGGTGGTAAAGCAATATAAACCTTACCTTTGCGCAAATTTTGAAGATGGCACGAATTATGGCACTTGATTTTGGGACAAAACGCACAGGTATTGCCGTTAGCGATGAGCTCAAAATGATTGCCTCAGGGTTAACTACCGTTAACACACCAGAACTTCTGGATTTTCTTGAAAAATATTTTAAAGAAGAAAA
This sequence comes from Salegentibacter mishustinae, assembly GCF_002900095.1. NCBI lineage: Bacteria > Pseudomonadati > Bacteroidota > Flavobacteriia > Flavobacteriales > Flavobacteriaceae > Salegentibacter > Salegentibacter mishustinae. The sequence goes on along the minus strand of NZ_LLKN01000001.1, from coordinate 52,913 downwards.
CGTTGAATTGGTACTGGTAGGGGAACCTAAGCAAAAAGACGATACGGCTTCCGCTGTTGAAGTCTATATCCTGCAATTTTTAAAAATTTTCATTAAAAAGTTTCCTGAAATGCCCGTTAAAAGGATAGATGAAAGATTCACCTCAAAGATGGCTTTTCAGTCTATGATAGACAGCGGACTTAAAAAGAAGAAACGCAGAGATAAAGCGCTTATAGATGAAATTAGTGCAACAATTATTCTGCAATCCTATTTATACGAATAGCCTTAAAATGTATAATGCCTATTGAATAATTTATAATTTAGGTTGTTTAATTGAATGAAAACTGACTTAATTAATTGTTCCAATGTTTTTGCACATAAATGCGTAAAACTAGCAATAAATCTTCCAAAAAATAAATTAGGAAGCCATATTGAGGGTCAGTTGATTAGATGTAGTACTTCTGTTGCAGCGAATTACAGAGCCGCATGTTTAGGGCAATCGAAGAAAGCTTTTATTTCAAAATTAGGAATAGTAATTGAAGAAGCTGATGAGTGCATTTTCTGGATAGAATTTGCGAAGGATGAAAATTTGATAAATGAGAAAGATTCAAAAGAATTGATCGTTGAAGCTAAAGAGTTAACATCGATCTTTATTGCATCGAGGATCACTGCGGTAAGAAACCAAAATTCCGGAAAATAAGATTATAAAATATTCATTATAAAATATAAAATCAAAAAGAATGATTTTACCAATTGTAGCCTACGGGGATCCGGTTTTACGAAAAAAATGTAAAGAAATCCCGGAAGATTATCCAAAACTGGATGAATTGATAGAAAATATGTGGGAAACCATGTATAATGCTTTTGGCGTTGGTTTAGCCGCGCCGCAAATTGGCCGCCCAATTCGGTTGTTTCTTGTAGACTCGAGTCCGTTTGCAGAGGACGAGGAGTTAGAATTACAGGAACGCGAAGAGCTTAAAAAACTAAAAAGAGTTTTTATCAACCCAACTATTGTTGAAGAAGAAGGGGAAGAATGGGCTTTTAACGAAGGCTGTTTGAGTATTCCTGAAATTAGGGAAGATGTTTTTAGAAAGCCAAAAATTGTGATTGAATACCAGGATGAGAATTTTAAAGAACATCGGGAGACTTTTACCGGTTTAGCCGCCAGGGTTATTCAGCATGAATACGATCATATTGAAGGAATTTTATTTACCGATAAACTTTCCAGCTTAAAGAAGCGTTTGCTTAAAGGTAAACTTTCCGGAATATCAAAAGGGAAAATAAAGATCGATTATAAAATGCGTTTTCCCGAAATGAAAAAAGGGCGTTAATCACTTTGATAATTAGTTCTGGCAGCTGATATTTGCCAGCCTAAAAATTAAAAAACCTCGCAAAGGTCTACGAGGCACAAATTGGAAAACTATAATATAATTCCGGGCTAAGACTCGGGGAATAAAACTCTCACTGAGGAAATAAAAACATACTATGGGATTAGATAAAATATTAGCGATTTCGGGAAAACCCGGTTTATACGAATTAACCGCTCAAAGCCGCGGCGGATTTATTGTAAAATCAATTCCTGACGGAAAAAAAATGGCCGTGAACATTCGCCATAATGTAAGTTTGTTAAGCGAAATCGCTATCTATACATACACCGAAGAAGTTCCGCTTGCGGAAATCTTTGAGAAGATGAAAGAAAAAGAAAATGGAGGAGAAGCGATAAGTCATAAATCTAACAAAGCTGAATTGTTGAAATATTTCGCGGAAGTTTTGCCAGATTATGATGTAGATCGTGTTTATGCCAGCGATATGAAAAAGATCTTTCAATGGTATAACCTGCTAATTAAAAACGGAATTACAGATTTTGCCGCAACAGAAGAAGAAAAGCCTGCAAATAAGGATAATTCAGGAGAGGAAGAATAAAAAAATTATATTTTCACTTAAAGAACCTCACAGGTTCAAATCTGTGAGGTTTTTTAATGCCTTAAAATTCCGTTTTCTGAGATTATAGTTGATTTTGTGTTCACCCTTCGGTGCCTGTCCCGAATTTATTTCGGGAGGTTAGGGGTCTTTTATTCCAAAACCCCTAAAAACTTCAATCCAAAGATAAATGCGCCTTCTCGCTGGCCATCCATATTGGAAACTACATAATCTAACCTTAGTAACCTGTATTTTCCAAAACCAAGATTATCAATTCCTACAGAATATTCAGAATATGGTTTCTGGTCTTCGGTATACAACGCGTGGGCGCCAATTACCAAATTGTAATTCAACTGATTTAAGAAGGGGATTTTCCCTAAGATCCAGCCTTTAAAATCGTGTTCGGCGTGAGCTTCAGCATAAGTTTTATTGGTGCTCATCGCATAATAGGGTAGAAGGTTAAATCTGGATAGATTGCTAAAACCGTTATAAACCCTGGTTTGGTTGCCAATAAAGTGGCGATAGTCTAGAAATGCCATTTCATCGGCATTTAAAAAAGTTCCCCCGTTTAAGTTATAACCAAATTCTCCTTTATTGCCCAGTTTAAAGCTTTGCGTTACCGAAGCTTTAAATTGATCGAAGTTATATTCTTCTATACTGGCACCAAAACCTTTCTGGTAACTTAAATATAGCGTAGGATATTTTTCATTATTAATATTGAATTTTCCGCTCGGGTAGCTCATATATTTTTGTCCGAATCTAATTCTGGTAGTAAGATTCAGTTTGAAAATATCGTGTTCTCTGAATAAAATGGTGCCATAATGTTGAGGGTCTATTGGGTTGTTGGAAGTGTATTCTACACCTTCATTATCAATAATTACCTGGTCGGTATTGTTAAATAGCGGATTTCTATCCTCATAACTTAAATCTCCGAAGAAATAGAGGCCATTAGAAACTTCCTGCTGGTACGCAATTTCGGCAAAAGAACGTTCGTAAAGTTTTAGGTAATTGCGTTCAAAGAATATGGTAGTAATATCGTTTAGTCTTTCAGAAATAGGCTCACGATCGTTAATTTGTGCGGTTTCTATCCCGCCCGAAATTTTTAAAACCGGTCTGCTGGAATTATTAAATTGCTTCTGAAAACCTCCTTTAATTCTAAAACGTTCATCGCTAAAACCATAATTAAGCGTGGAATACAAACGCCAGAATTTCCCGGAGTTCTCGTCTTCAGCATCATTTTGTCTATAAGAAATTGTGGTAGAAGTATTCCAGCCCTGCACGGTATTAAAATGCGTACCCATTAGCGGAGAACTTATATTCAAATACCTGTCTTTAAAAGAATCCTGCCAGGAATAACCAAAAACTGGGGCGGTTAAATTGAATTCATTGCGCACCGCATCAATAGAATCTTTGTAAGGCCTGGAATTTCTTAGGGTTTGAACACTGTCCTTTCTTACATAATCGTTAATCTCCTCATCGGTTAGCGGCACTGGGCGCAACTTCTGCCAGTAAGTTGAATCTTTTTTATTGGCTGCCTCTGCAAAAGACATGATCTCACTACCAAAACTGTTTTTGTTGAATTCAGGTTCAAAATCGTAATTGCTATAAACCGCGGTAAACCTGCCATCTCCTGAAATTCCAAACATCCCGAATTTAAAATCTACGGTTTGTGAAATTTGAATGTAAAAACCATTTTCTTCTGAAAACCGATAGTTTTGTTTAAAGTCTAAAGTTTCAATTGGTGGCACCTGAATTGCCTGTCCGGTAGTTTGTAACTCCACTCCAAAAATTTGCCACAGGTCTTCCACAATATAAATGTGTCCTGAAAAAACACGGTCTTTTTCTCGTTTCGGACTCACTTTTATCTTGTTGATTAGGTTTCCGTTTTCATCATAAAAAGTTCCGGCTAACCTATAATTGTAGTAATTAAAAGCGTACTCTGCAATTGGTGAAACCATTTCGCTATTAATCTCGATAGTATTTTCGTAAAATGAGAAATAAGATTCCTGGGCCGAATTTAAACTAAAACCATTATCGTCTCCGCTCACCTTAGAGGCAATAATCTTTTCTTTAAAATCGTCTGGACGTTTATAGGAAATTTCAGAAATAGTTTCGCTTAAGTAAACGATTCCGCTTCGGGTAGAATCCAGACCACCACCAAGATCGCCAATTTCCTGCCCCAGTATTTTTTCAGGAGCATTTTTAATTCGCCATAATCCGCGGGAATAATAATCGGCGGTGTAGGCCTCTAGTTTTTCGGCATTTCGCTTTCTAAAATCAATGGCTTTTCTAATAATGGCATTTGCAGGATTTTCTCCAGAAGAAATATTTACTTCGTCTAAACTGGTGGTTTCCGGTTTTAGACTTATATCCAGTTGATATGGGAATTCTTCAATAGAAACAGTCTTCTTCTGAGTTTGATAACCCAAAAACTGAAATACCAGATCGTAATCTCCCGGCCGGTTTATTTTTAATTCGTAAACACCATTTTCATTAGAAGTGGTTCCAAATTTTCCGTTTTCGGTATAAATATTTACGTAAGGAAGAATCTTATTTTCGGTGTCGGTAACTTTGCCGGTAATTTGCGCGATTGAATTAAATGATGAAAAAATAAGAAAAATGATGATAATTTTTTGATACATGATGATGAATGAATTTTAAAAGTGGAAAAATAAGGAAAATAGTTGTGGTTCGTTGATTTAAATGTGTTCTGAATTTATGCTCTTTTCTTTGTAAATAATACCCATAATCCAAGTGCCGGTCCTATGGCAAGCAAGCTTAAACTATATACAGGTTCTATTTGATGCAAATAAGTGATTAACTGAAGGCTTACAATAGTGATAGCAAAACCTATTGAATTTACAATGGTGAGTGCTGTTCCTTTTATTTCCGGAGGAGCATTGCTGGCCACCAGGGTAGAGAATAAGGGTGAATCTGCTACAACCACAATTCCCCAAAAACATAAAAAAGTAATAAGAACAACTGTTGAAGCTTGCAGAAAGATAAAAGGAAAGGCAAGGCAGCATATTCCTGATAACAACAAAGCTATAGTCGCGGTTTTTTTTACTCCTAAAATTTCTGAAATATAACCTCCCAGTACGCAGGAAACTCCACCGATACCAATAATAAGAAATGACCAGAATGAAACATCAAAATCGCTATTGGGAATAGAGAATTTATAAGCGGCCAAAATAATAGGTACAAAAGCCCAAAAAGTATAGAGTTCCCACATATGGCCAAAATATCCAAAAGCTGCGTTGCGGAGTTTTTTATTAGAGAAAACCCTGAAAACTGCACTGAATTTGAATTTTCGCTTTGCTTTTCTATAAGGGCCATTAGGGACAAAGAGTAAAATTAGAAGTCCGCCCAAAAATGCGAACAGAGAGGTCGCAACAATCACCCAACGCCAGGGGAGGTTTTCGGTGCCGGTAAAAGTCTTTAGAAAGTGGGGGAAAGCAGTTCCTAAAACAAGAGCGCCTACCAGGTATCCAAGTGATTTTCCCAGACCTTTATCGTAATAATCGGCGGCGAGTTTCATGCCAACGGGATAAATTCCTGCTAAAGAAAATCCGGTGAGAAAGCGCAGTAGGAGTAAGGTGTTTAAATTGTTGTTTTCGAGAATGATTCCCAGGTTAAATATCGCGCCGAAAATCGCAGAAATAAAAAAGAGTTTCGAGGGGGAGAACCTATCGGCCAGGCTTAGAAAAGCGAAAATTAGCGTGCCTAAAATAAAACCGAACTGAACCGCTGAGGTTAAATGCCCCAGCGCTTCTTCATTCAAATTAAAGTTAAGATATAGCTCTGGCATAACCGCATTTCCGGCGAACCAAAGTGAGGTGCAGCAAAACTGAGAGAAAACAATTAGGGGTAAAATTTGTTTTGCCGGCTTCATCCAGGATTTAGTTGTACTCTTTTTTAATCCTGTCTAATTTGCGTTTGCTTTCCCTGTCTTTTATAGTTTCCCGTTTATCGTAGAGCTTTTTACCTTTTGCAAGGGCAATTTGCATTTTCGCAAGTCCGCGGTCGTTAATAAAAACACGCAGTGGAATAATGGTAAGTCCGGAGTTCTTAACTTCCTTTTCTAATTTTCTCAATTCACGGCGTTGCAATAATAGCTTGCGCTCACTCTTTGGATTATGATTAAAGTGAGTGGCGTGAGAATATTCTTCAACATGCATGTTGATCACGAAAAGTTCGTTATTCTGAAACTCGCAAAAGCTTTCAGCAATAGAAGCTTTTCCCTGCCTTATTGCTTTAATCTCTGTACCCGCCAGTTTAATTCCAGCCACATATTTATCAAGGATTTCGTACTCAAATCTTGCCTTGCGGTTCTTTATATTTATGGTGTTGGTATTCTTCTTCATAATCAACAAAAATAGGAAGCATTATAGTAACTAGCCCTGTATTTACAAAATTCGTAACACTTTAAACAGAAATTTTCCAGGTTAGCTTCTCTAATTTCTGGTAAAACGCTGTTGTATACTTTCATCTTCACCGTCTTCATCAAAATCTTCCATACCTTCAATAAGAAGTACATCAGCATTTAAGGTTGCAATATCCAAAACAACTGTTTCGCTGTCAGTTAAGGTAAGGGAAATGGTGTTTTCGGTAGCTGTATATGTTCCTTCGGCATCAATATCTTCTTCACAACCCCAAATATCAACTTGCTGGTAAGTACCATCGTCGTTAAATTCAATATAATCCTTGCCGCATTCTTCGTGATCATCGTAAGGTATTTCTTCGTCTTGCACGATCATTGCGTCAAAATACCAGATGCCCAGTAATTCTTCATTGATCTGTTGCGTATCATTAGGTGAATCATCTTTTACCTCACAGGCGGTAAATAATCCAAGGCTTAAAAAGGCTAAAAGTAAAAATTTGGTTTTCATAGGTGTATTTGGTTTGAAGCCGCAAAATAGTGAAATGGGATTAAAATTAAGTAAATCTCCGGCCTACTTGTATATATCAACTATGTTAGGTCTCTTTTTCGCATTTTAACTACCTTTGCAGCTTTTAGATACTTATAACTTTAAGGATGAAAAAGTACGTTTTAGGGCTTCTTATTATTGCATTAACTTATGCTTGTAATACCAAACAGGAAACTGCACAGCAAATTATTGATAAAGCCATTGCAAAGGCCGGTGGGGAACGTTATAAAAATGCTGAAATTAGTTTTGACTTCAGAAAAGGAATTTACAAGAGTGAGCGTAGAGGTGGAGATTTTAAACTAGAGCGTATTATGACCGACTCTACCGGAACTCAATATCGCGATGTGGTAGATAATAACGGCTTCACCCGATTTTCTAAAGATACGGTAGTAAAACTTTCAGATTCTATGGAAACAGTCTATGCTAACTCGGTGAATTCAGTTCACTATTTTGTACAGCTGCCTTTTGGCTTAAATGATGATGCCGTGAATAAAAAATTGATCGGTAAAGACACGATTAATAATAAAGAATATTATGAAATAAAAATCACTTTTGATGTCGAGGGTGGTGGCGAAGATCACGAAGATGTTTATATGTATTGGGTCAATACCCAAAATTATCATGTAGATTATCTCGCTTATAGTTTTGAAGTAAATGAAGGCGGATTGCGTTTTAGAAAAGCCTACAATCCCAGAACTATAGAGGGAATTCGCTTTGTAGATTACGAAAATTATAAAACCGACGACTTGAGTACTCCGTTAAGTGAATTAGACGATCTATACGAAGCAAGGCAACTAGAGTTACTCTCTAAAATTGAAAATAAGAATATAGAGGTTAAGCTTTTAGATTAAAAAAGTGTCGAAAATTCTTACTTTATTGTGTTAATTCTTCATAATTAACGCGTTGTTTTAAAAGCTTTAACAGCAACTTAGCGCTTGTTCTTTAGTACACTTCATAACTTTAAAATTCCAAAAAAATAGTTATGAAAGAGAAAACACTAAAAACCATTAATCCCGCTACGGGAAAAGAATTAAAAACATACAATTATTTTTCAGATCAGGAGGCTAAAGATGCGGTGGAAGATTGTCACGAGGCATTTTTAAAATGGCGTCAAAAATCTCCTAAACAAAGAGCTGAAGTAATAAAAGCCATTGGAGAAAAAATAACCGAGCACAAAGACGAACTAGTGAAGTTGATGACTTCTGAAATGGGTAAACTTCTGAAGCAAGGTGAACAGGAAGTTGACCTTTGTGCGGGTATTTGTGAATGGACGGCAGCAAACGGTCCCGAAAATTTAAAAAATGAAGAACGTGAATTACCAGATGGCGGTCGCGGAATAATAACTTATTCACCTCTTGGAGTAATTTATGGAATTCAACCCTGGAATTTCCCTGCTTACCAGGTTATTCGTTATGCTATTGCCAATCTTATGGCTGGTAACGGTGTCTTGTTAAAACACGCTGAAAGTGTTACCGGTTCTGGTTTGTTAATCGAGAAAATATTTAATGAAGCAGGTTTGCCAAAAAACCTTTTTAAAGTTATCGTGATAGATCACGATCAGTCAGATGCTATAATTGAACATGATTTGGTGCGTGGGGTTACCTTAACCGGAAGCCCAAAGGCAGGAAAAATTATTGGTGAAAAAGCCGGAGCAAATTTGAAAAAGACTGTATTGGAACTTGGTTCTAATGATGGTTATATGGTACTTGAAGACGCAGATGTAGAAAAAGCTGTGAAATGGTGTGTACAGGGAAGGGTTTATAATAATGGTGAAACCTGTGTTGCGGCCAAGCGTTTTATTGTTGTCGATAAAGTATACGAGCAATTTAAAGAAGCTTTTGTTGAACAAATGAAGAACTTAAATGCTGGAGATCCAACGAGCGAAGACAGTGATTTAGGACCGATGGCGAGAAAAGACCTGCGAGAAGAACTTCATGAGCAGGTAGAGGATAGCGTTAAGAAAGGCGCGGCTGTCTTATGTGGAGGTAATATTCCAGATGGAGATGGTTACTATTATCCAGCCACAGTGCTGGCAAATGTAAAGCCAGGACAGGCCGCTTACGATGATGAGCTTTTTGGTCCCGTTGCTTCTTTAATTAAAGCCAAAGATGATGAAGACGCGATGAGAATTGCCAATGATAGCCGTTTCGGACTTGGAGGAGGAATTTTCTCTGAAGATGTGGATAAGGCGGTAGAACTGGCCAGTAAGCATTTTGATACAGGTATGGTATTCATTAACTCATTCGGGCTTGCACAACCAAATATGCCTTTTGGTGGCGTTAAAAATTCAGGTTACGGCCGTGAACACGGTGGTTTCGGACTAAAAGAATTTGTAAACACCAAGGCGATAAATATCTTGAATGGATAATTAGTACGCCGAAATTTTTAAGCTTAAGAATTTCGATAACAGAAGTAAGAAAGCCCGGGAAAATTTTTCCCGGGCTTTTTTTATAAATCAGGTTGAATTAATCCGGCTGCAATAGTTCGTGCAACCAGCTGAATAGTATTTTTTGAATCGGTTTTTTTAAGAATGTTCTTTCTATGTGTTCTTACCGTATGCGATGAAATAAAAAGCTGCTCCCCAATTTCCTCCGCGTTTAAACCTTCGGCTATTAATTTAGTGATTTCCAATTCCCGTTTTGAAAGCTGATTTTTTATGTTTCCTTCGTCACTATGATTTTCGGGGTCAAAGCTACCGTTTTTAGTAGGCACATTTAGATAAGATTTACCACCACGAATATTTAAAAATGAAACTTCCTCAACACTCTGATTGGTTAAATGGCTTATATCTGTATGAATACTAAACACGTGTACAAAACGTCCTTCTTTGTCCTGTGAAAGTGTTGTGGCTTGATGCAGCATAACCCGACGTTTACCCTTGCTATCTTTAATTACATAAGTATATAACACTTTATAATCCTGCACTTTATTAATTGGTAAATAATCTACAAAGAAGTCTTTTATTACCTGCTCTTTACGTTTAATTTTTTCAATCTCTTCGGGGAGTGCCAAAGCCAAAATTTCCTGAAAATCAACTTCTGTATCTGTTATTCTATTCTTTTCTATAAAATTACATACAGAATCAGAAATCATTTCTATTTCTAAGCTCTGGAAGTTTGCGATATAATAATAAGATTTTCCAGGAGCCATAAGATCGGCCATTTTTTTAAATTGAGCTGAATGCTCATACTTTTTGGTCTCCTCACTATTCTTGCTGTAGGTTTCTTTCCAATAATTGGCAATAGAATTAAAGTCCGCACTCATAAAAGTCTATTTTTCAACTATTACAATATATGAAAAAACACCTAAAAGCGGTATTGCTCCGCTAGATAGTGATATGTAGCTTTGAAAAGCTAATGATTTACTAATATTTTAATGATACCGATAGTGCGTTTCTTGATATGATCTATAAGGGATTAATTTATAGTATTGGGATAGGATTTTCCATTTAAGGGCGCGAATCAAACTATAATTATGTTTTATCCTTGTTTATTTAGTCAAAATATAAAACCTGCGAAGTGCGGTCTCCATTAGGATGAATAGTTACAATAAAAAGACTTCCATATACACTCTCATCTAAATCCTGGTATTTTTTCTTACCCAGAATATAATTTACCCATTCCGGGTTAAGGTTGCTGTGGCCAACCACCAGAACCGTTTTGTTTTTTGTTTTTTCCTGAAAATCCTTGTCGTTGAGTTTTTCAGTATCATAAAATTTTATTTCTTTATTTTGATCTTTAGCAATTGGTTTCGCAGTATTTACGGTGCGTTTATAATCTGAACTATAGATGAGATCAAAATCAATGTCTTTAAAGGTTTTGGTCCAGTTTTGCGCCCTTTTTATGCCGGCTTCTGTTAATTCGGGGTCTTTATTCGAGGTATCTGTGGTATCTTTTTCAGCATGACGAATAAAATAATACGTAGTTATTTCTTCTGAAGGTTTTTTAGCATCATCCATAATTTCCGAAGGTTCTTCATCGCCAAAATTGCAGGAGGTTAAAAGAATAAGGCTTAATATTAAAAAATAGCGTTTCATAACTTAATTGATTTCCAGTTCTAAAAGAATAAATTGGGTAATTTGCTCACTAAAGCTACTAAAATTATCGTCTGAAACCAGGATTAAAGATTTTTTCCCGTTAGGTAAATCAGGGCCAAAAGTCATTCCCTCAATATTATCGATAGTCTTTTTGGTTAGAAATTTTTTGACCGACTTAAAATCGAAAACCAGTCTTTTTTCAGCCTTTTGATAATTGTTTTTGCTGAGGTTTTCCATCTCTAAAGTATTGGTCGCTTTTGAAGCATCTACATCAAAGATTTTTACCGTATTCCCGTTAGAGCCGTATCCTGCCGAATAAGCACGTTCTAAAACCAGGAGCCTGTCTTCTGCATATTCAAGAATTTCAGTCACGCCATTCACCGCAAACCAATTAATGGGTAATTTTGATATTCCATCTAATTTATAAGTGAATTGACTTTCAGCCGACTGTGATTCTTTGTTAAATTTGGTAATTCTAATAGGCGAGTTGGTGGGGTATATTTTTGGTTTGGGACCATCTTTTTCTAACGGAAGTTCCATCGCTACCCAATATCCAGATTTATCAAAACTTTCAGCTATTCCTTCAAAAACACCATTATTCCTAGGTTTTTGCTCTCCTGAAGCTTCAAAATATTTCGGGATTTTATAAGCTGAAATAAATTCGCCTTCGGTAGAAATTTGAAAGACCGAAGGATCTTTGCTATTTTGAATAGAACCTTCAGCAGAAACCACCATTGTTCCACTTTCAGCATCAAACCGAATACCTTCTAGATCTGGAGTGTGTTTCTTGTAAAAATCTTCCTCTTTATTCAGCTTAATTACTTCAGTGAGTAGAACAGTATCTATAGAACGATTAATTAGTGGAATTTCGCCCTTATAAATTCTTGGATTAGAAGGCTGGTCGCACACCAAATAGTAATTTCCCTCGTGGTAATCTATACCAGAAAGTCCTCCTACTTTGGTTCCGCCAATTTCAAGGTTTTGCGGAATCACCACATCGTCTAAATATCGTAGCTTTAAATTACTTTCGTCAATCTTTTTGGTGGTGGCGCAACTAATTAATGTGGTAAGTGTAACAAGTAGTAAAAGTAACTTTTTCATGGAAGCATTTTAATTCCCAAAAATAACAAATCCTTAAGAGAATTATGGGAGTTTCTTGAGAGTTTAAGCGGGAGTCATCTTGTATCTTAGATTTGTAATTAACACCTAAAACCAATTATTATGAATGAAGATCAGTTAGAAGGAAAGTGGAAACAAGTTAGAGGCCAGTTTAAGCAAAAATATGGTAATGTAACTGATGATGATACCACTTATTCTGAAGGAAAGTTTGATGAAATGCTAGGTCGTCTACAGGAAAAAACCGGTAGATCTAAAGAAGAATTAAAAAAAGAAATTGATAAGATGTAATTTGCACCTATGAAAAAGAGAAAAGGCTGGGAAATTTTCCCAGCCTTTTTTTTGCTCAAAAATTTAAAATTTACTCTGTCTCTACAGGGTTGGTTTCATTTCTAAATACCAGCTCCTCGTTAAACTCATCTATAAGAATAATACTGTCGGTTTTAATATTTCCGGCGAGAATTTCTTTAGATAGTTTGTTTAAAACTTCCCGCTGAACTACTCTTTTTACCGGTCTTGCACCAAATTGTGGATCAAAACCGCGACTGGCAAGGAAACTAATAGCTTCATCGGTAGCATCAAGAACAATATGCTGTTTTTCAAGCATCTTCTTCACGCCTTTAAGCTGAAGTGAAACAATTTTCCTGATATCTTTTTGTGTTAAAGGACTAAACATAATGATATCGTCTATCCTGTTTATAAATTCAGGTCTCACATTTTGTTTTAGCAAGCCCAGTACTTCTGTTTTTGCAGATTCCATTGCGGTATCCAGGTCTTTCATATTATCATATTTCTCCTGGATTATATGGCTTCCCATATTTGAAGTCATAATGATAATGGTATTTTTAAAATCTGCCAGGCGTCCTTTATTATCGGTTAATCTTCCTTCATCCAAAACTTGCAATAAGATATTGAAAGTATCTGGGTGGGCTTTTTCAATTTCATCCAAAAGTACTACAGAGTATGGTTTTCTACGAACAGCTTCGGTAAGCTGGCCACCTTCATCGTAACCAACATATCCTGGAGGCGCTCCTACCAAACGACTCACCGAATGTCTTTCCTGGTATTCGCTCATATCAATACGCGTCATTGCAGACTCATCATCGAATAAATATTCTGCAAGGGCTTTAGCTAGCTCGGTTTTTCCAACTCCGGTTGTACCCAGAAATAAGAACGAACCAATTGGTCTTTTTTGATCTTGTAAACCGGCGCGACTTCTTCTTACTGCATCACTTACAGCGATAATCGCCTCGTTTTGGCCAACCACGCGTTTATGTAACTCATCTTCAAGTTTCAATAATTTTTCGCGGTCGGTTTGTAGCATTTTGGTTACGGGAATTCCAGTCCATTTAGCTACAACTTCAGCGATATCTTCGTTGGTTACTTCTTCCTGGATCAGGGATTTTTCATTCTGATTTTCGGCTACGGTTTTCTGCAATTCTTCCAGTTTTTCCTGGGCTTCTTTTATTTTTCCATAGCGAATTTCAGCTACTTTCCCATAATCACCTTCACGCTCGGCACGCTCTGCTTCAGCTTTGAAATTTTCAATATCAGATTTTAAGTTCTGAATATTATCTACCACACCTTTTTCATTCTGCCAGCGCGCGTGCAGCTCGTTTCTGTCTTCTTTTAAATTGGCCAATTCGGCCCGAAGCACTTTTAATTTAGCTTCATCTTTTTCACGCTTTATCGCTTCAATTTCAATTTCCAGTTGCATGATACGCCTGTCTAGAACATCCAGTTCTTCGGGCTTAGAGTTGATCTCCATACGCAATTTAGAAGCCGCTTCATCCATTAAATCTATGGCCTTGTCTGGTAGAAAGCGGTTGGTAATATAACGCTGCGATAATTCTACCGCTGCGATAATTGCTTCATCTTTAATTCTAACTTTATGGTGGGTTTCATATTTCTCTTTAATTCCTCGTAAAATTGAAATTGCACTTTCAGTATCAGGTTCATCTACCGTTACTTTTTGAAATCTTCTTTCCAGCGCTTTATCTTTTTCAAAATACTTTTGATATTCATCTAAAGTAGTGGCACCAATAGCACGTAATTCACCACGAGCCAAAGCAGGTTTTAAAATATTCGCTGCATCCATAGCACCCTGGCCACCACCGGCACCTACAAGTGTATGGATTTCATCTATAAACAGTACGATATTTCCATCGCTGGAGGTTACTTCTTTTATTACTGCTTTCAAGCGTTCTTCAAACTCACCTTTATATTTTGCACCGGCAATAAGCGCACCCATATCCAGGTTGTAAATTATTTTATCTTTAAGGTTATCTGGCACATCACCGGCAATAATTCTATGCGCCAAACCTTCGGCAATGGCGGTTTTACCTGTTCCCGGTTCTCCAACCAGCATTGGGTTGTTTTTGGTTCTTCGGGAAAGGATTTGTAGAATTCTACGGATTTCTTCATCCCGGCCAATTACAGGGTCTAACTTTCCCTCTTCGGCCATTCGGTTTAAATTATTGGCGTATTTATCTAAAGAATTATAGGTGTCTTCTGCACTTTGTGAAGTTACGCGATCGCCTTTTCGTAATTCTTCTATCGCTGCTTTTAGCGATTTCTCAGTTGCTCCCTGGTCTTTTAAGATCTGAGCCACTTTACTTGAAGATTTAAAAATGGCCAGAATAAGATGTTCTATAGAAACATACTCATCTTTCATTTTTTTAGCGATAGTGGAAGCTTCGTTGACAGCTTTCCCTGCCTCTCGTGAAAGAACAATATCGCCGCCGCTAACCTTTGGAAAACTTTGTAAGGTTTTATCCAAAATATCGTTGAAAAGGTTAACATTAATATTCAGTTTTTTCAATAAAAACGGAGCTACATTTTCGTCTACAATACTTATTGCTTTAAAAATGTGTTCGTTCTCAATTTGCTGATGCCCCATTTCTTGAGCAAGCTGCTGGGCCTGTTGGATGGCCTCCTGGGATTTTATAGTAAAATTGTTGAAGTTCATAGTTATTGTTTTTGAGAAAAATAAAGCAATTGATATACCATTAAAATATTAAGACAAAATGACCGGTTTTATTCTAAATTTAACGCCAAATTGACACTTAGGTTAAAGTTTCTGAAAATAATTTTGAATTGAGGAGTAGATTAAATTTATTAAGAATTAATTTTATACGAAAGAAAATTAACTATGGGATTACTAGATAAAATATTTAAAGGAGACGGAGATGGGACGAAAGAAAAGTCGTCTTTTCCCTGGACAGATTTAACCGATAAAGACCAAATAACTATAGCCAAAGAAGAATCTAAGGATAAACTTGTTGGTATTTTTAAGCATTCTACAAGTTGTGGAATTAGTAAAATGGTATTGAGGAATTTCGAGAGTCAGTTCGAGGAAAATGAAAATACAAAACTTTACTTTCTGGATTTAAGAAAGCATCGTGAAGTTTCTAACGCAGTTGCTGATGAGTTAAATGTACGTCATGAAAGTCCGCAGTTTATCGTTTTAAATAATGGGGAAGTTGTTCATCATGCTTCACACCAGGATATTGATGCAGCAAAATTAAATGAACTTGGTTAGGTCGATAAAATCCTGTTAAAGTTATTTTTAGATGAAGTTTGATGGATTTGCCTTTGTATCTTTTATGCAGCAAACCAATAAAAAAATTACGATGACGAAGAAGGAAGATATTAAAAAGATGGAGAAGAACTGGGAGTCCTTAAACCAGGAGGCTAAGGAGAGAGAGCAGAAGGAATTTCGTGATCTGAAACAAAAGGAAGCTGATAAAGAGAAGGAATCAAAAGCCAAAAATCCTAAAAGTAAATCTGAAAATTCTGAAAAAGCCAGTGCTCGTGAAGAAAGAGAGTTTATGGATCAGGCCCAGAAAGAAAAGACTAAAAAGGAAAATAAGTAAGACCGTTAGAAAAAATCGGTACTACTTCCTTAAAAATTAAAAACCTCATAGATTCAGTTCTATGAGGTTTTTTAATATTTCAATATACTGTTTACTTTTTCTTTGGTTCGAAAACCGGCAACAATTGGCTGCTTACTTCTCCAAAACCAATTCTACGGCCTTTACTTTCGCAATAGCCGCGCATAATTACCGTATCGTGATCTTCAATGAATTTACGTTCGCTTCCATCTTTAAGTTTAATTGGCTTTTCACCTTTCCAGGATAATTCTAACATAGAACCATAACTATCTGGTGTTTTCCCTGAAATAGTTCCCGAAGCCATCATATCTCCAGAATTCACCGGGCAACCATTTACGGTATGGTGCGCCAGTTGTTGGCTCATATTCCAATACATATGCTTGAAATTAGTTTTTGCCAGCGGTGTTTCTTCAGAATTCTCAGGTTTCAGGGAAACTTCAAGGTTAATATCAAAGCTTTTCTTACCGGTACTTTGTAGATAAGGAAATAATTCTACTTCAGGTTTAGGTCCTTCGGTTCTAAAAGGCTCTAAAGCATCTAAAGTAACAATCCATGGGGAAATTGAAGATGCGAAATTCTTGGCAAGGAATGGTCCTAAAGGTACATATTCCCATACCTGGATATCTCTTGCACTCCAGTCGTTAAACAATACCATTCCAAAGATGTATTCTTCGGCTTCCTCTATTGGTATTGGTTCTCCCAATGGATTAGCATCGGTAGTGATAAACGCCATTTCAACTTCAAAATCTACTCTTTTTGAAGGTCCAAAAACAGGAGTATCAGAATCTTTTGGTTTGGTTTGTCCCTGTGGCCTGTGAACAGGAATTCCACTTGGGATTATAGAAGAACTTCTTCCGTGATAGCCTACAGGAATGTGTAACCAGTTTGGTAATAAAGCGTTGTCTGGATCACGAAACATTGTTCCTACGTTAGTGGCGTGCTCTTTACTAGAGTAAAAATCGGTGTAATCACCAACCTGAACTGGCATTTGCATTTCAATCTCATCTAGCGTAAAAAGCACACGGCTTCTATGCTCTTCGTTATCTCTTAATTTCTCATTATTTGCGTCAAAAATATCGGCGATTCGGTTACGAACCAGGCGCCAGGTCTTTTTTCCGTCAGAAATAAAATCGTTAAGCGTATCCTGTAAAAATATATCATCGGTTAATGGAATTCCTTCAAAATAGCCCAATTGATGCAAAGCACCTAGGTCTATGGCAAAGTCTCCAATACGGGAGCCTATGGTAATTACATCGTCCCGGGTTAGGAATACCCCAAAAGGAATATTCTGAATAGGGAAATCGGTATTTTCCGAAGTTTCCAACCAGGTTTTTCTATTTGGGTCGTTAGCTGTAATAGGCATATAATTTTTTGTTTTTATTAAGAAATCTAATGTTTCCAAATATATTATTTTCCTGTTATTAACCGAATGTATTTCTTACTTTTGAGGAATATTTAACGTAAACTTTTGAGATGCAACGAGACACCGAAATTTTTAATTTAATTGCGGAAGAAAAAGAACGCCAACTAAATGGACTTGAGCTAATTGCCAGCGAAAACTTTGTAAGTGAGCAGGTTTTAGAAGCTGCAGGTTCTGTTCTTACCAATAAATATGCTGAAGGCTACCCGGGCAAACGCTATTATGGCGGTTGTGAAGTGGTAGATAAGGTTGAACAACTGGCCATAGATCGTTTAAAAGAATTATTTAATGCGGAATATGCTAATGTGCAACCACATTCGGGTTCACAGGCAAATACGGCTGTATTTCATACCTGCCTAAATCCGGGAGATAAATTCCTAGGATTTGATCTTTCTCACGGTGGGCATTTAACGCACGGTTCTCCTGTAAATTTCTCCGGAAAACTTTATAATCCTGTTTTTTATGGAGTAGATAAGGAAACCGGACTTATAGATTACGACCAGGTTGCTGAAATAGCAGAAAAAGAAAAGCCTAAAATGATTATCGCCGGAGCATCGGCATATTCAAGAGAAATAGATTATAAAAGATTTAGAGAGATCGCCGATAGTGTGGGGGCAATTTTACTTGCCGATATCGCCCATCCTGCCGGACTAATCGCCAAAGGCTTAATTAGCGATCCAATGCCGCATTGCCACATCGTAACTTCAACTACGCATAAAACCCTTCGTGGGCCTCGTGGTGGAATTATAATGATGGGGAAAGATTTCGAAAATCCATTTGGACAAAAATTGAAAAACGGGAATCTTAAAAAAATGTCTACTTTGCTTAACAGCGGAATTTTCCCTGGAAACCAGGGCGGGCCTTTAGAGCATATTATCGCTGCAAAGGCGGTTGCTTTTGGAGAAGCTTTAACCGATGAGTTTCTGCATTACACCGTACAGGTGAAAAAGAATGCTGCGAAACTTGCCGAAGCTTTTATGGATAAAGGTTATGAAGTAATTTCCGGTGGAACCGATAATCATTGCATGCTTATAGATCTTAGAAATAAAGATGTAAGCGGAAAAGAAGCAGAGGAAGCTCTAAGTAAAGCTGAGATTACCGTAAATAAAAATATGGTGCCTTTTGACGATAAATCGCCATTTGTCACTTCAGGGATTAGAATTGGGACTGCCGCAGTAACAACCCGCGGACTTATAGAAGCTGATATGCCTAAAATTGTAGACTTTATTGAGCGTGTAATCACTAACATAGATAATGAAAGTGAACTGGAAGCGGTTAAAAAAGAAGTAAAAGCTATGATGAAAGGAAAGCCACTTTTTAAAGTGTAAAAAGCATAAAACTTATACTTGTAAAGCCATTCTTAGGAATGGCTTTTTTTATAGCCATAAAATTATCAGGCAAATCACAAGCAGAATTATAGCTGGTAAAGTTTGTTTTAAACTGTCCTTAATTTTTAAATGCATTGCAATAGCACCCAGCATCATTGCGGCCATTCCAATTGCAGCAGGATCTACCAGCATTTCCAGCCAAATGCCTGCCAGCAGCATTAAAGCTAAGCTGACTTTTATAAAACCCACTAGATAAACCAGGTTCTCTGATAATCCATAGGCTTTGAATTCATCTTTCATATTTGCCGCTTCTCCGCCCCGGTAAGTAGTTTTCTTATTGAATCGTAATAGCCAAACATTAAGTATTCCCAGGCCAACAATTAGCTGAAGTATAATTTTAAAAGTTTCCATAGTTTAAGTTTTAACTAAAGATATAAATGTTTATTGTTTAATTAAAAACATTAAACAAAATATTATGTTTGTTTCTTAAACTTTTGGTAAGTAAACTGCCTTTCAGCAAATACACGGGTCATTAAATAGAAGTTTTAGATTTCGAAGCAGGTCTCGAAGTATTTAAATCGTCATTATGGAATAATGATAAGGTTGCAATTGGAAAATTTTTTGAAAATTTTCCTAAACTTCCAATTATCTTAATTTTAGATATTTCCGAAAAGGTTCACTGAAGTTATCGTCTGGGAATAAATCGTGTTTTGCTCTTTTATTTTCTAAGGATAAAATATGTTTTTGAATATCTTTTCCAAAAAGAAATTCCGCTTCCTCTGCTACTGGAGTCAGATCAACGATATCAAATTCTGAATTATTTTTGTTATACGTAGAAGTCCAAGCATTCGAAATTTTTTTATAAAATTCAAATCTTAATTTAAATAAATCATCTTTTCTTTTTCTTCTAAAATGAATTATTGAAATGAATAATGAAAAGCAAGAAATTATAAAAGCTAAAATTGAAAATGTTAATTCCCAGTACATGATATTTATATTTTAACTGTAGAGGTTACTTTCCAAAGAGTTTTTTTACTTTCTTTTCAGTAAGAGCTGCCGACCTGCCATAAACATTAGCATTCTTTGATGGTGCGTGCCTAATAATTAAGTTTGTTATGCCTAGAGCTCTCTTAAAATCTAACCAAATAAAACTCTCTTTTAATTCAATCATAATAGAGTCAGATGGAGGGTTTTCCCATTTTTTTACTATTAATTCATATAGCTCATTAAACGATTCTTCATTCATTTGGAAACTTTTATACTCAACTATCTGGTCATAATTCATATCCTTATACATAATTGTAAAAAATTCACCTTGTTTATAACTTTCAAAGAAGGTTCCAAACATGTTTTTTACTTTTCCAATATTTTCCTCTTCGGGCATATCAACGACCTTAAGTTGACTAAAAGAAGATAACGTAATCATCAAAAAAAGGGAGGTAAATATTAATTTCATACTATAATTTTATTATTTAAAAGGTTGAATTTTGAACTATTGAAGTTAGATATAAAAATTCATTTAAAATTACGGAAATCCTCATTTATATAATTTTCAAATGTATTGGGGGTAAATACTATTGCTGAAAAACCTTTTTTAATTCTTCTGAAATCTTTGCAGGTTTCTTCTTTTCCTGGTCCATAAGCGCCCAGGTGGTTTTTGCTTCAACCAATACTTTCCCGCTATCTGCATTTTTTATAATGACGTGCCGAACAGATTTTACGTGAGAAGTTTCACCCACATAGGTTTGCAGTAATATTTTATCTCCTAAAAAAGCCTGTTGTTTATAGCTAATTTCATGTTTTACCACGATCCAGAAAAATTTATCATTCTGCTCTTTAGTAGCACGGGCCTCCCAGTGAGCTCTGGCCACGTCCTGAACCCATTGCACATACTGAACGTTATTTACGTGGTTTTGCTCGTCTAAATGTTTTTTCTCAACTAAAAAACTCTGTTCAAATATTTCTGGAGTGGTAGCCATTATTTTTCTATTATTTCAACTTCAAAAATCGTATCCCAGTTTTTTCCGGTCACGTAGAGTTTTTGGGTGTTTGGATTGTAGGCGATGCCGTTTAAAACATGATTTTGAGGATCAAGGCTTTGAAGGTTTGATAGTTGTTCACGTAGCCCTCTAAAATCTATTACTCCTTCTATCGCTCCATTTTCTGGATTGATAATAGTAACGCTGGGAAATTGGTAAGTGTTGGCGTAGATCTTCCCATCAACCCATTCCAACTCATTGAATTTCGAATAAATTTTAGTGTTTGTAGCGACTTGTATAAAATCTTTTTCAGCAAGCGTTTTTGCATCTAAGATCCAGATTTTTTCGGTGCCATCACTTTTATAAAGCTTTTCGCCATCATTACATAGGCCCCAACCTTCTTTACTTTGGTTATAACCAAAAGTACCGGTTTGCTCAAAAGTGTCCAGGTTATAGATCAAACCTTCTTTTTCGCGCCAGGTAAGCAGGTAAAGTTTGTTGTTAAGAATGGTAAGTCCTTCCCCAAAATAAGTATCATCCAGGTTGATCTTATTTAAAACTTCGCCGGTTTCTAAATTAAGCTTTCTCAAGGAAGAATTTCCGTATTGCCCGGTGCTTTCATATAAAGTGTCTTTGTAAAATTCTAAACCTTGAGTATACGCCTCGCTATCGTGGGGATACTCTTTAACTACTATATAGGTATAAGCTTTGGGCGCTTTATTGTTGTAAATTTTTAGTTCGTCACTAATAGTATCGGTTTCACCTTCAGAAAAAACGATGGCTTCCAATTTTTGACGTCCTAATTTTGTGTTTTCTAAAGAAACTGAAAATGAAGTTTTAGCGGTTAGGGTTTTTAAATATTTCTGTTGAAAAAATAAGCGAATAGAATCTATTTGGCGGTCTTTTAGGTTTTCGATCGAGCCTTGAATCGTCTCGCCAAGCTGAAATTCAGTCTTATTTTCGTCAGTTTTCAACCTAAAATAAGAAGTTTTTTTATCAGAATTACTTCCGCAGGAAAAAATAATTAGGCCTAATAATAACAGGCACAGGAACTTAAATTTATTCATTGATTCTTTGCATTAAATACCTTGCTAAAATACTTAATTCACTTCAAAAAATACTTGCGCAAAGTAGGAAAGATTGTATATTTGCAGCGGCAAGTCCCACACAACCAGCTCCTGCTGAATCCCCCAGGGCGGGAACGCAGCAAGGGTAGGCGGTCGTAGCGGTGTGATGTGGGGTGCTTGCCATTTTTTGTTTCTAAAAGGTTCTAAATTTTATCGCATCTTTGCAGCCTATGAAAACAAATGCATCTCCTCAAAAAGTAGTGCTTATAACCGGAGCTTCTTCCGGAATTGGAAAATCTATAGGCGAATATCTATCTAAACATAATTTTAAAGTTTACGGTACCAGCCGAAATCCTGCAAAAATATCTCATCCACCTTTTGCTATGGTTGCTTTAGATGTAACCAAAAAAGAAACTATTGCTGCTGCAATTAAACAAATAATTGCTGAAGAAGGTAAGCTTGATGTGCTTATTAATAACGCGGGAGTAGGTATCACCGGGCCTATTGAGGAAACTCCAGATGAAGAAATCGCAAAAGCTTTTGAAACCAATTATTTTGGACCTATAAAAGTGATAAAAGCGGTCTTGCCTGAAATGAGAAAACAAAACAGCGGACTTATCATAAATATTACTTCTATCGCCGGTTATATGGGCTTGCCTTACCGCGGAATTTATTCGGCTTCAAAAGGAGCTTTGGAACTCACTACCGAGGCTTTTAGAATGGAATTAAAAGATTTTAATATAAAAATGACTAACGTGGCTCCGGGTGATTTTGCTACCAATATTGCAGCCGGACGTTATCACGCACCGGTGTTGGAAGATTCTCCTTACAAAGAACCTTATGGAAATACCCTGAAATTGATGAATGAAGATGTAGATGCAGGGAAAGATCCATTTGTTATGGCTAAAGCGGTACATAAAATTATTCAGGAAAAAGATCCTCGTGGGCATTATAAAGTAGGAGAGGCGCTTCAAAAATTTTCAGTGGGTTTAAAGCGAATTCTGCCTGATAAAGTCTATGAAAAAATGCTGCTTAAGCATTATAAATTATAAATTTGCGAACACAACATAATAACAAACAACTATAGATTATGAAATTTTTTATTGATACCGCTAATCTTGATCAAATAAGAGAGGCTCAGGAGCTTGGGGTTTTAGATGGTGTTACTACCAACCCGTCTCTTATGGCGAAAGAAGGAATTACCGGGAAAGATAATATTTACAAGCATTATAAAGCGATTTGTGATATTGTAGATGGAGATGTTAGCGCTGAGGTGATCGCAACCGATTTTGATGGGATTGTTAGAGAAGGTGAGGAGCTGGCAGAATTGCACGAGCAAATTATTGTAAAAGTTCCTATGATTAAAGAAGGAATTAAAGCGATAAAATATTTTAGTGATAATGGGATTAAAACCAACTGTACACTAGTGTTTTCTGCAGGGCAGGCTTTGTTGGCTGCTAAAGCGGGAGCTACTTACGTTTCGCCTTTTATTGGTCGTTTAGATGATATTTCTACCGACGGTCTTAACCTTATTGCTGAAATTAGACTGATTTACGATAACTACGGTTTTGAAACCGAAATCCTTGCAGCTTCTGTACGTCACACCATGCACGTATTAGAATGTGCGAAATTAGGTGCAGATGTAATGACCGGGCCACTTTCATCTATTGAAGGTCTTCTAAAACATCCACTTACAGATATTGGTTTGGAGAAATTCCTTGCCGATTATAAGAAGGGAAATCAATAAGATTTTCTGTTTAAGATTTTCCGGAAAGGCTATTTGAAGAGTACTGATTATTTCGCGTCAACCTGAGTTTATTTCAGCTTCTAACATCTTAGATCCTGAAAAAAGTTGAGGATGACAAGAAATTTAAAGAACCCTTTAAATAGCCTTTTTATTCATTCAAAAACTCCAGGATCTGCCTTTCAAAATTAGGTGTGTTGAGCTGGGCTTTCCCGTTAATTATGGTACCATTTGTATCCAGGAAAATAAGTTTATTGAGGTAGTTTTTGAGTAAATTGATATTAATATCTGGGGAGTTTAATTTATATTCCCTGTTTTTATTCATATTATAGGCTTGCACAGTATTCCTCCAGGCCTGTTTAGAACCTTCATCAATGTTTATTCCTACAAACTCCAGTTCTGGGTATTTCTCTCTTAGATTGGCAATAATTGAATGCTGCCATTTATAATGTTCGGGTGCTTGTAAAGACCAGTGATACGTAACAATTTTTTTGTTTGAAATATCTTCTAAGCGAACTATTTCGTCTTCAAAGGAGACTAGAGGTAGATTACCGATATTATTTCCGGGTAGCAGCCTCTTTTGAATAGTAGCCATTTGTTTTAGATGAGGAAGGTTCTCTCCCTTATAATTAATACGGTCAAGAATGCCTAAAATACTATCGATCTTTTCAGCATTATTGGAGAAAACAAGACCTTGAATTGCCAGCCGGTTTATAAAAATATTCTTGATCTCATTTTGCTCAATCAAAGAATCGGCAAGATTAATTCGGTATTGGATATTTTCTACAGAGTGAAGTTCAAAACAATTAGAATTAGTATCAAGCTCATCCAGGCAGCGTTCAATAGAGAGGGTTCTTAGATGGTCTTCAATGAAATTTAGATATCCATAATATTCTTTTAATTGGGTATCGTTAAAGTTCAGGTCTTTTCTGTAACTATTAAAATCGTCCGGAATTTGCTGGGCCAGTTCGTTGTAGTATTTTTTTACTAAAAAAGTATAGCGTTCTCTAAGGTGGTAGAAATCGTAGTCTATACTATTATTGGCAAGTTCCAGGAACGATTCAGAAAACTTCTCTTTCTCGTTTAAAGCCTTTAATTTATTTTTTCGTGATTTTTTTATGGAATCGGTAATCTCGGCAAATTCGGTAGGATTAATTTTATAATAGGAAAGCATCATATTATTGTTCCTTTCATTATTAAGAAACATATCGAGTAAAAAACTACTCTTTGCCGCTCCCGTACCACTAAAATTAAGCGACTCGTCAAATTGCATGGTATTTAACCATACTAAAACACTATCTCCAGGTTCCAAATACATGATCTGGTTTTCAGGTGGATGTTTAAAACTATAAATTCCGGGTTCTATATCTTCCAGCTTTTTCCCAAACTGGTTGTTTTGATCTAAAAAAAGTGTATCAATGGTTTTATTGTCTTTAGAAAGTACAAAATAGGGATTGTAGGGGTTCATGATTTGACCTCCAATAAAAGTTCCTTTCTGGTCTTTTTTAGAGTCTTTGCAACCGGTAAAAAGTATAACTCCGATAAGAAAAAAAAGTAGATAATATTTCATGTAAATCTTAAGAACTAAGGGCCTGGAATGCTGTTAAATATTGCAGTAGGAGCAAATATAGCCAGAGCCCTATATCCGGGATGTTAACCGGGAGTTAAAAGAATAATAAAAACGTTAATCTTTAGATAAGTCTTGAAGTTTGGTTATTTTTGCAAAAATTTACAAATTCTATTTTTATGCTTTCAGTATCAAATCTTTCGGTTCAATTTGGCAAGCGGGTCTTGTTCGATGAAGTGAACACCACTTTCACCCAGGGCAACTGCTACGGAATTATTGGAGCCAATGGCGCCGGAAAATCCACATTTTTAAACATCCTCTCCGGGAAATCTGAGCCTACTTCTGGTCACGTAAGTCTGGAGCCGGGTAAACGAATGTCTGTACTGGAGCAAAATCACAACTTGTATGACGATACCCCGGTATTAGAAACAGTAATTATGGGTAACCAGCCTCTTGCGAAGATCAAAAAGGAAATGGATGAGATCTATATGAAAGAAGATTTCAGCGATGCCGATGGGGAAAGAGTAGGGGTTTTACAGGTAGAATTTGAAGAAATGAACGGCTGGAATGCCGAGAGTGATGCCGCTTCTTTATTGTCTAATTTGGGAATAAAAGAACAATATCACGCAACTTTAATGAAGGACCTTGATGGTACTCAAAAAGTAAGGGTGCTATTGGCCCAGGCGCTTTTCGGAAATCCAGATGTACTAATTATGGATGAGCCTACCAACGATTTGGATTACGAAACCATCTCCTGGTTAGAGCATTTCCTTGCTAATTACGATAACACGGTAATCGTTGTTTCGCACGACCGTCACTTCCTGGATGCTGTTTGTACCCATATTTCAGATATTGACTTCGGAAAAATAAATCATTTTAGTGGTAATTATACCTTCTGGTATGAGTCTTCTCAACTTGCCGCAAGACAGCGTGCTCAGCAGAATAAAAAATCTGAAGAAAAGAAGAAAGAATTGCAGGAGTTTATACAGCGTTTTAGTGCGAACGTAGCTAAATCTAAACAGGCTACTTCCCGTAAAAAAATGATCGATAAACTTAATATTGAAGATATAAAGCCTTCCAGTAGGAGGTATCCTGCAATTATTTTTGAACGCGAACGGGAAGCCGGAGACCAGATCTTAAATGTAGAGAAACTGGAAGCATCTATAGAAGGCGAAACGCTTTTTAAAAATGTAAATATCAACCTTGCTAAAGGCGATAAAGTTGTAATTTACTCTAGAGATTCCAGGGCTACCACCGCTTTTTATGAAATTATAAACGGAAACCAGGAACCTGTATCCGGTAAATATTCCTGGGGAGTAACCACTTCCCAATCTTATCTTCCGTTAGATAACTCAGAGTTTTTTGAAAACGATCTTACTTTGGTAGACTGGCTTAGACAATGGGCTAAAACCGATGAGGAAAGAGAAGAAGTTTATATACGCGGATTTTTAGGTAAAATGTTATTTAGTGGGGAAGAAGCACTAAAAACTTGTAAAGTTCTTTCGGGAGGTGAAAAAGTGCGTTGTATGTTAAGCCGAATGATGATGATGAGGGCTAACGTTGTAATGTTAGATGAACCTACAAACCACCTTGACCTTGAATCTATTACTGCTTTTAATAATTCGCTAAAGAATTTTAAGGGAACGGTAATGTTTACTACGCACGATCACGAATTTGCTCAAACAGTTGCCAACCGTGTAATAGAACTTACACCAGGTGGAGCTATAGATCGTTATGCTACTTTTGATGAATATATGAGTGATAAAAAGATCAAAGAGCAACGTGATAAAATGTATGCTGTAGAGGCTTAGAACAACCTATATTATAAAGATAAAAAACCCGGTATCATCTACCGGGTTTTTTTAGCTAATTAAACTAAACTACAAACTATCTAAATTCTTTTTTAGAACATTCCGCCGCCATCGGCTTCGTTATCGTCTCTTTGTTTTCTCTTTAGAGCTCTGTTTTTTCCGCCACCAAATCTATATGAAAAGCCTACATATACATTTTGGGTTTCTCCTTTAAACCTTCCTTCCTGAGGTAAAGGTCTTCCATTGGTAAAGCTGAATTCCTGGGTGTCAAAAACATCATTAAAATTAAGACTAAGCGTAGCTTTACCTTCCAGGAAAGAATATCGGCCTCCTAAATTCATAAAATACATTGGATCCATATCCATTTGCAGATTTTTGGCTTCGCTTCTATAGAATCCGAATAATTGAAAAGTCAATTTATCGGTGGCTTTAAAACTATGGTTGGTTCTAAAGGTCCAGGCAGTATTATCGGTTTCTAAATACTCGGTGCCAACCACGCCCTTTAATTTCTGGCTGTATAAGTCTAAATTTGTATTGGTGCTCCACCAGTCGGTGAATTTATAATTGGCTCCAAGTTCCAGGCCATAAGCATTATTATCTTCAAAATTGTCAAATTGTAAAAGAAGCGAACCTTCTTCGGTGGGATCTTCTACAAAAACCTGGCTTATTTCATCATTAATATTTCTAAAGAATACTCCGGCAGTTAAACTTCCTTTTTTGTTAAATTTTCGGGTGTAATTAAACTCCAGGGAATTGGTGAATTGCGGATCTAATTCAGGATTTCCCGATACGGTTAATCTTGGCGTACTAATCTCTCGAATAGGACTAACCTGCCCAAAACCTGGACGATCTACTCTTCGGCTATAGCTTAATTGATAAGAA
The DNA here is from genome assembly GCF_002900095.1 of Salegentibacter mishustinae. Classification (NCBI taxonomy): domain Bacteria; kingdom Pseudomonadati; phylum Bacteroidota; class Flavobacteriia; order Flavobacteriales; family Flavobacteriaceae; genus Salegentibacter; species Salegentibacter mishustinae. The sequence goes on along the minus strand of NZ_LLKN01000001.1, from coordinate 25,243 downwards.
TTTGTTTCACTTGGAGTATAATTCAAGAATCCGCTGGGATAAATATTGAAGTAATCATCACTAAAAACATTTTCGCCATTGTAGATTGCATCTACGCTAAAATTCTCCAACCTGGCACCAAGCTGATAAGACCATTTTTCGAAATTTTGCCCGTAAGTAGTGTAAAAGGAATAAATATCTCTTTTATATTGATAAGTAGCTGCGTCAAGAAAAGTACTGGTAGTGGTGTAATCGTTATCGGTGTCTAAAAGTCTCGCTTCGGCTCCAACTTCCAGTTTGCTATTTTCTGAAAGAGGATTTTCGTAATCTACGTTTGCAATAATATTTTCTCTTGTCTCTTTTACATGATCACGGTAATCGGTGAAACCATTAGTATCTCCTTCAAAGTTAAAGACTGAATTCTCATCTTCATCAAAAGTATTATAATCTAGTTCCAATAGAATTTTATGCCCTTCTTTTTCAAATTTTCGGTCGTATGCAAAATTATAAGTGCTATTAATATTGTCGAAATTGGCATCAAGGTTTTGCGTTAAATTCAATTCGGGATTTGTGGGATAAATTATCCTAAGTGCCCCCAGAGGTCCGCCATCATAATGGTTCTGGTTTGTGTAAAACGAAAACGTATTTTTGTCGTTCAGGTAAAAATCTACCCCAAGCTTGTATAAATAAGATTCTCTGCTATTGGTGATATCGAAAGCCTGGCGGTAATTATCTTCGGTAAAATTGATTCGCCCAAGATTATTGCGATCTCCAAACTGGGTGCCGAAATTTCCGTAGAAATTCAATTTTCCTTTTCTATAATTCATATCCAGCGAAGCGTTATAGCGAGTGTTTTCACCAATGGTTACGCCCGTGTCAATATTCCCGTTAAAACCATCCTTGGCATTTTTATGTAATACAATATTAATGATCCCGCTCATTCCTTCAGGATTATATTTAGCTGAAGGATTGGTGATCAATTCAATAGTTTTTATAGAAGTTGATGGGATTTGTTTTAGGAGTTGCGCCGGATCCATATTGGTTGGCTTACCGTCTATAAGAATACGTACGTTAGAATTTCCGCGAAGTGCAATATTACCGTTCTGGTCTACATTCACCGAAGGCACATTATTCATTATTTCTGAAGCACTGGCGCCCGTAGTAGTAAGATCTTTTCCAACATTTATTACTTTGCGGTCAATTCTTTGTTCTATGGTAGTACGTTCTGCAACTACCGTAACACCCTCCAACATTGCTACATCTGGTTCTAACTCGATATTACCAAAGTTGTATGTTTTGTTGTCTTTGGTGATTTCAATTTCTTTAGAAAAAGGTTTATAGCCCATAAATTGGACTTTAAACATATAAGTGCCATTAGGGATTTTATCTATACTGAAAGAACCATCGGCTGCTGAAGTGTTTCCTGAAACCAGGTTGCCTTCCATATCGGTAATACTAATGGTGGCGTAGGGAATAGGTTCTTCCAGGTCGCCATCCAATACAGAACCCGAAATTTTGCCCACGGGTTCATTGGCCATTGCAGTATAACTGCTTATACATAATGCTAAAATTAAAAATAACTGTTTCATTTTTTGATTGATTTTGATGATTAGTGTGTTTAAAATAATTCCTTGTAATACATATTACTTAAATGTATTTCTTGATAAATTCATAGTTGTGATGAATAGAATTTACCGGTTCTGATCGATGAATGGCCCCGTTAATTTGTTATACCAAATACTTTGTATAACATAATAGAAAAACATCAGTTTTTGCAATTTTTGATCTTTCTCCTACTATAAAGACGAGCAGAAAAATGAAATGTTACAGTATTTTCAAAAGAATTTTAAAAAAGCCATCTGAGAGTTTTAAAAAATGGTCCTCCTGTCAGGATCCAAGCTGCTATTAATTAAAACAACTTAGAAGTTGATACTAGTTTAGCTGAACCACAACTCCCAGACGGCATAAAGATAAGTTGCCGGTTTACTAACCATCACATCTATATTCCAGCAAGCATATCTATACCAAAGACTCTGCTAAAGTATATTTGTTACACTTGGGCCTAAGCCTTAGCTTTGTAATATGGAGAAGAAAACATTAGTTCTTGGAGCCTCATTAAATTCGGCGAGATATTCAAATATTGCCATTAAGAGATTGGTTAGGTACAATCAACCTACAGTGGCTATTGGATTGCGTAAAGGAGAAGTGGAAGGAGTTAAAATTGAAACCGAGAAAATTCCGTTTCAGGACATAGATACCGTAACACTTTATCTTGGCCCGCCGCGGCAGGAAGAATACTACGATTATATTGTTTCTTTAAATCCACAGCGGGTAATCTTTAATCCTGGAACCGAAAACCAGGAATTTTACGAAATACTTAGAAAAAATAATATTGAAATTGAAGTAGCCTGTACTTTAATTATGCTTGGAACGAATCAATATTAATCCCAACAGGGTTAGGAAACCATTTAGAATTAAAATAAAGAAGCCGAATTCAAAGCCAAACCACACCAGGCTGTTTATGCTAATTATATAAGATAAGATTGGTGCTAAAATTGCTACTACTGGTACAAGCTTATCTTTCACCTTAATGTTGGTAAACAAACCAAGCGTATAGAGCCCCAGCAAAGGCCCGTAGGTATAACCGGCAAATTCAAATAGTTTATTGATCACACTTTTATCGGCTATCGCATATTTGAAAATCAGCATTACTGCAATAAATAAGATTGAAATCGTAATGTGAATTTGCTTTCTAATTTTCATTTGTTTTGCTTCTTCATAGCGTTTTTCGATATTTAGGATATCAATACTAAAAGAAGTAGTAAGGGCGGTTAAAGTACCATCGGCACTGGAATACGCTGCAGCGATAAGTCCCAGAATAAAAAGAATAGCTACACCAATTCCCAGTTCACCACCGGTTGCTATAGCAGGGAAAAGTTCATCTTTAATGGCATCTATTCCGCTTAGATCGGCGTATTGAGTAAGTAGCACGCCCAGAATAAGAAACATCATATTTACCACGGTAAGTACAATGGTAAAAGAGAACATATTCTTTTGAGCTTCTTTGAGGTTTCGGCAGGTTAGGTTTTTCTGCATCATATCCTGGTCGAGCCCCGTCATTACTATTGCAATAAAAGCACCGCTCAAAAATTGTTTTATAAAGTGATCACTGCTTTTCCAATCTTCAAAAAAGAAGATTTTTGTAAGTCCGCTTTCTGAAAGATGATTGATCATACCACCCGCTGTAATACCCAATTCATCTGAAACTACGATTAAAGTTACTCCAAGCGACAACAACATAAAAAATGTTTGCAGGGTATCTGTCCAGACCACGGTTTTAATTCCGCTTCTAAAAGTGTATAACCAAATAAGGAATATAGTTGCCGAAACGGTAACATAATATGGAACTCCCAGGTCATCAAAAAGAATAAGCTGCAGCACATTTGCGACTAAAAATAACCTAAAACTAGAACCTACAATCCTGGAAAGCAAGAAAAATGAAGCTCCGGTTTTATAGGAATATTTACCGAAGCGGGATTCCAGGTAAGAATAAATAGAAGTAAGGTTTAACCTGTAATAGAGTGGCAACAGAATAAGCCCTATCACTGCATAACCCACAGTGTAACCCAATACTACCTGAAAATAACTAAAACTATCTGTAGCTACCGTACCAGGCAACGAAATAAAAGTAACCCCGCTAAGCGAAGCGCCAATCATCCCAAAAGCCACAATATACCAGGGTGACTCCCGGTTAGCACGAAAAAATTCGGCATTACTACCCGCTCTGCTGGAAAAAAAAGAAACCAAAAATAAAAGTCCGAAATAGGCGGCGATTAAAATTAAAATCTGGTAGGGCTGCATAGCGATGATTTTGTGAAGTGGCGAATTTACAAATTAAGCTGAAACTTTTACCCCTTCCTTAAAATGAACCATCGAGAACCTTTAGGCAAGCTCATAAGATGTGGATTTGAAAATTATCATTTCAATCCCGGCAGGCAACTCATTTAAATCTCAATTATCGAGTAAAAATCATAAATTAGCAGTATGGATTTTTCTTCAAAATTATTGGAACAGGCCGTAGATGAAATGTCTCAACTTCCCGGCATTGGTAAGCGTACCGCTTTAAGGCTGGTATTGCATATGCTAAAACAACCCGAATCGCAGACCAAACAACTGGCTGATGCACTTACTAAACTAAGAACCGAAATAAAACTTTGTAAAAACTGCTACAATATTAGCGATACAGATTTGTGCGCAATTTGCGCTAATCCTTCCAGAAATTCAGAAATTGTTTGCGTGGTAGAGGATATTCGCGATGTAATGGCCATTGAAAATACCGATCAATACCGGGGGCATTATCACGTTCTTGGTGGTAAAATAAGTCCTATGGATGGTATTGGTCCTTCACAACTCAGTATAAAACCTTTAATAGAAAAGGTGCAGGCAGGCAAAGTAGAGGAGATTATTTTTGCCCTAAGCAGCACGTTGGAAGGCGATACCACCAATTTTTATATTTACAGGCAATTGCAAGGTACCGGTATTAAAACTTCAACAATAGCAAGAGGAATTTCGGTAGGAGATGAACTGGAATATGCCGATGAGGTGACTCTGGGAAGAAGTATTACCAACAGGGTTCCTTTTGAAAATTCTGCCAAAAATTGATATCTTTAAGTGAGCTTCGCGCTAAAAAAAATAAACAGATGGAAATTTCAGCATTTAAAAAAGCGATTATTGAAAAATTAGAGGGACTTAATGAAGCTCAATTAATTGAAGTTCAGGAGTTAATTGAAAATTTTCATCAACAAGAGAATATTGAGGAACCGCAAACCGATTATCACCTTGAGGAGTGGGATTTAATGCCTGATTGGCAAAAAAAAAGAATTGAAAATGCTGAAAAAAGTTTAGGTAGAGCAGCAGGAGTTCCTCATAAAGAAGTTGCAAGAAAAGTAAAAGATAAATATGGCTTCTAAAAGGGAAGTTATTTGGGCTCCTTCAGCCATAAGGGAGTTAGACAATATTCTTGATTATCTTGAAAATAATTGGAGCAAGACAGTTAGTGAAAATTTCTTTAATACCTTAGACCACTCGGTAGAGCTAATTAAGATAAATCCTTATCAGTTTCCTGCACTCTCAAAAGAAAAGAGATTTTATAAATGTGTGGTAACAAAGCATAGTTCTATTTTTTATAGTGTTCCAAATGAAACTCTTATTAGAATTCTACATGTTTTTGATACACGACAGGATCCTCGAAAACTTCCACTCAATCAATAATATTTCTACTGAAAAATTTAGTTTCAGCTTATGAAATTGTAATTTTACCCAAAAGCGGATTTCATTTCTACGAGAGAAAATATATAATGAGAATTTAATTTATTGATTTTTTAATACTTTTAAACTTGGATTTTCATTAAATTCGCAAACATAAACCTTAAAATAAGCTTTCAATTATAGATATGGCAAAGTTTGAACTTAAGCTACCAAAAATGGGCGAAAGTGTCGCCGAAGCAACGATTACCAACTGGCTAAAAGAAGTTGGAGATACCATTGAAGCCGACGAGCCGGTATTGGAAATCGCTACAGATAAAGTAGATAGTGAAGTCCCCAGCGAAGTAGAAGGAAAATTGGTAGAAAAACTTTTTGAAGCCGATGATGTAGTGCAGGTTGGCCAAACCATAGCTATTATTGAAACCGAAGGTGAAATTCCTGCCGGTAGCGATGATGATGAACTAGACCTTGATCTTGACGATGAAGGTGAAGAAGAGGAATATGCTGAGGAAGTAGCCGAAAGTGTAGAGGCTGCAAAAGAAACTGCAGGAAGTAAAGATTTTTCTGATGCTTCTAGGTTTTATTCTCCACTGGTAAAGAATATAGCAAAAGAAGAAGGAATAGACCTTGACGAGTTAGAAGAAGTAGAAGGTACCGGTAAAGATAACCGCGTGACTAAAGACGATATTTTAGCTTACGTTGAAAACCGTGAGAAAGGAACTTCAACTAAGCAAAAGCCAAAGGCAAAACAAGCACCTTCTGCAGATACCGGCAAAATGGCCGGCGCCAAAGCCGACTCTGAAAAAGTAGTCCCTTCAGGAGAAGATGAGATTATAGAAATGAGCCGAATGGGTAAAATGATCGCACACCACATGGTAGATAGCGCTCAAACTTCAGCTCACGTTCAATCTTTTATTGAGGTAGATGTTACTAACATCTGGAATTGGAGAAACAAACACAAAAACGATTTTCAGAAAAAAGAAGGAGAAAAACTTACGTTTACTCCAATTTTTATGGAAGCCGTGGCAAAAGCAATTCGTGATTTCCCATTGATCAATATTTCGGTAGATGGCGATAAGATCATTAAGAAGAAAAATATAAACCTTGGGATGGCGGCAGCTCTTCCAGATGGAAATTTAATAGTACCGGTAATTAGAAATGCCGATCAGCTTAACCTTGTTGGTCTTGCTAAAAAGGTAAATGATCTTGCTAATCGTGCCCGCCAGAATAAATTAAAGCCAGACGATATTCAGGGTGGAACTTACACCGTAACCAACGTGGGAACTTTTGGAAGTATTATGGGAACTCCTATAATTAACCAGCCGCAAGTTGCAATTCTTGCCCTTGGAGCCATTAGAAAAGTACCCGCGGTAATAGAAACTCCAGATGGCGATTTTATTGGAATTCGTTACAAGATGTTCCTTTCGCACAGTTACGATCACAGGGTCGTAAATGGAGCGCTTGGTGGCCAATTTGTACAACGTGTAGCGCAATATCTTGAAGGATTTGACAAAGATCGAGAAATATAAATACAAATAATATTCAAAAAAAACCGGCTTATTTTAGCCGGTTTTTTCTTTTTAAAGCTTTTTGGTATTGTAGTCAAAGATTCTTTACGTAATTATTTAATAGGTTTAAAGCAGGATGCTCATCCGGGCTTTGATAATTATCAAAGAGTTGCGCAGTTTCCAAATCTTTGTAACCAAGAATTTCAAAAGCTTCATTTTTGTGTAGCCTTTTAAAGGCCATAGACCAGTCAGAAAAAGCTCTTTCTTTATTGAAGCCAGAATCCAGTTCGGTTATGTTTTGGTGGCGTTTGTCTTTGGCTATTTTACTATACAGCCAATCAACATTTTCTTCTTCTCCTTCAATATATTGAATAAAAGTTCCATGAAAATAGATTAGCATTCCGGTTATTGCACTCGCAGTGTTGTTATTTCGCGCTTCTTCAAGCAATTCTTTTAAAGCCCTATCAGTGATTATGTGACTTTGCCTGCTTACGTACGCAATATATTTAAGCATCCTGGTTATTTTAATAAATTCAAAGGTAAAAAATGTAATTTATTTTTGTTCACAAGAGCTCAAATTGCAAGTTTCTGGAAAAGCAAAGCTCATAAATTATAGTATCTTTATCCCCAAAATCAAGCTCCTTTTATGGAATTAAACTTAACCAAACCCATTTGTTTTTTTGACCTGGAAACTACAGGAACAAATGTAGCGAAAGACCGTATTGTAGAAATTGCCATCCTTAAAGTTTTTCCTAACGGAAACAAGGAAAGCAAAACCTGGCTGGTAAATCCTGAAATGCCAATTCCCAAAGAAGTTGTTGCTATTCACGGGATTTCAGATGAAAAAGTAGCTAATGAGCCTACTTTTAAAGAACTTTCTTCGCAGGTTCATGATATGATAAAAGGATGCGATCTTGGAGGCTATAATTCTAATCGTTTTGATATTCCTTTATTGGTAGAAGAACTTTTACGTGCCGGCGTAGATTTTGAAATGAAAAACGTGGTGGCAGTAGATGTGCAAACCATTTTTCATAAAAAAGAACAAAGAACTTTAGCAGCCGCTTACCAGTTTTACTGCGGAAAAGATCTAATAGACGCCCACAGTGCCGAAGCCGATACCACGGCTACTTACGAAGTTTTAAAATCTCAACTAGACCGTTATGAAGATTTGCAAAATGATATGAAATACCTGGCCGATTATTCTTCCAGGAAACGTTTTGCTGATTTCGCCGGATTTATTGCGTTCGATAAGAAAGGGGAAGAAGTTTTTGCTTTCGGAAAATTTAAAGGTAAAAATGTAGAAAAGGTGCTGGAAGACGAACCAGGTTATTATGGATGGATCCAGAATGCCGATTTCCCGCTGTACACTAAAAAAGTGCTTACCGCTATAAAGCTAAGAAAGCTTAATAATAAATTGTCCTAACAAGCAATGAAGCAAAGCTTTATCATACTGTTTTTGCTGTGCTACAATTTTTCTATAGCCCAGGAAAATCGTGTGGTAGGTCAGGTGGTAGATGCCGTTACTTCACAAGCCTTAGCCTATGTGAATATTGTTTTAGAAGAGCAACATAAAGGCACTTCTACAGATGCGCAGGGAAGATTTTCTTTTGTGATAAAAGGTGCAGATACTTCCGCTAGCTTAAAATTTAGTTACGTAGGTTTTAAAACCAGGAATATAAACCTCACCGATCTTAATAGCAGGGTTGTGAAATTGGAGCCAGCAGTAAACTCACTTTCTGAAGTTCAGTTATATAATATCACCGAAAATAATTCTGAAAAGATCAATGATTTTCGCGGAAGGGAAAGCATAGGTTTGGGGAATTTTAGCGGTGGGCAGTTTCCAAGTATGATAGCTCGCTACTACGCAAGACCCGAAAATTTTAAGGCAGGCTGCTTTTTGGAGGAGGTAGAGGTCCGGTTTTTTTCTGCCGATATAAAAACGAATAGGAAATCAAAGTTCAGGTTAAGAATATTAGAAGTTGGCGAAAACGGAAAACCAGGTAGAGATCTATTAACCTCGAATTTAATTATAGAACGCGGCGATAACCGTTTTAAAACTAAAATTCCAATGCTTAGGTATCGAATTCCTATACCAAAAGAAGGCTTTTTTGTAGCAGTAGAGCATTTGTTTATTGAAGAAAACAAGTATATTGAAGAAAAAGATTACCGTGTTTATAGGCAAACCGATACGCTTATTTACGAAGATTTTAAGGTAGTTAAATATTTGCCGGTGTTTAAAGGTGTGCTGGAAGAAGAGGATGAAAATTTCAATTCCTTTTTTAAGGATACTAATGGATGGAAAAAAATGAATAATTTAGATAATTCTCATTCGGTTTTTAAAGGAGGAGTTCCGGCGCCGGCTTTTAAAATAACCCTAACCGATTAATTATTGAAGCATGAAGATAATTTGTATAGGTAGAAATTACACCGATCATATTTCTGAATTACAGAACGAAAAACCTGAAGATCCGGTTATTTTTCTAAAACCTGATACTTCCATTTTATTAAAGAAACAACCTTTTTTTATACCAGATTTTTCTAAAGAAGTACATTATGAAGTAGAAGTTTTGGTAAAGATCAAAAAAGTAGGAAAACATATTCAGGAGAAATTTGCACATAAATATTATGATGAGATTGGCCTCGGAATAGATTTTACCGCGAGAGATCTTCAGCAAAAATTAAAAGAAAAAGGTTTGCCCTGGGAAAAGGCCAAAGCATTTGATGGCGCCGCGGTTATAGGCGAAAAATGGTTAGCTAAAGATTCGGTAGCCGATATAAATATGCTTAACTTTAGTTTAAAGAAGAACGGGGAAACCGTTCAAAAAAGCAACACAGAGCTGATGCTTTGGAAGATTGATGAACTAATTGCTTATGTTTCCCAATTTTTCACCTTAAAAATAGGCGATATTATATTTACAGGAACCCCGGCCGGAGTTGGCAAGGTTTCCGCAGAAGATAGATTAACAGGCTTTATAGAAGACAAACAAATATTTTCAATTCAAACAAAATAGCGATATGAGCAACTACAATTTAAGTGAAGTTAAAGAAATGGCCGGTGGTGACGATGATTTCATGAAGGTGGTGGTGCAAACTTTTTTAGAGGAAATTCCGCCAGATGTAGAGGCGATGAATGAAGCTATTTCTAACGATAACCCAACACTGGCTTACCAATACGCCCATAAAATGAAACCAAATTTGCAACTTTTTGGATTGGAGCTTATGGATGAGGTAAAAGTGATAGAATCCTGGGCAAAGGCCGGAAAGAAAAAAGACGATGTACCTGAAGCTGCTACTAAAATAACCAAAAAGGTAAATGTGGCGACTATTGCCCTTAAAAGAGATTTTGAGCTGGAATGAAAGCAGAAATAATTACCATTGGAGATGAAATCCTTATTGGGCAGATCGTAGATACCAATTCAGCTTTTATCGCGAAAGAACTTAATAAAATCGGGATCTCGGTAAAGCAAATTTCTACCGTAGAGGATGAGAGAAGTCATATCCTGGAAGCTTTAAATGAGGCTAAAGTTCGAGCCGATATCATAATCATTACCGGTGGATTGGGCCCTACCAAAGACGATATTACCAAAGATTGTTTGTGTGAATTTTTTGAGGATAAACTCGTGAATAACGAGGAGGTGCTCAAACATATCGAATTTCTCTTTGAGAAATATATAGATACTCCAATTTCAGATCTCAATAAAAAACAAGCCTTGTTGCCTTCAAAAGCCCTGGCCCTGATGAATAAATTTGGGACCGCACCCGGAATGTGGTTTGAAAGTGAAGGCAAAGCTTATGTGTCTCTGCCTGGCGTTCCTTTTGAGATGAAAGCTTTAATTGAAGATGAGGTAATACCAAGGCTTCAGCAAAATTTTAAGCGTCCGGTAATTCTGCATAAAACCGTATTAACCTACGGGATGGGAGAGAGCGCCATTGCTGAAAAAATTGAAGCCTGGGAAGATGGCTTGCCGCCTTACATCAGGTTGGCATATTTGCCAAATTTGGGGCGCGTTCGTTTGCGCTTAACCGCTAAAGGCGATAATGAAGAACATCTAAAAAACAGTGTAGAAAGTCTTATTAGTGATCTTCATAGTATTATTGGCGACATCATCGTAGGTTACGAAGATGATGAACCGGTAGAAATTCAAATTTCAAGATTACTCTTAAAGAATAAAGCAACTATTTCTACAGCCGAAAGTTGCACAGGAGGAAGACTGGGTAGTTTATTTGCTACCCCACCGGGGGCTTCCAATTATTACAAAGGCAGTGTGGTGAGTTATGCCACGAGTTCTAAAGTAGATGTGCTGAAAATAGATAAGAAGTTGATCGAAGAACATTCTGTAGTGAGCGAAGAAGTAGCTATGGCTATGGCTAAAAATGTTCGGGAGATCTTTAAAACCGATTATGCGATCTCTACCACTGGAAATGCCGGCCCGACCAAGGGCGATAGCGATGCCGATATTGGTACTGTATTTATAGGAATTGCAACGCCGGATAAAGTTTATGCTAAAAAATTCACCTTTGGGAATCATCGTGATAAAGTGATTGGGAAAGCGGTAAATAAGAGTATTGAATTGATTAGGGAAGAACTGTTTGAGCAGATTAAAACGCATCCATAAGAGCTTAATTTTTGGCTTAAAAGTTTAAATTTGCCTTCTGGAAGATTTGAAATTCAGAAGTTTAAATATTTCCGTATAAGCTTAGTAGCTAAAATTTAAACCAACCTTTATATTGAGATCCTTCTAACAGGACGTAAACAGCGAGTTTTTGGCTAAAAGATTGGATGGCCGGGAAAATTTCAACAACCTGGAATATTTTTTTAAATTAATATTGTTTGTTAGGTGAAAAAATCGTTAATTTGCAGCCTGTTTTGAAATAACGAGAAAAGAATAGAGCAATGTCAAGAGTTTGTGAACTTACTGGTAAAAGAGCAATGGTTGGGAACAATGTTTCTCACGCTATGAACAAAACCAAACGTAGATTTAATGCCAATTTGGTAAAGAAACGTTTTTTTATTCCTGAGGAAGATAAATGGGTCACTTTAAAGGTATCTACATCTGCACTTAAAGATATTAATAAAAAAGGCATCTCTGCCGTAATTAAAGAGGCTAGAGAAAAAGGATTTTTGAAAAAATAATCCTGAAGCATAAAAACACATTACAATGGCAAAGAAAGGAAACAGGGTACAGGTTATACTAGAGTGTACAGAGCATAAAGCTACCGGACAACCGGGAACTTCAAGATACATTACTACCAAGAATAAAAAGAATACGCCGGACAGGATGGAATTAAAGAAATTTAATCCAATCCTTAAGAAAATGACGGTTCATAAAGAGATAAAATAATAAGTTATGGCTAAGAAATCAGTAGCATCGATACAAACAGGGTCTAAGAGATTGACCAAAGCAATAAAAATGGTTAAATCTCCAAAGTCTGGTGCCTATACTTTTGTTGAACAAATTATGGCTCCGGAAGACGTGAACGACTTTTTGAAGAAAAAGTAATTCGAGCAAACTTCCTTGAAAACATTTACTAAGCCGTCTGGATAATCTCTGGACGGCTTTTTGTTTTTAATCGATAATCGAGATTTAAATATTCCTGGATTTATCTCGAAATTGTAAATTAGTCTTCTTAATGCTTTGTGGGCTGGCCTCGAAGTAATTTACGTATATTTACAACGAAAAATTTCGGAAGCTTGTTTCCGGAATTTGTTGATTTTAAACCTTCCAAAAAATGAGTTTATTTAAAAAGATATTTTCAAAAGACAAAAAGGAAAACCTGGATAAAGGGCTGGAGAAATCCAAGACCAGCTTTATGTCTAAGATGAGTAAGGCTGTAGCCGGAAAATCTAAAGTAGATGAAGAGGTTTTAGATGATCTAGAAGATGTACTAATTAGTAGTGATCTTGGCGTGGCTACCACTATTAAAGTGATTAATAGAATTGAAGAACGCGTGGCTCGCGATAAATACCTGGGCACCGAGGAGCTTAACAAAATACTTCGCGAAGAGATTGCCGGGTTGCTTTCAGAAACCGAAACCGGGGAAGCCGCAAATATCCAGTTGCCAGATGTAAAACCATACGTAATTATGGTAGTTGGTGTAAATGGCGTAGGAAAAACCACGACCATTGGGAAACTTGCACATCAATTTAAAAGTGCCGGTAAAAAAGTAGTTTTAGGAGCTGCCGATACCTTTAGAGCAGCTGCCATAGACCAGTTGCAAATTTGGGCCGATAGAACCGATGTGCCAATAGTACGTCAAAAAATGGGAAGCGATCCGGCTTCCGTTGCTTTTGATACGGTGCAAAGTGCCGTAAAACAAGATGCCGATGTTGTGCTAATCGATACCGCCGGCAGGTTGCATAATAAGGTGAATTTAATGAACGAGCTCTCCAAGGTAAAACGTGTAATGCAAAAGGTGATTCCTAATGCGCCTCACGAAGTTTTATTGGTTTTAGATGGTTCTACAGGACAGAATGCTTTTGAGCAGGCAAAACAATTTACAGCGGCTACAGAAGTGACTTCACTGGCTGTTACAAAACTGGATGGAACGGCAAAAGGCGGTGTGGTAATTGGCATTAGCGACCAATTTCAAATTCCTGTGAAATATATTGGAGTAGGCGAAGGCATTGAAGACTTGCAGGTTTTTAATAAATATGAATTTGTAGATTCTTTCTTTAAACAATAAACCAGTTTGATGCTGGGAACAAATAATTTGATTTGCTATAAGTAGCGAATTACTTTATTCCGTTTGAAATTATAATTAGATGAAAAAACTTTTACTCCTTCTTTTACTTCCGGCTTTAATTTCCTGCGGAAACGATCAAAAATCTAAAGAAGATCTCGAAAATAATCGTGAAACAGATTCGCTAGAGACTGAAAAGGAAATGGAATTTAAAGTTTTAGATTCCAGGAATATTTCCCAGGATTCTTTATGGGCACCTTTTAAAAGCGACTTAGCTCAATTTTCTGAAGAAAAATATAATGAGCTGAAACCGCTTATTTTTGATATAAATATCCCCGAAATCCAAACGGCTATTAAGAATGGAGAACTTACTTATAAAGAACTTTCCCTTTTTTATCTCTATAGAATTCAGCAATTTGACCGTGAAAATGAGCTTTCTTTAAATTCGGTGATTTCTTTAAACCCTAATTTACTTGAAGAGGCAGAGAAAAAGGATGAGGAACTCAAAAATGCTGCAGAAAATCATCCTATTTTTGGAATTCCGGTTTTGCTTAAAGATAATATCAATACAGAAAATATGGCGACTACCGCCGGGGCTATGGCTTTGGAAAACAACCAAACCGAAGATGCTTTTATCGTTCAGCAATTAAAAGATAATGGTGCGCTAATCCTTGGGAAAGCCAATCTAAGCGAATGGGCATATTTCTTTTGCAATGATTGCCCAAGCGGATATTCTGCAGTTGGTGGGCAGACTTTAAATCCTTACGGTAGAAAGATTTTTGATACCGGTGGATCAAGTTCGGGTAGCGCGGTTGCTGTGGCTGCTAATTTGGCTCCTGTAGCGGTAGGATCAGAAACTTCCGGGTCTATTCTTTCACCTTCAAGTCAAAACTCTGTGGTAGGTTTAAAACCTACTATCGGTAATTTAAGTCGGGGTGGGATTGTTCCTATTTCAAGTTACCTCGATACGCCCGGGCCAATCACAAAATCTGTGATAGACAATGCGATCTTGTATTCAGCGATGATTGGTGAAGATAAAAAAGATGCTGCTTCAGTAGAAGTGAAAAACGCTGATTTTAATCTTGAAAATCAAAACCTGGAAGGAAAACGCTTTGGCGCTTTTAAAGAATTAATGGAAGATTCTCTTTATAATCGTGCAGTGCAGGATTTAAAAGATTTAGGAGCTGAAATTGTAGAATTTGAAGCTGCAGAAGTGGAGATGGATAATTTTCTTCGCTTATTAAGCCTGGATATGAAAAAAGATCTGCCTGAATATTTTGAAAAATATGGTGGTGAAACCGGTTTTTCTTCCGTAGAAGATATTGTGAAATTCAATAATGAAGATTCCATTGCAAGAATGCCTTACGGCCAGTCTTTATTCACCGGAATCATAGAAGATTCTGCAGATAATGCTACTTTGGATTCCATAAAAAGTGATCTAAGCGCAAAGGGTAAAAAGTATTTTGATGCTCCCATGAAGGAGCACAATTTAGATGGAATTTTATCCATCAATAATTATCACGCCGGTTTTGCAGCGGTAGCTCATTATCCTGCTATTACTGTTCCCATGGGTTATGACCAAGAGGGTGCCCCAAAAGGCCTGACATTCTTTACAAAAACATCTCAAGAAGATAAACTATACCAATGGGCATTAGCTTTCGAACAGACTACTAATCGCAGGAGATCTCCAGAAAATTACGAGTAAATGAAGCAACGAAATTTAAAAGCGCTAATAAGTAAGATCATTTTATTTTACAGTATTTTTTATGGTGCCATGAAGATCATTGCGGTGTTATTTAGTGATGCCTGGCCCTTGCCAAATCTTATTATGGCTATTCCTTTTGTGGTCTTTGCGGTAATAGGCGGGATTATGCTAAAAAGAGATACCTACTCCTGGATTTATGTGGCCGCCGGTGTAATTGTGATAAGTATTGTGCGTTATTACGAAATACAATGGTTGCAGCAGCTGCACCAGTATTTTAGTTAAAATAAAGGTTTACAAAACAAAACGTCCCAAACATTTAATGGCCTATCGAAAATTTATCGTAAAATTTGAAGCGAAAGCACCGTAAAATTTTAGGCTGTTTGAGCCGAACGTCTTTTTCTTTCCAGTTGAATTATAGAGGCGAGTTCCTAAAATTTAGGTGTCGAGCGCAAAATTTAGATAAAGTTTCGTAAGCCTAGATTTTTTTGCTTCGTTTTTTCATCGATGGAAAAATGAAGAGTATTAATATTAGTTTAAAGATGTTATGAAACTTGAAAAGAAGTATCCTTCGGAAGTTTATTTAAACGGAAAATGGCTAAAACCGGATGAAGCTTATGTTTCAGTTTTTGACCGGGCGTTTATGTTTGGTGATGGTGTTTATGAAGTTACACCATTTTATAAAGGCAAAGCATTTAAATTGAAAGAACACCTTAAACGCCTTCAATATTCCCTGGACCAAATACAGGTAACTTTTGATGCGTTTTCGTTAGAAAATTTGATGTATGAAGCCTTAGACCGCCTTAATCTAAATGAAACAGATGCTGCGGTTTATATCCAAGTAAGTAGGGGAGCTGCAGCCAGAAGTCATTTTATTCCCGAAAAGATTGAAACCAGCATTTTACTGTATGCTTTTCCCGTGGCTTTGGAAGGTTTTGAAAATAAGACCTGGGAAGTTATGGCTACTGAAGATAAGCGCTGGCATCGTTGTGATATTAAATCGACAGCGCTTCTGGCGAATGTGATGGCCAACGAAGAAGCTATTGCTGCCGGTTTTGCTGAAAACCTGCTGGTGCGCAAAGGATATTTTACCGAAGGTTCACACTCCAGCCTGTTTTTTGTAAAATACGGTGTGCTGCATACTCATCCCGAAGGTCCCGAGATTCTCTCTGGCGTTACTCGTGCAGAAGTGATTAATATTTGTGCCGACTTAAACATAAAGGTGGTTGAGAAGGCCGTGCATATTGATGAACTGGTAGAAGTAGATGAAATTTTTGTCACCGGCACCACCACGCAAATAATTCCTATAAGCTCTATTACCCACAAGAATAAAAAAGTCTATACTGCCAGAAAAGACAGCATTACCAGGAAATTACAAAAGGTTTTTATTGAGAGGACAAGGAAATAGGTTTTTGAAAATATATTAAATAAGAATTATAAAACCCTTGCGTTTTTATCTGATTTTAGGATTATTGGCCTGTGCTTTTGTTTTGAATTTCGAAATTAATTCTAATAATTCTCGTAACTGAAGTTTTATCTAAGCCTATCGTATAGGTAGTTAATGAAATTTCAACAAAATCAGTTCCGGTAAAATCAGCTTGCGTTTTATAATTATAGATAAAACCTCCAGTTGCAGGATCTTGTTGAAGATTACTTAATTCAAAACTTTCAGCCTGCCTGGTAATACTATATCCGGATTCATCACCAGGAAACTCAAATTCATACTCGTAAGTTTCATCCTGTGAAATAACTACATTTTTTTCAGTTACTGGGATATCCGCATTATCATCATCTTTTGAACAGGCAATAAAAATAATAGAAATAAGGACTAGTATTATTTTTTTCATCATTATGGTTTATAAGTAGATGCATTATTTTGTAAAAGGTTGCGTTTAAAATTGATTAATTATATTATCAATTAAAAATGCTAAAAACAGTGGCGTAACCTTTTAAAGTAGAGCTTATTCTTCAATAAATTTTTTATAATGCTCGTAGCGTAAAAATATATCCCTTACATAGTTGTATGGTTCTCTTCCTCGAACAAAACCGTGTCTAACCACATCATCCAGGTAGTATTTCCTGTCTTTTAATTTCAGTATATATTCTTCTACATTTTCGTCCCATATATTGGGATTTTTACCATGTTTTTCAGCTAGACGCATAGCATCGTATACATGACCTGCACCACAGTTGAAAGCGGCTAGTGTAAATTTTACTTTTTGAATAGAATCTTCAACAGCTTCAAAATTATCGCGCATCCTGTCTAAATACTTTACGCCTCCTCTTATATTTTGTTCTGGATTGTAATTGTTATTCACACCAACTTCTTTTGCCGTTGCCGGCATTAGTTGTATTAAGCCGGTTGCACCTGCCCAGGATTCTGCTGTAGGATCAAATCTGGATTCCTGGTAAACCTGGGAAGAAAGGAAGCGCCAGTCCCATCCTAATTTAGAAGCATTTTCTTTAATAATATCGTCGTATTTACTAATCTTATTGCTGTTTTTACTGTAAAAATCGCTTTTAATCCTACTCCTGTTAGACCTGGTATTTTTAAAATATTTATTATAAATCACATAATAATCGTCTGATTTTTTCTCTTTGTTTATCCACTTATTTATCGCCTTGAGTAATTCTGGAGAATTCTGTCTTACTGCCCATGCTATACGTTGAGAAAACGAAACACGGGTATCAATATTTAGAATAGGGTAGTAGGTTTTGTTGATAGATGCAATATTGTAATCAGCAACTGTTCTCTCGATTTCGCCATCCACTACCATTTTAATTATTTCATCTGTAGTGACATTTCCGTTAATATGCGCTACCGGAATGTCGGCACCAATCTCATTTTCTAAGTTTTTAATTCTTTCAGCATAAGATGAATTTTCCCTAACCCAAACGGTATCGTTGCTTAATTCTAGCGTGTTTGAAATTAGTTGTTTATCTATCTTATAGCCGGGTAGGGAGCGCCAGTTATCGGGCATTCGTTGTACTAAAGCCTGGTGGGTTACGTAATGATTTTCTGTAAAACTCACCAGCTTTTTTCTGGGTTCGGTTATGGTTAAACCATATGCAATTAAGTCACCCTTACCATTGTTCAGCATATCAAATAGATCATCAATATCTTCGGCAATGGTGATTTTCAGCTTTAAACCTAAGTTTTTGGCGAGGCGCGATAGCAACTCATACTCGAAGCCCATAGGGACTCCTTTATATAAAAAATAGCTTGTAGAATTGTAGATGGTTATCGCGTGTAAAACGCCATCTTCTTTTATGGCTTCAAGATCTTTAGAAACCTTATAAGGTTTAGCTTCACGTTTGCTTCCAAATACTGCGTCAGCAGAATCTCTATCTCCTTTGGAGCAACCTAACAAAATTATTAGAAATACAATAAAAAAAGCACACTTCTTTAAGATCATAGCCTTCAAAATACGAAGAAATAAGCAGGCTACGTAAAGAGATGTTAAATAATTAAATTTTTGACACTTGTTTAAGCGCTATAAATTTCCTCGTATTTCAAAAGACTTCGTTTGTAGTTAAAGCACTTTTTAAACTTTATCTGGCCAAATGTTAGGTAGTTCTCCACTGAAACCCATTTTTGGAAGATGATCTATTTTTTCCATTTCGGCCGATGTTAGTTCAAAATCGAATAGTTCTATATTTTCCTGAATTCTTTCTGGGTTTGTAGATTTTGGGATGGCTATTACCTCGTGTTGTATTATCCATCGTAAACAAACTTGTGATACCGATTTATTATGAGCTTTTGCGATTTCTTCCAAAACTTCATTTTCAAATACTTTTCCTCTGGCTAAAGGAGACCATGCCTCCAGGGTTATATTTTGTTTTTTACAGTATGAAACTAATTCCTGTTGCCAATATCCAGGATGAAATTCTATTTGATTAACAGCAGGAATAACTTTGGCAGTTTCAAATAAAGCCTCCAGATGCTCCTGAAAAAAATTGCTAACTCCTATAGATTTTATTTTGCCTTCAGCTTGTAATTCTTCCATTGCTCTCCAGGTATCAGCATTGGTTTTTTGCCAATTATCATAATTTTTAGCATTGGCAGGCCAGTGAATTAAATAGAGATCAATGTATTCCAGGTCAAGCCTGGTTAGAGATTTTTCAAATTCTTTTTTGGTTGATTCATAACCTAAATTTTCACGCCATAATTTAGTAGTTACAAAAATGTCTTCTCTTGAAGCTCCGCTGGCTTTTATCCCCTTTCCAACAGTCTCTTCATTTCCATAAACTGCAGCAGTATCTATTAGCGAATAGCCATTGGAAATAGCGGTAGAGACTGCTTCAATTCCTTCCTGGCCTTCAGATTTATAAGTTCCAAAGCCTACTGTTGGTAATTTTTGTCCATCATTTAAGATTAATTTCTTCATAATTCTTTCTTTAAATTCTTAAATCAGGTTTGTGTTATTCTCCTGTTATATAGCGTAGTTTTAAAAGAGATTTATAATGGTTAGCTAAATGAAGTCGGTCAACTACGCAGCGAGGGCTTAAATTGAAGTAATAAAAATTTTCACCCTAATCAAAGTTAATTTTTACAGTAAACTCTATCAATAAAATTAAGAATAATAACTTTTCATTAAGTTTAATTTGCGACAGTGATTGGTTACGAAAGTATGGACTTATGTGAGTTTTTGCGTGGAATGGTTGGTTAGTCAGGAATTTAGTTTTAGTATCGATCAAAAAAACTATTTTTACTAGTTAAAAGGAATAACCAGGGGTTGAAACATTTACACATTTCAAAGTGTTGTGCACTATATCTATTTTAAAAGCTTTTTTCCTGTAGTATTTGTTAAAATGCAACACCAAAACTCTTTGATAACAATTTTTCAAGTTCGCTGAGCTTTAATTTTAATTCCTGATGGCTTTCTGATAAGAATAATTCTGACTTATCTTTCCGGAATAACTTTTTCAATTCGAGCATTTTAAAGTGGAATGATTTGGATTGTAGCTCAATTTGTAATATTGCTACTTGTTTTTCAATAGCTATCTTTTTTTGTTTTACTATATCAATCACTTCAGTGGCCTTATCAAAAGTCAACTCCTTTTTTTCGACAGATTTCAAAACTCCACACTCAAAATTTCTACAGGCCTTTGGTCTTTGAGAATAAATATTACAACCATTGCAGCCAAGTTCATTACAGGGTAGAAAAAACATTCCATTTTCACCCGTTTGTTCAATTTCCATCATCTTCCTTACTGGTGAGAGTTCTTCACTTTCCAGCTGTACAAAACCAATTAAAGTACCATCACAACAGAGACCACAAGACAAACAGATATTTGTTGGGTCACTCATGTTTCCTGATTTTTAAGCGGTCTAATATAAATTCCTTTTTCATATCCGGCTAATGTAGTTTAAACCTAGCCGTTTTTGCATAAATAATTTCCGTATTTGTTTTTAATTGAAATTCTTTAATGCTCTGGCTGTAGGATAGGAAAGTAAGGAACCGCACTTATTGGCTTACCAGATTTGTTGGTCAAGTTAATTATTTACTTATTAATGGTGGCCGTTTATTAGCGATAAACCGTTATTATTGTAAATAATTTTTCTTATCAGAGAAACTCTAATCTTCTGTAGATGCTGTTAATATAGAAGATCACACGATTTTTCAATTTCTTCAATAGGTAAGCTTATTTTAATTTTTACAAACTCCTGAAATAATTTCCTCAGGAGTAGGGTTGTATAAATTTTTGTCTATTGTCCATTCCATATCCTCTTCTTCTCTATTTTGGTAGGCATTCTTCATACCACATAAATCTGATAAAGATTCATTATTATAAACCGAACCATAATAAATAGCTTTCTTTATAGCTTCCATCCCGGAAAGAGAAGTCAAGGATTTGTTACCTTGGATATAAAATGTGTGAACAGAACTTACTTCGCTCAAACCTTTTAAGTTTTCCAGGTTATCATTATAAGATAAGTTGAAATTAGCATCGATATATTTTAGACTTTCTAAACCTTCTAGGTTACTTAGTTGGTGATTATTATTAATATGTAAATCCATATTAATTGTATCGAGATTATGTAGACCTTTTAAGTTCTCTGCAGTTGTTTTAAGAATATAGATACTTCCTTCCACTTTCCTTAAAGTTTCCAATGAACTTAGATCTGATATATCTGTATTGTCACTTCCGATATAAAGTTCTCCTGTTATCACTGTATATTCTTCTGCCCCAAAATTCTCTACGTCTATTTGAGTTTCCAAAGAAACTTCTCCTTCATATATTTTCTCCTCAACAGGAGTAGGTTCAGGTGTAGGTTCAGGCGATGGAGAATTACCATCGTCTTTTTGACACGAAATTCCACTAATAAATAACAGTAATAATAAAAATAATTTTTTCAATTGGATTAGGTTTTAGGTTAGTCCGCAAATAAAACTAAATAAGCCGAAATCTTAAAATAATTTTTTGTTTTAGAACACAATAAGCATCCCATTTGGTGGAGTAGCGAACGCGGATTTGTCGGATTAGTATTGATTTGTTGGTCAGGTTAATTATACTTACTAATGGTGCGGCTATTCGCAATGAGCCGCTGTAATGAACTGTTTGCCTTCTTAAAATTTTGTCATATCAAGATCTTCAAAACTTTTAATATCAGATAATTTTATTAAATCATCTATTTTTATATCGTAAGAGATTATTTCAAAGATTTCTTCCTCAGCTTCAGGATCTTTAGTTATGTTTTCCGATAGTGTTTTTTCCTTTTTAATGAAATCTATTTTAGACTGATAAAGCACTTTTGGACCGTGATTTTCACTTGATTCATATCCTATTAATTTGAAATCGGATTCCAAATATTTAAAAATATATTCCCAATATCCGTATCTACCGTGGCCGTAATGAATTTTCAATTTTTCATCTTCAATATTTATGCATAGTTCTGGAGGCATATAGACTCCACCATCTTCATTTTCGGATAAAAAACAGTCTTTATTTAAAACTACTTTTTCATAGTTATCCTCCTTACCTAGAATTACGATAATTCCTCTTCTATTTCGATCAACAATATCTCCAAACCTGTTTTTTATAATATTTTCTTGTTTGGTGTCTTTTATAATTAATACAATATCTTCCCTGTTATCATTATTTAAGTCACCTTTATATTTTTCAAACAATTTATATCCATTTGGAATATATTCTAAAGGTGTTTTCCTTTGCGCTATACTTAAATGAATAACGAAAATTGATATTATAAAAGTTAAAAAAAGTGATCTATTCATTTTAAGATTTTCATTGTGCAAATTGCTCGCAACGATCCCATTTATCGCCAGTTGGTGGGGTAGTGGGCGCGGATTAGTAGTTACCGTATTAGTCTATTGGTCAGGTTAATCATTTTCTTTCTAATGCTGCCGGCTATTGGCGATGAGCCCTTGTTGTGATGCAGATGTTATTCGATTTTCTTACCTACTATTTCGTAAGGTTTTCTAGGCATTCCATAAAGTATCATTTTATCATTAGAAACCTCTTTTATTGGAAAAATTGTTTTTCTTTTCCCAGATTGTAAAATTGAAATGAAATAAGTTGAATCAATTTTCTCAAGACGAATTTTCGACAATTCATCTTTTTCCATAATCCTCATGACCTGCGGACTTCCTAATTCCTTATTAAATATAACTTTGAACTTCTCATCATTCCAATTAAACTTAAAAGATAAGTTTTGAATTTCTTCTGGTGATAATGTTGTCTTAGTTTTTTTTAATCTTACATATTCTGTTTCGTTCAATGAATTTTTATCCTTTTCCTGACTTTTTATTTTAATTCTATCTTCATTTATAAACTCAACAATATCAGTCTGTGTTTGATTTACTATGAGCTTGTTATTTTCAATTTTTATTGGAATTGAAGATTGAAATTGATCAAATGAAAAGTATTTCAATGAATCGGAATTTATTTCTAAGATTAAATTTTCTGGAATAATATAAGTATCACCTTCTTTGGTCATCATCCATTTTCCATCCAATGCTTGTGCAGAACTTGAAACCACAATTAAGTAAAATGTTATTATAGTTAGTATTTTCATATCTGCTCAATGGTTTTAATTAAGGGAAGTAGCCTGTAGGGAAGAGCTAGCTTGCTGGTGTAACCAGGTTTAATTTAGATTTCTAAAATATAGAATTTAAGTCAAACCTAGCTATTTTCTTTAACCGATTTTGTGCGTAGGCCGTTTACTAAGGATTCGTTGGTTTGTTCATTTTTTATCAACTTTATTTTTTTACTATTCCAATTTAGAATAATACGGTAATTTTTTAAAAAATCTGAACCAAACCTCTTTTCTAAATACTGCTCTGCATAAACTTTTACATTTTCTAAAGTTGAATTTCCAAATTCTATTTCTTCAATAATTCCGATATAAGATTCCCTGGTTGTGTTTTTTGCTCCGTAAATTCCAGTAACACCTTTTGTATTTGATTTTTTAAAATCTACAATTGCACCATTTTCTGTTTGCTTTTTAAATTCTGAAAATGGTACCACTATACCTCCGTTATATCCTAAATCAACGGTGAAATTCCAGACTTTCTTTTCATTCAGTTTACAAGCAATAGAGGGTATTCCTGCCACGCCGATAAACAACTTGTTTTCAATTATATTTTCAGGTATATCTAGTTTTGATTCATTATCAGTTATCGTAATTTGTTGTTTTCTGAAATCAATATCCCAAATGGCGTGTTGCATTAAATTAGCGCCTATAAATCCGTGAATATTTAAAGAAGACCATACTGATACAGAGTTGAAATCATTTATTAAAGCGGTTGTTCCAGAAAAATCTACGTTTCCAATTTTAACTGTCTCCAGTTTTGTATACTTATTTTTTATTTTCTCATTATAAACATCCCCTGCATTTGCAGAATCAATAGCCTTTAAATTAAACTTTCAGCAAGTTCTGTTGATACAAGGTTTGGAGAACCTGTGTCTAAAAGAAAGTCATAACTCTTATTTTCTATTTCTACAGGTACAATTATAAATCCATTTTTAATTTCGAATGGGAAGGTGACTTTATAGTTCTCCTGTACCGTTTCTCCTTCTTTAAGATGCTTTATAGCTTTATTAAGAGAACAGCTATTTAGTAGAATAAGTGTTATAAAATAAGTAAGTATTTTGGCTATTTTCATTTTTAAATTTTGTGATAATTTTTTTGACGGTTTACGCTCAACGGTTACGGTTTTGGATAAGTAGCGGGAATAAGGCCGCGGTTTTGTTGGCTTACCGTTTTACTTTATTGGTTTTCTAAATTATACTTTTTCCAGGATACCTGTTATTTGCGATGAACCGATGTTAAGCTGCGTTATTTTCTAACGGTTTTATGTTATTGAATTCTTTCTCCTTTAAAGATTTTTCTTCTTCTAAATCATAATCATCTTGTAATCCCAGCCAAAATTTTGCTGTGGTTCCAAAATATTTTGAAAGTCGAAGAGCGGTGTCAGCAGTTATTCTTCTTTTCTTTTTTATGATTTCACTTATTCGTGTCTGCGGAATAAAAGTTTCTTTAGAAAGTCGATATGCAGTAATTTCCATTGGATCTAAAAATTCTTCTTTCAAGATTTCTCCAGGATGTATATTTTCTAACTTTTTCATTTTTTTATCTTTTTGAAATTAATGGTAATCAACAATTTGAACTTCGAAAGCATTGTCATTTTCCCATTTAAATATTATTCTCCATTGCTTATTAATTCTTATGCTATGAAAACCTTCTAAATTCCCGCTCAACTTTTCTAAATGATTCGCTGGAGGAATTCTTAAGTCACTTATATTTTGAGCATTATTCATCATTCTCAGTTTTCTTCTTGCTACATTTTGAATATTAGCAGGAAGCTTTCTTGATTGGGTTCCATTCCAAATTTTGTCAGCTTCTTTGTCTGCAAATGATTTTATCACAAATAATTTTGTTTTGCGTTACTAACGTCAAAGATAAGTAAAAAATAGAAGTTCCCAACACAAAAAAATTATGCTGCCTAACGGTCTCGATTCGTATGTTAGCTTTATCGAGGTAATTTAGCTAAAAATAGGAATTAATAATTAAACCAATGGAAGGGATAATGAGGTTTCGGTAGATACATTTTATTTAATGATATCGTGCGATAGAAATTCCACC